>DATCBY010000026.1:0-47456 GCA_036511595.1 Bauldia sp.
TTGCCGCCAGGGATTTACTCCCACGAGCCACCCGATCCCTGCGTGCAGGTGCTAGGCCGACACGCCCACGCGCGCTGCGTCGCCCAATATCAATTGAAGCTTCACAGTCACGGATCCGGCGGGGGAGCCGGGAAAATTCGCTGAGCTATGGGGCACGAAGGTCGGACGAGGCCGCACCGGGTGCGTCCTACAAGCCAATCTGTGCCTCCCGGCAATAGAAGGCCACGGCGAACGCCAGGGCCGCGACGCCGGATGCAAGCGCGGCGAATGTGTTTCTCCGGCTCACGCGGTGGATGGCGTCATGCACGGGATCAAAGTCTTTCGACACTGAGTCGAGGCCGATATTCCGGAATGGTGGCAACCGCACGGATGATGCCCAGAACCACAGGGCCGCGGCGGCGAGTGACGCGACGGCGCCGGCGATATTTGCCACGTCCTCTAGGTGAGCAAGGGTCACTCGGTCGCTCCTCCTGCGGGTTATTTCTCGTCCCACCACTCGACGCCTAACGCAGTTGCCTCGGCGCGGATGATCGCGCGAGCCTCCTCAATCGGCCGAGGATCGTCGAGCTGGACCAGAAGGGTTGTGGCTAGCGCCAACGTCGCAACGCGCTCGCCCCTTGGAACTAGCGCCAGGGAGTTTCGCAGCGCGCGATCGACTCGTCGGCTGGCCCAGGCATTTGCCCTTCGCCTCAACGAAAAACCGCCGACCACCCCGCACAAGGACGGCCGACGGTTTCCGATAGTCGGGGTCTGGGACTGCTCGGGGAGTGGTGATCCAGCGAGCGGTCAACCCGTGAAGTCTGCCGGCGTGGCTGCCAGAGAGCAACCTCGAGACCCTGTGGAAAACGGGGAGAGAGACGAAGGAGATACGGGCCGGGCTTACCCACCCTCAGGGGCATCCCCGAGTTTGGTCAGCGGCAACCCGCACGATGTTAATTCGATTCATCGCGTCGCGGGCGCGACCGTTGACATCGGTCGATTCCAGATGCGCATATCGCATCGTCGTCTTGATGTCGGAGTGGCCGAGCACGTGTTTGACCTCGTAGATGTTCATTCCGTTCTGGATCAGACGCGTCGCATGCGTATGGCGCAGCGTGTGGATCGTGCAGTCGCCCAAGCCGGCGCGAACCAGCGCCTTCCGGATCGAGCCAGCTGACGGACCGCGGCGATCACCGGCTTTGTTGGTAAACACGTTTAATCATATACACCATCAGCAGATGATGCCCGCCGGCCGCCACTTCGAGCGCGCGCTTGGCACTCTCCTGTCCCTTGATGTCGGCAAGATCGGGCAGCACGCCGTCGGCTTCGGCGATGCCGGCCTCTGGTCGCGACAGAATCTGGACGCCGCGAAAGTGATTGGCGACGGCGATGAGGCTGCGCGGCGCCAGGATCGCCATGTCGCCGCTTGCCCACGCGGCCTCCGGACCGGAGGCCGCCGGGCAGATGACGCCGCGTGACATTCCGTTGGCGGCAATCGCCGCCGGCAAGCACGCCGGCGACGGCAGTGATGGTTCCGTCGAGGGCGAGTTCGCCGAGCGCAACGTAGTCGCCGAGCTGCTCGCCCGGCAGCGCGCCGATCGCCGCCATCAGGGCCAACGCGATCGGTGGAATTCGCGCCGCAACCGTTTGCCGGCGGCGCCATGCTGCACGCGATGATCCTGGAGCCGGGCGGCACCCGGCTGGAGTTCGCCGCGCCGGCCGGGTGAGCGTCAGGCGAGCCGCTTCTCGATTGCGTCCCAGATGAGCGCCGCGATGTCGGCGCCGCCGAAGCGCTTGACCTCGCGGATGCCGGTCGGCGAGGTGACGTTGATCTCGGTCAGGTTGTTGCCGATCACGTCGATGCCGACGAAGAGGAGGCCACGCCGCTTGAGCGTCGGGCCGATGGCATCGCAGATCTCCCGGTCGCGCGCCGTGATCGTCGTCGCATCGGCGCGGCCGCCGACATGCATGTTGGAACGCGCCTCGCCCAGCGCCGGCACGCGGTTGATGGCGCCGACCGCCTCGCCCTCGACGAGGATGATGCGTTTGTCGCCCTGACGCACTTCGGGCAGATAGCGCTGCACGACGAACGGCTCGCGGAACGTCTGCTCGAACAGCTCGACCAGGGCGGCGAGATTCTCGTCGCCGCCGGCGATGCGGAAGACGCCGGCGCCGCCGTTGCCGTAGAGCGGCTTGATGATGATGTCGCCGTGCTCCTGGCGGAAGGCAAGAATGGCGGCGCGGTCGCGTGTGATCAGGGTCGGGGGCGCCAGCGCCGGGAACTCGGTGACGAAGAGCTTTTCCGGCGCATTTCTGACGCTCGCCGGATCATTGACCACCAGTGTCTTTGGCTGCAGGCGCTCCAGGAGATGCGTCGAGGTGATGTAGCCGAGATCGAACGGCGGATCCTGGCGCAGATGCACCACGGCGAATGTCGAGAGATCTACAGTTTCGGCCGACCCCAGCGTGAAGTGATCGCCCTCGCGGTCGCGCACGGCGACCTTTTCGACTGCCGCAGATACGCGGCCGTCGCGCATGGAAAGCCGGTCGGGCGTGTAGTGATACTGCGCGTGCCCGCGCCGCTCGCCCTCCAGCATGATGGCGAATGTCGAGTCGCCACGGATCTTTATCCGCGCGATGTGGTCCATCTGGTACGCGGCCTTCAGCGGCATTCCCGGCCTCGCCTGCCTCGCCTTGCAACGCGCCGTCCGATTATCACGCGGCACCTTCGCCGTCGAATGCGGCCATCAGGTGCCGCGGCAGACGGCCCGGCGCCAGCATGATCACCTTGAAGCGGAGCGTCCATTCGGCGGCCGCCGGGTTCCGCGCCAGCCAGTGACCGGCGGCGCGGGCGATGCGGCGGCGGACCGCGGGCGTGGCGGCATCGCTCGCCTCGTCCATCGTCGCGCGGCTCTTGACCTCGACGAAGGCGACCGTGCGCCCCCGGCGAACGATGAGGTCGATCTCGCCGACGCCGGTCTTGTAGCGGCGCGCCAGCAGCCGATAGCCCTTCAGGCGCAGCAGCCACACCGCCAACTCCTCGGCGCGGCGGCCGCGCCGCTCGGCGGCACGGCGAAGCGCCGAGCGGTCAGTCGCCGCCGCCATCGGCCGCGGCCTTGATGGCGAGCGCGCGCTGATAGAGATCGTGGCGCCGCAGTCCGGTCATGGCGGCGGCTTCCGAGGCGGCTTCGCCCACCGACTTCTCCGCCAGCAGCGAGCGCAGCAGGCGATCGGCATCGACGGCCGAGACAACCGCATCCGCCGGCGGTCCGACGACGACGACGATCTCGCCCCTCGGCGCTGCCTCGCCCGCGAGCGTCGCCGTCAGGCTGGCAAGCGTGCCGCGGCGGACGGTCTCGAACGTCTTGGTGAGTTCGCGCGCCACCACCGCGTCGCGCACGCCGAGCGTTGCCGCCATGTCGGCAAGAGCTGCCGCAACACGCGGGCCGGACTCGAAGAACACAAGCGTCGCCACGACGTTCGCCAGTTCCGCCAGGCGCTTCGTCCGCGCCGCCGATTTCGGCGGCAGGAATCCGGCGAAGAGGAAGCGGTCGGTGGGCAGGCCGGCGGCGACGAGCGCGGCGAGCACCGCCGACGGGCCCGGCAACGGGATCACGCGATGACCCGCCGTTTGTGCCTCCACCACCAGGCGATAGCCGGGATCGGAGATGAGCGGCGTGCCGGCATCGCTGACTAGGGCGACCGCCCTGCCCTCACCCAGCGCGGCGAGAAGTCTTGGACGCTGCCGGGCGGCGTTGTGATCGTGGTAGGCGACCAGCCGGGTCGCAATGCCGAAATGGCGGAGCAGCACGGCGGTGACGCGCGTGTCCTCGCAGGCAATGAGATCAGCGGCCGCCAGCGTGGCGAGGGCGCGCAGCGTGATGTCGCCAAGATTGCCGATCGGCGTCGCCACAATGTAGAGCGCCGGATCGAGCGGCCGGGCGGCTATGCGGTGACCGTCCACAGAAAAGGCAGGACCCGGTGCCGACAATGCTGACGCGTCCGGTGCACCGGCCGGTTCACGTTCCGCCCCGATCTTCTTGCCAATCTCCCCGTCCATCACTGGCAAACGGCGGCCATCGGCGTTAACAAGCGAGTTCATGGTGTTTTGACAGCGCCCGGATTGGCCTTATGATTTCGCAATTGTCAGCGTCGTACTTGTTAGCGCCTAAGGGGCGAGCAGGGGAGAAATTCTTGTCCTGCCTGAATTTTGTGCGGCGCGGAAAAGCCGTCGCGCATCGCGCCCTGGCGATGGCGCTCGGCCTCGGCGCCGTGGCGATGCTGGTCGGCTGCGGTCCTTCCGGATTCGGCGGCGGAGTCGGAGGTGGCGCGGCGGTGCGCGCGAGCCAGCCGGTCACCGGCACGGTTCTGGGTACCGGCACCATCCGCGTAGCGCTGCTGGTTCCGATGACGGCGACCGGCAACGCGGGACAGATCGCCACCAATTTCCGCAACGCGGCCGAACTTGCGCTGAAGGATTTCAAGAACGCCAGCATCCAGGTGATGATCAAGGACGACCAGGGCACGCCGGAAGGGGCGCGCGCGGCGGCGACCGAGGCGATCTCGCAGGGCGCCGAACTCATCCTCGGCCCGTTGTTCGCGCGCTCGGTGCCACCGGTGGCGGCGGTGGCGCGCGCTGCCAACGTGCCGGTCATTGCTTTCTCCAGCGACTCGACCGCCGCCGTTCAGGGCGTCTACCTGCTGAGCTTCCTGCCGCAGAGCGACGTCGACCGCATCGTCAGTTTTGCCGCCAGCCGTGGCAAGCATTCGTTCGCGGCACTCCTCCCCGACAACGCCTACGGCACGGTGGTCGAGTCCGAGTTGCAGCGCGCGGCCGCCGGTGCCGGCGTGCGCGTCCTCGCCTCGCAGCGTTACTCCCTCGACAAGACCGCCATGCAGACACAGGCGACCTCGCTCGCCGGACTGGTGAAATCCGGGTCCATCGATGCCGTGTTCCTGCCCGACGCCGGCGACGCGACGCCGTTCCTCGCCCAGGTGCTGGCGGCCAACGGTGCCACCCCCGACAAGATCACCTATCTCGGCAGCGGCCAGTGGGACAACGACCCGCGTATTTTGTCGGAATCAAATCTTGCGGGCGGCTGGTACCCGGCGCCGGAGAATGGCGGCTTTGCCAGCTTCGCCAGGCGCTACCAGGCGACCTACGGTTCGGCACCCAGCCGCACCGCGTCGCTCGCCTACGACGCCACGAGCCTCGCCGCCGGGCTCGCCGGCCGCTACGGCGACCAGCGTTTCACCCAGCAGACCCTGACCAATCCCAACGGCTTCATCGGCATCGACGGGGCCTTCCGCTTCCTGCAGAACGGCCTCAACCAGCGCGGCCTCGCCATCTACCAGGTCGGCCGCGGCAACGCGCAGATCATCGATCCGGCCCCGAAGACATTCGCCAGCGCGTCGGGGACCTGAGCGTTACGCCGCGAGATCGGCGACCACAGCATCCAGCACGAAGAAGCCGGCGCGGGTGGCGCGCAGGCGCTCGCCGGATCCGGCAACGCCAGCCCGCTCGACCATGCCGTGGGCGACCAGTTCCGTCAGCCGCGCCTCGTCGAGCGAGCGGCCGGCAAAGCTGCGGTAGCGGGTGAGGTCAATGCCTTCGGCAAGCCTCAGGCCCATGAGGAGCAGTTCGTCGCCCTCCTCCTCCGGCGTCAGCAGATCGTCGACGACGAGCCCGTCGCCCCACGATTCGACCTTCTCCAGCCAGGCCTCGGGCACGCGCTCGGCAGCGGTAGCGTGGCGCCCGTCGGCAAGCTTCAGGCGGCCGTGGGCGCCGGGGCCGATGCCGGCATACTCGCCGTAGCGCCAGTAGACCAGGTTGTGCCGGCTTTCGGCGCCCGGCACCGCGTGGTTGGAAATCTCGTAGGCCGGCATGCCGGCGGCGTCGCAGACACTTTGCGTGACGGCGTAGAGATCGGCGGCAAGCTCATCGTCGGACGGCTTCAGCTTGCCGGCGTTGCGGAGCGCATAGAACGGCGTCCCCTGTTCGATGGTGAGCTGGTAGAGCGACAGATGATCGGCGGCCAGCGTCAACGCGCGCTGCAGCTCGGCCTCCCATTCGGCCGGCGTCTGCCCGGGACGCGCGTAGATCAGGTCGAACGATAAACGCGGAAACGTGGCCCGGGCGATGTCGATGGCGCGCAGCGCCTCCTCGGCGTTGTGCAGCCGCCCGAGGAATTTGAGATCCTTGTCGTTCAGCGCCTGGACGCCGAGGGAGATGCGATTGACGCCGGCGGCGCGATAGCCGCGGAAGCGCTCCGCCTCGACGCTCGACGGGTTGGCCTCCATCGTCACCTCGGCATTGGCCGCTACCGGCCAGTGCGCCGCCACGGCGTCGAGCACGGTGGCAACCGTTCTCGGTTCCATCAGCGAGGGCGTGCCGCCGCCAAGGAAGATCGAGGTGACCGTGCGGCCTGGCGCGCGCTCGGCGGTACGCGCGATCTCGCGCACGAAGGCGGCGGCGAAACGCGCTTGGTCGGGCGGCGCGTGGCGGACGTGGCTGTTGAAGTCGCAATAGGGGCACTTGGCGGCGCAGAACGGCCAATGGACATAGACGCCGAAGCCCGGCTCGGCCGGCGTCGTCGCGACGATGTCGACCACGGGGCCAGGCGTCATTGGAAGATCGCGCGCGTGAACGCCGCGAAGGCGCGGGCGCGGTGCGACAGGTTGCGCTTATCGTGCGGCGCCATTTCACCAAAGGTACGCGCATGCCCCGCCGGCTGGCCGTCGGGCACGAACATGGGGTCGTAGCCGAAACCGTTCGGCCCGCGGGGCGGCCATACCAGATAACCCTCGACCTCGCCCCGGAACGTCTCGCTGCCGCCATCCGGGAAGGCCAGCGCGAGGACCGCGACGAAACGAGCCCGCCGGGTGTCCGGTGTTGCGGCATGCACGGCCAGCAGCCGATCCTCGATGGTCTGCATGGCGGCGGCAAAGTCCTTGTTCGGGCCGGCCCAGCGCGCCGAATAGATGCCGGGCTCGCCGCCCAGCGCATCCACCGCCAATCCGGAATCATCGGCGAGCGCCGGCAGGCCCGAGGCGGTCGCCGCGGCAACCGCCTTCAGAATTGCGTTCTCCTCGAACGTCAGACCGGTTTCTTCTGGCTCCGGCAAACCCAGTGCGCTGGCGGAGGCAACGGTCATGCGGAAGGGCGCGATCAGCTCGTCGATCTCGCGGAGTTTTCCGGGATTGTGGGTCGCGAATACCAGCTTGTCGCCGCGCTTGAGCGAGCCCATCGGCGGCTCCCCTAGAGGACCGCGAGCTTCTGCAGCTCGACCAGTTCGCCAATGCCGGCGCGGGCAAGCGCCAGGAGAGCGGCGAACTCGGCGTCGGTGAACGGCTTGCCCTCGGCGGTGGTCTGGATCTCGACGAACCCGCCCGAGCCGGTCATGACGAAATTGGCGTCGGTCTCGGCTTCCGAATCCTCGGCGTAGTCGAGGTCGAGCACCGGCGTGCCGCGATAGATGCCGACCGAGACCGCGGCGACGTGCTCGGCAAGCACCGGCTTCACGATCATCTCGCGCGCGCGCATCCACTCGATGCAATCGCGCAGCGCCACCCAGGCGCCGGTGATCGAAGCCGTGCGCGTGCCGCCGTCGGCCTGGATCACGTCGCAATCCAGCATGATCTGGCGCTCGCCGAGGCCAACCAGATCGACCACGGCGCGCAGCGACCGGCCGATCAGGCGCTGGATTTCGAGCGTGCGGCCGGACTGCTTGCCGGCGCTGGCTTCGCGCCGCGTGCGCTCGTTGGTGGCGCGCGGCAGCATGCCGTATTCGGCCGTCACCCAGCCCTTGCCGCCGCCGCGCAGCCACGGCGGCACCTTCTCGTCGATCGAGGCGGTGCACAGCACATGCGTGTCGCCGAAGCGGACGAGGCACGAGCCCTCGGCGTGCTTGGCGACGCCGCGCTCCAGGCTGACCGCCCGCATGGCATCGGCGGCGCGCTTCGAGGGCCGCTTGACGGCCGGTGGGGCTGAATCCATGGCGCCTTGTAACCGTGGCCCGGCCGCCGCGTAAAGGCTCAATCGCGCCGGATGATGAAGGGTGCGGGCCGCATTGGCATTTCCCGCTGGCCGGGCACCTATATAATGCTGGCGCGACACTTCAACGACCGGGACCTCATGCAGGACAAGCCATCCATCGAACGCGTGGCGCCGCAAGGCTCGGCGCTCGCCAGCCTCGACCGGCGGTCGCGCGAGATCTTCAAGCGCATCGTCGACCAGTACCTGGAGACCGGCGAGCCGATGGGGTCGCGCAACATCTCACGCCTGCTGCCGACCGCGCTGTCGCCCGCCTCGGTCCGCAACGTCATGGCCGACCTCGAACACCTCGGCCTGATCTACGCGCCGCATACCTCCGCCGGGCGGTTGCCGACGGAATTCGGGCTCCGCTTCTTCGTCGACGCGCTGCTCGAGATCGGCGACCTGTCGGTGGACGAGCGGCGGCAGATCGAGGCGCAGGTGAAGGCAGGCAGCTCCGGCCACACCGTCGAGGGACTGCTGTCGGAGGCGAGCCGCGCGCTCTCCGGCCTGTCGCGCGGTGCCGGCGTGGTGCTCGCCAACAAGGCCGACATCCGGCTGAAGCACATCGAGTTCATCCGCCTTGAGCCGACGCGCGCGCTGGTGGTGCTGGTCGGCGAGGACGGCTCGGTCGAGAACCGCATCATCGACCTCGACGCCGGCACGACGCCCTCCAGTCTGATCGAGGCAGGCAACTATCTGAACGCCCACCTGCGCGGTCGCTCGCTCACCGAAGCCAAAGCCGATCTTGAGCGCCGGCACACGGAATTGCGCACCGAACTGGACAAGCTTACCGGCGACCTTATCCAGAAAGGCTTCGCCAGCTGGGCGACGACGAGCAGCGAACGCCCCGACACGCTGATCGTGCGCGGCCGTGCCAATCTCCTTGACGACGTCACCGCCGCCGCCGATCTTGAGCGCATCCGCCTGCTCTTCGACGACCTCGAAACCCAGCGCGAACTGATCCGCCTCCTCGGCAACGCCGAGACCGGCGATGGCGTGCGTATCTTCATTGGCTCGGAGAACCAGCTATTCTCGCTGTCGGGGTCGTCGCTGGTGGTCTCGCCCTACCGCGACAGCGAGCAGCGCATCGTCGGCGTGCTCGGAGTCATCGGGCCGACCCGGCTCAACTACGCCCGCATCGTGCCGATGGTGGACTATACGGCGAAGGTGGTGGGACGGTTGTTAGGGTAAAGCGCGCAGCACCTCGGAGACGATCTCGAACGACCGTAGCCGCGCCGTGTGGTCGTAGATCATCGCGGCGACCATCACCTCGTCGGCCTTCGTCTCGGCGATGAATCGCGCCAGCCCGTCGCGCACCGTTTGCGGTCCGCCGACCACCGCATACGCCAGCATGTGCTCGGCCTGGGCGCGTTCGGGCGGCGACCAGTACGTGGCGATGTCGTCGATCGGCGGCGGCAGTTGGCCGCGCGTGCCGCGATGCATGTTGGCGAAGGCCTGCTGCGTCGAGGTGAACAGGTGGCGCGCCTCGGCGTCGGTGTCGGCGGCGACCACCTGCAGCGCCGGCATGGCGTAGGGCTTATCGAGCTGCGCCGACGGCTGGAAGCGAGGGCGATAAATGTCCAGCGCCGGGATGAGCGCGTCGGGGGCGAAGTGCGAGGCAAACGAATACGGCAGCCCGAGAAGCGCGGCGAGCTGCGCGCCGAACAGACTCGAACCCAGAATCCAGATCGGCACGTTGGTGCCGGCGCCGGGGATGGCGTTGATGCGCTGCTCGGGTCCGGATGGCGCCAGCAGCGCCTGCAGCTCAACTACATCGTCGGGAAAGTGCTCGGCGGCGGCGTTGACGTCGCGGCGGAGCGCGCGGGCCGTCAACTGGTCAGTGCCGGGCGCGCGGCCGAGCCCCAGATCGATGCGCCCCGGAAACAGGCTCTCCAGCGTGCCAAACTGCTCGGCGATGACCAGCGGCGAATGATTGGGCAGCATGATGCCACCAGAGCCGACCCGGATGGTTCCGGTGCCGCCGGCGACATGACCAATGACGACCGCGGTGGCGGCGCTGGCGATGCCGGCCATGTTGTGGTGCTCGGCCAGCCAGTAGCGGTTATAGCCCCAGCTCTCGGCGTGCTGCGCCAGATCAAGCGTATTCTGCAGCGATTGCCGGGCGCTCCCGCCGGCGACGATGGGCGAGAGGTCGAGCAGCGAATAAGGGATCAACGGGAAGGCTCCGCGGGCGGAACGGCGGCTGGGGTCGTCTCAGCATATGGCCCGCGAGCGGCTGAATCCCAGCCCTCGCCTCCCAGTCAGGCGGTCTTCTTTGCCGCCTGCTTGCGGTCGCGGCCGAAAGGATCGCCGAGCACGGATTCAGTGTGGAGCGCGCAGGCCCAGCCGTCGCCCTGGCGGACCCAGGTGGAAGCATCGGCCGCCTCCATCGTCAGCTTCTCGCCATCAACGGTGAGTTCCTCGCGCACCTTGTAGGCGATGACCGCGACATCATCGGTGACCTCGCTAAACTTCACGTCGCTGAATTCGAAGCGGTGCAGCTTCCAGGCCCCGCCCTCCATCATGGTGGCGAAGGTCTTGCGGTCGACCTTGCCGACCCCTTGCGCGCCGGTGACGATGCAGGGATCGGCCGTGAGGCTGGCGCCAAGCTTCGCGTCGCGGTCGACCATCGACTGCCAGAACTGCTTCTCGAGGCCGAGGATTTCCTTTTCGAGGCTCATGGACATACTCCTGATTACAGCTGCGCCCTTAAGTCTAACGCGACCGGCTGCCCGTCGTTCCCTCAGGCTGGCGCGGCCGCGTAACTCAGCCAGATCGCCTTGCCGCCAATCGCCGCCACCGCGGCGGCGTGCGCCGCCAGTTCCTCGGCGCTGACGTTGAACACGCGCGCCGTCGGGCGGGCGCCGATGACGGCAGAGATGTGCCCGACCGTGATGGTCGGTGCCTCGGGCTCGCCGCCGAGGACAAGCGCCGCCTGGCGGCCGCCGATCAGCTCGATATAGACCTCGGCGAGCAGTTCGGCGTCGAGCAGTGCGCCGTGCAGGGTGCGGCGCGAGGCATCGATCTGGTAGCGCGCCATCAGCGCGTCCAGCGAGGCCGGGCTGCCGGGATGCCTACGGCGGGCGAGCATCAGCGTGTCGATGACACGGTCGCCGCCGAGCGGCGGCCGGTCGAGACGCGCCAGCTCGGCATTGATGAAAGAAATGTCGAACGGGGCGTTATGCGCGATGAGATTGGCGTCGCCGAAGAATTCGATCATTTCCTCGGCGATAACGGCGAAGACCGGCTTGTCCTTCAGGAAGGCGTCGTCGAGGCCGTGCACCCGACCGGCCTCGATCGGCACCGGACGTTCCGGATTGACGTAGCGATGGAAGCTGCGTCCGGTCGGGATGTGGTTGAACAGCTCGATACCGCCGATCTCGACGATACGGTCGCCGGTCTTGGGGTCGAGCCCGGTGGTCTCGGTGTCGAAGACAATTTCGCGCATGATTCGGTGGGCGATGGTAAGGAGATTGCCGCCTGAGACAAGAGCGGCCGCCGGGAAAGAAGGTATGGAAAAGCATCGATTCGGACCGGCCGCGGCCGGGGTTGCGACCGTCGGCCAGGGCACCTGGTACATCGAGCAAGCGCAACGCGCCGGCGCCATCGCGGCGCTTCGCCGCGGCCTCGATCTCGGCATGACCCACGTCGACACCGCCGAGCTCTACGGCTCCGGCAAGGCCGAGGAAATTGTCGCCGAGGCGACCGCCGGCCGACGCGACGAAATTTTCCTGGTCTCGAAAGTGATGCCGCAGAATGCCTCGCGCGCCGGGACCATCGCGGCCTGCGACAAATCCCTGGCGCGTCTCAAGACCGATCGCCTGGACTGCTACCTGCTGCACTGGCGCGGGCGCCATCCGCTTGAGGAAACCATCGCGGCCTTCGAGCAGTTGAAGAAGGCCGGCAAGATCCATTCGTGGGGCGTCAGCAATTTCGACGCCGACGATCTCGACGAGGCAGAGGCGATCGCCGGGCCAGGCAAAATCGCCTGCAACCAAGTGCTCTATCACCTGGAGGAGCGCGGCATTGAGCACGCGGTTATCCCGTGGTGCGAGAAACACGGCGTTGCGGTTGTCGGCTACAGTCCGTTCGGTCACGGCGGCTTCCCAAAACCCTCGTCAACGGGTGGGCGCTTACTCGGCGAAATCGCCACGGCGCACGACGCCACGCCGCGCCAGGTGGCGCTTGCCTTCCTGGTCCGCCGAACGTCGCTGTTCGCGATTCCAAAGGCCGCCGATGCGGGCCATGTCGAGGAAAACGCCGAGGCCGGGCAGCTTGCGCTGACAGTGTCGGAAATCGCCCGCATCGACGCGGCCTTTCCAGCCGGCCGCCCGAGCGGCCTTGCGATGATCTAGGTTCGGCTTAGGTTATCTTTTCGGAGCGCATAGGAAAAAATCCCATGGCCACCGATCAATCCGTCGTCAAGCACATCAAGGACCTCGCCGCCGAGGAGCACCACCTCTACGAAAGGGGCGCCCTCAGCGACGACGACAAGGCCCGGCTGAAAGCCATCAACATCGCCCTCGACCAGTACTGGGACCTGCTCCGCCAGCGCCGGGCCAAGCGCGAATTCGGAAAAAATCCCGACGAAGCCGAAATCCGCCGCCCCGGCATCGTGGAAAAGTACGAGGGGTAAGGAGCGGTCCGCGTTAGCGGACGAAACATGCCGGTGGCATGTTTCGAGCGACGAACGCCGGAGCGTAAGCGACGGCCGGAGGACGGTGCGCTGGGGATTTATCGCCATGAAACAGCCGTTCGTAAGCGGATGTAGCTTGAAAAAGCCACGAATTGCGCTAATTCAGCAGCGTTCCCGCCTTTCCCGAATTCCGCCCGACCCGCGAGACCCATGCCCGCCTTCAAGGATAATTTCACCGACCGCATGCATAACGCCGCCGCCGCCCGGCGCGCGATGCTGGAGAAGTTCAAGTCGCAACCGAAGCCCGACGATCCCGCCGTGAAGGAGCGTCTGGCCGCCCAGGTCGCCACCGCGCAGGCCCGAGAGGCCCGGGTCGCCGAACGGAAGGCGCAGAAGGAAGCCGATCGCGTGGCGCGCGAAGCCGAGATGAAGCGTCTGGAAGTAGAACGCGTCGCCGCCGAAAAGGAGGCACGCCGCGTCGAGGGCGAACAGGCGCTCGCCATGCTCGCCGAACAGAAGGCCGCCCGCGACGCACGTTACGCGGCGCGCAAGGCGCGACAGAAGTAATCGGTCAACCCTTCACGGACCGGCCGTCATCCCGGCGACGGCCCGAACAACGTCGGCGACCTGCTTGCGGGTCGCCGGAAAATCTCCCGACGTGTCGATGATGAAATGCGCGCGGGCGCGCTTTTCCCCGTCGGGCATCTGGCGTGCGAGGAGCCGCGCGGCGACTTCCTCCGTCATTCCCGCACGGCCGAGAATTCGCGCGCGCTGGATTTCCGGCGCCGCACTGACCACCACGACGGCGTCGACACGCTTTTCGCCGCCGGTCTCCAGCAGCAGCGGAATGTCGAGGACGATCAGCCGCCGGTTATCGGCGGCGGCGCGCGCGCGGAACGCATCCTCGGCGGCGTGAACTAGCGGGTGGACGATCGCTTCCAGCTTCGCGAGCGCCGCCGGGTTGCCGGCGATGGTCTTGCCGAGCAGCGCGCGGTCGACGGTGCCGTCCCTTGTCGTGCCGGGGAATGCGGCTTCGACGGGTGCGACGGCGGCGGCGGCGTAGAGATCGTGTACCGCGCGGTCGGCGTTGAAGACGGCTGCGCCTTCGAGCACGAACATGCCGGCCACGGTCGTCTTGCCCATGGCGAGCGAACCGGTGAGGCCGAGGACCAGCATCAGCCCTCGCTGATTGACTTCTGCACGGCAGCCCGCAGCGCCGGCGTGACCTGCGGCGTCCTGCCGAACCATCTGGCGAAGCCCGGCGCCGCCTGGTGAAGCAGCATGCCGAGGCCGCCGACCGTGCGCAGGCCGCGGGCGCTCGCGGCCGCGAGCAGTTCGGTTTCCGCCGGCAGATAGACGATGTCGTTGACCACCGCGTCGTTAGGCAGCGGCGCCAGATCGACCTTCAGCGGTGGCTGGCCGGCCATGCCGAGGGTCGTCGTGTTGACCAGCACGCGCGCATCGCGAAGCAGACTCGGCAGGTCGGCCCAGCGTGCCGGCCTGACCTTGTCGCCCAGCTGGCGCGCGAGATTTTTCGGCCGCGCCGGATCGCGGTTGACCACATGCACCGGCGCAAAGCCGCGCGTGATGAGGGCCCAGACGATGGCGCGCGCGGCGCCGCCGGCGCCCAGCACCACCGCAGGACCGGGCGCGCCGTCCCACCCCGGCGCCGACTCGTCGAGGCTGGCGAGAAAGCCGTGCGGATCGGTGTTGGCGCCGACCAGCACGCCATCTTCCAGCCACAACGTGTTGAGCGCGCCGGTCGCTTCGGCAGCGGCGTCGCGCCGTGCCACCGCGGCGAACGCCGCTTCCTTGTGCGGTACCGTGACGTTGCCGCCGACGAATCCCGAACGGGAGAAATCGGACAAGAACGCCGCGACCTTCTCCGGCTCGACCGGATGGAGGACATAGTCGCCGTCGATCCCGAATTCGTTCAGCCAGAAACGATGGATGACCGGCGAGCGCGAATGCTTGACCGGCCAGCCGATGACGCAGGCGATGGGTTTCACCACGCGATTATCCCCTCACCCCTCAGGTACAGGAGAAGCGGCAACAACGGCAGTCCGAGGATGGTGAAATAATCGCCGTCGATCTTTTCGAACAGGCGGATGCCCGGTCCCTCGATCTGGTACGCGCCGACGCTGCCGAGCACCGCATCGCCGACCTCGGCGAGGTAGGCATCGATTGCCTCAGCGGTCAGCGATCGCAGCGTCAGGCCGGCGCTCTCGTTGTGCCGCCAGGCAATATTGCCCTGCCGCGCGACGGCAACAGCGGAATGCAGGCGATGCGTGTGGCCGGAGAGGCGCGCGAGCTGCTCGTGCGCGTCGGCGACCGTTGCAGGCTTGGTCCATCGCTTGCCGTCGAAGTCGAGGGTCTGGTCGGCGCCGATGACTAGCGCGCCGGGCTTCCGAGCGCTGACGGCAAGGGCCTTTGCTTCGGCGAGCGCCATCGCGATGTCTGCAGGCGAGGCGCTAGCGGCCATCAGCGGCGCCTCCGCGGCGCGCTCATCCACGCGCGAATCCGTGGCGATGAAGGCAATCCCCGTGGCCTTCAGCAACTTCGCGCGAGTCGCGCTTTGCGAGGCAAGTACCAGCGGCGTCATTTCACCCATTCATCCCCACAAAGACGAAACGCTGTTGGCGGATTCTGAACAACTCGGGGTACCGCGGCGTTTCGACGAAAACTGTCCCCGATGGCCCGAAAACGATCAACAACGGTGGTTCAACTGCGGCCGAATCCGCGCGGCCTGTTGGCTACGGAAAGCCTTATGCGACAATGGGATACCTTGGGGATAACTTCGTGAAATCCACCGGTTCGCTCCTTCCAGTTATGGTTAACCAACGGTTAACAAAGGCGGATTGGGTTGTCCTTGTTATTTCCCCTCTCCGTTGTATCGCTGTGTCCCCAGCCAGGCGATGCGGCGCGACCGGCGCGGATGATACGGGACTGACGGCGATTCACTGGAATCCACCCCCAAGATGAAACAAAAAGAAGATTCACTATCTGTCTTGGACGAGTCCGGGAGTGGCGACCGTGTCCCTTATTCAGGCGGAAAGGTGCGAGCGGTGCTAGACGGTGCCATCCTCTCCCCTCCTCCGGTCTGGATGATGCGCCAGGCAGGACGTTACCTGCCGGAGTATCGGGCGCTGCGGGCGAAGGCGAAGGGGTTCCTCGACCTTTGTTACGATCCGGCACGCGCTGCGGAGATCACCCTGCAGCCGGTGCATCGCTTCGGCGTCGATGCGGCAATACTCTTCTCGGACATTCTGGTGATCCCGCATGCCCTTGGCCGCCGCGTCGATTTCGTCGAGGGCGAAGGTCCGCGCCTCGATCCGATCGATGTGCGCGGAATCGAGCGGCTCGATGATGCCCATGCGGTCGAGCGCCTCGCCCCCATCCTCGAGACGGTGCTGCGCGTGCGCCAGAACCTGTCGCCCGGCAAGTCGCTGATCGGCTTCTGCGGTGCGCCGTGGACAGTGGCGACCTACATGATCGCCGGCCGCGGCACGCCCGATCAGGCGCCGGCGCTGGAATTCGCCGCCGCCTATCCTGACGCCATGCAGCAACTGATCGATACGCTGGTTGCCGTGTCCGCCGATTACCTGGTGGCGCAGATCAGGGCCGACGCCGACGTCGTGCAGATCTTCGACACCTGGGCCGGGGTGCTCGACGATGACGGCTTTGAGCGCTGGTGCGTCGAGCCGACCGCGGCAATCGTGCGCGCGGTGAAGGCGAACGAACCGGATGCACGCGTCATCGGTTTCCCGAAGGGGATAGGCGACCGGCTCGAGCGCTACGTCGCGGCGACCGCCATCGACGGCGTCTCGCTCGATACGACCGTGCCGTTGGCTTTTGCGCGCGACCATCTCCAGCCGCGCGTCGCCGTGCAGGGCAATCTCGATCCGCTCCTGCTCGTTGCCGGCGGTGACGCGATGGACGTCGCCGTGGATGCGATCCTGCAGGTGCTCGGCGACGGCCGCTTCATCTTCAATCTTGGCCACGGCATCCTGCCGGAGACACCGGTCGAGAATGTCGCGCGCCTGGTAGAGCGCGTGCGGGGCAGCGCATGAGCGCGCTCGCCGGCCAGGCCTACCTGTGGGTGAAGGCGATCCACATTTTTGCGGTCATCGCCTGGATGGCGGGGGTTTTCTACCTGCCGCGGCTGTTCGTCTATCACGCCGATACCGCACGCGGCACGGAGAAGTCGGAGACGTTCAAGGTCATGGAGCGCCGCCTCTATGCCGCCATCATGACGCCGGCGATGATCGCGACCTGGCTTGCCGGCATTGCGCTTGCCACCTCCGGCCACTTCTGGGCGGACCATTGGCTGATGGCGAAGCTCGTCCTGGTTATCGCCCTGACGGCGTTTCATCTCTGGCTGGGCGCCCGCATCCGCGACTTCGCCACCGACAGCAATCGCCTGTCGGCACGCACCTATCGCATGGCTAACGAATTGCCGACGCTGCTCCTGATCGGCATTGTCATCCTGGTGGTGGTCAAACCGTTCTGACGACAGCTTCCGGGCACGGCGCTTCGCCTCTTGCCGCCGGGCCTGCGAGCGTCTATCTTCCCGCCACCGCACAAAAGCAGACAGGCGCAGGCACCTTTTCAAACGCCGATGCGCCACCCGGAAGCCAGACGCGCCGGGCCAAAAGTTCTGCAAATACCTCTCTCCCGCCCTTTCCGTGCCGGCATTCCCCGTTCCAAAGAGACTCCCGATCCATGCCTGAAATGAAACTGCAGGACCTCAAGGCGAAGTCGCCGGTCGAGCTCCTGGCCTTCGCCGAAGAGCTGAAGGTCGAAAATGCCAGCACGCTGCGCAAGCAGGAGCTGATGTTCGCCATGCTCAAGCAGCTCGCCGCCCAGGATACCGACATCATCGGCGAGGGCGTCGTCGAGGTGCTGCAGGACGGCTTCGGCTTCCTGCGCTCGCCCGAGGCCAACTATCTCGCCGGGCCCGACGACATCTACGTCTCGCCGTCGCAGATCCGCCGCTTCTCGCTCAGGACCGGCGACACCGTCGAGGGCCAGATTCGCGGTCCCAAGGATGGCGAACGTTACTTCGCACTGCTCAAGGTCAACTCGATCAACTTCGAGGATCCCGAGCAGAAGCACCACAAGGTGCATTTCGACAACCTGACGCCGCTCTACCCGACGTCGCGCTTCAAGATGGAGCTGGAAAACCCGACCGGCAAGGACCTGACGGCGCGCATCATCGACCTGGTGGCGCCGCTCGGCAAAGGCCAGCGCGCGCTCATAACGGCGCAGCCCAGAACCGGCAAGACCGTCATCCTGCAGAACATTGCGCACTCGATCGCCGCCAATCATCCGGAGTGCTACCTGATCGTGCTGCTCATCGACGAGCGACCGGAGGAAGTCACCGACATGCAGCGCTCGGTGAAGGGCGAGGTCATCTCCTCGACTTTCGACGAGCCGGCGACCCGCCACGTCGCGGTCGCCGAGATGGTGATCGAAAAGGCCAAGCGCCTGGTCGAGCACGGCCGCGACGTCGTCATCCTTCTCGACTCGATCACCCGCCTCGGCCGCGCCTACAACACCGTCGTGCCGTCATCCGGCAAGGTGCTGACCGGCGGCGTCGATGCCAACGCGCTGCAGCGGCCGAAGCGCTTCTTCGGCGCGGCGCGCAACATCGAGGAAGGCGGCTCGCTGACCATCATCTCGACGGCGCTCATCGATACCGGCAGCCGCATGGACGAAGTCATCTTCGAAGAGTTCAAGGGCACCGGCAACTCGGAAATCATTCTCGACCGCAAGGTCGCCGACAAGCGCGTCTTCCCGGCGATCGACATCACCCGCTCAGGCACGCGCAAGGAAGAGCTGCTGGTGGCGCCGGACGTGCTCAAGAAGATGTACGTGCTGCGCCGCATCCTGATGCCGATGGGCACCGTCGACGCCATCGAGTTCCTGCTCGACAAGCTCAAGCAGACGAAGAGCAACTCGGATTTCTTCGATCAGATGAACACCTGAGGGGGTGGCGGCGTTATTCAGCCGCCATGCCCTCGACCGTCATCCGCGACTTCAGCTACGACGAAGCCCGCAACGAGCTCACCGTCACCTTCCGGACGGGCAAGGTCTACGTCTACACACTGGTGCCGCCTTCGGTCGCGGCGGCCGCCGCTGCGGCGCTTTCTCCGGGCGCTTTCTTCAACCAGATGATCGGCGACAGGTACCGCTACCGCCAAGAAAAAGGTGAGGCGGCGCGCGAAAAGGAGCCGGGCATGTCGCTCCGCGATGCGCTGAAAGCGTCAACGGAGGACTAGGCCAGCTTCAGCCCACAATGTTTGGCGAAGTGGCGGAAGTCCTTGTCGCGCGTGATCAGTGCGACATCGTGATCGATGCAGGACTGGGCGATCAGTGTGTCAGAGAGCCGGGCGCGTAGCTTCCTTGCCAAAATAATGCCTCGCGACCCCGCCGCACGCAGCCAGTAGTCGGGTTGCAGTTCCAGCAGCGGAAAGTCCAGTATCATCTCGCGGTATCGCGGCGGTAGCTTTGGCTCCGAGAGAAGTTCCGAGAGAACGATTGGCGGCAGTGCGACATTGCCAAGTGACGCGTCGAGGTTTTCGACGTCGGCGCCTTGGTCGCCCTGAATGAAAGCTATGAGCGTCGAGCTGTCGACGGCGACTACCATTCGCGATCTTCGCGGAGTTCGTCGAGGTCGATGGTGAACTTGAAGGTACCGCGCAGCTTGCGAAATTCCTGCTGGGCCCGTGTCTGGACGAGGTGCTTCAAAGCCGCGCGCACGGTCTCGGAAACGCCACCGCCCGTCAGTTCCTGGGCCATTTCCAGGTCGTGAGCAGGCACCTCAACCGTGATCTTCCGCAAACCATCATCCATGCCAGCTAATGTACCAGCATCTATGCTGGTCTGCAAGCTGGTGTGGCTGCTGGTCTCGCGACCATATGCCAACGGCAAGAAGATGCGGGCGATGTTCGAAAAATCCGGTCCGCCGAGGAAGGCGAGCCCTGTTGCTGGAGCTAGTCGGGTCTGTCGTTAAGCAACGCCACCAGCGCCTCCACATCCATAACCGGCAGCGAGCATGTCTCGCCGCGGCAGACGTAGGCGGTTGCCCTGCCCCGCACTGCTGTCTTGCCCGCGGCCGGGTGGCCGGTCGGCAGGTGCACCTGCCCGGCGTGCGCGGACAATATGATACTGGGCGTCCAAGCCTTGCGAACGGCGGCGGTCAGGCTTTCGCCTGACGCGCCGGGCGGCGTGACCACGACGACCTCGACCGCGCCCATCCGCAGGTCAAGCGCATTGAGCGTGCCGGTTGCGGCGAAAAGATTGCTGGCGATCGCCGATGCGGACGCCGCAAGGATATCGTCGGCGTCGCGGCGGTAGCCTTCGTTGCCCGTCAGATGCCATAGGCGGATCAGGTTCTGTGTCATGAGCGAGGTGGCACTCGGCGTTGCCTCGTCGGTGGTGGCCTTCGGGCGCACGATCAGTGCATCGGCATCGGCCGCCGACAGGAAGTAGCCGGGCGAGTCGTTGTCCCAGTGGTACGTGCGCACGGTGGCGGTGAAGGCTTCGGCTTTCTGTAGCCAGCCGGTGTTGAGGGTCGCGGCGTGGAGCGCCAGCGCTGCCTTGGTCATGGCGGCGTAGTCGCTGGCAAGACCGGGAAAGACCGACTTGCCCTGGCGCCACGCGTGCGCGAGTCGGTCGCCGGCGCTCATGGTGCCGGCGACGAACGCAAAGGCGCCTTCCGCCAGCGCAGTCCAGTCAGGCCGGCCAAAACTCGCGCCGGCGAGCGCCAGGGCGGCGATCATCAGACCGTTCCAGTCGGCAAGCACCTTGTCGTCGGTTCCCGGGCGGACGCGGCCGCCCCGGCGGGCGAGAAGCTTTTCGCGCGCATCGCGAAGGCGAGCCTCTTCGGCGGCCACGAGTTGTTCCGGTCGCTCAAGCCGGTTGGCGATCGAGACGCCTTCCCAATTGCCGCCCGCTCGTATGTCGTAGGTCTCGGCGAAGAAAGCGCCCTCCTCCGGGCCGAGCGCCGCGATGATCTCGGCCGGCGTCCATACATAGAACCGACCCTCGTGGCCCTCGGAGTCGGCGTCGAGGCTGGCGGCGAAGGCGCCGCCCGGCAGCCGCATCTCGCGTGTCAGCCATCCGATCGTCTCTTCGACACGCGCCTTGAAAAGGGTCTCGCCGGTCGCGAGCCAGGCCAGCGTCAGCAGTTCGAGGAGCTGGGCGTTGTCGTAAAGCATCTTCTCGAAATGAGGGGCGAGCCAGCGCTCGTCGACCGAGTAGCGGGCGAAGCCGCCGCCAACGTGGTCGTAAATGCCGCCGATGCATATTTCGCGAAGCGTCAGCAGGACGATGTCGCGGAAGCGGCCGGCGCCGGTGCGGTCGCCGGTGCGCCACAGCAACTCGAGCAGGCTTGCTTGCGGGAACTTTGGTGCGCCCCGCGTGCCGCCGTGGACTGTGTCCATCAGCGACAGCAGCCGGTCGGCCGCGGTGTCGAGGAGCGAACGATCGAGGACGACGCCCGCGCCGGAGGGCCGTTCGGCGAGCTTTTCCATGATGAACGCGCGGTTGGCGGCGATCTTGTCCGGCTCCTGGCGAAACAGCCTCGCCACCTCGTTCAGGAGATCGACAAAGGCAGGCCGACCGTAGCGGGCGGTCTTGGGAAAATAGGTTCCGCCCCAGATCGGCTCGCCGTCAGGCATCAGGAACATGGTCAATGGCCAGCCGCCCTGCTCGCTGAGGGCGTGGAGGGCGGCCATGTAGATCTGGTCGACATCGGGCCGCTCCTCGCGGTCGACCTTGATGGAGACGAAGAGGCGGTTCATCACTTCGGCGGTGGCCGCGTCCTCGAAGCTCTCGTGGGCCATCACGTGGCACCAATGGCAGGCTGCGTAGCCGATCGAAAGCACGATGGGCCGGTTGCTGGCCTTGGCTTCGTCCAGCGCCGCCCTGCCCCACGGCCGCCAGTGGACGGGGTTATCCTTGTGCTGAAGCAGGTAGGGGCTGGCCTCGTGGCGGAGGAGATTTTCGGGCATCTAACTGTCGGGTTCAATGGTGGGCGGCCGCCTGTCACTTAGCCGCAAATCCGGCGACAGCAAAAACACGGCGTTGGCATGGCGGATGATACGATCTTCGCGTTGTCGAGCGGCCTGCCTCCCGCGGGGGTCGCGATTGTACGCGTAAGCGGCCCTGGCGTCCGATTCGGACTCGAAACATTAATCGATTCGGTGCCGGAACCGCGCAGGGCTATCCTTCGGTCGGTGAGGGCACGTGATGGCGGGATCATAGACCGCGCGCTGGTTCTCTTCTTTCCCAGGCCGGCCAGCTTCACCGGAGAAGACGTCGCCGAGCTGCATCTTCACGGCGGTCGCGCCGTCGTCGCCGCGGCGCTCGCTGCTCTGGGCGCCCTCCCCGGCTTTCGCCCGGCTGAGCCCGGCGAGTTCACCCGCCGTGCCTTCGCCAATCAGCGCATGGACCTCACCCAGGTCGAAGGTCTTGCCGATCTCATCGCGGCCGAAACCGAGGGACAGCGCCGCCAGGCACTGCGTCAGGCGGACGGCGCCCTCGGCCGCCAATACGAAAGTTGGCGCAGCGCGCTTGTCCGGGCGCGCGCGCTGATCGAGGCCGAGCTGGATTTCGCCGAGGAGGAAGATATCCCCGGCGGTGTTTCCGTCCAGAGTTGGGACATCGTCCGGGGGCTCGAAAAAGAGATTGTTAACCATCTTGCCGACCGGCGCGGCGAGCGCCTGCGCGACGGCGCCGAGATCGTGATCCTGGGTCCACCCAACGCCGGCAAGTCCAGCCTCCTTAATGCGATCGCCAAACGTGACGTGGCGATCGTCACCGCAGAGCCGGGCACCACCCGAGATCTGATCGAAGTGAAACTCGATCTCAGCGGCTATCCGGTCACCCTGGTCGACACCGCCGGTCTGCGGGAGACGGATGGCTTGGTAGAACGGGAGGGTATACGCCGTGCCGAAGCCCGTGCCGGGCGTGCCGACGTGGTGGTGTGGCTGGTGGACATGACCATGCCGGGGCCCGTCCCACCGCCCTTCCCCGGCATGCTTTTGGTGGCCACTAAACTCGACAAGATTGATTCGGAGGCCGAACGAAAGTTGCTTTCCAACGGCTTCGATGCCGCAGTTTCCGCGGTAACTGGCGACGGCGTCAATGAACTGCTGGGGCTGCTTTCCAAGCGGATTTCGGCCGAAATTCCTCCGACAGAATCGCCGTTGATCACCCGGTCCCGACACAGGTCGGCGCTAGAGGATTGCCTACAGGCGATGCGGGCTGCGCTGGCTGGAACGGCTGAGCCCATCGAGTTGCGTGCAGAAGAACTTCGTCGCGCCGGCGACGCCTTGGCGCGCATCACGGGGCGGATTGATGTCGAAGACATGCTTGAGGTCATCTTCCGGGAGTTCTGCGTTGGTAAGTAACGTTCCACGTGAAACATGCGGTTTGACCGACTGGTCATGGTCGGATACGGCAGCGTCATGAGCGACAAAAAATTTGACGTCGTGGTGGTCGGCGGTGGACATGCTGGCACCGAAGCTGCCGCGGCGGCTGCGCGATGCGGCGCGCACACGGTATTGCTTACACAGGCGTTTGGGACCGTTGGCGCCATGTCCTGCAATCCCGCGATTGGCGGGCTTGGCAAGGGGCATCTGGTACGCGAGATCGACGCACTTGACGGGATCATGGGGGTCGCCGCCGACCGGGCTGGGATTCAGTTCCGGGTTCTTAACCGTAGGAAAGGCCCAGCCGTGCGAGGGCCGCGAGCACAGGCCGACCGGAAGCTTTATCGTGCCGCGGTTCAAGGTTTGCTGGCAGCGGAGGCAAATCTGGAGATTCTGGAAGGCGAGGCGGCAGATATCGAGTTGTCGACCGGGCGAATTTCTGCAGTTGTCCTGGCGGACGGACGCAGAATTTCGGCCCGTGCGGTCGTCATCACAACCGGGACTTTCCTGCGCGGGCTAGTTCACATTGGCGAGATAAAGATTCCGGCCGGGCGGGTGGGTGAGAATCCGTCGGTGGGATTGGCGAAAACGCTGGAATCGCTTGGGCTCAGGATGGGGCGGCTGAAGACCGGAACTCCACCGAGACTGGACGGGAAAACCATTGATTTTGCTGGCCTGGAAGCTCAGGCCGGAGATGAGCCGCCGGAGCCGTTTTCGACGCTGACCGAGGCGATAGAGACGGCGCAGGTACGGTGCCATATCACGCGGACCACGCCGTCTACGCACGCGATTATAGCCGCCAACATACACCGTGCGCCGATGTACTCCGGCGAGATCACGAGTCGCGGGCCGCGCTATTGTCCTTCCATCGAGGACAAGGTCGTCCGCTTCGGCGAGCGCAACGGGCACCAGATCTTTCTTGAGCCGGAAGGGCTGGACGACGACACGATCTACCCGAACGGGATTTCGACCTCGCTGCCGGAAGACGTGCAGAGACAACTGGTGGTTTCGATCCCGGGCCTGGAGAAGGCGCGGATCGTGCGACCCGGATACGCGATCGAATATGACTATGTCGATCCGCGCGAACTTCGCCCGACGCTGGAGGTGAACGCGGTGGATGGGCTGTTCCTGGCGGGCCAGATCAATGGCACCACCGGGTACGAGGAGGCGGCGGCTCAGGGGCTGGTTGCCGGCATGAACGCCGCCAGGGTCGCCGGGGGTGGCGAGGGGCTGATGATCGGGCGCGGCGACGGCTACGTCGGTGTGCTGATCGACGACCTGACGACGCGCGGCGTTTCCGAGCCATACCGCATGTTCACCTCTCGGGCGGAATACCGGCTGTCGTTGCGGGCTGACAACGCCGACCAGCGCCTGACACCGTTGGGCATCAAAGCAGGTCTGGTTGGGCAACGACGGGCGGGGGCCTTTGCGGGGCGCATGGAATCCCTCGAGCGGGCGAGGGCGCTCACCAAGGGCTTGAGCCTGACGCCGAACGAGGCGGAGGTTCACGGAATCCATCTTAATCATGATGGGGTGCGGCGGTCGGCATTCGAGCTGCTGGCGCGCAACGATGTTGGCCTGGCTGACCTGTCGCGGGTTTGGCCGGAACTCGCAGGGCTCGGTCGATTCGCCTCCGAACAGATCGAAATCGAGGCGAAGTACGCGGTCTATCTGGAACGCCAGGATTCTGACATCGCTAGCCTGCGCCGGGATGATGCGGTCGAGATTTCAGCCGATCTCGACTACCGCGCGGTTGCCGGACTTTCTAACGAGCTGCGCGACAAGCTGGATGCGGTCCGGCCGGCAACGCTCGGGCAGGCGGGCAGAGTGGAAGGCATGACGCCGGCCGCGATGGGGCTGCTTCTCGCCGCGACCAGAAAGCGCGGTGGGCGGCGGGCGGCCTGACGCCTTGTCTGACGATATCTCAGCCCTCCAAGAGATCGTCCCGGTTTCACGTGAAACAGGTGAGCGGCTCGAAGCCTTCGTGGCGCTTCTAAAAAAATGGCAGCCGGTCGAGAATCTGGTTTCCGGTAAAACGCTGCCCGAGATCTGGCGACGGCATGTTGCCGATAGCGCCCAGCTCTGTCCCCTGTTTCCCGATACCACCCGGTGGATAGATCTCGGAACCGGAGCGGGTTTTCCCGGCATGATCGTTGCAATCCTGGAGGCGGAGAGGGCGAAGAGCCACGTCTTCCTTGTCGAGAGCAACCAGCGCAAATGCGCGTTCCTTCGTGCGGCGATCCGCGAAACCGGCGCGGCTGCGAGCGTGCATGCCGGGCGCGCGGAAGACGTACTGCCCGGCCTTTTGCTCCATCCCATATCATTGGGTGATCGGGTGATCGGGCGGGCGGTGGCGCGTCTTGCGGAGATGCTGGCCCTGGCTTTGCCACTGATGGGGAAGGGGGCCTCCGCGGCCTTTCACAAGGGCGAGGATTACCGCCGGGAAGTCGACGAGGCTCATGCGAGTTGGGACTTCGAAATGGTCAAACACGACAGCCACATCGGCGGGGGCGTGATCCTGGCCATCAACGGACTGAAGCGGAAGGGCGAATCAGGGTAAAACGACAACCATGATCCTTCCCAAATCCCCCCGCGTCATCGCGCTTGCCAACCAGAAGGGCGGCGTCGGCAAGACCACGACGGCGATCAATCTGGGAACGGCGCTGGCGGCGATCGGCGAGGAGGTTCTGATCGTCGATCTCGACCCGCAGGGAAATGCGTCGACGGGGCTCGGCATCGACCGCAAAAGCCGCACTATTTCGACCTACGACCTGATGCTCGGCGAGGCGACGCTGGCGGAGACGGCGGTGCCGACTTCGGTGCCCCGGGTATCGGTAGCGCCCTCGACGCTAGACCTGCTCGGGGTCGAGCTTGAGATCGCCAGCTTCTCCGACCGCGCCTATCGCTTGCGCACGGCGCTGTTCGGGCAGGGAGAGGACGATCCGAGTCGGTCCCGAAACTACAGCTACGTGCTTATCGACTGTCCGCCTTCGCTCAACCTGCTGACGATCAACGCGCTCACGGCGGCGCACTCCATCCTGGTGCCTCTGCAGTGCGAGTTCTTTGCGCTGGAGGGCTTGAGCCAGCTGCTGCAGACGGTCGAACAGGTCAAGCAATCCCTCAACCCTGAGTTGGGTATCCACGGTATCGTACTCACCATGTACGACGCCCGAAATAACCTTTCCGGCCAAGTAGTTGCCGACGTCCGCGCCCATATGGGCGACGCAGTGTACGATACGATCATTCCGCGGAATGTGCGGGTGTCGGAAGCGCCGTCCTACGGCAAGCCGGTGCTGCTCTACGATTTCAAATCCACCGGCAGCCAAGCCTACCTGAAGCTGGCGGCGGAAATCATCCAGCGTGAGCGGCTGCTCAGGGCAGCCTGAGTTGATTCGGCAACGCAACGACGATCGGGGGACTTATGATGGCCGATGAAGGCGCGCGTAACCGGCTAGGGCGCGGGCTTGCCGCGCTCATGGGTGAGGGCAAGACCGAGCCAGCGGTCGACCGCGGCCCGCGCTCGCCGCGCCGCCTGCCGCTGGCCTTCCTGACGGCGAACCCAAATAATCCGCGCAAGCACTTCCGCGACGATGCGCTCGCCGACCTTACCGCCTCGATCAAGGAGCGCGGCGTCGTGCAGCCGCTGATTGTGCGGCCAGTCGCCGGGACCGCCGACAAATACGAGATCATCGCCGGCGAGCGGCGCTGGCGCGCGGCGCAGAAGGCCGGCCTGCACGACGTGCCGGTACTCATCCGCGAGGCGAGCGACAAGGAATCGCTCGAGATCGCCATCATCGAAAACGTGCAGCGCGCCGACCTCAATGCGCTGGAGGAGGCGCGCGGCTACCAGCAGCTCATCGACCAGCATGGCTACAGCCAGCAGGAACTCGCTGACGTCATCGGCAAGAGCCGGCCGCATATCGCCAACACGATCCGCCTGTTGTCGCTGCCGGAGGCGGTGCAGATCTTCATCATGGACGGACGGCTTTCGCCGGGACACGCGCGGGCGCTACTGACGCTTGACGACCCATTGGCAGCAGCGCGGCGCATCCTCGCCGAAGGGATGACGGTGCGCGAGACGGAAGCGATCGGCGAAGCCGGCGGACGAAAGCGCGGGACGGGCGGGCGCAAGGCCAGGACAAAGGACGCCGACACGCGCGCGCTGGAGAAAAGCCTCTCCGATGTGCTCGGGCTGACGGTGACCATCGAGCATCGCGGTGCCAAGGGCGAGGTGCGGATCGCGTACTCGTCGCTGGAGCAACTGGATGATGTATGCCGGCGGCTGAGGGGGTAGGGTTTACGGCGTGGATGGCCGGGTCAGGCCCGGCCATGACTAAGTTTTCAGGAAGCGCCTACCGCCCGACGATGACGTAACCGCGGCTGAGGTTGTTGGCGGCGGAGTCCGGCGTGTTCATCGCAGCAAAGAGATCGGCGGTCTTTGCCCAGACCGGCGGATATTTATAGCGCGAGACGTCGAGGATCAGGAACCGGTCCGTGGCGGCGTCGTAGGCGGCGAGGGGCGAGATGTGGCCGCCGGTCTGCTGGCCGATGGCCGAGCGCAGGTAGTTGACCAGCACGAAGCGGTCGGCGCCGGCGAGTTCAGTCGTCGCTGCCTGGCGGAACGCATCGACGCTTGAATCGGCGGCGTGGTGGACCTCGACCTTGAGGTCATGAGCGGCGAGGATGCCGCCGAGCTGGTCGAGGGTCATGCCGCTGCGTTCGACATCGGCCTTCATCTTGATGGCATCGGTCTTCGGCGTGAAGACATTGTCCTGATCGAACATGCCGAGGCCGACGGTGAGCGGCGAGGGCGGGCGCGGGACACCCAGCGCATTCAGCACCATCGAGATCGAGGGGGGCCCGCAGAAGGCGGGATTCACCTGCGTGACGAAATGGATGCTGAGCGGGAAGTAGGCCTTGGTCTCCTTGGCGGTGAACAGCAGATGTTCGCCCTCGCTGGAATCCAGCGCGATGAGGCCGGCGGGGAGGGGCAGCGTATCGGCGCAGGCAAGGGTGAGGCCGGCGCCGAACGCGAGGAGGGCGGCGAGGATCAGGCGGCGTATCGGGTGGGCTCCGGTGGAACTGGGTGCTGGCGATTGTAGCAGGGGTGAAGCGGATTCGCGCGTCTGGCGCTTGGGCGCTTGGAGTTTCCCCACCCACCACGCTTCGCGTGGTCCCCCCTCCACCTTCGGAGGAGGGAGGGAGTTCCGAATTTGCGATTTGTGATTGTTAAGACCGGTGCGACGTCGGCGCCAGTGTTGCCACCAGTTGCAGCGCCTGGCCGATGATTTCATCGGAGAGGTTGCCGTGTAGGCGGCTGTCGACCATGGCCTGGTCGAGCATGGCGAGGGCACGATCGAGGCGGGCGGGCGACCAGCGTTCCATCTGGCGGGCGATCGCGGACTGACGCGAGAACGGATAGATCGGCGGGACGGCGCGGCGCACGATCGTCTCGGCGCTGTCGCCGCCGTCGAGCGCGGAACGCGCCTTCTGCAGAAAATTGAAACGACGAAGTGCGGCGCCGGCGACGACAAAGCCGGGGATGCCCGAAGCAATCAGGCGGCGATAGCCCAGATCGAGCGCAGCGGCATCGCCGTCGGCGACTGCATCCACGGCTCCGTCCTGCGCGAAGGCGCCGCCGTCGCCGATGAGGGCGCGGACGTCGTCGATCTTTATCTCGCCGGCGTCGGCGGCGTAGAGGCAGAGCTTCTGCACCTCCGAGCGGCTGACAAGACGATCGCCGCCGATGAGATTCTTCAGCGCGCTACGCGCGTCGGCGGCGATGGCGAGATGGGCGCTGCGGGTTTCCTCGTCGATGAGGCGGTCGAGATCGCGCTCGCTGTCGGCGTAGGCGGGGATGGCGGCGGCACGGGCGCTCGACTCGCAAAGTTTCCTGAGCGGCGCCGTCTTGCGCAGCTCACCGGCGATGACAATGATCCAGGAATCGACCGGCGGAGCGTCGATGACGGCTTGCACGGCGCCTTCGAGAGCGCGGTTGCCGGAAACGCGCAGCGAAATGGCGCGCTTTCCGCCGAACATCGGAATGGCGTTCGCCTCGTCGGCAAGGCGGCCGGGATTGTCGGAGAGGGTCGCGGGATCGAGGCGCAGATGCTCGCCGTCGGCGCCGGTGACAGCCTTGGCGAAACGCTCGGCGCGCTCGCTGACGAGGCCGTCGTCGCTGCCGTAGACCAGCACGACGCGAATCGCCGGGTCGGGCTTCGACAGGAAACGGTCGGCGTCGGCGGGCTTGACCTGGACCATGCGGCTAACCCGCGCCGGCCGGGGGCGCGATCCTTCTGCGACCGCGCCTGCGGTCAGAGCGTGCCCTTGGCGGCGGCGGCGGCGAGGTGGATGCGGATGTCGTCGGCGGCAAGCGCCGCGGCGCGATCCTCGGCGTCGAGATGGGCGCGGGTGTTGGCGTATTCCTGATTGATGCGATCGTAGGTGGCGAGGCCGCGGCTGGTGGCGCGCAGCACGATCTGGCCGGTGGCGACCGAGGTGACCTCGTAACTTGCCGCAACCGTCAGCGAATAGGCTGGCGCCGTCTCGATCGGCGTGACGCCCAGCGCGCTCTCGGCGGAGGTTACCACCAGCTTCATGCGATAGAGCGGGGCGGCCGGCTCGTTGCCGCTGTCGAGGTTGGCGATGAGGGCATTGCGGACGACCTGGGAGACGCGGTCGCCGACCGGATCGATGGCGACGCGGCTGACCGCGGTGACCACCGCCTGACCGGTCGGGGTCGGTCCGTAAAGCGGCTGGACGGTGCAGGCGGCAAGCGCCAGCGCGGCCGCGAGCAGGGCCGCCGGAAGGCGCGTGAAACGGGCGAAGACGAAGAAGGCAGGGTCAGACGACGACATTGACGATCCTCTTCGGTACGACAACGATCTTCTTCGGAACTTTGCCGTCCAGAGCCCGGCGAACCGTGTCGAGAGCGAGCGTGGCCTTCTCCACGTCAGCTTGGGACGCGTCGGTGGCGATTGTCAATTCGGCGCGCTTCTTGCCGTTGATCTGGATGGGATAGGTGACGGTGTCCTCGGTGAGAAGGGCCGGATCGGCTTCCGGCCACGCGGCGAGCGCGACCAGGCCGGAGTGGCCGAGCGCCGACCAGCACTCCTCGGCAAGATGGGGCATCATGGGCGCCAGCATCAGGACGAGCAGGCGGAGCGTCTCGTCGATCGCCTGGCGCAGCATCGCGTCTTTCTGTGACGAGGAGACGGCAGCGGTAACGGCGTTGGTGAGCTCGTAGATGCGGGCTACCGCGACGTTGAAGCGCAGGCCGCGGATGGCGTCCTCGGCGGCGGCAAGGGCGCGATGGGCGGCCTTGCGGAGCGCCAGAGCTTCGGGGCTGGCGGCGTTGGCGCCGGGGGCGGCCGCGGTGCCGCGTTGCTCGGACCATTCGCCGACCAGACGCCAGATTCGCTGGACGAAGCGGTAGGCGCCGGCGACGCTTTCCTCGGTCCAGATGACGTCGCGATCGGGCGGCGAGTCGGACAGCATGAACCAGCGGGCGGTGTCGGCGCCGTAGCTCGCCAGGATCTCGGTCGGGTCGATGGTGTTGCGTTTCGACTTCGACATCTTCTCGATCGGGCCGATCTCGATCGTGGCGCCGGTGGAAATCTCGATGGCGTGGCGCGCGCTGCCTTCGCCCTCGATGCGGATTTCGGCGGGCGAGGCCCACGAACCGTCGGCGCGCCGGTAGGTCTCGTGGACGACCATGCCCTGCGTGAACATGCCGTCGAACGGCTCGTCGAGGCCGACGTGGCCGGTTGCCTTCATGGCGCGGGTGAAGAAGCGCGAATAGAGCAGATGCAGGATCGCGTGCTCGATGCCGCCGATGTACTGGTCGACGGGCAGCCACGCGTCGGCGGCCTTGCGGTCGGTCGGCGTGGCGGCATGGGGGGCGGTGAAGCGGGCGAAGTACCACGACGAGTCGACGAAGGTGTCCATCGTGTCGGTCTCGCGCAGCGATGCCTTGCCGCAGATCGGGCAGGGGGCGTGCTTCCACGTCGGATGGCGGTCGAGCGGGTTGCCGGGCTTGTCGATGGTGACGTCGTCGGGAAGCAGGACCGGCAGGTCCTTCGCCGGCACCGGCACGACGCCGTGGTCGGGACAATGGATGACGGGGATCGGGCAGCCCCAGTAGCGCTGGCGCGAGATGCCCCAGTCGCGCAGGCGATAGTTGACCTGGCGCCGGCCTTGGGGTGCGCCGAATAGTAGCGTCTTTTCAAGACGTTGGGCGATCTCCTCCTTGGCCTCGTCGACGTTCTTGCCGTCGAGGAAACCGGAGTTGATGAGTTCGCCATCGCCGAGGTACGGCTCATTGCCGGTCTCGAATTGCTCGAGCCAGGCAACCAAATCAGCGTCTTTGTCGAAGGCGTCGAGGGGCGCGACAACCGGCAGGATGGGCAGATCGTACTTCGAGGCGAAATCGTAGTCGCGCTGGTCGTGGGCGGGGCAACCGAAGATGGCGCCGGTGCCGTAGTCCATCAACACGAAATTGGCGACATAGACCGGCAGCGTGACGCCGTCGCGAAACGGGTGGGCGACGGCGAGGCCGGTGTCATAGCCCATCTTCTCGGCGGTCTCGATGGCGGCGGCGCTGGTGCCGGCGCGATGGCAATCGTCGATGAAGCCGGCGAGGCGATTGTCTTTCGCGGTGAGCGCAGTCGCCAGCGGATGATCGGCCGAGATGGCGATGAAGCTTGCGCCGAAGAGCGTGTCGTGGCGGGTGGTGAAGACCTCGATCGTGTCGAAGGCTTGGCCAGAAAGTGCGGGGGGCTTGTCGCCGGCGAAGGCGAAGCGGATGCGCATGCCCTCCGACTTGCCGATCCAGTTCCGCTGCATGAGGCGGACCTTCTCCGGCCAGCGCTCGAGCGTGTCGAGCGCGGAGAGAAGTTCGTCAGAATAGGCGGAGATGCGGAAGAACCACTGCGTCAGCTCGCGCTGTTCGACGACGGCGCCGGAGCGCCAGCCGCGACCGTCGATCACCTGCTCGTTGGCGAGCACGGTCTGATCGACCGGATCCCAGTTGACCTTCGACTTGCGGCGATAGGCGAGGCCCTTGGCGAGCAGATCGAGAAACAGTTTCTGCTGCTCGGCGTAGTATTCCGGATCGCAGGTGGCGAACTCGCGGCTCCAGTCGAGCGACAGGCCCATCGTCTTCAACTGGGCACGCATGGCGGCGATGTTGTCGTAAGTCCACGTCTTGGGATTGACCTTGTTGGTCATCGCGGCGTTTTCGGCGGGCAGGCCGAACGCGTCCCAGCCCATGGGATGCAGCACGTTGTTGCCCTTGGCGCGCATGTAGCGGGCGACGACATCGCCCATGGCATAGTTGCGGACGTGACCCATGTGGATGCGCCCCGACGGATAGGGGAACATCTCGAGCACGTAGTACTTCGGACGGGGATCGTCGTTATTGGTTTCGTAGATCCGCAGCTCGGCCCAGGTCGACTGCCAGCGCGGCTCGGCCACGCGCGGATTGTAGCGTTCAGTCGCCATCGATCTTGAGCCGGTTGTCCCGAATTTCAGAGGTGGCGGACCTTCACCAGAATCGACCACGGCGGTCAACAGGTTGAGGCGTCTTCCGGCGCGTGGTAGCCCGCGCGCCATGAGCGATGTTGGCGAACATCTGGCGGCGGTACGGGCGCGGATTGCCGCGGCCGAGAAAGCCGCGGGTCGCGCGCCGGGATCGGTAGGGCTGATCGCGGTCGCCAAGACCTTCGAGGCGGAGGCCATCCGGCCGGCAATCGCCGCGGGGCAACTCGTCTTCGGCGAGAACCGGGTGCAGGAGGCCGCAGGGAAGTGGCCGGCCCTCCGGGACGAAAATCCGGGAATCGACCTGCATTGCATCGGACCGCTGCAGTCGAACAAGGCGGCCGAGGCGGTTGCGTTGTTCGATGCCATCCACACGATCGACCGCGACAAGATCGCCGGCGCTATTGCGGCGGAGATGCAGAGGCAGGGGCGGAGGCTTCGCGTGCTGGTGCAAGTCAACACCGGCGAGGAGCCACAGAAGGCGGGGATTGCACCGAAGGAGACGGACGCTTTTGTCGTGCGCTGCCGTGATGTGCATGGGCTCGCGATCGACGGTCTGATGTGCATTCCGCCGATCGACCAGGTGGTGGCGCCACACTTCGCGCTGCTGGCCAAGATCGCGAAGCGGCTGGGGTTGCGTTCGCTTTCGATGGGCATGAGCGGCGATTTCGAGACGGCGATCGCTATGGGGGCGACCGACGTTCGCGTCGGCAGCGCCATTTTTGGCGGGCGGTAGGGAGTTGTCTCGTGCGAGCGTGCCATCGCCTGCGCGGCGCGTCCCGACCCACCGCGCTTCGCGCTGTCCCCCCTCCCGTGCCGGGGAGGGAAAAGCGGAGTTCAACCAATCTCGATCGTGGTCTGTGGCCCGAGGTGCGGCAGGAGGCGGAACATCGTCTCTCGCGAGACCGCGACGCAGCCTGCGGTGGGGGCGAACTCCTTTGTGGCGATATGGAGGAAGATGGCGCTGCCGGCGCCGCGGCGCACCGGCGACAGATTGTAGTCGATGACGACAACGAGGTCGTAGAGATGGTCGTCGCGCCACAGGCGTTCGTGGCCGGCGGCGAAGGGGAGGCGGACCGGGCGATTATAGGCGCGGTCGTTGGGGTCGTCGCACCAGCCGGAGTCCTCGTGGATGGCGGTGACCGGAAGATGTGTCCACGGCCGCGGCACGCGGTCGGCGCGGTAGAGCACGGCGCGGAGCGTGAAGCTGCCGGCCGGCGTGGCGCCGTCGCCCTCGCGTTTCCATTGACTGACGCCGGTGCGTCCGAGGGCGCATGGCACCGCCATCGTTCCGGCGCGAACAAAACCGCGCGTCCCGTCGGGGCTCGCCGGAGAGACAAGGATGCGCGGGAGGATCGCGTCGGCAGTCACTGCTGATCCTCCCCTCCCGCCAATGTTATCCAAGCTCGGGCGGCTCGCCTTGCGCCCGCGGTCGGTTGCGGTCTACACCTGATCCGACGAGCATTCCAAAGGGATTCAGCCGATTTGGCCGTGGACCGGCAGACAGACAAGCACCCATGCCCGCACGCAGAATACTGGTCGTCGATGATGACGACGTTCTTCGCGACAGCCTCGTCGAGCAGCTTTCGCTCTACGAGGAATTCGACATCGCCCAGGACACCACGGCCGCCAAGGGGGTTTCGCGCGCGCGCGCCGAACCGCTCGACCTGGTGATCATGGATGTGGGCCTGCCCGACATGGACGGGCGCGAGGCGGTCAAGCTTCTGCGCAAGGGCGGCTTCAAGGCGCCGGTGATCATGATGACCGGACAAGACTCCGAGTCGGACACGATCCTCGGACTGGAGGCCGGCGCCAACGACTATGTCACCAAGCCGTTCCGCTTCGCGGTCCTGCTCGCTCGCATCCGGGCGCAGCTGCGCCAGCACGAGCAGAGTGAAGACGCGATTTTCACCATCGGCCGCTACACCTTCCGGCCGAGCGCAAAGGTGCTTGTCGACGACAAGGGCCAGAAGATCCGGCTCACCGAAAAGGAAACGGCAATCCTGAAGTTTCTCTATCGTGCCGGCGAGAAGGTGATCACGCGCGACGTGCTGTTGCACGAAGTGTGGGGCTATAACTCCGGCGTCACCACCCACACGCTGGAAACGCATATCTACCGGCTCCGCCAGAAGATCGAGCGCGACCCGTCGAAGGCCGAGCTGCTGGTCACCGAGGCGGGCGGCTACAAGCTGGTTCCCTGAGTGAATACGCGCGCGGGCTTGGCGAAACCTGAATGAGCCTCGACGGCGACATTGCCCTCCTGAAACGGGTGCCGCTGTTTGGCGACTTGCCGACCGAGCAGCTCCGCCTGATCGCTTTCTCGGCGGTGCGCCTCGACCTGGTTCCCGGGCAGGTGCTTTTCCGCGAAGGGTCAAAGGCGGCGTGCGGCTATGTCGTGTCGACCGGCAGGCTCGAATTGACGGCGGACAACGGCAAGAAGCCGAAGGCGGTGGCAGCCTGCGAGGCCGGCGCGCTGATCGGCGAGGCGGCGCTGTTCATCGAAACCCGGCGTCCGGCGACGGCAACGGCGGCGATCCCCAGCCAGGTGATCGAAATCGACCGCAAGCTGATTACCCGCATGCTCAACGAATACCCGCAGATTGCGCTCAGAATGCGGGCGACCTTGGCCGACAGGCTTACCGCCACCGTCTTTGAACTCGGGCGCGTGCGCCAAGCGCTGGCGCGCATCGAGCGCATGCAGCCGCGGCGGCCGTCGTAGGTCGCCGGGACAAGCGTTCGCACTGTCGTGAAAAAGAAAAGCGCCCAGCCCCGGGGGAGGCTGGGCGCTCTTTGCGCTACCTGGCGCAAGCGCCGGGCGAATACACGCTGGCGCTGGCGAGCCGCCCTCGGCGAGACGGGGGGCGCTACCGAAAACGGGCAGCCCGCATAGGCCAGAAGATGGTGCAAAACGCGCCTTTTTCAAGAGCCGCTATTTGCGATCCGGCAGCGACTGCCTACGGCCTGCCGGTAGGGTTGCTGTTGACGGCGATGCGAAAGAGATTGGCATCCTGGGGCTTGCCGGTGATCGTGTTGAAGATCGCCACGGAGGTCGTCAGCCCCTGAGCATCGGTCACCTGCCACTGGCGCAGCTCGGAGGTCTTGCGGTCGAAGATCAGGGTCAGCTTGCCCTGGGCGAAGGCACTCGTCTGGAGGATGGTTACGGTGACGAGATCGGTGGCCATCTGGACGGCGTTGACGAGCGCGGGCGAGGTCAGGTCGACCTGGGCGGCGAGGAGATAGCGCAGCGGCGTCTTCGACAGGGGGTAAAGGTCCTGCGTGCCAGCGCGGCCGTCCTTTATGGCGACGCTTGAACCGTCGGCGATAACGTCAAGACGGGCGGGTGGATTGTAGTGAAAACGGATCTTGCCCGGGCGGGAGATGAAAAACATGCCTTCGGACTGTTCGCCGTTCGGACCGATCTGAACGAAATCGCCCTGCATCAGGGCGAAGGAATTGAAATAGGCGGTGGCGTTGGCGAGCGCGACTTGCTGTTCGGGGCTGAAGGGCGAGTTCGGATTGTAGGCGGGAGCAACCGGTGGGCGGGCGACCGCGGTCGCCGCATCGGTGGCGTTGCGGGGCGCAGCGCCGCCGCCGCCGCCGCCAGGAGCGGCGCCGGAGGGCCGGAGGTGAGGCAAGGGTACGCCGGCGTTGACCGAGTCGGCGGCGGCAGGGCGAACGGCGGCGAGCGTGATCAGGATGGTGACGACAAAGGCGCGAGCGGCATCCAAGGGCGGGCGAGGGGCGGTGGTCAGGGGCACGGAACGATTTACCTCGCGGGTCGCCGGACGGCGGCGCCAGCCTAGCGCGATTAGTGGCGGTTTGGCGGCACGGACGGCCGTGAGGCCGAACGGAAAATCCGATTTCACTCCTGCCGGTATTTGCTCTTACCGGAAAGCCGCTTCCTCATCCTCGGGGACGAGTATCTCTCGCTTCCCGGCGTGGTTGGCCGGGCCGACGACGCCTTCGTGCTCCATCTTCTCAATGATCGAGGCGGCGCGGTTGTAGCCAATGGCGAGGCGGCGCTGGATGTAGCTGGTCGAGGCCTTGCGATCGCGGAGCACGATGGCAACAGCGCGATCGTAGAGGTCGCCCGATTCGTCGTCGCCATCGACGGGGCCGTCGCCAGAATCGCCGGCCTCGGTGTCGGCGTCGACGGTGACGGCGGAGAGGTACTCCGGCGCGCCTTGCGTCTTGAGGTGGGCGACGACCTCCTCGACCTCCTTGTCAGAGACGAAGGGGCCGTGAACGCGGGTAATGCGGCCGCCCCCCATCATGTAGAGCATGTCGCCCTGGCCAAGCAGCTGCTCGGCACCCTGCTCGCCGAGGATGGTGCGGCTGTCGATGCGCGAGGTGACCTGGAAGGAGATACGGGTGGGGAAGTTGGCCTTGATGGTGCCGGTGATGACGTCGACGGACGGGCGCTGCGTCGCCATGACGACGTGGATGCCGGCGGCCCGGGCCATCTGGGCGAGGCGCTGCACGGCGCCCTCGATGTCCTTGCCGGCAACCATCATCAGGTCGGCCATCTCGTCGATGATGACGACGATGAAGGGCATCGGATCGAGCGACAGGGCTTCCTTTTCGTAGATCGCCTCGCCGCTGTCCTTGTCGAAGCCTGTCTGCACGGTGCGGTAGAGGGTCTCGCCCTTGGCCAGCGCCAGCGCCAGGCGAACGTTGTAGCCGTCGATGTTGCGTACGCCGAGCTTCGACATCTTGCGGTAGCGGTCTTCCATCTCGCGCACCGTCCATTTCAGCGCGATCACCGCTTGCTTGGGGTCGGTCACGACCGGGGTGAGCAGGTGGGGGATGCCGTCGTAGATGGAAAGCTCCAGCATCTTCGGGTCGATCATGATCATGCGGCACTCCGCCGGCGTCCAGCGGTAGAGCAGCGACAGGATCATGGTGTTGATCGAGACGGACTTGCCCGAGCCGGTGGTGCCGGCGACGAGCAGATGCGGCATGCGCGCGAGATCGGCTATCACCGGCTCGCCGCCGATCGTCTTGCCGAGGCCGAGGCCGAGACGGGCCTTCGATTCGGAGAAGTCGGGAGCGGAGAGCAACTCGCGCAGGTAAACCGTCTCGCGCTTGGCGTTCGGCAGCTCGATGCCGATGGCGTTCTTGCCGGGGATGACGGCAACGCGGCAGGCGATGGCGCTCATCGAGCGGGCGATGTCGTCGGCGAGGCCGATGACGCGCGCCGATTTGATGCCCGGCGCGGGTTCCAGCTCATAGAGCGTGACCACCGGGCCGGGGCGGACGTTGATGATCTCGCCCTTGACGCCGAAGTCGTCGAGGACGCCCTCCAGAAGGCGGGCGTTGTGCTCGAGCTGGGCCGGGGTGACGGTGGATTTTCGCTCGTTCGGCTTCGGTTCGGCCAGCAGCTCTAGCGGAGGCAACTCGAATTTCGGCGCGCGGTAGGCCTTGGTCTTTACCTTGGCGGCAGGCTTGGCCTTGCGCTTCCTGGGCGCTTCCGCATCGAGGTCGTCACCGTCGTCGGCGGCGAGGGTTGCGGTGTCGTTCGCGTCGAGGTCGTCGTCACCATCGCTATCGGGGTCGGCGCCGTGCCAGTCGCCGTCAGCACCCATGCGCGGCTCGACACGGCCATTGCGGAAGGCGTCTTCGTCGATGAGGGCGCGGAGTTCGTCGCGCCGGCGGCTGAATACATGGCGGCGGACGCCGGCGGCAAGGCTGAGACCGACGTGGGTGAGGACCCCGGCGACCAAAGCGACGCGCGACGGGTGATCGTCCTCCGCGCCCTCATCGTCGGCGAACGCGTCGTCCGTGTCCAGGGCCTGCCCTTCTTCGGCGTCGGTATCCATCTCCGCCTCGTCCTCTGCCTCGGCGGCGACGGCCACACGTGCGGACGGGCGGACTGCCGGAATGGCGTTCTGTTCGCCGGCACTGCGATCAAAGCGAAGGATGAGACCGCAGGCGTGCAGGGTGAAGATCAGCGAAAGTGCCGCGAAGATGACTCCGGCGGCGACCGCATGCAGTCCGTACGGAACGTGGCCGAAGAAGCGGGCGGGCAGCTTCAGCAGGAGATCGCCGACAACCCCCCCAAGGCCGGCCGGCAGCGGCCACGAGTTCGGAACCCGCAGGGTGGCGAGCGCCAGGGTCGCGGTCAGGGAAGCGAGCAGCCAGGTGGTGAGGGTTTTCCAGGAGAAGCGGCTCGGCGTCGCGAACACCGCCCGCCAGGCCCAGATCACCGGGGCGAGCAGGACCAGCGAGGCACCCAGCCCGAAAAGCTGGGTGAGCAGATCGGCGATGACGGCCCCCGGGAAGCCGAGCACGTTGCGGGCGCCATGATCGGTGGCGTGGCTGAGGCTCGGGTCATCCACGGCCCAGGTCGCGAGACCGGCCGCAAACGCGGCGGAAACGGCCAGAACGGCGAGACCCGCAATGGCGCTCAGGTTGCGGCGGACGATCTTGCGGATGGCGCCGCCGCCAAAGGGCAGCGACATCTGCCGGGACGAACGCAACTGGGCACGCTGGGAGGTACGCATACTGGCGATCCGGAATGCACTGGGAAACCTTCCAGCAACCCTAACGGGGGCTGGTAAAGCCGGGCTTAACCCTCAGCGCATGCCGGGCGTCAGAGGGAGCGCCGGCGAGGCTTGCCGCGAGCCGCGGGAGCGTCCGCCCGTTCCCTCACCTGGAACGGCGGTTTGCCAACAAAAAACCGGCCGGGCATTGCTGCCCGGCCGGCGAGTTTGGTCTTGGGAGGAAGGACGCTCTACTGGACGACTTCGCCGTGGAGGTTGATGTCGAGACCCTCGACTTCGATTTCCTTCGACACCCGGATGCCGATGACCACGTCGATGATCTTCAGGATGATGAAGGTCGCGATCAGGCAGTAAACGAAGGTGCCGGCGACATCGTACAACTGGATCAGCATCTGGCCGGGGTTGCCGTCGATCAGCCAGCCATGCGAGGCGGAATTGATCGCGTTGGAGGCGAAGACGCCGGTCAGCATTGCACCGAGCGCTCCGCCGACCCCGTGCACGCCGAAGGCGTCGAGGGCATCGTCGTAGCCGAAGATCTTCTTCATGTGGACGGCGGACAGGTAGCAGACCACGCCGGCCGCGAGGCCGATGATGAGGGCGCCGGTCGGATTGACGAAGCCCGAGGCCGGCGTGATCGCGACCAGGCCGGCAACGGCGCCGGAGATCATTCCGAGCACGCTCGGCTTTTTGGCGACGATCCACTCGGCGAACATCCAGGCGAGTGCGGCAGCAGCAGTGGCGATCTGCGTCGCCGCCATCGCCATGCCGGCGTTGACGTTCGCGGTGACGGCTGAGCCGGCGTTGAAGCCGAACCAGCCGACCCACAGGAGCGAGGCGCCAATCACGGAGAGCACCAGGTTATGCGGCGCCATGTTGTCGTGGCCGAGCCCGATACGCTTGCCGAGCATCAGACAGGTGACCAGACCCGCCGTACCGGCGTTCAGATGGACGACGGTGCCGCCGGCGTAGTCGAGAGCGCCCATCGCACCCAGCCAGCCGCCGCCCCATACCCAATGCGCGATCGGGCAATAGACGAAGATCAGCCAGAGGCCCATGAACCACAGGAAGGCCGAGAACTTCATGCGATCGGCAAGCGCGCCGGCAATCAGGGCCGGCGTGATGATCGCGAAGGTCATCTGGAAGCACATGTACACCGACTCCGGAATGGTCGGAGCCAGGGCGCTGGCAGAGTTGAGCCCCATCGGCGCCAGCAGCAGGTAGTGGAAGCTGCCGATGAAGCTGTTGAGGCTGGCGCTGTCGTTGGAGGTGAAGGCGATCGAGTAGCCGATGATCATCCACAGCACGGAGATAAGCGCGGTGGCGGCGAAGCTTTGCGCGACCGTGGCGAGCACGTTCTTCTTGCGGACCATGCCGCCGTAGAAGAGCGCGAGGCCCGGAATGGTCATCATCAGGACCAGCGCGGTAGAGGTGAGCATCCAGGCAGTGTCGCCGGTGTCGATCTTGGGTGGCGCCGGGGCGGCGGCAGCGGCCGCTGTTGCCGCGTCCGGAGCCGCCGTCGTCGCGTCCGTCGCCGCCTGAGCAAACGCCGGACCTGCGGCGACGAGGAGCGCTCCAATAGCGCCCAGCGTGCCAACGGCAGTCAAAGCTTTCATCCGATTGTTCATGAATATTCTCCTGACGGACCTCACGGTCCGAGAGCTGCCGGGTTCGCGGCGGTTGGGTGGAAGGGGAGATTTGGTCAGCATCGCGTGTCCACGCTCGCGGAATTCTAGAGCGCGTCGCCGTCAGTCTCGCCGGTGCGAATGCGAACGGCGTGATCGATCGAGTAGACGAAGATCTTGCCGTCGCCGATCTGGCCGGTCTTGGCGGCAGCCGTGATCGCGTCGACGACCTTGTCGACCTGATCGGACGGTACGCCGATCTCGATCTTGATCTTGGGCAGGAAGCTGACGGCGTATTCCGTACCACGGTAGATTTCAGTGTGCCCCTTCTGCCGTCCGTAACCCTTCACCTCGGTGACCGTCAGTCCTTGCACTCCGACGGCGGTGAGGGCATCGCGCACCTCGTCAAGCTTGAACGGCTTGATAATAGCCATCACTATTTTCATGGCGCAGTTTCCCCGTTGACGCCCGCCCGTCCGCGACAGGCGAACGCACGAAGCCCGACTATTCTTGGCGAATGCCGTGCGGCGGACTTCCGCCAACGGCCTTGACCACAGCCCCTCAAATCAAGGTCTGTGCCAACTCGCGGGCTCAGCGGGAAACTGCTGAATTGCCGGGCAATTCGATGGTGTTTCTGGGGCGATGGCGTCGCGGCGCCCAACTAATGCTTAAATATCGTGCAAATTTTCACTTTTGCTCACGAATTAGGCGCGCAACGAGCGGACGCGGATGAGTCCCTCCTGGGCCACCGATGCGACGAGCACGCCTTCGCGCGTGAACAAGCTGCCGCGGGTCAACCCGCGCGAGCCGGAGGCGGAGGGGCTGTCCTCGGCGTAGAGCAGCCACTGATCGGCGCGGAACGGGCGATGGAACCACAGGGCGTGGTCCAGGCTCGCCGCCTGCAGGTCGGGATCGAAGATCATGCGCCCGTGCGCGAAGAGGGCAGTGTCGAGCAGGGTCATATCAGAGGCGTAGGCGAGTACGCAGCGGTGGATGTCGGGATCGTCCGGTAAGGGGCCGGTGGTGCGGACCCAGACGTTTTGCACGGGGTCCAGGGCATCGCGGGAGAGGAAGTGACGGAGATCGACTGGGCGGAGTTCAAGCGGTCGCGGGCGCTGCCAGTAGCGGCGCACCCCTTCGGGCGCGTGATGGAGATAGGCCTCCTGCAGCTCGGTTTCGCTTGGCAGATCTTCCGGCGGCGGCACATCGGGCATCTTCGCCTGGTGATCCAACCCGGTCTCCTCGACCTGAAAGGAAGCCGACATGGTAAAGATCGCGGCGCCATGCTGGATGGCGACGACCCGGCGTGTGGTGAAGCTGTGGCCGTCGCGGATGCGGTCGACCTCGTAGATGATCGGTACTGCCGGGTCGCCCGGCCGCATGAAATAGGCATGCAGCGAATGGACGGTGCGGCCCTCGACCGTGCGGGCGGCGGCGACCAGCGCCTGGCCGATGACCTGACCGCCGAAGACGCGCTGCCAGCCGACCTGCGGGCTGAGGCCGCGGAAGAGGTTGTGTTCGAGCTGCTCGAGGTCGAGGATCGACAATAAGGTCTCTATAGGATCATGCATTCCGGCTATCTGGCGTCGGTTAAGACGGCGGGTCATATCATGGGCCGGGAACGGGAACGGTTAAGTTTCGAGCGGAAATGCCCAAGCTGAACGTGGCAATGCCGGCATCCATCGACTGCGACGTGCTCATCGCAGGCGGCGGACAAATCGGACTGGCGCTGGCGCTGGCGCTGCGTCGTGCCGCGCCGACGCTGGCCGTCATGGTGGTCGATGCAGCAAAGGGTGGAGCGCGGTCGCGCGAGGGACGCGCCTCGACGATCGTCGCTGGAGGCCAGCGCATGCTGGAGGCGCTTGGCGTCTGGGATGCCATCGACGCCGCGGCGCAGCCGGTGACCGAGATGGTCGTCACCGACAGCCGCACCGGCGACGTGGTGCGGCCGGTGTTCCTGACGTTCGCGCTCGGCGAAGGTGACGCCGACGGCGCCGCGTGGGTGGTCGCGGACGGGACGGTGGTGTCGGCACTTTCCGCCAAGGCGGCGGCAGCCGGCGTTGTTATCGTCACCGGCGAGGCGGTTGCAGATTTCACCGTCGAAGCCGGCGGCGTCGTGGCGACGGCGCGAAGCGGCCAGCGCCACGCGGCGCGGCTGCTGGTGGCGGCGGATGGAGTGCATTCAAAGCTGCGCGAGCTGGCTGGCATTTCGACCGTGGGCGCTTCGTATGGACAATCAGGGATCGTGGCGACAATCACCCACGAGCGGCCGCACGGCGGCCGGGCAGAGGAGCACTTCCTACCGGGAGGACCGTTCGCGACCTTGCCGCTCCGCTCGACGGCGGAGGGACGGCACCGCTCGTCGCTTGTATGGACCGAACCCAGCGATGTCGCCGTGCGGCTCATGGCTGGTGACGACTTCACGTTCCGCATGGAGCTTGAGCGGCGGTTCGGGAATCGCCTGGGCAAGATCGAGGTCGCCGACCCCCCTCGCGCATTTCCGCTCGGCGTGGAGCTGGCGCGCGATTTCGTGCGCCCACGTTTTGCGCTCGTCGGCGACGCCGCCCATTCCATACACCCGATTGCGGGGCAGGGGTTGAACCTCGGGTACCGCGACGTGGCGGCGCTGGCGGAGACCATCGTCGAGGCGCATCGCATCGGCCTCGATATAGGAGCGATGACGGTGCTCGACCGTTACCAGCGCTGGCGGCGCTACGATACGCTCGAAATGGCGGCCGTGACTGACGGATTGAACCGGCTGTTCGCCAACGACAACGCGGCGTTGCGCATTGCGCGCGACGTAGGGCTTGGGGTCGTGGACCGGCTGCCGGGCCTGAAACAGTTCTTCATCGGCCAAGCTTCCGGGATGGGCCGCGACGTTCCAAGACTTCTGCGCGGCGAGACGATTTAGGGCTTCGCCGGCGGTACCATCAATCCTTGAGCGGCCTTGCCTCGTCGGCGAGCATGATGGGAATGCCGTCGCGGATCGGGTAGGCGCAGCGGGCGGCGCGGCTGACCAGTTCCTGCCGGGTCGCGTCGTATTCGAGCGTCGTGCGGGTCAGCGGGCAGGCCAGGATTTCGAGCAGCCTGGGGTCGACGGCTCCGGCGGGTCGGACCGTTTCGCTCATTGCAGGCGCTGGCCGTCGGGGCCGTTGGCGAGCGACATCTCGGCGATGGCGACCAGCGTTTCGGCGCGGGCGCGCAGGTCCGGCGCCTCCAGCAGCGCCTGCTTCTCAGCCGGCGCGAAGGGAGCCATCATGGCCAATGCATTGACCAGCGTCTCGCTCGAGGCGCGGCCGACGCTCTCCCAATCGGTGTCGAGGTCGTGCGCGACCAAGTAAGCGCGGAAGGCGCGCAGCAGCGCGTCGCGGTCGATCTTTTCCCCGGTGGAATGAAAGTCGGCGAGGAACGGCTCGACGGTGATGCGACAGCAGCGGTAGGGAGCGCTCTCCGCCACTTCGCCCAGAATGCGGAAGCGCGCGATGCCGGTGAGGGTGACCATGTAACGGCCGTCGCCAGTCTCGGCGAACGAGACAATGCGGCCGGCGCAGCCAACGTCGCGGAGCGCCGGTCCGCGGGCGCACGCCTGCGCTGCCTCGTCCGGCTGGACCATGCCGATGATGCGGTTGCTGGCGACGGCGTCGTCGATCATGGCGACGTAGCGCGGTTCGAATATGCAAAGCGGCATGTCGGAGCGCGGCAGCAGAAGCGCGGCGGGAAGCGGAAAGACCGGAATGACCGTCGGCATGTCGCTGGCGCAGCCATAGGAGCAGTTGCCGGCTTTCATCGAACCCCTCGGGTCTCCTGGTTGGCGGCCATACGGGCAGCCACTACGAAAACAGCATCGACGACAGGCGGCGACGTCCGGAGAGCGTCGCCTCGTCCGTCGGTCCCCAAGCCTCGAAAAACTGGACGAGCTGCTTGCGGGCCTTCTCCTCGCCCCAACTACGTTCGCGGCGGACAATTTCAAGCAGGCTGTCGATGGCGCCCTCGCGATCGCCCCTGGCGTTATCGATGAGGGCGAGGTCGAAACGGGCCTGATGATCCTTCGGATCGGCGGCGATGCGAGCGGCAAGCGCCGTCGGGTCACCGAGTGCGGCGGTCTGGGCGGCAAGGTCGATGCGTGCGCGGATGGCGACCACGGCAGGATCGGCGACGGCGGCAGCCGGCACCGCGACCAGCGTCTGGCGGGCGGCGTCGAGATTGCCGGCAGCGAGGTGGCACCCGGCGAGGCCGACCAGCGCCGGCACCGAGCCGGCGTCGGCCGCCAGCGCAGCGGCGAAGTGCTCGGCGGCCGCGGCGATGTCCTTGGCAGCGAGCAGGCGATTGCCTTCCTCGACCAGTAACTCGACATCGCTGGGCCCGACGGGACCGGCGAGGCGTTCGATGAAGGCTTTCACCTGACCCTCGGGCTGCGCGCCGACGAAACCGTCGACAGGCTGGCCGTCGCGGAAGGCGATGACGGCCGGGATCGACTGGATGCCGAGCTGGCCTGCAATGGCCGGATGATCGTCGATATTCATCTTGACCAGGCGGACAGCGCCGTTGGCGGCGGTGACCGCCTTTTCGATGATCGGCGACAGCGTCTTGCAGGGGCCGCACCACGGTGCCCAGAAATCGACGAGGACCGGCTGGCGGCGGGATTCTTCCAGCACATCCTTGGGGAAGCCCTGGGTCGTGGTGTCCTTGATCAGATCGGCGGGAGAAGCGCCGTTCTGCCCGGCTTTCGTCGAGGCGACGCCGCCCGCGTCCGGCATGGTCATACTCATGGTCGCATCCGTTCTCGCGTCGGGTAAAGCACCCGGATCATCTGCCTGTTGCCTGAATATGGAGCGCCTGACCGGTTTTCACAATTCTTCGGTCGATGCCGCCGCAACCGGCACGATCCGCGGCTCGTGCCCCGCGGCGCGCAGGAAGGCGAGCAGATCCGCGCTGGCGATGGTGGTGGTCGCCGTGTTGACGAGCGGATGACAGTTGACCAGCTCGGCCGCGGCGAGGGCCGCATCGATGACTACGGCCACGCGACCGCCCGGATCGTTGATCGGTGCGAAGGCGGTGACGGCGCCGGGCGTAACGCCCAACGTCTCCATCAGGAGTTCGGGCTTGCCGAAGGACAGGCGGCCGGTTGCCCCGATGACACGATGCAGGTGCTTCAGGTCGATGGCGGCCTCTTCCTCGGTCACCACCAGAAACAGGGCATCCTTCTTGTCCTTCAGGAAGAGGTTCTTGGTGTGCACGCCGGGGACCTCGCCGCGCAGTGCCATCGCGTCCTCGACGGTGAAGAGCGGCGGATGCTCCACCGTCGTGGTGGCGATGCCGAGACGAGCCAGCATCGCCATCAGGTCTTCGCGTTTGGCGGGCATCGGTCGGGTTCCGATTGGCGCGGCGCTGTCGCGGCGGCGGGCGGCTGTAAACCTTTGGCCAAGACCAGCGGCGAGACAAAAGATAACGGCCGCCGATGTTAACTGCATAGACGCTCATCGTATTGCCAGACGCTGGGCGTCAGCGATATAAGCGGCCCTTCGGTTGATGGGAATTGCTTCCCCATGAGCCGCGTGAGCGGGTGTAGCTCAGGGGTAGAGCACAACCTTGCCAAGGTTGGGGTCGAGGGTTCGAATCCCTTCGCCCGCTCCAAATTTCCCAACCAAAACAGCGCCTTGCTAATCGTCCCGGCGCGAGGCTAGAACGAGCCGCGGCGCCGGTCATCACCCGGTCATCCCCGCCATCCGAAAATGAGCGCACCCGGGAAACATCATTACCTCGTTGTCTTCTACCTGCAGCGGGGGACAGGCCCTGACGCCGCGGCGAACGCAGGACCCGAGGCACTTCACAGATTCGAAAAAAGATCGATGTACGGCGAATAAAAAAAGAGCCGATTTCGATACTGACCGGTGATTTCAAAGAGCACTTCGATGCGCCTTAAGCTGTCGATCAGGTTGTTGGCGCTGGGATAGCTGATGCCGAGGATGTCTTTAGCGCCGTTCACCGTGATGGTGGGGCGTTGATAGAGGTGCTCAAGCAGGCGCATCGCGTTGATTCCGGAGCTACCGAGCTTGCCCGCGATTGTGGCTCGATGGTCTTCTCGAAGCGCCACGATTTTCCTCGCGGTATCGGTTGCTTGCTCAGCGACCGTTCCGACGCCACGGAGAAAGAACTTCAACCAACTTTCCCAATCGCCTCCGTCTCTGACCCTTTGCAAGTGCTGATAGTAGTCAGCCCGGTTTTCCTTGAAATAATGGGAGAGGTACAGAACGGGCTTTTGCAAGAGTCCCTGCTGGCAGAGGAAGAGCGTTATTAACAAACGCCCAATACGGCCGTTGCCGTCGAGGAAGGGGTGAATAGTCTCGAACTGCGCATGGATGAGGCCGATCCGGACTAAGGCAGGAATATCGTTCTCAGCGTGAAGGAATTTTTCCAAGTCGCTGAGGGCTCCTTCGGCGTCTTGATGGGGCGGCGGAATGAATGTCGCATTTAAGAGCGAACTTCCCTCGGGACCGATCCAATTTTGGCTGCGCCGGATCTCGCCTGGCTGCTGATTGCGTCCGCGGACGCCTTGGAGAAGGCGAGCATGAATCTCTTTCATAAGACGAACTGAGAGAGGCAGTTCGGCGAGGCGCCCGAGGCCGTGGTTCATGGCGCCAACGTAGTTCAGCACCTCGTCGACATCCCTCGGTGTGTCCGCATCGAAAAGATCCGCTTCGGCCT
>DATCBY010000027.1:0-79616 GCA_036511595.1 Bauldia sp.
GGAAACGGCGTTTCGCATTGAAGTTGACCTCGGCGAGGCGGTCGAGGTCGGGCGGACGCCGTATGGCGGGCGGCGGGTGGTTGAGATCCTGGCAGGGCGCGTGAGCGGGGCGCGCCGCGCCGGCATCGTTGTTTCCGGCGGCGCCGACTGGCAGATCCTGCGCGAGGACGGCGTGACCGACATTCAGGCCCGCTATGTGATCAAGACTGATCACGGCGCGCATGTGCTGGTGCGCAGCGAGGGCCTGCGCCACGGGCCGCCGGGAGTGCTTGACAGGATCGCCGCCGGGGAAGCGGTCGACTACTCGCTTTACTATTTTCGCACGGTCTTGCGGTTCGAGGCGGCGGCGTCCGAGCTGCAATGGATGAATCGATCGATTTTTGTCGGCCTGGGAAAGCGCGAGCCCCGGTCCGTCAGTCTCGAGGTCCATGAACTGCTTTAGGCAGGAACCTGCCGAATGCCGGGTGCCGGGGCTTTGTTGCCCTTAGAAACAAGGACCTAAAAAGGGTTGGCGAAATCGTCATATTTCGCGTTTAGGGCTATATTTCCCCTATGGATTCCGCCAAAGCGTTGCCAGTCATGGACCAGAAGAGTTCGATCATTTCCGCCGACAATGCGGGCCCCGATGAGACCGGCCGCGCAACGGCGCGGCTGCGGCAGCGTCCCGACCGGTTCATCAACCGGGAACTCTCGTGGCTGCATTTCAATCGGCGGGTTCTCGAAGAGGCTACCAACCAGCGCCACCCGGTGCTGGAGCGGCTGCGCTTCCTGTCGATCTCGGCCAACAACCTCGACGAATTCTTCATGGTGCGCGTCGCCGGCCTGAAGGGCCAGCAGCGGCTCGGCATTGCCATGATCTCCGACGACGGCCAATCGCTGAGCGAGCAGCTCGCCCATATCGGCGAGGCGGTGACGGCGCTTGCCAACGATCAGCAGGAAGTGTGGGGCACGCTGCTGCCGGCGCTTGGCGAGGCCGGCATCATGCTGATCGACGCGAAGGATCTCGCCGACGACGAGCGCAAGTGGTTGGAGGCGCATTTCCTCGACGCGATCTTCCCGGTATTGACGCCGCTTGCCATCGATCCTGCCCATCCGTTCCCGTTCATCCCGAACCTCGGGCTGACCGTTGCCCTGCAACTCACGCGCAAGACCAGCGGCCAGCACATGACGGCGCTGCTGCGCATCCCCGGCACGCTCGACCGTTTCGTGCGCCTGCCTTCCGCCGATGCCGCGCTCGACCGCTTCATCAGTCTCGATCAGGCGGTGACGCTGTTCGTCGGGCGGCTTTTCCCGGGATACACCGTGCAGGGCATGGGCGCGTTCCGCGTCGTGCGCGACTCGGACATCGAACTGGAGGAAGAGGCCGAAGACCTGGTGCGCTTCTTCGAGAGCGCGCTGAAGCGGCGGCGTCGCGGTTCGGTCATTCGGCTTGAGATCGATGCGGCGATGCCGGAGAGCCTCCGCCAGATCGTGGCGGAAGCGCTGTCGGTTTCCGGCGACGAGATTTTCCTCGGCCACGGCCTGCTGGCGCTCAACGACCTTTCCCAGATCGCCGGCATCGACCGGCCGGCGCTGAAGTTCCCGGCCTACACGCCGCGCTTCCCCGAGCGCATCCGCGAGCATAACGGCGACTGCTTCGCCGCCATCCGGGAGAAGGATCTCATCGTCCATCATCCGTACGAATCGTTCGACGTGGTGGTGCAGTTTCTGCGCCAGGCGGCGTCTGATCCGGACGTGGTGGCAATCAAGCAGACGCTCTATCGCACCTCGAACGACTCGCCGATCGTGCGGGCGCTGGCCGAGGCGGCCGAAGCCGGCAAGACCGTGACCGCCGTCGTCGAGTTGAAGGCGCGCTTCGACGAGGCGGCCAACATCAAGTGGGCGCGCGACCTGGAGCGGGCCGGCGTGCAGGTGGTTTACGGCTTCATCGAACTGAAGACCCACGCCAAGCTGTCGCTGGTGGTGCGCCGCGAGACCGGTCAACTCGCCAGCTATGTCCACATCGGCACGGGCAACTATCATCCGGTAACGGCGCGTCTCTATACCGACCTGTCGTTTTTTTCGGCCGATCCTGCGATCTCGCGTGATGTCGGACGCATCTTCAACTACATCACCGGGTACTCCGAGCCGACAACGCTGGAGCGCATGGCGGTGTCGCCGCTGACGCTCAGGGCGCGCATCCTCGAGCTGATAGCGGGCGAGGTCGCGCACGCCAAGGCCGGCCGCCCCGGCCAGATCTGGATGAAGCTGAATGCGCTCGTCGATGCGCAGATCATCGATGCGCTCTACGATGCCAGCCAGTCGGGCGTCGACATCGATCTGGTCGTGCGCGGCATCTGCTGCCTGCGGCCGGGCATCGCCGGTCTTTCCGAGCGCATCCGGGTCAAGTCGATCGTCGGGCGGTTCCTTGAGCACGCGCGCATCTTCTGCTTCGGCAACGGCTTCGGCCTGCCTTCTGACGAGGCAATGGTCTATATCGCCTCCGCCGACATGATGCCGCGCAACCTCGATCGCCGGGTGGAAGCGATGGTGCCGATCCTCAATCCGACGGTGCACGAACAGGTGCTCGGCCAGATCATGGTCGCCAATTTTTCCGACAACCAGCAGAGCTGGCGCGAGCTTTCCGACGGCAGCACGGTACGCATCAAGCCGGCGAAGGGCGAGGCGCCCTTCAACGCCCACGAATACTTCATGACGAATCCCAGTCTCTCGGGTCGTGGCAAGTCGCTGAAGACCGATCCGCCCAAACCGCTGCGGCGTCGCGTGAAGGATGCCTGAGCGCCCGCGGAGGCCGGCGGCTGACGGCAAGCCGGAAGATGCGCCGGGGCGGATCCTCAACGGCGGCCCGGTTGCCATTGTCGACATCGGCTCGAACTCGGTCCGTCTGGTCGTCTACGAGCATCTCGGGCGTGCGGCGACGCCGCTGTTCAACGAGAAGGAACTGTGCGGCCTCGGGCGCGGGGTTGCCGCCCGCGGCCGTCTCGACCCGGAGGCCATCGCCGCGGCGCTCACCGCCATTCGCCGTTTCGTCGCGCTCACCGATCAGATGCGCGCCGCGTCCCTGCATGTTCTGGCCACGGCGGCGGTCCGCGAGGCCTCCAACGGCGGCGAATTCATAGCGGCGGTCGAGGCGGTCGCCCGCGTCGGCGTGGCGACGCTGACCGGCGGCGAGGAGGCGCGACTGTCGGCGCTGGGCATACTCTCCGGATTCGACCGGCCCGACGGGGTTGTGGGCGATCTCGGCGGCGGTAGCCTTGAGGTGGTCGATATCAACGGGTCGAAGATCGGCGATGGCGAGACTTTTCCCGTGGGTGGGCTGCGGCTGGAGGGGTCGTCCGACCGCTCGCTGAAGAAGGCCGAGAAAATCGTCAGCGAGGCGCTGGCCGGATCGAAGGTCCTGGCCAAGGCCGGCAAGCGGCCGTTCTATGCCATCGGGGGCACCTGGCGTTCGCTGGCGCGGCTGCATATGCGGCAGGCGGGCTATCCCCTCCACGTCATGCACAACTACGTCATGGCGTCCGGCGAAGCGGCAGACTTCTGCCGCATGGTCGTTCGCCGGGACATCGATTCGATCGACTCGATCGAGGTTGTCTCGCGCAATCGCCGGGCGCTCCTGCCGTACGGGGCGGTCGTGCTCGAGCAAGTCATCGCGACGATGAAGCCCTCATCGATCGTGATGTCGGCGTTGGGACTGCGCGAGGGGCTCCTCTACGATCTTCTCGATACGAAGGAGAAAGCGCGCGACCCGCTGATCGTGGCGTGCGAGGAGCTGGCCTATCTGCGCTCGCGCTCGCCCCGGCATGTCGCCGAACTCGGACCCTGGTCGGACATGGCTCTCAAGGCGATCGGCCTCGACGAGACACCCGAGGAAGTGCGCCTGCGCCATGCTGCTTGCCTCCTCGCCGATATCCACTGGCGGGTCCATCCTGAATATCGCGGCGAGCAGAGCCTGAACCTGATCGCGAACGCGGCCTTCATCGGCATCGACCACCCGGGAAGGGCCTACCTGGCGCTCGCCAACTTCTATCGCCACGAGGGGCTGATCGATGAGGTGCTGTCGCCGCGCATCCGTGAACTGGCCTCGACCCGCCTGATGGAACGAGCGCGGGCGCTCGGGGCGACGCTGCGCGTGGCGCACCTGATCTCCGGAGCAATGCCGGATATCGTACAGCGCACCCGGCTCGAGGCCAAAGGCAAGACGCTGACGCTGGTATTGCCCGCCGATCTGGCCCCGCTTGGCGGGGCGAGAGTGCTGCGCCGGCTGGGGCAACTGGGGAAGATCGCCGGACTGGAGCCGGCGATCGTGGCGGAATAGGCGGGTTTGATTTTGTCGGGAACCTTCCGGCCGCCGCTCCATCTAAGGGGATATGCCCCGTGTCGGAAGCCCTGCCGATGCGTAGCCAAATCGCAGAATCCCTGGATTTCGGCGACCAGGCCACCCTGATTGCCGGCGCCGTCCGCAAGGATGAGGCGGCCGTTCGTGCCATCGTGCGCCTGCACAACCAGCGACTCTACCGGATCGCTCGCAGCGTGTTGCGCAATGACAGCGAGGCCGAAGACGCGGTTCAGCAGGCGTATATCCATGCTTTCACCCACCTTGCCGCATTTCGTGGTGACTCGAAGCTCAGCACCTGGCTGTCGCGCATTGTGCTGAATGAGGCGCTCGGACGACTGCGGAAGCGGGAGTCCACAGTCGACATCGATGCGCCCGATATCGAGAGGGAGCTTCAGGCACAGGTGATCCGCTTCCCGGCCGCAAATGCCTTCGCCGATCCCGAGCGAACGCTGGCGCAGCGGCAGGTGCAGATTCTTTTGGAGCGGGCGATTGACGACCTTCCCGAGCCCTTCCGATTGGTGCTCGTGGCGCGCGTCGTCGAGGAGATGAGCGTTCATGAAACTGCCGACCTGTTGGGGCTTCAGCCCGCAACCGTGAAGACGCGCCTCCACCGCGCGCGTGCTGCGGTGAAGCAGGCGCTCGAAGCGCAACTCGGACCGGCGTTGACCAGCGCCTATCCGTTTATGGGGCGTCGCTGCGAACGCATCGCTGATGTGGTGGTCGCGGGTCTCGCCAGGCTCTGAAGGGAACCTTTTTCAGTTCCGGTGATCCAATGGACACGCGAGGCATCCCGCCTCGGATGCCGAAGGATGAAACCAATGCTCATCAAACTTGGTGCCGTGATCGCAGCCCTGCTGATGATTTCGGGCGCAGCGGCCGCGGCCGATCTTACCGATCCGCAGATTGCTCACATTGCCTACACCGCCGGTGTCATCGACATCAACGCGGCAAATCTCGCACTGAAGAAGTCGAAGAATGCCGAGGTGCGCGCCTTCGCTGAAAACATGGTAGCCGACCACACGGCGGTTAACGATCAGGCGCTGGCGCTGCTGAAGAAGCTCAACGTCGCGCCGGAAGACAACGACACCAGCAAGGCGCTCGTTGCCGGCGCCGCCGCGAAGGCGGCAGAACTCGGCGCGCTGAACGGGGCGGCTTTCGACAAGGCCTACGTTGCGAACGAGGTCGCTTACCACAAGACCGTCAACGGCGCGCTCGAAGGCACGCTGATCCCGGCGACCAGCAACGCCGAGCTCAAGGCGCTGCTCCAGACGGGGCTCAAGATATTCCAGGGCCATCAGCAGCATGCCGAGCATCTTGCCATGACGGTGAAATGAGCGGCCGTCCGTTCATGGCTCTGCGCACCGCAATAGTCGCGCTGGCTCTGGCTGCTTCGGCGGCCTCCGCCAGCGCCGCCGAGAACATCGCCGTCACCGTGAAGGGGATGGCGTTCTCGCCAGCAAAGATCGAAGCGCACGTGGGCGACACGATCGAATGGACCAACGGAGATTTCGTCACCCACACCGCGACGGCGACCGACAAGTCCTGGGATGTGGTCGTGCCGGCTGGCAAGAGCGGCACGCTCCTGCTGATCAAGGACGGCACGGTCGATTACTTCTGCCGCTTTCATCCGATGATGAAGGGCACGATCACCGTGGCGAAGTAGCCGCGACTACTTCTCTATCGCCACGACATGATTGTGGTCGACAGCCAGCGCCAGCTTGCCGCGTTTCAGGCGAAGCGCCGTCTCGCCGAAGAGTTCGCGGCGCCAGCCGGTCAGCGCCGGCACTTCGGCGGCATCGTCGGCAGCAATTGCCTCAAGGTCGTCGACGGTGGCGATGATCTTCGAGGCGACGCCGTGGCTTTCGCTGATCATCTTGAGCAGCACCTTGAGCAGATCGACGGCGGCGCCGTTGCCGTTGGTCGGCGGGCGGTGCTTGGGAACCTTGGGCAACTGGTCGCGCGGCAGGTCGAGGGCGTGGCGGACGGCGCCAAGGATTTCCTCGGCGGCGCGCGAGCGCTCGAAGCCGCGCGGAATGGTGCGCAGTTGGCCCAAGGCGGCGGCGGTGGTCGGCTGCTGGGCGGCGATCTCGTAGATGGCGTCGTCCTTGAGGACGCGGCCGCGCGGGACGTCGCGGGACTGCGCCTCGCGCTCGCGCCAGGCGGCGATGCCCTGCAGGACCGCCAGCTCCGAGGGCTTGCGGACGCGGAGCTTCAGCCGCTTCCAGGCGAGTTCCGGCTCCATCTGGTAGGTGTCGGGCGAGGTGAGGACCTCCATTTCCTCGCGCACCCATTCGGTGCGGTTCTGCTCGGCAAGACGCTGGGCGAGGGCGGTGTAAACGTCGCGGAGGTGGGTGACGTCAGCGAGCGCGTATTCCGTCTGGCGCTCGGACAGCGGCCGGCGGCTCCAGTCGGTGAAGCGGGAGGATTTGTCGATCTTCTCGCCGGTCAGCCGCTGGACGAGCTGGTCGTAGCTGATCGAGTCGCCAAAGCCGCAGACCATGGCCGCGACCTGCGTGTCGAAGACGGGGTGGGGGATCAGGCCGCCGAGATGGAAGACGATTTCGATGTCCTGGCGGGCAGCGTGAAAAACCTTGATGATTTTCTCATTCTTCATCAGCTTGAAGAATGGATCGAGCTCGAGGTCGGGTGACATGGCGTCGATCATGACCGCCTCGTCCGGGCTCGCCACCTGGATGACGCAGAGCTTCGGCCAGTAGGTCGTTTCCCGCATAAATTCCGTATCGACGGTGATGCTGTCGAATCGCGCAAAACGCTTGGCTGCGGCCGCCAGTTCCGCGGTCGTCGTGATGATTGTCATGCCCTCTTCATAGCCCGCGATCCGCCCCTTGTCGCTATCGCGGGACCAGCGAGGGCGCGAAATTTTGACTCATCCTGAGCGTTTCTAGTTGGGGCTTGTTACCGATCGGCCACACCCCCTCCGGAAAGCGCGGCATCCTTGACAACGACCGATGCGCATGCGCTTTTCCGCCCGCCTGAACGGCGATTTTCGGCTCCGATTCCGGCCTTTTCCAAGGTATTTCCATGCACCGCTATCGTAGCCATACCTGCGGCGCGTTGCGCGCGGCGAACGTCGGCGAGACGGTCCGCTTGTCGGGCTGGGTCCACCGCGTACGCGACCACGGCGGGTTGCTGTTCATCGACCTCCGCGACCATTACGGGCTCACCCAGGTGGTTGCCGATCCGGACAGTCCGGCGTTCAAGGTCGCCGAGACGGTGCGTTCGGAATGGGTGATCTGCGTCGACGGCAAGGTGCGCACGCGGCCGGCGGGAACGGAGAATACCGAGCTGCCGACCGGCGCGGTCGAGGTATTCGCTAGCGGCATCGAGGTGCTGAGCGCGGCAGCGGAATTGCCGCTGCCGGTGTTCGGCGACGCGGAATATCCGGAAGAGACGCGGCTCAAGTACCGCTTCCTCGATCTTCGCCGCGACAAGCTGCACCGGAACATCGTGCGCCGGGCGGAGATCATCTCGTCGATCCGCCGCCGGATGACGGGGGCAGGCTTCTTCGAGTTCCAGACGCCAATCCTGACCGCGTCGTCGCCGGAAGGGGCGCGCGACTTCCTGGTGCCGTCGCGGCTGCATCCGGGCAAGTTCTACGCGCTGCCGCAGGCGCCGCAGCAATTCAAGCAGCTCACCATGATCGCCGGCTTCGACCGATACTTCCAGATCGCGCCGTGCTTCCGCGACGAGGACGCGCGTGCTGACCGATCGCCGGGCGAGTTCTACCAGCTCGACATCGAGATGAGTTTCGTCGTGCAGGAGGACGTGTTCCAGGCGGTCGAGCCGGTGCTGCGCGATCTCTTCGTCGAGTTCGGCAACGGCAAGCGGGCGACGCCGACGTTCCCGCGCATCGCGTACGCGGATTCGCTGCGGAAGTACGGCAATGACAAGCCCGACCTGCGCAACCCGATCGAGATGAGCGACGTCACCGAGCATTTCCGGGATTCCGGCTTCAAGGTGTTCGCCGGGCGGATCGCCGCCGACCCTAAGGTCGAGGTGTGGGCGATCCCCGCGCCGACCGGCGGCAACCGCGCTTTCTGCGATCGCGTGAATTCATGGGCGCAGGGTGAGGGCCAGCCGGGCTTGGGCTACATCTTCTTCCGCGACGACGGCGAGGGCGCCGGGCCGATCGCCAAGAACATCGGACCGGAGCGCACCGAGGCGATCCGCGACAAGCTCATGCTGAAGGACGGCGACGCGGTCTTTTTCGTCTGCGGGCGGCCGGAGAAGTTCACGGCTTTTGCCGGGGCGGCGCGCACGCGCGTCGGCAAGGAGCTGAAGCTCATCGACGAGGACCAGTTCGCGTTCTGCTGGATCGTCGATTTCCCGATGTACGAATGGAGCGAGGAGGAGAAGAAGATCGACTTCTCCCACAATCCGTTCTCCATGCCGAACTACCCGCACGACGCTTTCATCGCCCTCGACGCCGCCGACAAGGATACCATCCTCGGCATCAAGGCGGTGCAGTACGACATCGTGTGCAATGGAATCGAGCTTTCCTCCGGCGCCATCCGCAATCACAAGCCGGAGATCATGAAGAAGGCCTTCGCCATCGCCGGCTACGGCGAGGACGTGCTGGAGGCGAAGTTCGGTGGCATGCTGCGCGCGCTGTCGCTGGGGGCGCCGCCGCACGGCGGCATCGCGCCGGGCATCGACCGCATCGTCATGCTCCTCTGCGGCGAGGAGAACCTGCGCGAGGTGACGCTCTTCCCGATGAACCAGCGGGCCGAGGACCTGATGATGGGGGCGCCGTCCGAGGTGACCAGCAAGCAATTGCGCGAGCTGAACATCCGGCTGGACCTGCCGAAGTAGTCAGTTCGCGGCAGGCGGAGCCGGCGCAGGCGTCGGCGCGGGCGCGCCGCTGACATTGATGCCGAGCAGGCCGAAGAGCGTAAATGGCGCCGTTTCCGCCGCAGTCACGATCGCCGATAGCGGCACCGGCGCGGCGGGGCTGGCCACGGCGGTGAGCGAGCCGGAGTTGCGCACGACGTTCTGCAGGATCGGCGCCAGTTTCGCCTGCAGGTCGCGATCGTTGAGGAAGGCCAGCATGAAGGGCAGGCCGGTAGCGAACTGCTGACGGAATTTCGCCGGATCGGCGTTCAGCTTCGTTGCCTGTGCGGTCAGCGCCCGGCCGATGATGGAATCGTCGGCAAAGGTGAATGTGCCGTCCTTCAGCGAAAGTTTGCCGACAGCGCCTTCGAGGGCGGCGATGTGCTGTGCTTCCGCCGGCCTGATGCCGAGCAGGTTGGCCGTGCCGGAAAGCGCGGCGGCATCCTTCACCGCAACGCGGAAATCCTTGACGGAAATCTCGCCGGCATTGCCCCAGTCGATGTGGCCGCCGGCATCGACATGCACCCGGTCGTAGCCGAAGGTCTTCAGAAGCTGTTGCGCGCGCGCGTCGGGAATGAGGGTTGCGGGGACGTCGGCGCCGGCGATGTCGAGGCCGATCGAGGTCGGCACCTTGTCGGCGTAGTTGGCGAGATCGACGCGGAAGTGATCGAGCTGCACGGCCGGGAATGCGCTGAGGGCGACGCCGATGCCTGCCGTCTCGACGTAGGTGAGCGGTGGGATGAGGCTGCTGTAGTTGATGTCGGCTCCGCTGTCCTTCGCCGCCAGAGCGGCGCGGATCGTGTCCGCCGACGGCAGCGCCAGGCCGCCCAGCGCGAGCCTGCCGGCGTTCACCGTTCCGCCGCCGCCGCTGATGGCGACCGCCAGGCCGCTCAGCGCCACGTCGCCGATGCGCTGGCTGGAAAAGTCGGTGACAGTCAGTCCATCAAGATGTGCGCGATCCAGCCCGAAGATCGCCATATCGAGATTGGTCACGGCGAAACGGTCGGCGCCGTAAGGCGTCAGCGCATCGAGGCCATCGAGGAGATTGTCGGCAAGACTGGCAGCAGCGGTGTCCGCTGCTCCATTGTGGAGCAGCGGCGTCCGCGGCTGGCGCACCCGAAATCCGTCGAGCGCGGTTTCGCCGACAGTGAGGGTCACGCCCGGAATGCCGATGGTAATTTTATGGTATGCGGCGTGCCCGATGGCCGGTCGCCAGACGCCGTCGCCAATACCTCCGGCGTAGCTCGCCGGATCGAAGAGGGCGACGAAGGCGTTGAGGTCGACGTCGCGGGTCTCGGTGGCGTCCACGGCGAGGGTAACCAGCGGATCCGGGCTCGGCGACTCGGTCTTCACCGGGCCGGCGCTGATCGCGGCGATCTTGCCGTTCCGCCAGCCGGCGACGGTAATGTTGTTGTAGGTCGTCTGCGTCGAGACACCTTGAAGCGTCTCGGTCACATGGATCGACTGCACCTGCGCGCTGGCCGCGATTGCCCGGGTCAGGGGCGTGAGCGCTTTCGCGACTGATACCAGCGGATCGGCGCCGTCCCAGACGAAACCGCCGCTCTCCGGCAGAACCGGCGCCGCGATGACGGCGTTGGCGATGCGCAGCGACCAGGCGCCGGCCTCGATCTCGCCGCCGTCGAGGTCGATCTCATCGGCGGCGAAGGAGCCGTCGCTCGTCTCGTGGAAACCGGCGACCGCGATCGTCGCAAAGGTCAGGCTGAAGCCCGGTTGTTCACTGGCGACGGTCAGGTCGGCGAGCGTTGCCTTGCCGCTCGCCGGATCAACCGACAGACCGGCATAGGTGGCCTTCCATTCCGGCGACGCGTCAATTGCGGCAACCCATGCCTTGACGGCAGTCTCAACGGGCGTGTCGGCCACGGCGGGCAACGTCCATCCACCGGCCGCCACTGCCGTTGCGAGGGCGAGCGCCCGCGCCAGCATTGCAATTGTCAGCACCGCATTCGACCCCGGCAGTTCGCGTCTAGTTGTTGGCCTCGACGGTCGGCGTCAACAGATCGGGGAGCGTCCCCGGCCGGTGCGCGGCGGCGCGCATGACCTGGCCGAGCGGCACCGGCTTGGCCGGCGCGAAGGTGATGGTGAGCGAGTGCGGGTCCTTGAGGAACACGGTCACGGCCGCGAGGAACTGGTCGCGGAAGGCGGCGTTGTCGACGAACGACAGCGCGAAGGGCAGGGCGCCATCGACCAGTTGCGCGCGCACGTCGTCCCGGGTTCCGCCCAGCATCTTCGCCTGCATGTCGAGCAGACGCTCGACGAAGCCGGCATTGTCGAGGCGCACCGAAAGCGCATCGAGCTGCGCGGCGGCACGGGCGTCTGCCGAGTGCTGGCTATCGGCGAGCGCGCGTACGGAAAAGCCGCTGGCCTTGCCGGCGATGGTGATCTTGCCGACATCGGCGATGTCGATGGTGAGCGCGTTGATCGCGGCAGTATGCGCGGCGGTATCGTAGGCGCTGTCCATCGTCACGTCGGCGAGCAGCGTCTTGTAGTCGAGCAGCCCGACCAGTGTTCCGGCGAGGGTGTTGGCGGCCAGTTCCATCGGCACCTTGACGCCGGTGACGTGCACTAGAATGGTGCTCGGCGCTCCGTCAACGACGTCGCCGATGTTAGCGGCGAACGACGCCGCCACGACCGGGGTTGCGATATCGGTGCCGGAGAGAGCGAGCGCCGACATGGCGACTGCCTTGAAGGGCCGGAACTTGCCGTGCCCCTTGATTTCGTCGGGCGTCGGAATAACGACGCCGGCAAGCGAACCGGTCGTCCACTTCGCAGTCTCGCCGCGCGCCGTCGCGCTGCCGCCGTCGAAGGCGATGCCGCTGGCCGTGAACCCGCCGGGCTGGCGATCGGCGACGCCGCTGACGACCAGCGAGGGGACGCTGACCACATCGCCGCCGTCCGTCGATGCCAGCTTCACGGCGGACAAGGTAACGGTGTCGCCCGAGCCGGTGACGCCGGCGTAGGTCAACGTCGCCTGGCCGGTGGCGGCGACGGCCGCGGCCAGCATATCGGCGACGGCCTGGGGTGCGGGTCCAGCTTCGGCGGCGGGAGCCGCTGCCAGAAAGAGCAAGCCGAGAGCGGCCGAGCGAACGAACGTCATCGACGTTGCGCCGGAGAAAACGGCTCTCTACTTCCCGGAGAAACGATGGAACTCATTGGCTTTCCCACCCGCGCTGGCGCGAGTGTGGCGGCACTTCAAGGCAAGGACAAGGCGCGCGACGACGTGCTCATTCGCCGGTGAAATCGTCCTTGGAGAGCGGCACGCCGTTGTGGCGCAGGATGTCGTAGGCCGTGGTCAGGTGGAAATAGAAGTTGGGCAGCGACAAAGCGAGCAGGTAGTCCGAGCCGGACATGCTTCGCTCGGTATTGCCGGCGGGGAAGACGATGGTCTTTTCGGCGGCGTCGACCAGCGATTTCTCTTCCATTCCCTTCAAGTGCGCGACCGTGAACGCAATGCGGGCCTTGAGATCGTCGAACGTGGCATCCTTTCCGTCGAAGGTCGGAATCGGCACGCCGGCGAGCCGCGCGGTGCCGCGGACGGCATGGCCGCAGGTGGCATTCACCTGCCGCGCGAAAGGCCACATATCCGGGTAGAGCCGGGCGGTGAGGAAGGCGGCGGGATCGATCTTGTTCGCCGCGGCGTGGGCGGCGGTCTTGTCGATGATCGCGTTCAGACCGGCGAGCAGGCGCAGATAGACCGGCACGGTGGCCTGGTAGATCGAAAACGGCATGGGGGTTTCCTGGGGACGGTGTCGACGGCGGGGCGGCGACCCTAGCATTGCGGATGGATTCGGCAATCCATGGCCCGGCGACCGGCTAGTGCCATTCCACCAGGCTGACCGAATGGTCGGCCGCTGCGTTCCGCAGGCGGGTTGAGGCGCAGACGCCGACGCGACGGTCCGCCATGTCGAGGAGGGGCAAATCGGCGTGATGATCGGTGTAGACCCACAGCGGTCCCGACGCGGCGTGGCGTTGTCGCCACTCGGCAACCCGAGCCGCTTTCTCCGCCCCGTAACAGTTGCCGGCATCCAGCCGGCCGGTGAGATACCCGTCGGGGTTCCGCTCCAGCCGCGTCGGGATGGCGGCATCGAAGCCGAGTTCGGCGGCGAGCGGGGTGACGTAGAGATCGGGGCTGGCGGTGGCGAGCACCGTCGTCCAGCCGGCGGCGCGATGGGCGGCAAGCGTTGCCAGACCGTCCTTGCGGAGGCCGGCCCCGGTTAGGTGCTGCAGGAACGTGGTCGTCCACGCGCTCAGCGTTTCGTTTGTCTCGCCGGCCAGGATCGCGGTGAGGAAGGTCGTCTTGAGCGCGCTGTTGTCGATCCTGCCGGCGGCGTGCAGCCCGACGGCGGTGGCGAGGCGCGGGGCTGACTTCCAGCGCGATGGGTGGCGCCGGAGGTAGCCGACAAGGAAGGGAAGAAACGTGTCGTGGCGGCTGATGGTGCCGTCGAGATCGAAAACCGCGATACCGGGACCGTGGGCGATCCCGGCGCTTTCGGTCTCAACCACCTGTCAGGACGTGGTCGGTGACCAGGATCGACAGCCACGGAATGTGGATGAAGAAGAGCGCGGTGACGACCAGCCCGAGAAAGACGACATAGGCGAGGAAGGCGGGCTCCTGATAGAGGCGCTCGGGTTTCTGCGTGACCGAGTCTGCCTTCATGCCGATGTGCAGGTACCAGACGAAGAGGAGCGCGAAGAGCGGTATCGACAGCAGGAACTCGATGCGGTACTTGATCAGGAAGACGCCAAGGAAGAACGCCGCGGTCAGGGCGTAGAAGAACGAGGAGAGCAGCAGCGTCTCTTCGGTGTAGGAGCGGAAGGAGCGGCGGTAGAGTGCGGCGGTGGTGGGATTGCCGATGAAGCGGAACTCGGCGTAGCGCTTGACCGCCATCAGGAAGGCGCCGCCCATCCAGTAGGCAAGCAGGATGGACGAGGGTGGCAATGTCGTCGACACCACGGCGGCCCAACCGAGCATAAATCGTAGCGGGTTGTTGATCGACTCGCTGAGGACGTCGAGGTAGTGCCGGTCCTTCGTGCGTAGGGGCTGCACGTTATAGACGATGCCCATGCAGAGCAGCACAGCGGCGACGCGCATGAAAAGGATGCCGAGGACGCTCGCCAGCGCCAGTCCGGCGGCGGCGAGGAGGAACCATTGCAGGCCAACCAGCCCCATCGATACGTGTCCGAGCGCCGACGGACGCAGGCGCTTGACCGGGTGATGACGGTCGAAATCGGCGTCGAGCCATTCGTTGATGGTGTAGTTTGCCGATGCGATGAGGCACGTCGCGACAAAGGCGATGACGAGATCGCGCACGAGTGAAAGCGACAGCGGCTCGGCGCGCAGCACCAGCGCCAGCGCGACGCCTGGCAGCATGAAGACGTTCTTGAACCAGTGATCGGGGCGCGCCAGCGCGACGTAGTCCGACAGACGTTGCCGGGACGGCGCGGAGAAGGTTTGCAGCGACATGGAGCGACCCAACCGGAAACGACCAGAATGTACGGACGATAGCCGCAGTTGGCTTAATGGAGCTTGAATCAGACAGTCGAAACTCGTTCGGGGGGCGTCGCAGTCCCGAAGCCTAAGGGAATCTTAAGGGCGCGGTGCGATTTTGGCGGGAATTCCAGCCCGCGCCGCCCGATGTCCGACACCACCGCCAGCCAATTCTCCCTCGACGGCTTTCTGTCCACGCGCGTGCGCCTTATCGCGCTGCTGCTGGTTTTTTATCCCGCGTTTCTTGGAGCCGGCCTCGTCACCGGCAACTGGCTGATCGGAACCAATGGCCGCCCTGCGGCGACGGATTTCATGGGCGTGTGGGCGGCGGGACGGCTGGCGCTCGACGGGCGGGCGACGTCGGTATTCGACTGGACGACGCTGAAGGGCGTCGAGTCGGCAGCGACTGGCATTCCCTCCGACGGCTATTTCACCTGGCAGTATCCGCCGTCGCTGCTCTGCATCGCGGCGCTACTGGCCCTGCTTCCCTATGTCGTCGCTTTCCTCGCCTGGATGGCGATCACTGGTGGGCTCTATCTCGCTGCGATGCGAAAGATTCTGGGGTCGACGCCGCTAGTGCTCGCCGCTGCTGCATTTCCCGCGGTGCTATGGAATGTCAGCGTCGGACAAACCGGCCTGCTGACCGCGGCGCTTTTTGGCGGCGGGCTGGCGCTCCTGCGTGAGCGACCGATCGTTGCCGGCATCCTGTTAGGCCTGCTCACCTACAAACCGCAATTCGGATTGCTCATCCCGGTGGCGCTGATCTGCGGTGGGCATTGGCGGACGATACTCGCCGCCGCGCTCAGCGCGCTCGCTACTGTCGCCGTCTCTGCGGCGGTCTTCGGGTTGGCGCCGTGGACGGCGTTCCTGAAATCGCTGCCGGTGGCCAGCCAGGCGATGCTGGTCGACGGCCGCATCGGACTGATCAAGCTGCAAAGCGTGTTCGGCGTGGCGCGCGTCCTTGGCGCCAGTCCGGAACTGGCGTGGGCGATACAGGGCGTTCTGATTGCCTGTCTCGCGGTGGCAATCGCGTGGCTGTGGCGCAAGCCCGTCGCGGACGAGTTGAAAGCCGCGGCGCTCGCCACGGCGGCGCTCCTGGCGACGCCTTATGTCTTCATCTACGACCTCGTGCTGCTGGCGGTGCCAATCGCCTTCCTCGTCCGCGGCGGGCTGACGCGGCAGGATTGCCTGGCGCTCGCGTTGGCGGTCGTGCTGGTGTTTGCCTATCCGCTGGTGCCGGTCGAAAGCGGACTGGCCGCCATCGTCGTCGTCGGGGTCGTAATCGTCGGCCGCGTGATGCGCCCGTTGCCGGAGGCGTCATCGCTGCAGCTGGCCGCCGGCGCCAGGCCGACAGCGGGCTAGCCCGCCATTGCCACCGCGATCCCCGCCGCCAGCCGCGCGTTGTTGCGAATGAGCGCGATGTTGGCGGTGAGGCTGCGGCCGCCGGTCTTCTTGAGGATCGCATCGAGCAGGTGGGGGGTGACCGCCTTGCCGGTGATGCCGGCTGTTGCCGCATCGGCGACGGCGGCCGCGATCGCCGGGCGCATCTCGGCCGCCGGGATCTCGTCGGCCACCGGAATCGGATTGGCGACGAGAACGCCGCCGGGCAGGCTGAGCTCGTTTCTCGCGCGGACGAAGCGCGCGACGGCGCCGACGTCATCGAGGCGGATGGGTGCGCGCAGACCGCTGTCGCGCGACCAGAACGCGGGGAAGGCGTCGGAGCCATAGGCGACCACCGGAACGCCCAGCGTCTCCAGATATTCCAGCGTCTTGGGAATATCGAGGAGCGCCTTGGCGCCGGCGCAGACGACCACCACGCCGGTCCGCGCCAGCTCGGTAAGATCGGCGGAAATGTCGAATGTAGTCTCGGCGCCGCGATGGACGCCACCGATGCCGCCAGTAGCGAACACGCCGATGCCCGCGAGCTTCGCCGCAATCATCGTGGCGGCTACCGTCGTGGCGCCCATCCGCCCGGCCGTGATGCCATAAGCAAGATCGGCGCTCGACAGCTTGAGCACATCCTTCGCCTTGGCGAGCGACTCCAGCGTGGTGCGATCGAGCCCGACGCGAATCTTGCCGCCGATGACGGCGATGGCGGCGGGAAGGGCACCACCCTTACGCACATCATCCTCGACGGCGAGTGCCGTCTCGATGTTCTGCGGCCACGGCATGCCGTGGCTGACGATGGTCGTCTCGAGCGCCACCACCGGGCGTTTGGTGGCAAGCGCGAGAGCGACGTCGTCGGAAACGACCAATGGCGGCTGATTCACGAAGCAACGCGAGCGGGGCCCGCTGTCAGGCGCTCAGCGAGTGCGTCCTCACCGAACGGCGCATCGGCGATGCCGCCGGCTTCGAGGGTAAGGACGGCAGCGGCGCGGCCGAAGCGCACCGCATCGTTGAGGTCATGGCCGGCGGTGAGGCCATAGATCGCGCCCGCGGCAAACGAATCGCCGGCGCCGTTGACGCTCTTCACCATCGCGCGCAGCGATGCGTGCGAGCGCACGGCGCCCTTGCTCGCCACCGCCAGCGGATCGTTGCCGTTGGTGACGACGATGCTGGTCGGTCGCGTGCCGGCGAGCTCACGCGCGAGGGCGTCGACGGCAAGTCCCGAATCTTCGGGATCGCGGCCAAGGAGCGCCGCCGCCTCGCGGCGATTGGTGAAGAGATAGGTGAGAGCGTCGAGGATTGGACCGAGCCGGACGGCCTTGGCCGGCGAGACGGTGAGAGCGGCAATCGGCACGCGCGCGTCCTTGGCTTCAGCGCTGAGGAAGGCCAGCGTTGCCTTCGGAAGGTTGGCATCGACGACCCAGAAGTCGCGTCCGCCCGCTTTCGTCGAGCCGGCGACGGCGGCGGGCGTGACTTCGTCGCAAATGCCCATGTCGGCAATGCCGATAATGAGATTGCCCTGGTCGTCGAGGGTGGCGTGATAGGCGGCGGTTGCCGAGGCTTCCGAGACGACGACCGGGCTGGTGTCGACGCCGGCAGCGGCGGCGGCGGCGAGAATCGCCTGTCCGTCCGGGTCGGCACCCACTGCGGTCACGAGTCGGGTGCGCATGCCGAGGCGGGCGAGCACGGCGGCGACGTTGAATCCGACGCCGCCGGGTACGCGGCGAACGCTGCCGGGGTTGGAGGCGCCCATGACCGGCGCGGCATGGCTGCGGACGATGCGGTCAAGCGTAGCGCCGCCGAAGACCGTGACGGTGTCGATGGCGCGGACGGTGTGCTCCATGGCTTCCCTGTTCACAGGAATCACGCGACGCGCCCATCATTGGCCCGCGGCCGGCTCGGCGCAATGAAATCCGGGCGGAGGCTGGCACGCAGCCCCTAATGAAAGATCAGCGAGGGCGTCACAATTGCTAGGAGTGACCGCTTTTCAGCGCGAGCACGGGAACCTCAGTTTGAATTCCGGTGACCAAGATTGGCATTCGCCCATCCAGCCGGTCGGTTCCGTCACGGAACCCCTGTTTCCACGCCGGACACGTCGCGACGGTGCCGCCCACGCGGGCGGCACCGAAGGCAATCGACTCACCTATAACAAACCATCTCTCCATTGGGCATGCGAACGGCTGTGTGGCCGGTGTGTTTAAGGCACCAGGCTTCATTTTGGCCGCCCCAGTAGCACCGGTTGCCCGCGCCGCGATGCATGTTCGCTCCGCAGCCGCCCAAGGCGAGCGCAGGCGTTACGGCGGATGCCACGGCGGCCGAAAGAACTACGACTCCGAGTAGCGTCGCTGAAAGCTTCTTCATGAAAACCTCCACATGCGTTGACACTCCCCGCCAAGCATTTTCATCCCCGTGTAACCGGCGTGTTTCCGTGTCAATTCGGCCGCTCGCGTCGAGCTGAATCAAGCGCGTTGTGGCTAGCATTAGGTAGCGTCATCAAACTCATCGGTGAAAAGGGTGTCTTGATCGAATTGGGCGCCCGCGGACGTGCTTGCCATTGAGAACAAAACGTGTACATTCGGGTTACACACGGGGCGATACATTTCCCATTGGCTTTCGATGCGGCCCCGGCGAATAAGGAGCGCTACACATGCCGACTGCTGCTGCGACGCCGCTGCGCGTGATCGAGGGTCACTCCATGGACAAGACGAAGGCGCTCGATGCGGCGCTCAGCCAGATCGAGCGATCGTTCGGCAAAGGCTCCATCATGCGCCTTGGCAAGAACGATACGCCGGTGGAGATCGGCACCGTGCCGACCGGTTCGCTCGGCCTCGATATTGCGCTCGGCATCGGCGGCCTGCCGCGCGGTCGGGTTGTCGAGATTTATGGCCCCGAATCATCCGGCAAGACGACTTTGGCGCTGCAGGTCATCGCCGAGGCCCAGAAGACCGGCGGCATCTGCGGCTTCATCGACGCGGAACATGCGCTCGACGCCACCTACGCCCGCAAGCTCGGCGTCAACCTCGACGATCTGCTGATTTCCCAGCCCGACACGGGCGAGCAGGCGCTGGAGATCGTCGACACGCTCGTGCGTTCCGGCGCCATCGACGTGCTGGTCATCGATTCGGTGGCGGCGCTGACGCCGCGCGCCGAAATCGAGGGTGAGATGGGCGACCAGCTTCCCGGCCTGCAGGCCAGGCTCATGAGCCAGGCAATGCGCAAGCTCACCGGTTCGATCTCGCGCTCCAATACCACCGTCATCTTCATCAACCAGATCCGCATGAAGATCGGTGTCATGTTCGGCAGTCCGGAGACGACCACCGGCGGCAATGCGTTGAAATTCTATGCCTCTGTCCGCCTCGACATCCGCCGCATCGGCTCGATCAAGGAGCGCGAGGAGGTGGTCGGCAACCAGACCCGCGTGAAGGTGGTGAAGAACAAGCTGGCGCCGCCGTTCAAGCAGGTCGAGTTCGACATCATGTACGGCGAGGGCATTTCCAAGACCGGCGAGCTCGTCGATCTGGGCGTTAAGGCGGGTATCATCGAGAAGTCCGGCGCCTGGTTCTCCTATGACAGCCAGCGTCTCGGCCAGGGGCGCGAGAACGCCAAGGTGTTCCTCAAGGAAAACCCGGAAGTCGCCAACACGATCGAAAAGGCGATTCGCGAGAACGCCGGCATGATCGCCGCCAAGTTCCTGGAGCAGGGCGGTCCCGGCGACGACGGTGACGACGCGGCCGAGGCGTAGGCAGGCGGTTGTGGAGCAGCGCGTCAGTCTGATCACGCTGGGCGTCGCGGACCTCGACCGTTCGCGACGCTTCTACGAGCGGCTTGGCTGGAAGCGCGGCAACAAGGACGAGGGCGTCGTTTTCTTCCAGGTTCCGGGCGGGGTTTTTGCGCTGTGGTCGCGGAGCGATCTGGCGGCCGACGCGCGGCTTCCCGATGCCGGCGGTTTTGGCGGCGTGGCGCTTGCCTATAACACGCGTTCGCATGAGGAGGTCGATGCGGTGCTCGCCGAGGCTGCGGGCGCCGGCGCCCGAATCCTGAAACCGGCGGAAGAGACGTTCTGGGGCGGTTACTCGGGATATTTCGCCGACCCTGACGGTCACCCCTGGGAAGTGGCCTGGAACCCCGGCTGGTCGTTTGACGAGCGTGGCGGCGTCCTGTTGTCCCCCTAAGTCTCGCGCAATCATTGGACAGGGCTTGTTTTCCAGCGCTAAAAACGCCGGGCGGTCGCAGTCCTGCGGCCGTTTTGCTGTCGAACGCCGGTGGACATGAATAGCGTCAACGATATCCGTGCCCAATTTCTTTCGTTCTTCGAGAAGAACGGCCACACCCCGGTGGCGTCGGGGTCGCTGGTACCGCGCAATGACCCGACGCTGATGTTCACCAACGCCGGCATGGTGCCGTTCAAGGACTATTTCACCGGCCGGGCGAAGCCGCCCTATCCGCGTGCGACGACCGCACAAAAGTGCGTGCGGGCGGGCGGCAAGCACAACGATCTCGACAACGTCGGCTATACGGCGCGCCACCACACCTTCTTCGAGATGCTCGGCAATTTTTCGTTCGGCGACTACTTCAAGGAACGGGCGATCGAGCTGGCCTGGAACCTGGTGACGAAGGAGTTCGGGCTCGCCAGGGATCGGTTGACCATCACGGTCTATCACACCGACGATCACGCCTTCGACCTGTGGAAGAAGATCGCCGGACTGCCGGAAGAGCGCATCGTCCGCATCGCCACCAACGACAATTTCTGGGCGATGGGCGACACGGGTCCCTGCGGGCCGTGCTCGGAGATTTTCTACGATCACGGCGACCACATTCCCGGTGGACCGCCGGGCAGCGCCGATGCCGACGGCGACCGCTTCATCGAGATCTGGAATCTGGTGTTCATGCAGTTCGAGCAGGTGGCCGGTGGCCAGCGCATCGACCTGCCGCGCCCGTCGATCGACACCGGCATGGGGCTGGAGCGCGTTGCCGCGGTGATGCAGGGGGTGCACGACAACTACGACATCGATCTTTTCAAGACGCTGATCGCTGCCTCGGTCGCGCTGATCGGCGTGGCGGCGGAAGGTCCAAATCGCGCCAGTCACCGCATCATCGCCGACCATCTGCGCGCGTCGAGCTTCCTGATCGCGGACGGCGTGCTGCCTTCGAACGAGGGGCGTGGGTACGTGCTCCGGCGCATCATGCGCCGGGCGATGCGCCACGTGCACCTCCTCGGCGCGAAAGAGCCGCTGATGTACCGGCTCGTGCCGACGCTGGTCGCCGAGATGGGTCGCGCCTATCCGGAACTCGCGCGTGCCGAGTCGCTGATCGAGGCCACGCTCCGTCTCGAGGAGACGCGATTTGGTCGAACGCTCGAACGCGGCCTGACGCTGCTCGACGAGGCCACGGCCAGCTTATCGTCGGGAGCGACGCTCGCCGGCGATGTCGCTTTCCGTCTCTACGACACCTATGGTTTCCCGCTCGATCTCACCCAGGATGCGCTGAAGGCGCGCGGCATGGCGGTCGATACCGCCGGCTTCGCCAAGGCGATGGAGAAACAGAAGGAAGAGGCGCGGGCGAGCTGGGCGGGCTCCGGCGACACGCAGACCGAGCCGGTGTGGTTCAAGTTGCGCGAGACGCTCGGCGCCACCGAGTTCCTCGGCTACGAGACGGAGAACGCGGAGGCGGAAATCCTGGCGCTTGTTCGCGACGGCGACGGCATCCAGACCGCGAAAGCCGGCGAGAGCGTCGGCATCGTCGTCAACCAGACGCCGTTCTACGCCGAGTCGGGCGGCCAATCTCCGGATGAGGGGTTGATCGCCAGCGAGAACGGCGGCGCCATCATTGACGACGTGCAGAAGCGCGCCGATGGGCTGTTCGTTCATTATGCGAAGATGGAAAACGGCACGCTGTCGGTCGGCGATGCGGTGCGCATGTCGGTCGACCACGACCGGCGCGCGGCGATCCGCGCCAATCATTCGGCCACCCATCTGCTGCACGCGGCGCTGCGCAATGTGCTCGGCACGCATGTGGCGCAAAAAGGTTCGCTGGTGGCGCCCGATCGCCTGCGCTTCGATTTCTCGCATCCGAAGCCGCTGGACGCCCACGAGATCGAGGCAGCGGAGGATCTCGCCAACGCGGTGCTGCTGCAGGATGCGCCGGTGACGACGCGGCTGATGGATCGGGAGGAAGCTATGCACTCCGGCGCCATGGCCCTGTTCGGCGAGAAGTACGGCGAGGAGGTGCGGGTCGTGGGCATGGGTTCACTGCCCGGCGCGTTTCCTGAACGACCCTATTCGGTGGAGCTTTGCGGCGGCACGCATGTCGCGCGCACGGGCGAAATCGGCCTGATCACGCTGGTCGGCGAGGCCGGCGTGGCGGCAGGCGTCCGCCGCGTCGAGGCGCTCACGGGCACTGCTGCACGCAAGCATCTTGCCGGGCAGGAGAAGCGGCTGCGCGCGGCGGCGCTGGCGCTCAAGGTACGGCCGGATGAGGTGGCCGAGCGGGCGGCGATCCTGATGGAAGAACGGCGCAAGCTGGAGCGCGACCTCGCCGATGCGCGCAAGAAGCTCGCCATGGGGGGCGGTGGTGGGGACAGCGTTGCAACGGGGGGCGTGCGCGCCGTCGGTTCGACGAAGTTTCTCGGCCGCGCCGTCAGCGGAATTGCCCCGAAGGACCTGAAGGGCATCGTTGACGACGGCAAGAAGACGGTCGGCTCAGGCATCGTGGCGATCGTCGGCGTCTCCGATGACGGCAAGGCGGGCCTGGTCGTCGGCGTCACGAACGATCTGGTCGACCGCTTCGACGCGGTCGCCCTCGTCAAAGCGGGGGCGGAGGCGTTGGGTGGCAAGGGTGGGGGCGGGCGGCCCGACATGGCACAGGCTGGCGGTCCCGATGGGGACAAGGCGGAGGCGGCGCTCGCGGCGATCGAGGCGGCGATAGCCGCAGGCGGTTGAGCGATGGATATCGCCGCCCGCCCCGACAGCGTTCGGCGACGGCTCTTTGACCTGTTTGAGCACGTCGACCGCCACGCGAAGCTGCCTGACTTTATTGCCGCGGCGCTGGTAACCCTCATTCTCATAAATGTGGTGGCGGCCGTGTTCGAGACCGTCGCGTCTCTGGCGGCGGACTACCGCTGGATCTTCCACACTATCGAAACAGCCTCGCTGGCGATCTTCACTATCGAATATATCGTGCGGCTATGGGTTTCGGTGGAGCATCCACGCGCCCGTGGAAAACCCGCATCGCAGGCACGGCTCGGCTATGCGGTGACTCCCGCGGCGCTTGTTGACCTTGTCGCGATCCTGCCGTTCTTCATCGAGGAGTTCACCGACGCGCACCTGCGCGTGATCGTTCTGATCCGGCTGCTGCGCCTGTTCAAGCTGGCGCGCTATTCGACCGGCTTCCAATCGCTGTTCGAGGCGATCCGCCGCGAGCGTCAGGCCCTGATCGCCAGCTTCCTGATCCTGATATCGGTCGTGCTGGTGTCGGCGTCGCTGGCCTACATGGCCGAGCGCGAGGCGCAGCCGGAAGCGTTCGGCTCCATCCCGCAGGCGATCTGGTGGGCGATGGAAACGCTGACCACCGTCGGCTACGGCGACGTGATCCCGAAGACCGTGCTCGGCCGCATCGTCGGCGGCCTGACCATGATCTCCGGCATATTGATGATCGCGCTGCCGGTCGCCATCATCGGCAGCTCCTTTGCCGAAGTCGTGCGCCAGCGCAGCTTCGTCATCACGTTCGGCATGGTGGCGCGCATTCCGCTGTTCGCGGATATCGGGTCAAAGGCGCTCGGCGATATCCTGCCGCACCTGCGCGCCATGACGATCGAGGCCGGCACCGTGATTGTCGAGCCCGAAACCGGCGATGCCTCGCTCTACATCATTGCCGACGGGATCGTCGAAGTGGATTTCTCCCACGACCGCCGGCGCTATGTCGCCAACGAGGCCTTTGGCGCGGCCCCCGACCCGGATTCGCCGGTTGGCCACTATTCGGCCATGGCGCTGACCCGGGTGAAGCTGCTGGCGCTGGACCGCAAGGCGCTTCATCGCCTTGTTACGCTTTATCCCGAACTAGCTGACCGCATGAAGCCCGCGGTCGTGACCCCAGCCTGACGGCTAGCCGGGTATGCGGCCGGCGTTCTGGCGCTCGACCATCCAGCCAGGATATTCCGGCGGCAGGGCACTGACCTTGTCGAGCCGTGCCATTTCGTCGGCCGTCAGGTGCAACTCGGTGGCGGCAAGGTTGTCGTTGAGCTGCTCGACCGTTTTTGCTCCGATGATGACCGACATGACCACCGGCTTGTGCAGCAGCCAAGCGAGGGCGACGCGAGCGACCGACACGCCGTGAGCGGCGCCGATCTCGCGCATCTCGTCAATGCAGTCGAACGCGCGATCCTTGTTGACCGGCGGGAAATCGAAAGTCGCGCGGCGGGCGCCGTCCGGCCCCTTGCCGTCGCGGTCGTATTTGCCGCTGAGGAGGCCGCCAGCGAGGGGACTCCACACCATGAGGCCGACCTTCTGCTCGCTGATCAACGGGACGATGTCGCGTTCGAGGTCGCGGCCCGCGATCGTGTAGTATGCCTGCAGGGTGTTGAAGCGGGCCCATCCGTGCCGGTCGGCGATGGCGAGCGCCTGCGCAATCCGCCATGCCGCCCAGTTCGAGACGCCGACATAGCGGACGTGACCCTGGCGGACGAGGTCTTCGAGGGCGCGCACGGTCTCCTCGACCGGCGTCAGCAGATCCTGGCCGTGGATCTGGTAGAGATCGATGTGGTCGGTGCCGAGCCGCTTGAGGCTGGCCTTGACGGCGTCCATGATATGGCCGCGCGAGGAGCCGCGGTCGTTGATGCCTTTGCCGGTGGAGCCGGTCGCCTTGGTGGCGAGGACGAAATCGCTGCGCGGGCGGTGGGAGTTGACCATGGCCTGGCCGGTAATCTCTTCGGACAGGCCCTCGGAATAGACGTCGGCCGTGTCGATGAAGTTGACGCCGGCGTCGAGCGCCTTCGCCAGAATGGCGTCAGCAGTCGACTGCTCGACTTCGCCGATGTTGGTCCAATACCCGCGGCCGCCAAAGGTCATGGTGCCGAGGCAGATTTCAGAAACGAGGAGGCCGGTGCCGCCAAGGGTATTGTAACGCATGGGAAAATCGCCCGCGATAGGAGGAATGAATTGGGAGGGCGCGGCGGAACCGCCGGACCTGAGCGTAAGATAGAACCCGACCGAGTCTCGGCAAGCCGCGCGGCAAAATGGCGCCGGCCGGTGACGCTACGCCATCGCCTTCTTGAGGTTCTCGTCGACCTTGTCGAGGAAGCCGCCGGTGGTCAGCCACTTTTGGTCCGGGCCGACCAGGAGGGCGAGGTCCTTGGTCATGAAACCGGCCTCCACCGTCTCGACGCAGACGCGCTCCAGGGTGGTGGCGAATTTTGCCAGCGCGGCGTTGCCATCGAGGACGGCGCGATGGGCAAGTCCCCGCGTCCAGGCAAAGATGGACGCGATCGAGTTGGTCGAGGTGTCGCGGCCCTTCTGATGCTCGCGGTAATGCCGCGTGACCGTGCCGTGCGCCGCCTCTGCCTCGACGGTCTTGCCGTCCGGCGTAAGCAGCACGGAGGTCATAAGGCCGAGCGACCCGAAGCCCTGCGCCACGGTGTCGGACTGCACGTCGCCGTCGTAGTTCTTGCAGGCCCAGACGTAGCCGCCCGACCACTTCAGCGCGGCGGCGACCATGTCGTCGATCAGGCGGTGCTCATAGGTGATGCCCGCGGCCTTGAACTTCGCCGCGAACTCGGCGTCGAAGACCTCCTGGAAGAGATCCTTGAAGCGGCCGTCATAGGCCTTGAGGATCGTGTTCTTGGTCGACAGGTACAGTGGATACTTGCGGCTGAGCGCGTAGTTCATCGACGCGCGGCCGAAATCGCGTATCGAGTCGTCGAGGTTGTACATCCCCATGGCGACCCCGGACGAGGGCGCCTTGAAGACCTCGTGCTCGATGACCTTGCCGTCGTCGCCGACGAACCTGATCGTCAGTTTGCCCTTGCCGGGAAAGCGGAAGTCGGTTGCCTTGTACTGATCGCCGAAGGCGTGGCGCCCGATGATGATCGGTTTGGTCCAGCCGGGTACCAGACGCGGCACGTTGCGGCAGATGATCGGTTCGCGGAAGATGACGCCGCCGAGAATATTGCGGATGGTGCCGTTCGGCGACTTCCACATCTTCTTGAGATGGAACTCCTCGACGCGGGCTTCGTCCGGCGTGATCGTGGCGCACTTGACGCCGACGCCGTGCTGCTTGATCGCCTCGGCCGCGTCGATCGTCACCTGATCGTCGGTCTTGTCGCGGTTCTCCATGCCGAGATCGAAATAGAGCAGGTCGATGTCGAGGTAGGGGCTGATCAGCTTATCCTTGATGAGCTGCCAGATAATTCGCGTCATCTCGTCGCCGTCCATCTCGACAACGGGTTTGGCGACCTTGATCTTCTGCATCGCGGATAGGCCTCTCGGGCGGTGTCGTGAAGCGCCGGGGAGGCGGCGCGGCGGCAACAACACCGCCGTTTAGCATCGCCGTTCGCCCATGCAAAGACGAGCCGGTGCCGCAGGCCGCCGGCGCGACAGTCACCTGCTTGTGCGGCGCCTACGGCAGTTCGAGCACCGTTTCGCCAGATACCGGGTCAGTGATGCCGAGGCCGCTGCCCAGGTCTTCCAGCAGCGGGCGCATTTTGTCGAGCATGCCGATCATCATCGGCCTCGCGGCGACGATGTCGCTCATGGCGCCCCATTCACCGATGAAGCAGTAGGTGCGGTCGCCCGTCTTGACGAGGGCGCCCTTGCGGAAACCTTTCATCTGCTGGTCCATCTTCTGCGTGGCTATGAATTCCTTGTCCTTGCCGGGCTTCACCCGGAAGCGGACGACGTTGTAGGCGGTCATGCGGCGGTCCTCCCGATTGATTGCGCTGCCCGTACGGTTGCGTTCCAGCGGGGATGAAACGGATGGGTCAGGCCGCAAGCCGGCGTGCCGCCAAGGCAACCATGATGTAGCTCCAGCCGCTGAAGATGAGGGAGATGCCGGCGAGGGTGCCGGCCACCCAGAAGCCCGAGAACGGCCACGACGAAAGGATCATCAAGCCGACGAGCAGTGCGATCACTCCGGAGACTGCCATCCAGCCCCAGCCGGTGTGCGGGCGATAGCGCCACGCGAGCATCAGCTGCATGACGCCTTTGACGATGAAGACAACGCCGATGACGAACGCCAGCGTGATGGCGCCGCTGACCGGGTTGAAAACGATGTCGAGCCCGCCAAGCAGGAAGACGAGCCCGATGACAAGCTGCCATGCGAAGCCACCCCACGTGCGCATGCTCCAGGTCTGGGCGATGGTGACAATGCCCAAGACGATCAGCGCCCACCCGACGACCAGCGCCACCGTTATGCTCGCCAGAAGCGGCATGGCGATTGCCAGGATGCCGCCAATGACAAATACGATGCCCAGGGCGATGAACCAGCTGGTGTGCCTGCGGATTTCGCCCGCGGCGCCCAGCACCATTGTTGCGTCGGTCATTGCTTGCGTTCCCCTCTTCGATTTCGTCCGTCGATCATAGCAGTTTGCGGCGGATCGACACAGACCGGCGGTGGACGACTGCAGCTTGACCGCCATTGGGGACTTGCCTACCTCGGCCGAACGCCGCCAGATGCCCCTCCCATGACCGAACCCGCCATAATCCTGGTCCAGCCACAGTTGTCCGAGAATATCGGTACGGCCGCGCGGGCTATGGCGAACTTTGGTCTTGGCGACCTTCGCCTGGTGACACCGCGCGAGGGCTGGCCCAGCGACAAGGCGCGGTCGGCCGCCAGCGGCGCCGATCAGGTCATCGACGGAGCACGGGTCTACGCGACGCTGGCCGAAGCGATCGGCGACCTGTCGTTCGTCTATGCCACTACGGCGCGCTCGCGGGAAGTTGCCAAGGCTGTGGTTGGTCCGCACGAAGCGGCGGCGGCAACGCGCGCACGCATCTCTGCCGGCAATGCCGTCGGCATCCTTTTCGGACGCGAACGGACCGGCCTCGATAACGAGGAAGTTTCCCTCGCCGACGAGATCCTGACGCTGCCGGTCAATCCGGCTTTCTCGTCGCTCAACATCGCGCAGGCGGTACTTGTCGTCGCCTACGAGTGGCGCCTTTCGGGAATGGCGGGCGCGGCGCTACCGTTCGCCGCCGATCTTGCGGCGCAGGCACCGCGCGAGCAGCTTATCGGCATGTTGGAGCATCTCGAGGCGGCTCTCGACGACGCCGGCTTCTTCCGCCCCTCCGAAAAGCGCCCGCACATCACGCTGGCGATCCGCGCCATGCTGCAGCGGGCCGGGCTGACGGAGCAGGAAGTGCGCACCTTGCGCGGGATGATTGCCGCCCTTGAGGGCCGGCCGACGCGTCCGCGCAAGACAGCTAAGGGGGCCGAGACGACCGAGCGGGGCAAGGCATGAGCCGCCTGCTCGTATTCGATTCCGGCATCGGCGGCCTGTCCGTCGTCCGCGAGATCCGGCGGACAATGCCCGGGGCGGAGATCATCTACGTCGCCGACGACGCCGGATTCCCCTATGGCGACTGGGAAGAGCCGGCGCTGACCGAGCATGTTGTCGGCATTGTCGGCGGTCTCATCCGCATCGTTTCGCCGGTCGCCGTGGTGATCGCCTGCAATACCGCGTCGACGCTGGTGCTGGAGCCGTTGCGCGCCGCGCATCCGCAGGTGCCGTTCGTGGGAACCGTGCCGGCGATCAAGCCGGCGGCGGCCGAGACGCGTTCGGGCCTGGTCAGCGTGCTCGGCACCTTCGGCACGATGCAGCGGGAGTACACGCGCGCGCTTATTCAGGAGTTTGCCGGCAACTGCCACGTGCGTCTTGTCGGCTCGGCCAACCTTGCGCCGCTCGCCGAGGCGTACATGCGCGAGGAGCCGGTCGACGACGCGGCGGTGTGGGCGGAGATCGAGCCGGCTTTCGTCGAGCGTGATCGGGTCCGTACCGACGTGGTCGTGCTGGCTTGTACGCACTATCCGTTCCTGGTCGGGCGATTTGCACGCCTGGCGCCGTGGCCCGTGGTGTGGATCGATCCCGCGGCCGCGATCGCGCGCCGGGTCGCGGCGGTGGCGGGAACAGACGCAGTTCTCGCGGCCGGCAATGTCCGTGGCCGCGCCTATCTCACATCGGCCAAGCCGTGGCCGGGGCCGGTCGTGGCGCTTCTCGATCAGCTTGGCCTGCAGGCCGGCGTTCTGCCGCGAGCGGCGAAGGAGAGAGCATGACGATTCGCGTGGTGGTGGCCGGCGCGACCGGCTGGACAGGCAGCGCGCTGGTCAAGGCGATCGCGGCCAGCGGCGACCTCGCGCTGGCGGGCGGCGTGGCGCGTTCGGCCGCCGGACGCGACATCGGCGAGGCGAACGGACTGGCGCGGGCACGAGTTGCGATCTCGGGGACGCTGAAGGAGGCGCTGGTGGCATCCTCCGATGTCGTCATCGACTACACTCACCCGATGCTGGTGAAACAGCACACGCTGCAGGCGCTGGCCGCCGGCCGACATGTCGTCATCGGCACATCGGGGCTGACCGCCGAGGACTATCGCGAGATCGATGCGGCGGCGACCGATGCCCGGCGCGGCGTCATCGCGGCCGGCAATTTCTCCATCACGGCGACTTTGCTGACGCGCTTTGCCGCGGAAGCGGCGAAGTATCTCGCCGACGTCGAGGTCATCGACTATGCCTCGGCGAAGAAGCCGGACGTGCCCTCGGGAACGGCGCGCGAGCTTGCCGAGCGGATCGCAGCCGTGCGGGCTGCAGGCACCTCCGGTGCGATCGCCGATATACTCGGGCCAAAAGATGCGCGCGGCGCCGCCATCGGGGAAGGGGTGCCGGTCCAGCTGCACTCGGTGCGTCTGCCGTCCTATGTCATCGCCTGCGAGGCAATTTTCGGGGCGCCCGACGAGCGCCTGACCATCCGCCACGACGCCGGCTCTTCTGCCGCACCCTATGTCGCCGGGACGCTGCTGGCGGCCCGGAAGGTCGTCGATCTGGTCGGCCTCACACGCGGGCTCGATCGTCTCATCGGCTAGCGCATTAACGCTAACCGGACACATTCTGTTTCACAGAAGCGGGTTTGCAGACATGCGCCGGTTACGCGACGGGCGTCATTTCAGGTCGCTGCCGATTCGACCGGCGACGTCCCCCGACGCCTGGCGCCCGGCAGAAAGACACCTCGAAAGGATCCCCATGTTGCTCAAGAGACTCCTCGCCGGATCGATCGTTGCCGGCATCACTTTCGGCGCCTTCGCCGCCAGCACGATGGAATCTTCGTTCGCCGCGGCGCCGATGAAGCCGGCAATCAAGCAGCTCGTCTGCAAGAAGGGCGAAGTCGCCTACCTGGTGAAGGTCGGCCATCATCACGTCTGGCGCTGCCACCGCGTGGTGCATCACCACCACCCGATGAAGCCGATGAAGCCGATGCCCAAGCCGGCGCCGAAGGCCTAGGTTTCGTTTGACTTTCGCCGGCATCCGGCGCTATGACGCACGCGCTCGGCGGGGCCTCTGGCCCCGCTTGGCATTTCAAGCGACCCGCGGAAGGCTGGAGGAAGCTTCCTCTTTCTTCCTGTCGGCAGCTCCCGAAAGGGGCGGCAGAGGAGGGCGCCTAACCCGATCAAGGGATATGCGATGACCAAGCGCGCTTCGGCGAAATACAAGATTGACCGCCGCCACGGACAGAATATCTGGGGCAGGCCCAAGAGCCCGGTCAACAAGCGGGAATACGGCCCCGGCCAGCACGGCCAGCGGCGCAAGGGCAAGCTCTCCGATTTCGGAACGCAGCTTCGCGCTAAGCAGAAGCTCAAGGGCTACTACGGCAACATCTCCGAAAAACAGTTCAAGAATATTTATTACGAGGCTATCCGGCGTACGGGCGACACCTCGGAGCATCTGGTGGCGCTCCTGGAGAGCCGGCTCGATGCGATCGTCTATCGTGCCAAATTCGTGCCGACCGTGTTCGCCGCGCGCCAGTTCGTCAGCCACGGCCATGTCCAGGTGAACGGCAAGCGCGTCACGGTGGCGAGCTACCGGGCAAAGCCGGGTGACGTGATCTCGATAAAGGATTCGTCGAGGCAGCTCGCCGTCGTTCTCGAGGCGAGCCAGTTGCCCGAGCGCGATATCCCGGAATACATCACCGCCGACCACAACCGTATGACCGCGACGTTCGTTCGTGCTCCCGCGCTTTCCGACGTGCCCTATCCGGTGCAGATGGAGCCGCATCTCGTGGTCGAGTTCTACTCGCGCTAGCCAGGCAGCTCTGGCGCACTCCGAAGGCCGCCTCCGGGCGGCCTTTTGCGTTTGGTCGACGGCCCGCGATTTGGGGTCGCCAGGATGTTTTCGGTCGGCTAGTTTAGCTGGGATCAGCGGGGAGGGGCCGGCGGCGTGTTGGACGATAACCTGATCGACCGCATTTATGGCGCGGTGGTTGAACCGCGGACATGGGCCGCGGTGGTTCGCGATATTTCCCGCGCCTTCGGCGCGCACTCGGGCGTCTTCGCGCTCTCCGATAATGACACGGAACTGTCTTCGGTCTCGATCGCTCACGGCGTATTCGAAGAGCCGGCGACGGTGGCCAGCTACTTTTCCTATTTCGGGGCCATCGATATCGCGGTTCCCGCCTTTGCCCGGCTGGCGCCTGGGAAATTCGCGTCGACTTCCGGCTTGTTCAGCCCGCAGCGGCATTCTACAATGACTTCTTTCGCAAGCTCGGCCTGATCGATTCCATCGGCGGGAACGTGCTGCGCGATGAACGCGGCACCGCGATGTTCTGCATGCAGCGGGCGGAGGGCGCCGAGCCTTTCACGAACGACGACATCAGCGAAATGGAGCGACAGGCGCCCCATCTTCGGCGCGCCGTGCAGCTCCATCGCGTGTTCGCGCCAATGCGCCGGGCCGCGGCATCCTTCACGGAGGTGTTGGAGCGTTTGCCGGTCGGTGTCCTCCTCACCGATCAGGCTGGCCGCGTCTGGCACCGGAACTCGGCAGCGCGGGAAATCGTGGTGCGCAACGATGGCCTGTCGCTCTCGGCTGGAGGGGTGCTGTCGGCGGGCACGCCGTTGGCGAACGATCGTCTCGCCCGTCTGGTGTGAACGGCCGCGCTCGGGGGCCGGGAGCATGCGGGCGGGCGTCTCGTCGTGTCGCGTCCCGATGGCAAGGCGCCATACGCGCTTCTGATAACGCCGGCGCCGGAAGAGACAGTCTCAATCTTCGACGTGCCGGCGCGGCATGGGGCGATGGTGCTTGTCAGCGATCCCGACCGGGCGCAGCGGGGCGAGCTTGAAACGGCCATGGCGCGTTTTCGGCTGACCCCCGCGGAGATTGGATTGCTCTCCGGCCTGGTTGCCGGGCGCACGCTCCGCGACTATTGCGACGAGCGCCGCATCTCGATCAACACCGGCAAGTTTCACCTGCGGTCGCTCTTTGCCAAGACCGAAACCCAGAGGCAAGTCGGTCTCGTGCGCGCCGCGCTCCTCGCCATCCGCGACCTCTAGATTCCGCCACTCGCCCATCCGTTTGGATGGGGCGCTCGTTCTATCGCCTCGCTAGAAATTCGCCAAAGGCCGCGACGATCCAAAGGGGAGTCGCGGCCGGCTGACGGATGGGGGCGAGCGGTTGCGGCGAGAGGGGTATTGCAAAGCTATCGTGGCGTTCCTCGCGTTCCTGGCGCTGGGTGTCGCCTTGCCGGCGGTGGTGCAGGCCGCGGACGTCGACATTACCACCAGCACCGACCAGGGCGTCGTCCTCGACACATGCGCCGGGACGACCGTGCACATCCTCGACGGCGTGACCGTCGACAACAATCTCCATTTTACCTGTCCGGTGCCGTCGCCGCCCGGAGCGATGAGCGTCGCCGGCCTCTGCGCCTCGACCACGGCGTGGACGGTCACCAATGACGGCATCATCTCGCCGGTGACCTTCGGCGACGGCCTGCATTTCACCGCCGGCGGCTCGGTCACCAACTCCCGACGTCGGCGGCAACGCAATATGGATCGAGGGCGGCGCCGGTTCAGTCGACAATCTGGCGGACGCAACGATCAACGCCAGCACCGGCGGACTCATTATCGGTACTTTCGCCAATGCGACCGGCGGCACGGTGACAAATGCCGGCACCATCTCCAGCAGCGGCCAGGCCATCGGCATCGCCGGCAGCGGCAGCGTCATCAATTACGCCGACGCGCTGATCCAGAATCACGGCGAAAGCAACGCGGTGGCGTTTGTCATCGGCACCAGCCATGTGGTGATCAACGACGGTACCATTCAGAGCAACGACTCCGGCTACGGGACCGGCGTCGCCACCGACTACGGTGACATCACCAACAGCAGCACTGGGAAGATTCTCGGTGCCTATAACGGCATCTGGGCAAATGGCTCGGGCGCGACGACGGTAAAAAATTTCGGCCTCATCGAGGCGTCCAAAGCGCAGTCCGGCGGTTCGGCGATCGAGTTTGACGCGGGCGGCAGCCTGACGAATTTTACGGCATCATCCGCTCCTTCACGGCATCACGGTTGCAACCGTGGGGGCGCGCTTCGGCGCGACGGTGCCTGTGGCAAGTACCGTCGCGAGGATGACCGGCCTCATCGCGTGGCAGCACACATTTGGCGAAACGCCGACGGCGAACCTGGCCTTCGCCGGCGGCACGCCATTTACCATTGCCGGATTGCCGATCGCAGAGGATGCCCTGCAGCTCCAGGCAGGCGTAGCGTTGAGCCTGTCGCGGCGGGCGACGCTGGAATTTGCCTATTCCGGCCAGATCGCGTCAGGCAGCCAGGATCACGGGCTTACCGCCCGATTGGGGCTGCGTTTCTAGGGGACAGTTACGCTGCCGGAACTGCCGCGACTGCGACGCCCTTTTCGCTGAGCAGCGGTGCCAGCTCGCCCTGCTGGAACATCTCGCGCACGATATCGCAGCCGCCGACGAACTCGCCCTTGACGTAAAGCTGCGGGATTGTCGGCCAGCTGGAATATTCCTTGATGCCCTGCCGGATGTCGGCGTTTTCGAGGACGTTGACGCCCTTGTAGTCGAGGCCGAGGTAATCGAGAATCTGCACCACTTGGCTCGAGAAGCCGCATTGCGGAAACGTCGGCGTGCCCTTCATGAAGAGCACGACGTCGTTGGTCTTCACCTCGTTGTCGATCCAGGCCTTGATGTCGCTCATCGCTGTCGTTCCTTGAATTCCAAGCGTTTCGTGGTTGTCCGCCCGAATTTCCGGGGCGTCAAGCGTTCCGGTCACTCCGGGGCGCTGGTCTGCAATGCCAGCGCGTGCAAGACGCCGCCCACCTTGCCCTGCAGTGCGTCGTAAACCAGCTTGTGCTGCTGGACGCGGCTCTTGCCCCGAAAAGTCGCTGAAACCACCTCGGCGGCATAGTGGTCGCCGTCGCCCGCCAGATCGCGAATCGTGATCCGGGCGTCGGGAAGCGCCGCCTTGATCAGCGCTTCGATATCACCGGCGTTCATGGTCATGAGCCGCCTCCATGCGCTGGCTATCGGCCATGAAGGCCGGGAACCACGATTCGTGTGCCTTCCGGAGCGATGCAACAGATATGCCGTGCGCCGCCCCCAGTTTCAACTCGGCTCCTGCTGTCGTGCCGATACGGGAGAGGAATATGTTTGCCCGGCCGGCCCGCTCGTTGAGAATTTCGACCTTTTCCGGCTTGGCGGTCAGAAGGTAGCGGGCCTGATCTTCCCCGAAAAAGGCGGCGGCGACTGAAGCGCCGGCCGGCGGATCGATCGCGGCGCCGATTCCCGAGGCCATCGCCATCTCGGCGATCGCCACCGCGAGACCGCCGTCCGAGAGGTCGTGGACAGCGCTCACCAAACCGTCACGAATGGCGGCGCGGACGAAATCGCCGACGCGTTTTTCATGGGCAAGATCGACGGGCGGCGGTGGGCCGGCTTCCTCTCCGGCGATATCGCGCAGCCACACCGACTGGCCGAGGTGTTGGCCCCACGCCGCGGACGCGCCGGCCAGAAGGATCACGTCGCCTTCCGCCTTGAAGGCGAGGGTAGCCGTTGCGGCGATATCCGTGACAAGCCCGACGCCGCCGATGGCGGGCGTCGGCGGGATCGCGGTGCCGTTGGTCTCGTTGTAGAGCGACACGTTTCCCGAAACGACGGGGAAGGCGAGCGCCCGGCAGGCTTCCGAAATGCCCCGGACGGCATCGACCAGTTCGCCCATGATCTCGGGCTTCTCAGGATTGCCGAAGTTGAGATTGTCGGTAATCGCCAGGGGCTCAGCGCCGACCGCCGTAAGATTGCGCCAGCATTCGGCCACCGCCTGCTTGCCGCCCTCGAAGGAATCGGCGGCGCAATAGCGCGGCGTCACGTCGAGGGTGAAGGCGAGGCCCTTCTTGCCGGCGACACGAATGACCGCGGCATCGCCGCCCGGGCGCTGCGCCGTGTTGCCCTGGATCAGGTGGTCGTATTGCTCCCACACCCAGCGGCGCGAACTCATATCCGGCGATGCGAGGATGCGCAGCAGGTCTTCGCCGATGTCGCGCGATGTGAAATCGCCGACCAGCGGCTTCGGTCGCGATTTTGCAACATGCGGCCGATCATATTCCGGCGCCTGGTCGCCAAGATCCTTGATCGGCAGGTCCGCTTCGATCTTGCCCTTGTGGACGACCCGGAAGCGGAGGTCATCGGTGGTGTGGCCGACGACGGCGAAATCCAGCCCCCACTTGCGGAAGATCGCCTCGGCTTCCGGCTGCATTTCGGGGCGGAGCACCATGAGCATGCGCTCCTGGCTTTCCGACAGCATCATCTCGTAGGCGGTCATTCCCGTTTCGCGGCAGGGGACAGCATCGAGATCGAGTTCGATGCCGAGGTCGCCCTTGGCCCCCATCTCGACCGCGGAGCAGGTGAGGCCGGCGGCGCCCATGTCCTGGATGGCGATGACGGCACCGGAGGCCATGAGTTCGAGGCAGGCTTCCAGCAGCAGCTTCTCGGCGAACGGATCACCCACCTGAACCGTGGGGCGCTTCTCATCGGAGGCATCGTCGAATTCGGCCGAGGCCATCGAGGCGCCGTGGATGCCGTCGCGTCCGGTCTTGGACCCGAGATAGACGACCGGCAGGCCGACCCCGGACGCCTTCGAATAGAAAATCGCATCGGTTCGCGCGATGCCGGCGGCAAAGGCGTTGACGAGGATGTTGCCGTTGTAGCCGCGGTGGAAATTCATCTCGCCGCCGACGGTGGGCACGCCGAAGGAGTTGCCGTATCCACCGACGCCGGCGACGACCCCGGAAACGAGATGGCGCGTGCGCGGATGGTCCGGCGCGCCAAAGCGCAGCGCATTCAACGCCGCCACGGGTCGCGCGCCCATCGTGAAGACGTCACGAAGGATGCCGCCGACGCCCGTCGCTGCGCCCTGATACGGCTCGATGAACGAGGGGTGGTTGTGGCTCTCCATCTTGAAGATGACGGCGAGGCCATCACCGATGTCGACGACGCCGGCGTTTTCGCCCGGCCCGCAGATGACGCGCTCGCCGGTCGTGGGCAGGGTGCGCAGCCAGCGCTTGGACGATTTATACGAGCAGTGCTCGTTCCACATCGCCGAGAAAATACCGAGTTCGGTCAGCGATGGCTCGCGCCCGATGAGCTTCACGATGCGATCGTACTCGTCCGGCTTGAGGCCGTGAGCGGCGATGACCGTTGGCGTGATGGCGGCGTGGGCGTTCATGTCGGCCTTCTCGGCATGAGCGACGGAGATGTCCTGATTCCCCTGCGGATGCATAGAGGATGCCACGGGGGATTGGTATGGCTGAATCGCCACTGGATGCCAGCTTCGGCAGAGCCGGCTGACGCCGCCCTAGTTGCAATCGCTTCCACCCTTCAGCCAGCGCCTGAGATCATCCTGAATACGCTGGGAAAGCTTGCCGGCCAGCAGCGGCCCGTATGCGTTGGCGGTGATAGTTCCTATCGGCTCCACGACGAGCAGCGGACGGCCGTTCGGCTCCTTCCTGGACACGACCAGAATACGCGGCACGCCGGCGTTGACCTCCGGCGTATAGCGATAGGGGGCGAAGGCAGCGTCGCCACTAAACCAGCATTTCTTCATCGCGCCGGCGAGATGCGCCGAAAGGGTATGTGTGCCTTCCGGGACCGCGCCAACCGCCGAACTGCCGCAGTCCGCCACCGCCAAAGCTGCAACCAAGGTGACGGCGACCGCCCTCACGCCGCCAGCCCCGCGAACAACGCGCGTCCGTCGATGCCCCCGTGAAGCGGCTCGATCAGGTTCTCCGGATGCGGCATCAGGCCGAGCACGTTGCGCTTTTCGCTGAGGACGCCGGCGATGTCGTCGAGCGAGCCGTTGGGGTTTGTGCCGTCGGCGTAACGGAAGGCGACGCGGTCCTCGCCCTTGAGTCGGCGCAAGGTCTCGTCGTCGCAGCGGTAGTTGCCGTCACCGTGGGCGACCGGCGCGCGGATGATCTGGCCTTGGCTGTAGCGGCGGGTGAACGCACTGTCGGCCGTTTCGATGCGGAGACGTACTTCGCGGCAGACGAAGCGCAGGCTGGCGTTGCGCATGAGCACGCCCGGCAACAGTCCTGCCTCGCAGAGAATCTGGAAGCCGTTGCAGACACCGAGGACCGGAGCGCCGCGTCCGGCGTGGGCGGCGACCGCGTGCATGATCGGCGCACGGGCGGCGATGGCACCGGAGCGAAGATAGTCGCCGTAGGAGAAGCCGCCGGGCAGCACGACCAAGTCGACCGGCGGCAGGTCGGTGTCGGCATGCCATACCGAAACCGGCTTCCCGCCCGTAATTGCCTCCAGCGCCGACAGCATGTCGTAGTCGCGATTGGAGCCGGGGAAGACAATGACGGCCGATTTCATGGCGCTAGATCATTTCCACGCTGAAATTCTCGATGACTGTGTTGGCCAGGAGTTTTTCGCCCATCGCCTTCAGTGAGCCTTCGGCGGTGGCGCGGTCGGTCCCGGCGATATCGATGTCGAAGACCTTGCCCTGGCGGACGCTGCCTACGCCGGTGAAGCCCAGCGAGGCGAGCGCGCCTTCTATGGCCTTGCCTTGCGGGTCAAGAACGCCAGTCTTCAGGGTCACGGTGATGCGCGCCTTCATCGTCTGCGATCCCCTCGAAACACGAACGGCCGCCTGATGGGCGGCCGTTTGGAAATAACCGATTCGCCTCTACTGGACGAGAACCGGGCCGGTGCCCTTCGGCCGTTCCTCGATCAAGATGCCCAACCGCCGTGCGACTTCCTGGTAGGCCTCGACCAGCCCACCCATGTCGCGGCGGAAACGATCCTTGTCGAGCTTGTCCTTGGTCTGGATGTCCCAGAGGCGGCAGGAATCCGGCGAGATTTCGTCGGCGACGACGATGCGCATCATCTCGCCTTCCCACAGCCGGCCGCACTCGATCTTGAAATCGACCAGCTGGATACCGGCGCCTAGGAAGAGGCCGGAAAGGAAGTCGTTGACGCGGATGGCCAGCGCCATGACGTCGTCGATCTCCTGCGGGCTCGCCCAGCCGAAAGCCGTGATGTGCTCTTCGGAGACCATTGGGTCCTCAAGCTCGTCGTTCTTGTAGTAGAACTCGATGATCGAGCGCGGCAGCACGGTGCCTTCCTCGAGACCGAGGCGCTTGGCGAGGGAGCCGGCAGCGATGTTCCTGACCACCACTTCCAGTGGAATGATCTCGACCTCGCGGATCAACTGCTCGCGCATGTTGAGCCGGCGGATGAAATGAGTCGGGATGCCCATCTTGTTCAGATGGTTGAAAATGTGTTCCGAAATCCGGTTGTTGAGCACGCCTTTGCCGTCGACGACCTCGTGCTTCTTCTTGTTGAAGGCGGTGGCGTCGTCCTTGAAGAACTGGACGAGCGTGCCGGGCTCGGGACCCTCGAAGAGGATCTTGCCCTTGCCTTCATAGATGCGCCGACGATTTTTCATGGGCACATACCGTGGTTTGAGAAAATCCATCAGGCGGGCTTTCAGGCAACAACCGGGTTGCGACGGCCAACCGCCGACTCATCTGGCGGCCAAACTTGCTGCCATGCGGCGGACCCTATTCGATCGATCCGCGCAGCACAATGCGGCCGTTCGGCAGCGATGGAACGGCGATTTACGGTGGTTTTGGCGGGGCAGTTGAAGCATTGGCTGAGAGCGTTGATTTAGGTCCGGGCAGACGATATGCAAGGCCGGTTCTCGCCACCGCCAAGGGCAAGGGGCCCGTTGATGACCACTTTCGAAAAGCGCAAGGACGGCTTCGAGAACAAGTTCGCGCATGACGCCGAACTGCAGTTCAAGGCTGAGGCGCGGCGGAACAAGCTCGTCGGGCTGTGGGCGGCGGGGCTTCTCGGAAAAACCGGAGCGGACGCCGATGCCTACGCCAAGGCGGTGATTGCCGCCGACTTCGAAAAGGCCGGCGACAGCGATGTTTTTGCCAAGATTCGTCGCGATTTCGACGCCGCCGGCGTGCAGCAGTCCGATCATCAGATCCGGCGCACCATGGACGAGATGATGCAGACGGCCATGACGCAAATCGCGGGCGAAATCTGATCCGATGGCAACGGCTTCGCTGGCAGCGCGGTTGCGGGCTGGCGAGACTTTGATCTCTGCGTGGTCGGCGATCCCGGAGCCGCTGGTGGCGGAGGCGATCGCGCGTCTCGGCTTCGATTGCGTTACGCTCGACATGCAGCACGGGCTGCACGACACGCGCTCGATTCAGCAAAGCATCGGTTCCGTCACGGCGGCCGGCAAGCCGGCGGTCGTCCGCGTGCCTATCAGCGACAACGCTTTTGCCAGCCGCGCACTCGACATGGGGGCTCAGGCGGTTATCGCGCCCATGATCAACTCCGTGGCCGACGCACGCGCCTTCGTTGCCGCAATGAAATACCCCCCGATTGGAGAACGGAGTTGGGGGCCGAACCGCGCCATGGTGCTTTCCGGGAAGGCGCCGGCGGCGCAGCTGTCGACGAGCAACGCCGAGACTTTTGCCTTCGCCATGATCGAGACGGTGGAGGCGCTTGCAGCTCTCGAGGACATCCTGGTCGTCGCGGGCGTGGACGGCGTCTTCATCGGTCCCTCGGACCTTTCCGTGACGTTGTCCAGAGGCGCGAGGATCGCGCCCGATGCCGACGATCTCGGTCCGGTCATCCGGCGTATATCCCAGGCTGCGGAGGCGACGGGCAAAGTTGCCGGGGCGTATGTGCCCAACCCGCGCCGGGCGAAGGTTTGCCGCGATCTTGGTTGCCGCTTTCTGGCGCTGGGAAGCGATCAAGCGTACCTGGCCGCGGGCGCGACCGCGATGCTGGACGCGCTCAGGTAGAAACAATATTCGTCGCCCGTAATTTCTTCTTTGGAATGCCCCAATCTTCTGCCAGCTTGGATATGTAACTACTCAAAACTACACATTTATTCTTGTGTTATTGTTCGTTCCTCCAATAGTGCGCCGGCGTTTCAAATCGAAAGTCGGGGGCAGGGATGGGTGCGAATTTTTCAGAGAGCGTGTTCGCGGGCGTTGGGGGTCTGCTCGCCATTTGCCTGGTGTCGGGCGCAAGTGCGGCGGAGGCCGCCAACCAGGCTGCCGCCGAGCCGTTGTTTGACGTGGCATTCGGCGCGGCGTTGACGGGCGACTATATTTCGCGCGGCGCGACGCAAAGCGATCACCAAGCCGCGTTCCAGCCCTTCGCCGAACTCGACGTCAAGAATCTCTATGTCGGCTATTGGGGCTCGAACGTCAGTTCCGGCGGCGTCCCGGATTGGGAGAACGATCTGTCGATCGGCTTTCGACCGACGATCGGACCCGTGTCACTCGATCTGGGTTATGTGCAGTACATCTACAGCAACGACCTCTTTGCCGATCCGTCGGGTGAAGTTTACGTGAAGGGAAGTTCAACCCGACCGAACCGCTTACGCTGGGCGCCCAAACTCTACGTTAATCGGGCGCAGACCAATGCGACGTATTCCGAACTGCACGCGGCATACGCTCTGCCGCACAACATCAAGCTGTCCGGCGCCGTTGGCCTGGGTTACCGGCGACGATCCGAGCTTCGTGCCATGGAACGTCGGCGTGTCGTGGAATCCTACCGAGCCGGTGACGCTTGACGCGCGCTATCAGGCGGGGCCGACAGCGGACCGGCTCGTACTGACCCTGTCCCTCGCGACAACCGTCAACTCGCTCAAGGAGATGGCGCGCAAATAAACGTGCGCCCCGGACGATGTCACCGGCGACAGGGAGGCGCGAACTCAGCCTTTGCGGCGTGGCTTCCCGGGCGCGAACTCAAGGCCGAAAACGCGATGGAAGATCGCGTCCACGTTCTTGAGGTGGTAGCCGAGGTCGAAAAATGTGTCGATCTCGGACGGCTTCAGGCGCGCCGTGACGCCCGTATCCTTCTTCAGCAGCGCGGCAAAGTCGCCTTTGCCGGACCATGCCGGCATCGCGTTGCGCTGGACCGCCTCGTAGGCATCCTCCCGGCTCATGCCTTTTTCCACCAGCGCCAGCATGACCCGTTGGGAATGGACGAGGCCACCCAGCTGATCGAGATTGGCGCGCATGCGCTCCGGATAGACGACCAGCTTGTCAATCAGGCTGGCGAGACGCGAAAGCGCAAAATCGAGCGCGATGGTTGCGTCGGGGCCAATGACGCGCTCAACGGAGGAATGCGAGATATCGCGCTCATGCCACAGCGCCACGTCTTCCATTGCGGGCTGGACCATCCCGCGCACGAGCCGGGCGAGGCCGGTCAGATTCTCGGAGAGCACCGGGTTGCGCTTGTGCGGCATAGCCGATGAGCCTTTCTGGCCGGGCGAGAAAAACTCCTCCGCTTCGCGTACCTCGCTGCGCTGCAGGTGGCGGATCTCGGTCGCCAGACGCTCGACCGACGAGGCGACGACCCCCAGCGTTGCAAAGAACATGGCATGGCGGTCGCGGGGAATGACCTGCGTCGAGATAGGCTCCGGGCGCAGGCCGAGCGCGCGGGCGACTTGCTCCTCGACCCGAGGGTCGACGTTGGCGAAGGTGCCGACAGCGCCGGATATCGCGGCGGTCGCTACTTCCTCGCGTGCCGCGTGAAGTCGGCGACGGGCGCGCGCGAACTCCGCATAAGCGAAGGCGAGCTTCAGCCCGAAGGTCGTCGGCTCGGCGTGAATGCCGTGGCTGCGGCCAATGGTGATGGTGTTCTTGTGTTCCAGGGCGCGGCGGCGAAGCGCGGTGAGCAGCGCGTCGATGTCGGCCATCAGCAGATCGGCGGCTCGGGTCAGCTGCACGCTGAAGCAGGTGTCGAGGACGTCGGAGGAGGTCAGCCCCTGGTGCAGGTAGCGCGCCTCCGGACCGACGATCTCGGCGACGTGGGTCAGGAACGCGATGACGTCATGCTTCGTCTCGCGTTCAATCTCATCAATGCGGGCGATGTCGAAGTTCGCCTTGTCACCCTTGCTGCGGACTGCCTTGGCGGCCGACTTAGGAACGGCGCCGATCTTGGCCATAGCATCCAGCGCATGTGCCTCGATCTCGAACCAGATCCGGTATTTCGTCTCCGGCGACCAGATCGCCGCCATTTCGGGACGCGAATAGCGCGGAATCATTTCAACCGCCTGCTGTCGGAATTTGCCGGGCGCGGTCTAGCAGAGGGCAGGGGGCATCACAATCGCCGGGAGATCAGGCGTCTCCCACCGCTGCCTGGCGCAGTGCCGCAATGTCGGCGGCATAGTCGCCGCGGAAGACAGCCGAGCCGGCGACCAGCACGCTGGCGCCGGCACGAGCGACCGATGCGGCGTTCTGCGGAGTGATACCGCCGTCCACCTCGATCAGCGCATTGCGCTGGCCGAGGAGGGCGCGAACCGCCGCAATCCGGCCGAGGGCGGCGGGCATGAAGGGCTGCCCGCCGAAGCCCGGCTCGACGCTCATCACCAGCACAAGGTCGACGAGATCGAGCAGATTGGCGATCGCGGCGATCGGCGTGCCGGGCTTCAGCGTGACGCCGGCCTTCTTGCCGAGCGCGCGGATGGCGACGAGCGTCTTGCCTATATTGGCCTCGGCCTCGACATGGACCGTGATGCGATCGGCTCCGGCATTGGCAAAGGCGGCCAGGTATGGATCCGCCGGGGCGATCATCAGATGCACGTCGAGCGGCTTCCTGGTGTGCGGGCGGATCGCCTGCACCACCCCGGGCCCGATGGTAATGTTGGGAACGAAGTGGCCGTCCATCACGTCGAGGTGAATCCAATCGGCACCGGCAGCGTCGACCGCTCTTACTTCCTCGCCCAGGCGTGCGAAGTCGGCCGAAAGGATGGAAGGCGCGATCAGGATCGGATTGGCCATGGGGCGGGGCGTAACATGAGGGCGGAAGGCAGGCAATTCCCGGCGCGCACCGACAAATCGACTACGGTGTGAGCGCGCGGAAGTCGCCGTTCTTCCATTGGTAGAAAACGTAACCGGGATTGCTGAGATCGCCTTTGGCGTCGAACTTCAGATTGCCCAGCGCCGTCGTGAAATCGCCGGCGGCGATTGCGGGCGCGACTTTGTTGAAGGCGGTCGAAGCGGCGCTGGTGGCGGCCGCTGCCCACACCTGAACGGCGGCGTAGGCGTTGAGCGTATAGCCCTCCGGCTCGACGCCCTGTTTGCGAAAGCGATCGACCAGCGCGGCGTTCTCGGGGTTCTTGCGCGCGTCCGGCGGGAACGTCATGAAGGTTCCATCGCCGGCGTCGCCGGCGGCCTTGAGAAAGTCCTCGGTGGCGAGAGCGTCGCCGCCGATCATGACGGTTGTCATGCCCTGATCCTTCATCTGGCGGGCGAGCAGGCCGGCGTCGGCGGCGTAGCCCCCGACATACGTCACCTCGGCGTCGGCGGCCTTCAGCCGCGAGACGAGAGCGGTGTAGTCCCTAGCGCCGGGCGTGTACTCGTCGTCGAACACTTCCTTGCCGCCCGCTGCGTTGAAGGACTTGCGAGTCTGGTCGGCGAGACCTTTGCCGTAGGGGCTCTTGTCGTCGACGATCGCGATGTTTTTGCGGGGGAAGCGGTTGGCGAGGAAGGCGCCCGCAATTTCTCCCTGTTCGTCGTCACGGCCGCAAACCCGGAATGTGCCAGCGCCGGGGCGGTTGTCGGTGTAAGCGGGGTTAGTCGAGGCCGGCGATATCTGAATGACGCCGGCGTCGAAGTAGATCGCGGAGGCCGGGATCGAGGCGCTGGAGCAAAGGTGGCCGACGACGAGGGCTACCTTCTTCGCCGTGAGTTCCCCGGCCGCGGTAATGGCCTGCTTGGCGTCGCACGCATCGTCGGCGACCTCCAGGACAAGGTGCTGCCCGAGGACGCCGCCGGCGGTGTTGACGTCAGCGATGGCTGTCTCGGCGCCGGCGCGCACCTGTGCGCCCAACACGGCGAAGGCTCCCGACATCGGGCCAGCGACGCCGATGGCAATATCGGCAAGCGCGGGTTGTGCCAGCGAGCAGGTCAGGACGGCTACGGCAAGAGTGGGGAGACGCATCGAGGCGATTCCGGCAGCGGTGCCGCAAGATGCGGTTCCTCGGCGGCTTCCGCAACCTGCCAAAGAAAAAGGCCCGCCCAAGGGGCGGGCCTCATCGTGAGTCAGGTCGTGATTTACTTCATCTCGACGTAGTTGATCTTTCCGTCGGTGCCCTTCTTCCAGACGTACATGACGTAATCGATCTTCGTCAGGTCGCCCTTGGCGTCGAAGCTGGTATCGCCCAGCACCGTCTTCCATGGACCGGCCGCATGAAGAGCGGCGGCGACCTTCTTGGCGTCGTCGGCACTGCCGGCCTTGGTGATGCCCTGGGCAATCACCTGGATCGCCGAGTAGCTGTAGAGCGTGTACGCCTCGGGCTCATAGCCAGCGGCGCGGAACTTCGCGACGATGTCCTTGGCTTCGGGCTTGTCGCGCGGCTCGGGCGCGAAGGTGTTGAGAACACCTTCAGCCGCCGGACCGGCCTCCGACGCGAACTCGCTCGACACGATGCCGTCACCCGACATGAATTGCGCCTTCAGACCGGCGTCCGCCGCCTGACGCACGATGGCGCCGGCTTCGGTGTGCAGGCCGCCGAAGTAGATCAGGTCGATCTTGGCTTCCTTCATCTTGGAGATCAGCGCCGAGAAATCCTTGTCGCCGACGTTGATGCCTTCGTACATCACTTCGGTCACGCCGCCGGCGTTGATGACGCCCTTGGTCGCATCGGCGAGGCCCTGGCCGTACGGGGTCTTGTCGTGGAGGACGGCGACGTTCTTGCCCTTGTACTTGTCAAGAATGTAGGCACCGGCGACCTTGCCCTGCTGGTCGTCACGGCCGCAGGTACGGAAGGCGTCCCACAGGCCACGCTCAGTGACTTTCGGGTTGGTGGCGGACGGCGTTACGAAGAGCATGCCGTTGTCCGCATAGACTTCCGAGGCCGGAATGGTGACACCGGAGTTGAAGTGGCCGTCGACGTACTTGACTCCGTCGCCAGCGAACTTGTTGGCAACCGAGACGCCCTGCTTCGCATCCGAAGCGTCGTCGCCGAATTCGAGCTTGATCTGCTGTCCGAGCACACCGCCGGCGGCGTTGATGTCATCGGCGGCCTGCTGAGCGCCCTTCTGCAATTGCTCGCCGAAGGCTGCGTTGGGGCCCGTAAACGGTCCAGCCACGCCGATCAGAATGTCGGCCTTGGCAACGCCCGCGAGAGCGAGCCCGAGCGACAGGGCCAAGCCTGCCGTCACTACTCTGTTCATCAATGATACTCCCCTGGCAACTGTCAGATTTTCTGAAGGTCAGTCGTTGGAGTCAGGCTCCAACGCTGTCGCAACGTAGCCCGCGGGGCTGTTTGGCGCAATGCGGCGGAGCCGCGTCGCGGCACGGGTCAGGCCGGTGCCTTGGGTTTTGCACGCCAGAAGAACGGGTTGATGCGCTCATAGAGCCACGAATACTGGCTGACCATCTGCGTAGTTCGGGTAAGGCGGAAGCCCAGCGCGGTGATCGCGAGGATGAAAACATAGTCGATTATCCAATAGTGCAGGGAAAGAAGCGTCCCCCGGAAAAGCGCGGCGTTAAAGAAGCGCGCGGCGCAGGCGAGAGCCGCCGCGTAGAGCAGGACGAAGGCGAACGGCCGCCATGTCAATGCAACCGATCTGCCGCTCATGTATCCAGCGCCGCCGGCGAGGAAAATGGTGACCAGCAGGAACACCCCGATATTTGTTTCCCAGATGATGCCCTGCATTTGCTCCCCTAGTGCCGGCCGCCTTCGAGGTAGGCGGCACGCACCTCCGGCTTTTCGAGGAGCTCGCGGCCGGTACCGCTCATGGTGACCTGGCCGTTGACCATGACGTAGCCTCGGTGCGCCAGACGGAGTGCGTGATAGGCGTTCTGCTCGACGACGAACACCGTCAGCTTCTCATCGCGATTGAGGGCGCGGATGACATCGAAGATCTGACGCACGACGAGTGGCGCGAGACCCAGCGACGGCTCGTCGAGAAGCAGCAGGCGAGGGCGCGCCATCAGAGCGCGGCCGATGGCAAGCATCTGCTGCTCGCCGCCCGACAAGGTGCCGCCGCGTTGGTGCAGACGCTCCTTCAGGCGCGGGAACAAATGGAACACGCGCTCGCTGTCGTCGGCAAAATGCGCAAGCTTGTCGAGGGAAGCCCCCATCTGCAGGTTTTCGAGAACGGTCATGCGCGGGAAGATGCGCCGGCCCTCCGGCGACTGGGCGACGCGCAGTCGGGCGATCTCGTGGGTGGAGAGGCGGGTGATGTCGCGGCCGTTGTATACGATCGAACCGTCGCGCGCGGCCGGATTGCCGCAGATCGTCATCATCAGCGTGGACTTGCCGGCGCCGTTGGCGCCGATCAACGCGACAATCTCCCCGTCGTTGACATCGAGGTCGATGCCACGCAGCGCCTGAATCTTGCCGTAGAAAGTGGTCACGCCGCGGACGGCGAGGAGCGGCTGCGGTGCGCTCATCCGCGGCGCTCCAACTTCTCAAGATCCGTTTCGACGAGTTCGACCTCTTCGTCCTCGACGCCGAGGTATGCGGCGATCACCTTGGGATCGTCGCGGACCTCGCCGGCCGTGCCGTCGGCGATCTTGATGCCGTATTCGAGAACCACGACGTGGTCGGAAATCCCCATGACCACCGACATGTCATGCTCGATGAGGAGCACCGAGGTCCGGTAGTGGTTGCGGATGCGGAGCAGCAGTTCATTCAGGGCCGCCGACTCCCGCGGGTTGAGCCCGGCGGCGGGCTCGTCGAGGCAGAGGAGCTCGGGGTTGGTACACATGGCGCGGGCGATCTCGAGCCGCCGCTGCGCCCCATAGGGGAGATCGGCGGCCGGATCGTCGGCGCGGTCGAGGAGATGGATCTCCTCAAGCCACAAGCGGGCTTTTTCGATTGCCTCGTCCTCCGCGCGGCGGAAGGACGGAAACCCGAGCAGCCCCAAGACGCTCATGCCGGAGGCGATCATCAGCGTGTTGTGCTGTGCAACAAGCAGGTTCTCGAGCACGGTCATGCCGCCGAACAGGCGGATGTTCTGGAAAGTGCGGGCGACCTTGGCCTTGGCGGCGATCTTGAAATCGGGCATCCGCTCGAGCAGGAATTCGCGGCCGCCTTTCTGGCGCAGCGTGATCATGCCTTCGGTCGGCTTGTAGAAGCCGGTGACGCAGTTGAAGACGGTCGTTTTGCCGGCGCCGTTCGGGCCGATCAGTGCGGTGATCTGGCCGCGGCGGGCCTGAAACGAAACGTCGTTGATGGCAATCAGCCCGCCGAACCGCATGGTCAGGTGTTCGACGCTGACAATCCTGTCATCGCCGGTCATGGCCGGGGAAGGGTCCACGTCAGCCATGTCCCTCGCGCGCCATATCCGCAGAGACGTTTTTCTGCCGGCCCAGGAAGACTGTCGGTTTCCTGGTGCCGACGAAGCCACGGGGCCGCCACAGCATGACCCCGACCATGGCCAGCCCGAAGAGCAGCATCCGATACTGGGTGGGTTCGAAGTTTGGACCGAAGATCGACTTCAGGAAGGTCAACTCGCGCAGGATCTCGATGCCGCCGATCATCACGGTAGCAGCGATGGCGATGCCGACCATGGAGCCCATACCGCCGAGAACGACGATGGCGATGATGAGCGCCGATTCCAGGAACGTGAAGGACTCCGGGCTGACGAATCCCTGACGCGCGGCGAAGAACGAGCCGGCGAAACCGCCGAACATCGCGCCGATGGCAAAGGCGGTGAGCTTGGTGTTGGTGGTGTTGATGCCAAGCGAACGACACGCGATTTCGTCTTCGCGAAGCGACTCCCACGCCCGTCCGATCGGGAGCCGCCGCAATCGGGTCGTGACGACGGCCGTGAACATCGCCAACGCGAGGATCAGGTAATAGAGGAAAATCTTGTAGTAGGCGGAGCTGGGCGGGAGTCCGAATAACGAAGCGAAGCCCTGGTCGGAGCCGTTGAATGGAATACCAAAGAACGTCACTTTCGGAATCGAGGTGATGCCGAAGCCGCCGTTGGTTACTTCGCGCCAGTTGACGAGGATGAGCCGGATGATCTCGCCGAAGGCAAGCGTGACGATCGCGAGGTAGTCGCCGCGCAGACGCAGCACCGGGAAGCCGAGGATGATGCCCCAGCTTGCCGAGAACAGGCCGGCGAGCGGCAGGAGAACCCAGAACGACAGGCCGAAATGCGTCGCCAGCAACGAATAGGAGTATGCACCGACCGCGTAGAAGGCCACGTACCCGAGGTCGAGCAGCCCGGCAAAACCGACCACTACGTTCAGGCCCCAGGCGAGCATTACATAGATGAGAATCTGGATGCCGAAGTTATCAACCCATTTCAGCGAACCCTGGATGCCGGAGAGCCCGAGGACGATGGGCGGATAAGCGACAAGCAAAGCGATGGCGATCGGAACGAAGTAGCGCTTCATCGTTGTCCAGCGCGACACCGGCGGAACTGCAACCACCTGCAGGCGCCGTTGGGCGAGCCACGGCGCAAAAAAGACGATCATTGCAAAGCGGCCGATCGCCACGACGATGACGATGATGATCAGCAACGGCCAGCGCGTCTTGAGGATGAGCTGGTTGTCGATGTTCTCGGTGGTCTGCAGGCCGATCAGCGGGGCGAACATGGCGAGCGAGACGGCGCCCGCGAGAACACCCTGCCGCAACCCGCGAGCGAGTTTGGTCTGCTCCGGCGGGGGCGGGGCGATTTCGCCGGGGGCAGCGGCGATGCGCTGCTCGTCCTCGATCTGTGCGCCTTCCGGACTTGTCTCGACCGCAGCGTCCACCGGGGCCACTAGACCTTCTCCACGTCAGGCCGGCCGAGAATTCCCTGAGGCATGAAGATGAGCACGATAACGAGGATCGAGAAGGCGGCTACATCCTTGTAATCGATGGAGAAATAGGCCGACCACAAGGCCTCTATCATCCCGATGAGGAGACCTCCCAGAACCGCACCGGGGAGGGAACCGATGCCACCGAGCACCGCGGCGGTGAATGCCTTGATTCCGGGCTGGAAGCCATCGGCGAAGTTCACGACGCCGTAGTACATGAGGTACATGGTGCCGGCGACCGCGGCGAGGGCGGCGCCCATCACGAAGGTCAGCGAGATCGTGCGGTCTACGTCGATGCCAACCAGCGCCGCCATGCGGCGATCCTGTTCACAGGCGCGCTGGGCGCGGCCGAGCGCGGTCTTCTGGACGAGCACCCAGAAGGCGGCAAGTAGCACGGCGGTGACCAGCGTGACGATGATCTGCTTTACCGAAATGGTCAGGGGATAGCCGCTGCCCTGATGCAGCGTAATCACATCGCGCACCAGCGGCGGGATCGACTTGTTGCGCGGGCCCTGCACCACCTGCACGAAATTCGACAGCACGATGGACATCCCGATGGCCGAGATAAGCGGGGCCAGGCGGAACGATCCGCGCAACGGGCGATAGGCGATCTTCTCGATGGTCCAGTTCCAGAGGCCGGTCAGGACCATGGCGACGACCAGCATCACCAGAAGGGTGATGGCGACCGACGAAATGCCCAGCCATGTCGTGAAAACGAGATAGACGATGAGCGCGATGAAGGCCGACACCATGAACACATCGCCATGGGCGAAGTTCACCATGCCGATGATCCCGTAGACCATCGTGTAGCCGATGGCGATCAGCCCATAAATAGAGCCAAGCGCCAGCCCATTGATGAGCTGCTGGACAAGGTATTGCATCGGCGGTGTCCCCTGTCGCCCGATCGTTGTCCATCAGGCGGAAGCATCTTTTGTGCCGTTGGACCCGCCTGATCCAACAGGCTTATCAAGCTGCCGCAACCAAGACAACCGCGGCCGAGCGCGCCCTGTTCACTCTTTCGGGCAAGACCTGCCGCCGCCGCGAACCGGAGCGCCATCAGGCGTCGAGTGCTTCCTTGAGAAGCAGGAAGTCGCGCCAGGCGAGGCGTTTCTGCAGCGGCTGACGGAGGAGGTAGGCCGGATGAAGCGTCGCCATCGCACGGATCGTGCGGCTGCCCGTGTCGAAGTCGCGCCACTGGCCACGAAACTTGAGGATGCCCTGCGTGTTGTTCAGTAGTTCGGCGGCGGCGGGGGCACCCATGCAGACGAGAAAGTCGGGATCGGCGAGTTCGATCTGCCGCGCGATGAAAGGGCGGCAGGCGGCGGTCTCCTGGGGTGTCGGCGTTCGGTTGCCAGGCGGGCGCCACGGCACGACGTTGGCGATATAGACCGATGTCCGCTCGAGGCCGATGGCGGAAAGCATGCGGTCGAGGAGTTGGCCCGATCGCCCGACGAAGGGCACGCCCTGAATGTCCTCTTCGCGACCGGGTGCCTCGCCGACGAACATGACGCGCGCAGCCGGGTTGCCGTCGGCGAAGACGAGTTGCGTCGCGGTCTTACGGAGTGCGCAGCCCTCGAAGCGGTCGAGTGCCTGCCGCAGCTCATCGAGACTGGCACAGGCTTGCGCGGCAGATCGGGCGGCGCGCTCGGTTTCCTCCAGCGGGGCGGCAGGCTGCGCCGCGGGCACGATCAAGGTGCGGGAGGCAAGGTCTGCCAGGCTCGGCCGGCGCTCGGTGGGAGTCGGGGGGATGGTCGCATCTCGCGGCGGAGCTTCGTTCGACGGGCGCCCAGCGAGCCGATCGACGGCCGTCTCCGCCAGTGCGGTCTCAACACCCATCTCGCCGTACCAGACGAGGAGTTCGCCGGGATTCGGGTGGGGTTCGATTTCAGACATCGTGGAGGCACCGCATGGGGCGTTGATCGTATCCGTCTGCCCGCCGGGACCGCAAGCGGCGACGGCTTGATGGACGACGCGCCGGGTCTATGTGGACAAGCGAGGCGGTATTTGCACGAGGAGCTGTAATGCGCGGCATTTTCCTACTGGCGTTCGGCTCCGCGGTGGCGGCGGCGATGCCCGGTGTGTCGCTGGCGGACTCCGGAGTTCCCTCGGGCCCGCTCCTCACGGGGCAAGCTGCCTTCGGCACCTGGCAGCAGAGTGTGCCGGGGATTCGCCGGCTGATCCGACCCAATGACCTGCCGGCGCCATTCCAGACCACGTCCGCCAGCAACGCGCCCGGGTTGGTTCCGATGCCGGCCGGAGCGGCACCGAAAGTCGCCGCCGGCTTCAGCGTGCAACGGGTCGCGACCGGCTACCAGCAGCCGCGCGTCATCCGCACGGCACCGAATGGCGATCTCTTCGTTGCCGATAGCGCCGCCAATACGGTCCATGTGCTGCGTATCGCGGCCGGGTCCGCCAAACCGAGCGAGGATTCCGTTTTCGCCGATGGTCTCAACCAGCCGTACGGCATTGCGTTTTACCCGCCCGGCCCTGATCCCCGCTGGGTGTATGTCGCCAATACCGGCAGTGTCTTGCGTTATCCCTATCGGAGCGGCGACCTCAAGGCGACCGGCGGTGCCGAAACCGTCGTTGCCTCGTTGCCGGCGGGTTACCACTGGACGCGCGACTTGGCCTTCACGCCGGATGGTAGCCGGCTTCTGGTTTCGGTCGGGTCTAACTCGAACATCGGGGATGACGTCAAGGACTCGCCCAAGGGCGGCATCGCGACATGGGCAGTGAGCCATGCGCCGGGCGCGATGTGGGGACCGGAGGAGGATCGGGCGGACGTCCTCTCCTTCACCCCCGATGGCAAGGACAAGCAGGTCTATGCCACCGGTATCCGCAATTGCTCCGGCCTCGCCATCCAGCCGGCGACCGGCGAGCCTTGGTGCGTCACCAATGAGCGCGACGAACTCGGCGACAACGTGCCTCCCGACTACGCCACCCATGTCGCGGCGGGCGCCTTCTACGGCTGGCCCTGGTATTACATCGGCAATCACGAGGACCCACGGGCGCCGCTCAGGGGTCAGCGCCCTGATCTCGCCGGCAAGGTGGCGACGCCCGACGTGTTGATCCAGGCGCACTCGGCTCCCTTGGGTATTGTCTTCTACGACGGCGAAATGTTTCCCGCCGGCTACAAGGGCGATGCCTTCGTGACGCTGCATGGTTCGTGGAACCGCGGCGCGCGCACCGGATACAAGGTGGTTCGCCTCGTCTTCAAGGACGGCAAGCCGACGGGTGAATACGATGACTTCATGACCGGCTTCGTGCTCTCCGCCGATCAGGTCTGGGGCCGACCCGTTGGTGTCACCATAGGCAGGGATGGATCGCTATTCGTCACCGAAGACGGTAGCGGGACGATCTGGCGCGTGTCCCACGAAGCGGGCCCGACCTGACCTCTTGCTTTGCCGACCGGCGACGCGCGTTATATTCGCGTGACCATGTCGATGGAGCGGAGGAAGGTCATGGCCGACGGCGCGCGTGATCTTGATGTTCTTGCCGCGGCGGAAGCCTGGAAAAAGGCCGGTCGCGACGTGGCGATCGCCACGGTGGTGGAAACCTGGGGCTCGGCGCCGCGCCCTGTCGGAAGCCATCTCGTTATCGACGACGCCGGCAATTTCCAGGGGTCGGTATCGGGTGGCTGCGTTGAGGGTGCTGTGGTCGAGGAAGCTCTCGACGTGATCGCCAGCGACAAGCCGAAGATGCTGGAGTTTGGCGTGGCCGACGAAACTGCGTGGCGCGTCGGCCTTTCGTGCGGCGGTCGCATAAAAGTGTACGTCGAGAAGCTGGCATGAAGCTCGATGTGCTCAGTCGGCTGAACGCCGCGCGTCACCAGCGGGAAGCGGCGATCGTGGTAACCGACCTGGCCAGCGGCCATACCCGCGTGGTTGTGGAAAGTGAAGGTTACGACGGCGATCCCGTCGAGGCTGAACTCGGGCGTCGATTTGTCTCCGGCGTATCCGGCATGGTCGCCGGCGCCGACCTCTTCCTCACCGTCCACCTCCCGCCGCCGCGTTTGGTCGTCATCGGCGCCGTCCACATCAGCCAGGCGCTGGCGCCCATGGCGAAGGTCGCGGGCTTCGACATCACCATCGTCGATCCGCGTACGGCTTTCGCTTCTCCAGACCGGTTTCCCGATGCGACGCTGCTGGCGGAATGGCCGCAGGATGTCCTGCCACGACTGGCGCTTGACCCGTTCACGGCGGTGGCGGCCCTTAGCCACGATCCGAAGATAGACGACACTGCGCTGTCGGCGGCGCTCCGCGCCGGCTGCTTCTATGTCGGCGCCCTCGGAAGCCGGAAGACCCACGCCAAGCGGCTCGACCGGCTCCGTGCGCTTGGCGTCGACGAGGCGAGCTTGTCCCGCATCCGCGCTCCGATCGGCTTGGCCATCGGGGCGCAATCGCCGGCCGAGATCGCAGTGGCGGTCCTTGCCGAGATTATCGGAGTGTTGCGCAGCCGTGGCGTGGCGACCAAAGAGGCTGCGGCGTGAAATTCGGGCCAGTGGCGGTCGGAGACGCGGCAGGCGCTGTCCTGGCCCATTCGGTGCGCCTGGCGGGCGGCGCCATTCGAAAGGGCACGCTGTTGACCGCCGCTCACGTCGGTCGCTTGCGGGACGCCGGCGTAGCGACGGTGATCGTTGCACGCTTTGACGCCGATGATGTGTCGGAAGATGCTGCGGCGGCGGCTGTCGCGGTCGCCCTGGTGGATGAGGGCGTGCGCGTCGACCGGCCGTTCACTGGACGGGCCAATCTTATCGCTGACGCGAACGGTGTGCTGGTGGTCGACCGGGCGCGCATCGACCAGGTGAATCGCGTCGATCCGGCGATTACCGTCGCCACGCTGCCCGAATACGCAGCCGTGAGTGCTGGCCAAATGGTGGCAACCGTCAAGATAATCCCGTTCGCCGTGCTCGCTGACACGCTCGCCGCCGTGGCGGGCTCCAAGGCGATCCGGGTCGCCGCCTTTCGTCCGCTTCGCGTCGGTTTGGTAGCAACGGAACTGCCGTCGCTCAAACGCTCGGTCATGGACAAGACGCGGAGGCTGCTCGACGCCCGGTTGCTTCCGGCGGGGGCGACGGTCCTGCGTGAAGATCGCGTGGCGCACGATGCCGGCGCAGTCGCGGCTGCACTCGTCGACCAGACGCGCCGGGGCGCTGAGCTTTTTATCGTCTTCGGCGCTTCGGCCGTGGTTGATGACGGCGATGTCATTCCGGCTGGCATCCGGCTGGCCGGCGGAAGTGTCGTCCGTTTCGGCATGCCGGTCGATCCAGGAAACCTGCTGGTGCTCGGCGAGCTGCACGGGAAGCCGGTGGTGGGCGCTCCCGGATGCGCGCGGAGCCCGAAGGAGAACGGCTTCGACTGGATCATCCAGCGCTTGCTGGCCGGCATCGACGTTACATCGACGGACATTGCGGCCATGGGTGTGGGCGGTCTGCTCAAGGAGATTCCCGCGCGGCCGCAGCCGCGTTCGGCTGCCCCCGAACCGAACATCGCGGCTCTCGTGCTGGCTGCCGGGTCATCGCGGCGCATGGGCGCCAACAAGCTGGTCGCCACGGTCGGCGGCAAACCGCTGGTGCGGATCGCGGCGGAAGCGGCTCTCGGCAGCCGGGCATCGACGGTAGCAGTTGTCACCGGCCATCGGCCGGCCGAGGTCGAGGCGGCGCTGGCGGGCCTGGCCGTTGCGACCGTCCATAATCCCGACCATGCGTCAGGTCTCGCCACGTCGCTTGCCGCCGGGCTGGCGTCGGTGCCCGCGAATGCAGACGGAATCGTCATCCTGCTTGCCGACATGCCCGAAGTGACTTCGGCGATCGTCGACCGGCTGATCGCGGCGTTCGCGCCTGATCGGATCATCGTGCCCACATCGGACGGGCGGCGCGGGAATCCGGTCCTGTGGTCGCGCCGCTTTTTGGCCGAACTCGCGACGATGACCGGCGATTCGGGAGGGCGGCGTCTCATCGACGGGCACCGCGAGGCGGTCACGGAAGTCGCGATCGGTTCACAGGTGGCGCTCGACGTGGATACGCCCGAGGCGCTGGCGGCGATCGGCGGAAGACCGGGGTGACGGCATTTCGCGACGGGGGCGTTGAATGCTATCCCGGTCGCACATGGCGCTCGAATTGCGTATGGTGGCGCCAATGTCGCTCTGGCTGACCCAAATTCTCGACCCCGGTATGCTGCTGAGGCACATCGCCATGTTCCTGGTGGTAGCTGCGATCGCCATGCCGACCATCGGATTCGTGCGCTGGCTGGCGCTTGCGGCCAGCATCGTCGGCATCGTCGGGTCGTCTTCCGTCGCCTACGATCCCGGCAGCCTGTTCTGGTGGATTCTGCTCGCCATCGTGGCCGTGCTGCGAATTGGCTTCGCGACGGGATGGCGCTTCGGTGCGCCCCTCGGCCGCGATGAGGAGATGTTTCATCAGCGCGTCGTCCCCGAGTTGAGCGCGGGCCAGGTGCGGCTGCTGCTTTCGGTCGGGAGTTGGCGGGAAGTCGTACCCGGCACCGTGCTTACTCACGCGGGCGAGCGCATCGCGGAACTCTGCTTCATTGCGCGCGGCGAGGTCGACATCGTTGTCGACGGCAAGAAGGTGGGCAACAGCGGGCCGGGAACGCTGATCGGCGAGGCCGGTCTTTCGACTGGCGACGTGGCGACGGCGGATGCCGTGTGCGCGACGTCGGTTCGCTACCTGGGCTTCGATGCGGTACGCCTCTACCGCCTGCTCGACAATCACGACGACCTGCAGGACGCCATCGAACTGGCCATCGAGCGCAGTCTTCGCGACAAGCTGCACCGCTCCAACATGGCGGCGGCTCACCCGGGCGTGCCGGCCCGCTGATCTGGTAGCAGCCGCGGCTGGATGCTGCCAATCGGTTGATTCCATGGACTTTTCTGCAATTTTACATTTGCAATAGCGAGCGTGGCGAGAGAACCTTCTGGCGAAGGTGTCGGGCGCCATGACCGCTGCATTCGATTTCAAACGGCGTCTGGAAGGCTACGGCCTGACGACGGCGAATATTCTCTATCGCCTACCGGATCACCCTGCGCTCCTTCAGACCTACGTCTGGCAGAGCTACGACCTCGCGCCGCTGTTTCCCGAGCTGCGGCGGTTTCTCGATTTCTGGAAGCGCGAGCTGGAAGGGCCGCTTCATTCGGTCAAAGTCGCACACAGACGCCTAATCGCCGCCAATGAGGTGCGGACGCTGACGACGGAAATTCGGCTGAACTAGCCGCGCCCGACGAATGGCATCCCGGTTGCCATCACGGTCATGAAGAGAACGTTGGCATCGAGCGGCAGCCCGGCCATGTAAACCACCGCATCGGCGATGTGCTTGACGTCGATGCGAGGCTCGGCGGCGAGGCTTCCGTCCGCCTGCAGCACACCCGCTGTCATCTTCTCGGTCATGTCGGTCGCGGCGTTGCCGATGTCGATCTCGCCGCAGGCAATCTCGAACGGCCGGCCATCAAGCGCGGTCGCTTTGGTCAGTCCCGCGATGGCGTGTTTGGTGGCCGTATAGGGGGCGGAGAGCGGTCGCGGGGTGTAGGCGGAGATCGATCCGTTATTGATGATGCGCCCGCCGCGGGGTGACTGCGCCTTCATCAGGCGGAACGCCTCTTGCGTGCAGAGAAACGCACCCGTGAGGTTGGCGGCTACGACCGCCTGCCAATCGGCGAACGAAATATCCTCGAGCGGCAGAGCCGGCGCACCCATGCCGGCATTGTTGAAGAGAACGTCGAGCCTGCCGAACGCCTGCTTTGTACGGGCGAACAGGGCCGCCACCGACGTCGGGTCCGCGATGTCGGTTGGCACCGCCAACGCGTTCTTGCCGATCCCGGCGACGACGGCGTCAAGCGGTGCGGCGCGTCTACCGGCGACGACAACGGCGTAGCCGGCCCGGGAAAGTGCCATGGCAGCGGCCGCTCCGATGCCAGATCCGCCGCCGGTGACCAGAGCGACCCGGACGCTCACTTCGCCGCTTCCACGACGTGCGACTTGTAGGGTGGGGAAGGGATCGCCTTGTGGGCCGCCCGCAGGGCCGACGACCAGCGCTCGCGAAGATCGTGGAAATAGGGTTCGGCCGCGTCGATGCGGTAGTTCAACTCGATCCGGGCGGTGTTGCGGCGAATGGTGAGGAGGTCGATCGGTAGTCCGACGCTCAGGTTGGAGCGGATCGTGGAGTCCATCGAGATCAGGCCGATCTTCAGCGCCTCGTCGAGCGTCGTCATTTCGGTAACCGAGCGATCGAGGATCGGCTTGCCGTATTTGTGCTCGCCGATCTGGAGATAAGGGGTGTCGGGTGTCGCTTCGATGAAGTTCCCGGCTGCATAGATCATGAACAGGCGGAGCCGCCCGCCGGCGACCTGGCCACCGAGCAGCAGTGAGACGTGAAAGGCACCGGGATCCTCCTGTTCGATCGTCTCGCCGAGCTCGCCACGCGCCTCGCGCACCGCCCGGCCGACGAACTTTGCCGCGGCGAACATGTTGGGCATGTCGGTCAGGATTTCGAGCGCGCCGGTCTCCGGGTTCTTCATGCCCTCGCCAACCAGAGTCAGCGCCGACTGCGTGACCGCGAGGTTGCCGGCCGTGGCGATGCCCATGCTCGCCTTGCCCGCCTTTTCGAAGACATGCAGCTTGCGGTAGGTGGCAATATTGTCGAGACCCGCGTTGGTGCGCGTGTCGGCAATCATCACCAAGCCCTCGCGGACAAGGATGCCCACGCAATAGGTCACGGCATTCCCCCGATCATCGCAGCGTCAGCCTGTGGACCATTGACGGCGCGTGTCCAATTCCGTCCACAGGGTCCAATCGCGGCGCGATTTTGATCGTTCTGCATCGAGTCGCAATCGAAAAAGCGGCGCATGCTCAACGGCCGCGCCCGCCTGTATTCTCAACCTCAACGTGCACCGTCAGAGATTCGCCTTCGCCGCCATAGCGGAAGCCGCGCACCGGCGCGGCACTGAGATAGTCGAGGCCAACGGCCAGCCGGACATAGGCTTCCGTCGGGCAAATGCCGTTGGCGGCGTCGAAGCCCACCCAGCCGAGAGCGTCGATCAGCACCTCAGCCCAAGCATGCCCGGCTTCCTGGTCGATGTAGTCGGTACGGCAGAGATAGCCGCTGACATAGCGAGCGGGAAGGCCGAGATGACGGACCGCGCCGATCAGTACGTGAGCGAAGTCCTGGCAGACGCCGCTGCCCATCCTGAAGGCCTCGATGGCGCTAGTGCCGGTATCGGTCGCGTTGATATTGAAGCGGAGACGCTCACGGATGCCCGCCATCAGGGCATGGAGCAGGTCGAGCTGGCTGCTGCCGGCGCTCGCGGCGACGCTGCGCGCAAAATCGCGGATAGCGGCATCGGATGTCGTGAGCACGGTATCGCGCAGGAATACCGGCGGCGGGAAACGCTCCACCTGTCCGCTGACAACGCCGTTCGTGTCGCTGGTCTCGATGTGGCCCTCGGCGGTGACGACGAGGCCGTCGAGCGGTCCTTCCGCGGTGAAGTTGTGCATGGTGTTGCCGAACGGGTCCGAAACCTGATCGAGACGGCAGTCATGATCTACGTCGATGCGCCAGTCGACGATAAACTGACCGTTGTGGCCGCGGGGAGTGAGCCGCAAGGTCTCGATCACCCGGTGCGCCGGCTTGGCGTAGGCGTAGGCGGTCTGGTGGCGAATGCGGAGGCGCATCTCAGGTCAGATACTGTTCGGCGATGGCGCCGCCGAGGCGGGCGTTGTCGGCGATAAATCCGGTCAGGAATTCGTGCAGACCTTCCTTTTGGAAGATGTCGGAGATGGTGGCGTTCTGCAGTCGGGTGCGAATAGAGCGGGCGACGCGCTGCGCCGCCCCCTGGCGACCGTATGCGAGCGACACCTCGTCGAGGAAGCTGCAGAGATTCTCGTAGCAACTCGCAAGCGAGCGCGGCATCTGCTTGTTGAGCACAAGCAGGTCGGCGATCAGCCAGGGCTTGAGGCTCTCGTGATAGACCCAGCGGTAGGCGGTGAGAGATGATACCGAGCGCAGGATCGACGCCCACTGGAAATAATCGAGGCCGCCGCCCACCCTCTCGCCCTCCGGCAACAGCAGGTGGTATTTTACGTCGAGAATGCGGGCGGTAGAATCGGCGCGCTCGAGATAGACGCCCATGCGCAAGAAGAAATAGGCGTCGTTGCGCAGCATCGTGCGGTAGGCGGAGCCGTCGAAGCGCAGGCAGGCCTCCTTAACGCGGCCGAGAAACTCGGTCAGCGTGTCGCGATCCATTTTCACTCCGTCGAAGCGCTTCAGATCGAGCCAGCCGGTGTTGATGGCTTCCCACATCTCGCCGGTAAGCGCGGTGCGCTCGGCGCGGCCGTTCTGACGGGCCGTCCCCAGGCAGTTCTTGATGCTTGACGAATTGTCGGCGGCGAATGCGAGGAAATCGATGACCTGATCGCGCTCCGGCGCGGGGTATCTCGCCTTGAACGCCGACAGTGCGCCGGCGCCAGCCAACGCGGATTCCCATTCATTAGATTCGCCGACATAGGAAATCGGCGTGGCCGCGAGCCGGCTGGTCGCGTCGATAATGCGCGCCGTGTTGTCGGCGCGCTCTACATAGCGCGCCAGCCAGAACAGGCTGTCGGCGGTCCGGCTCAGCATGTCATGCGTCCAGCACCCAGGTGTCCTTGGTGCCGCCGCCCTGACTGGAATTGACCACCAGCGAGCCCTCCTTCAGGGCCACCCTTGTCAGCCCGCCGGGAACGATGCGCACCTTGTCGGCGCCGGAAAGGACGAAGGGGCGGAGATCGACATGGCGCGGAGCGATGCCGGCATTCACGAAGGTTGGTGAGGTGGACAGCGCCAGCGTCGGCTGGGCGATGAATTCGGCCGGATCCGCCCTGATCTTCTCGGCAAAAGCTGCTCGCGTTGCCTTGTCGGCGGCGGGTCCGACCAGCATGCCATACCCGCCGGAGCCTGCTACTTCCTTGATCACCAGTTCGTCGAGATGCTCCAGCACGTAGGCAAGCGCATCCGGTTCGCGGCAGCGCCAGGTCGGCACATTCTTCAGGATCGGTTCTTCGCCGAGGTAAAAGCGGACGATCTCCGGCATGTACGAGTAGACGGCCTTGTCGTCGGCGACGCCGGTGCCCATAGCGTTGGCGAGCGTGATGTTTCCGGAGCGATAGGCGTGCATCAGTCCAGGGACACCCAGAGTCGAGTCCGGACGAAATGTGAGGGGATCCAGAAAGTCGTCGTCCATGCGCCGGTAGAGAACGTCGACGCGCTTCGGGCCCTCGGTCGTGCGCATGAGCACGATGTTGTCGCGCACCAGCAGGTCGCGGCCCTCGACCAGTTCGATGCCAAGCTTGTCGGCCAGGAACGAGTGCTCGTAGTAGGCGCTGTTGAAGGGACCCGGCGTGAGAAGGGCAACCGTCGGATCGTCGGGGGCGGAATAGGGCGCGACCGATTTCAGCGTGGCGAGCAGTTCTTCCGGATAGTTTTCGACGGGCGCGATGCGGTTGACCGCGAAAAGATCGGGGAAGAGCCGCATCATTACTTCCCGGTTCTCCAGCATGTAGGAAACCCCGGAAGGCGTGCGGGCGTTGTCCTCGAGGGCGTAAAAATCCTGATCGTCAACGCGAACGATATCGATCCCGGCGATCTGAACGTAAATGTCGTGCGCCAGCCGGACGCCGACCATCTCCGGCCGGAAGGAGGGATTGCGATAGATGAGGTCGGCCGGGATCTTGCCGGCTGCGATGATCTCGGCGGGGCCATAGACGTCAGCGAGGAACGCGTTCAGCGCCTTGACGCGCTGCTCAAGGCCTCGCGATAGCCGTGCCCACTCGCCCTTGGTGAGCACGCGCGGCACGATGTCGAAGGGAATAATGCGCTCTTCGGCGTCGGCGTTGCCGTAAACTGCGAAAGTGATGCCGATGCGGCGGAAAAGCAGCTCGGATTCGGCGCGGCGCTGGGAGAGCAGTTCGTCCGGGGTGGATTGCAGCCATCTCCGAAGGAATTCATATCCTGGCCGGCAGCCGCCGCCGGCGAGGAACATTTCATTGAAGGCAGTTGGCATTTACCCTCGGCATCTCGCCCGTCGCCCCCGGAATCCGTTTCAGCGGATCCATCCTAGACCGACGTGCAAGAAGAACGCCAACGCTGGCTGTCAGGCGATGGCCTGCTCGCTCTCGCCCTCGTCCTCGACGGCCGGCCGGGAGGTTTCCGGCTCGCGGAGGTTTGCCCAGTTAATGACCTCCAGGCGACCGTCGTCGTGCTCAACTACCGCTGTGCAACTCTCCACCCAGTCCCCGCAGTTGACGTAGCGCAATCCGAACTCGTCGTGAATGGCGGCGCGGTGGATGTGCCCGCAGACTACCCCGTCGACGTTGTTCTCGCGCGCCGCGGCGACCAGTTCCTGCTCGTAGTGACCGATGAAATTGACGGCGCCCTTGATCTTCATCTTGGCCCAGTTCGAGAATGACCAGTACGGCAGCCCGAAGCGGCGCCCGATGCCATTGACGAAGGTGTTCACCGCAAGCGCGAAGACGTAGGCGTTGTCACCGATGAAGGCCAGCCAGCGGGCCTGCTGCTGAACCGGATCGAAACAGTCGCCGTGCACGACGAGATAGCGCTTGCCGTCAGCTGCCTCGTGCACGATGCTTTCGTGGATCTCCAGGCTCTCCGCCTTGCTGCCGACGTAGGCACGCACGAACTCGTCGTGGTTGCCCGGCAGATACACGACGCGGCTGCCGTTTTCGGCCTTGGCCTTCAGCAGGCGGAGGACGGCGTTATGCTGCTCCGGCCAGTACCAGCGGCTGTCGAGCTGCCAGCCGTCGATGATGTCGCCGACCAGATAAATCGTGTCGGCTTCATGGTTGACCAGGAAGTGGAGAAGCTGGCCGACCTGGCATCCCTTGGTGCCGAGATGGAGATCGGAAATGAACAGCGTTCGGTATTCCCGCGGCTGCGCGATGAGACTCATCTTTGGCTGTCCCCCGTCTGCCCCCGGAGCGGCCTCTGGCCGCGCGTGACGCAAAGGCTTGTTCATGCGCGCTCCGCAACCTCCGCGTATTGTAGTTCCCATTGCGCGGAGATCGACGCAATCGAGTAGGGTTGCATCGCTGAGGCAGCGAGTTTCGACATTTCCGATCGCATCTGCGGCTTTGCCACTAGCCGCTTGATCGCATTGGCGAAATCATCAACAGCATTGGGCGCCACCGGGATTATCCCCTGATCGGCAGGGGAAGCACTGTCCGTGCCATCTTTGCGCATGGCGCAGACGACCGGCAGGCCACAGGCCATGGCCTGCATCTGCGAAACGCTTTGGACCTCTGAATCGCTCATGCTGACAAAGATATCCGAGGCCTGGTAGGCGTGCGCGAGCTGTTTCTTGTCCAGGGTTCCGGTGAAATGGACCGAATCCTTGATGTTCAAGGCTTGCGCCAACTCGTTCAGCTTCCCCTGTTGGTCGCCGTGGCCGGCGAGAGACAGCGTGGCCTCAGGGATCGTTTCGCGCACTTTCTGCAGCCCGGCAACCAGCAAATCGACGCGCTTCTCCTGCGCGAACTTGCCGGCGTAGATCAGCGTCGGATGTTTGTGGGCGGCGGCCGACGGGCCCGGGCCGGGCGCGGAAAACAGGTCGAGGTCGATTGAGTTCGAAATGACCTGGTGGCGCGGCCGCAGGTTGCTGCCCAGTTCCTCGAAGACGAAACCGGCGGGCGCCGAAACGAAGTCGCATTGGTTGAGATACCAGCGGACGTAGGCGGTGAAATTCTTGAGGAGGTTGGCCGGAACGTAGGTGGCGTTGACGGCCATCGCCATGTGGTAGGTGGCGACCAGCGGCACACCCCAGAAGCGGGCGGCAGCGAGCGCCGCCAGTCCCAGACCGAACACCGTGTGGGAGTGAATGATGTCCGGGCGGCGGTGCTTCATCAGCGAGATGGGCGTGTACGACGGCAGGATCACCCGCGTTTGCAGGCTGGAGCTGCGATAGGGAATGGATGCTTGCCGGTGGATCGAGATCGAGGGTCCGAGGTCCGGCTCCCGAAGGGGCGCGCCGGCCCGGCGGTATTCCTTCGGCGAGTAGCGCGGCACGTAGATGTCGATCTCGTGGCCGCGAGCGGCGAGCCCGCGTGCCAGACAATCGACGGCGTCCTGGATGCCGCCGAGTTCGGGGTGGAAATGGTCCGAGAAGATGGCAATTCTCATCGACGATCGCTTCCGTTTCCTACGACCGGGCCGGTCGTCAACCTGGCAACCCCTGCGTCCGATTTCGTCCACGTAACCGGGCCCACGTCGACGCGGTGGCCCTGCCACTCGTAGCGACTGTTGACAGCACCGCTCAGCCACACCGCCGGAAGCAGCAGGTCACGCGCGATCCATGCGGGGATTGTGCGCGGTCCAAAGTGCCAACCAAAGGCCTCGGCCAAAACAGCCTCGGCCCCGTACCACGCGACGAGCAGGAGTGCCAGCAGGCCGAGAGGGAGGGCACCACATGCTGCCGCGATCGCGGCAGGCAGCAGCACGATCAGGCTGAAGCTGAACGGCTCGAACCAGAATACCTGGGGCAGGTCGTTGCGGCGCAGCTGGGCCCAGCGCACCTGGCGCCGCCACACCTGCTTGAGAGTGCGTCGTCCGAGCGGCTGCGGGAAGGGGCGGCGCACCAGTTTCACATTGAGTCCGGCCGCCCGCACCAGGCGTGTCGATGCGATATCCTCCGCGGTCGCGGTGGCGAGCGCGGTGATGCCGCCGGCGCGCTCAAGATCGTCGCGGTGCCAGAACAAGGTCTTGCCCTGAGCGTAGCCCTTGCCGATGTCGTCGGCGGTCAATTGCCAGCGCGCCTGATAGGTATTCAGAAAGGCGCACTCGAGTTCTGCGCCATTGCTCTCGGGCCGCGATCCGACCGGCGGGGAGGAAACCAAACCGACGCCTGGCCCCCAGCACGCCAGCAGCCGGTCGAGATAGTCCGGAGCGAGCTGCACGTTTGAATCGGTCATCACGATCCATTCGTGCCGGGCTGCACGCCATCCCTTCACGAGATTGTTAAGTTTGGGATTGACGCTGATGCGGTCGTCGCCGGTGAGCAGACGCGAGGGAATCACCGGATGAGCCGCGATCAGCTTTTCGATGACCGGCACGACAGGATCCGCCGGGTCGGCGACGCAGAAGACAATCTCAAAGTCGGGGTAGTCGATGGCGTAAGCGGACGCGAGGGTTTCCTCGATGTAGTTCTCGATGCCGCATGCCGGGCGCAGGATGGTGATCGGGGGGCGCAGGACCGGCAGCGTTTGCGGCTGCATGTACGGCCGGATCAGCAGCATCGCGATGCTGATGAAATGGGCTGACGCAGCAAGCGCAAGGCAAAGAAGAATCACATCATATAGCGTCATTGCGGCGCACAATGTCGGTCATTTGTGACCTCCAAAGCAAGGCTATGTGACGGCTATGTGACGGTAACCGCCTGTGATTTGGTTAAATCAGCCGCAATCCACGGAAACTGGCATGGCCGTCCCTGCCGACGATGATATGATCGTGCACCGCAATTCCCAGAGGTTTGGCCACATGCACGAGCGATTTCGTCATCTGGATGTCGGCGCTGGAAGGGGTGGGATCGCCCGATGGGTGGTTGTGCACAATGATTATGGCAGTCGCGGATAGCTCCAGGGCGCGCTTCACAACCTCGCGGGGATAGACCGGGGTGTGGTCGACGGTGCCGGTCTGCTGGACCTCGTCGGCGATCAGCTGGTTCTTCTTGCTGAGGAAGAGGATGCGGAACTGCTCGATGGCTTCGTAAGCCATGGCGGGAGGGCAATAGTCGAGCACTGCCGACCACGTATCGAGCAACGCCCGGGTCTTGATACGGTCGCGGCCGAAGCGCTGAGCAGCCGCCATGATGAGCTTCATGTGATGCACTACGCCATCGCCGACGCCCGGCATTTCGAGCAGTCGGGCCCTCGGCGCGGACAATACTTCCGAGAAGCTCCCGAAGCGGGCGAGCAGGGCCTTGGCGAGAGGCTTCGTGTCGCGGCGTGGCAAGGCCTGGAACAGCACCAGCTCCAGCAGCTCATAGTCGGGGAGGTTCTCCGCGCCGCCTTCCTGAAAGCGTGTCTTCTGGCGCTCGCGGTGACCATGGAAATGGGGAAGGCTGCTGCCGGTCGTCGGTGTTTCGCGCGCGCTCTTGTCGCGAAAGCCGCTCATGCGCCGCTACGGTCGGTCTCGGTGCGCTTCGGCGACAAGGTGAAAATCTCGTGGCCGGTCTCGGTGACCCCGACGGTGTGCTCGAACTGAGCCGAGAGCGAGCGGTCGCGGGTAACCGCCGTCCAGCCATCGGCGAGCACCTTCACATGCGGGCGGCCGAGATTGATCATCGGTTCGACGGTGAAGATCATGCCGGGTCTCAGCGCAACGCCGTCGCGCGGGCTGCCATAGTGGAGGATGTTGGGCACGTCATGGAACAGGCGGCCGACGCCATGGCCGCAGAAATCGCGCACCACGCCGCAACGCTCGCGCTCGGCGTGCTCCTGTATGGCGAAGCCGATGTCGCCGGTGGTGGCGCCCGGACGGATGACCGCGATGCCGCGCATCATCGATTCATACGTGACCTCGATCAGGCGCTCGGCGGCGCGCTTCACGTCGCCGACCTTGACCATGCGGCTGGAGTCGCCGTGCCAGCCGTCGACGATGAGGGTGACGTCGATGTTGGCGATGTCGCCGTCGCGGAGCGGCTTCTCACCCGGGATGCCGTGGCAGACGACATGATTCACCGAGACGCACGTCGAGTTCATATAGCCCTTGTAGCCAAGCGTCGCCGGCAGGGCGCCGTGGGACAGGGCAAAATCGTAGATGAAGCGGTCGATCTCGATGGTGGGCAGGCCGACGGCGATGATTTCCTCGACCGCGTCCAGACATTCGGCCACCAGCCGGCCGGCCTTGCGCATACCGGCAAAGTCCGCGGGACCGTAAAGCTTGATCTGGCCGTCATTCCTGAGGGGGGCCAGCGCGGCTTCGATATAGTTGACCATGATCGTCACGATATGGCGGCTTTCCTGCCTTCGTGCAAGTCGGCGAAAAAGCCTAGCCGATGACCGGAATCGCTGCGTCCACCGTGATTTCCTCCGGGCTGATCCGGCTCCGGTAAGCGAGCATCTCGACGCCCGCCTCCCGGGCCCTGTCAAAGGCGGCGCCGTAGGCAGGGTCGATATCGCGGGCGAGTACCAGATCGCGGGCGTCGTCGCGCTGGACCAGATAGAGCATGGCGGCGCGCTTGCCGGCGGCGACCATCGCGGCCAGCTCGCCAAGGTGCTTGGTGCCGCGTTCGGTGACCGAGTCGGGGAATTCTGCCCTTGGCGGCGCCCGAGAAAAATGCACGTTCTTGACCTCGACATAGGCGTCCGGCCGACCGGAATGGGACAGCAGAATGTCGATGCGCGAGTTCTTGCCGTACGCCACCTCGCGGCGGAGGCCATCATACCCGGCGAGTTCCACGATTGCGCCGGCGCGGATGGCTTCGTCCACCAGCCGGTTGGGGTGACCGGTGTTGACGCCGACCAGCGTTCCGTCCGCCTCGACCAGTTCCATCGACCACGCCAGTTTGCGCGCCGGATTAGTCGACCGCGACACGAACACGCGCATGCCCGGGTCGGTCAGTCCCAGCATGGCGCCGGGGTTGGCGACGTGCGCGGTCGCTGTTGCACCGTCGGCGAACTCGACATCGGCAAGGAAACGCTTGTAGCGGCGGATCAGCCGGGCTTCAGTCAAGGCTGGCGTAAAGCGCATGCTGCGGTTTGTCGTTTCCCGCGCAAGCGGGAATCCATTAAGCGCTGTGACGGGTGGCTAACCCGGCCGTGAATACTAGATTTCGCGGCAGCAAGGAAACGGACAGGAGAGGCAGAGTGGCCGACGCAAGTGCTCAGGGGATCGTCACCGCCGCCATCCTTGTGATCGGCGATGAGATTCTCTCCGGTCGCACCAAAGACAAGAACATCGGGCACATCGCGGACTATCTGACGGCCATCGGCATTGATCTCCGTGAAGTGCGCGTCGTCCCCGATGTCGAGGCGGAAATAGTCGCGGCGCTGAACGCGCTTCGTGGTCGCTACGATCACGTCTTCACGACCGGCGGCATCGGTCCGACCCACGACGACATCACCGCGGACGCTGTCGCGAAGGCGTTTGGCGTCTCAATCGACGTCGACCCGCGGGCTGTTGCGATGCTGCTGGAGCGCATACCGAAGCCCGACCTCAACGAGGCGCGCCTGCGCATGGCGCGAATCCCGAGGGGCGCCACCCTTATCGCCAATTCGGTGTCGAAGGCGCCGGGCTTCACCATCGGCAACGTCCATGTCATGGCCGGCGTACCGTCGATCATGCATGCCATGCTTGACGCGCTGGGGCCGACGCTGCCGGCCGGCAGGAAGATGCACTCGCATTCGATCCTTGCCGGCCTCAAGGAGGGCGATATCGCAACGCCGTTCGGTGAGGTGCAGTCGCGCTTCCCCGATGTCGGCATGGGAAGTTATCCGGGCTTTCAGGAGGGAGTCGGCTACACCACGACGCTGGTCCTGCGCTCGCGCGACGAGGCGCGCCTGGCCGAAGCTGCTCGCGCGGTCGAGGTGATGCTGGCGGATGTGCGTACCGGACTCGGCGGCTGATCGCCGCGAACCGCCCGGCAATTTCATTGCACCAGCGCGTCGGCTAGGATCGTCGCCGACAAGGGCGTGGAGGGGGTAGTTGCGCATGGCCGAGCCGCGGTCGGACAAGGCATTTCCAGTTTCGTGGGACCAGTTTCACAGGGACTCGCGGGCGCTCGCCTGGCGCCTTTCCGGGCAAAAGACTAACTGGCAGGCGATCGTGTGCGTGACACGCGGCGGACTGGTGCCGGCGGCGATCATCGCGCGCGAACTGGGCGTGCGTCTCATCGAGACGGTCTGCGTCGCCTCGTATCATGATTACAAGGAGCAGGGCGGCTTGAAGGTTCTCAAGCCGATCGGCAAGGACATCGTCGATCTCGCCGGCGGCAACGGAGCCGGCGTGCTCGTCATCGACGACCTCGTCGATACCGGGAAGACCGCCAAGCTCGTCCGCGAAATGGTGCCCAAGTGCCACTACGCGACGATGTATGCCAAGCCCGCTGGGCGGCCACTGGTCGATACATTCGTCACGGAAGTCAGCCAGGACACCTGGATCTATTTCCCTTGGGACATGGGCTGGTCCTTCCAGCCTCCGATCGCCCAGGACACCGCCGGCTAGGCGGTCGACAAGCGGAACAGAGCCATGACAAGTCATCCTGCCATTGGTGCCGGTCGCACGGCAGTCATCACCGGCGGTGCGGGAGGCATCGGTTTAGCAGCCGCGAAACGGTTTGCCAGCCTTGGCCTGAACGTCGTGATCGCCGACCGCGACGCGGCCCGTCTGGACGCGGCCGCCGCCGAGATTCGCGCGGCCGGCGGCGCCGAAGTTCTGACTGTTGCGGCCGACGTCTCGCGCAAGGAAGACGTGGAACGTCTAAGGGATCACGTAATCGCACGCTTTAGCGAGGTCGCCGTTCTGATGAACAACGCTGGCATCGGGAATGGCGGCGGACCTTTCGAGAACTACGACCGCTGGCAGCAGGTGCTAGGCACCAATCTCTGGGGGGTAATCAACGGCGTCCAGGTATTTGCGCCAACGATGATCGCGCAGGGAACGCCGGCCGCCATCGTCAACACCGGTTCGAAGCAAGGCATCACCACGCCGCCGGGCGATACTGCCTACAATGTCTCCAAGGCGGGCGTGAAGGTGCTGACCGAGGGACTGCAGCATGCGCTGCGCAATACTGCCGGCGGCAAGGTCACGGCGCATCTGCTGGTTCCGGGCTGGGTCCATACCGGGCTGACCGCCCGCGACGGTGAACCGAAGCCGGCGGGGGCCTGGTGGCCCGATCAGGTCATCGACGTTCTGCTGGATCGGATGGGCCAGGGCGACTTCTACATAATCTGCCCGGACAACGACGTGACGAGCGAACTCGACAACAAGCGCATCGCCTGGGCCGCCGGCGACATTACCGAAAACCGGGCACCGTTGTCGCGATGGCATCCCGACTATAAGGACGCTTTTGCCGCCTATGTGGAGAAGAACTAGGTGCCGCGCGGCAACGCTACGGAGAGATGTCCATGACGAGATCGCCAGGTTCGGGCGCTCCGGCGGACGCTGCCGAACGGCGCAACGCATCGCCGGTGGTCGTTTATGCCGTCGATCACCTGCCGCCCTTTGACGTGCTGTTCTACGAGCGGGCGCGCGCCGGGATAACGAAGACCCTGGAAGTCGTCATTCCGCCGCGCGAAGGCGGCACGTTCAGCGTTCCGGCGGGGCATTTCTTTCGCATCGTCAGCATCGAAGGTCCGCAGGTCGGAGATCTTAATCTGTGGAATCCACACGACATGCGCGAGCGGTTTTTCAGCGCCAAGACCCGCGCGTTCCACGCCACGCATCTCAGTACGGGCGACCGGCTGTGGAGCACGCTCCCGTATCTGCGGCCGATGGCAACCATAACCCGGAACTCCCTCGACTGGTATGGTTGGGACGAAGACGGTGCCGGCGTCCACGACGTGATCGGTACGCGCTGCGACCCCTACACCAACATGCTATTGAAAGGCGCGGAGTACCATCACTGCTGCCACTCCAACCTCACGCGCGCATTGGCGGCTGAATGCGGCATGCCTGTGGCGGAGGCGGAGTCGCACATCCACGACGTGATGAACGTCTTCATGTGCACCGGCTTCACACACGACACGCATCAGTACTTCATGAAGGCAAGCCCGGTGCGGCCGGGCGACCTCATTGAGTTCTTCGCCGAGATCGATCTGCTGGGCGCGTTGTCGGCGTGTCCGGGCGGCGATTGTGGTGCGACCCATTCGGACGATGTCGCGAAATGCTATCCGCTGAAGGTCGAGATCTTTCGGCCGAAGGACGGCGCGCTCGCCGGGTGGAGTTCACCTCCGGCGAACACGTATTCGCGCAATCACGGAATGTGACTCCGCAGGCTATGGCTCCGGTGTTATTGCGTCGACTACGGGCTGCGCCTTTCGCGATCTTGGCCCCTCGATGTTCGGCAGGAAGATCGTCAGCAGGCCGATGACCGGCAGGAACGCGGTTACCTGATAGACGAAGACGATCGACGTGCGGTCGGCGAGCGCGCCCAGCGCGGCGGCGCCGAGGCCACCCATGCCGAACGCCAGCCCGAAAAATATGCCGGAGACAGTGCCGATTTTTCCCGGCATCAGCTCCTGCGCAAAAACCAGGATTGCCGGGAACGCCGAGGCGAGGCCAGCGCCGATGATCGCGGTCAGCACCACGGTTGCGACGAGGCCAACGTGCGGAAGCGCCAGCGTGAACGGCAGGATGCCCAGGATCGACGCCCAGATGACATATTTGCGGCCGAAGCGATCACCGAGTGGACCGCCAAACAACGTGCCGGCGGCCACTGCGGCAAGGAAAACGAACAACAGCAGCTGCGCGGTCTGCACCCCCACGTCAAACTTATCGATCAGGTAGAACGTGTAGTAGCTGGAGATGCTGGCCATATAGAAAAACTTGGAGAAGATCAGCGTGACCAGCACGACCAGCGCGACGATGATGCGGGTGCGCGAAATTTCTGGTCCCGTACGAACGACCGGCGGTCGTTTCGTTGCAGCGCGATGCTGGCGCTTGTACCAGCCGCCGACGTTGAACAGAACGATCATGCCGAGCAGCGCCACGATCGAGAACCACGCGATGCTCTTCTGGCCGCCAGGCACGACGATCGAGGCGGCGAGGAGCGGCCCCAGCGCCGAACCGACGTTGCCGCCGACCTGAAACACGGACTGCGCCAGGCCATAGCGCCCGCCTGACGCCATGCGCGCCACGCGCGAGGATTCCGGATGGAAGACCGATGAGCCCGTGCCAACGAGGGCGGCGGCCACAAGCAGGACGGGATAAGTCGACGCCACGGATAGCAACAGGAGGCCGCACAAACTGGCGCCCATGCCGATGGTCAGCGAATAGGGCATGGGCCGCCGGTCGGTGAAGCTGCCGACCAAAGGCTGCAGTAGCGACGCTGTCACCTGGAAAACAAAGGTGATGAGGCCGATCTGCGCGAACGACAACGCAAAAGAATCTTTGAGGACCGGATAGATTGCCGGCAGCAGCGACTGGATCGTGTCGTTGAGAAGGTGCGATACGCTGATTGCCAAGAGGATGGCAAAGACCGTCGTCTCGTTGCCGGCAGCGACGCCGCCACCGCTTTTCACGCGCGCTTCCACGATGATGATCCCGGTTTTGAATCACCGGCGGACGCCGGCTTTCGGGACCTATCTATCCGGAAAACGGCGGAAGGCCACCCCCTGTCTTCGTCGCGACGGGCAGGCCAGGGCGTGATGAATCGTCCCGCCCGCGGTGCGGTACACCTGCGGGCGGAAGTTTGGGGAGATCTAGAGATCGATTGTGTCGCCCTTGCCGCCGGCCTTGCGGATGGCTTCTGCGGCGTCGCGCATGGCCTTGGCGATGCGGCGCTGCACATCCTCCGCGGCGTCCGCAAGCTTCTCGGCGATCGCCGCCTTCAGGTCCCGGCGGGCCTCATTGACCTCGTCGATGACCCCCGGGATGTCGCGATCGCGGCTCTTGCCCTTGCGCTCGCCTTCCCACCAGGCCTTCGCCTGGGCCATGCGGCGGCCGAATTTCTCGATGCCGTCCAAGACCATATCGGCGAGGTCGCGGTTCTCCTCGAGATGCGCGCGGCCGGTGTCAGTGATCGTGTAGACCTTCTTGTTGCCGTCGGCGGCGGCGGAGACGTAGCCGACTTCCTCAAGGTAGGTGAGGGTCGGATAGACGACGCCGGGAGAGGGCGAGTACACGCCGTGCGAGCGCTCTTCCAGGGCCTTTATGATGTCGTAGCCGTGGCGTGGGCCGTCTGTAAGCAGCGCCAATACCACGACCCGCAGATCGCCGTCGGCGAGCATCTTGCCGACGCGGAAAGCGCCGCCGCCAAAGCCGCGGCCGCCGCGACCGGGACCGCGGCCCCAGCCCGCCCCCGGACCGCCGCCGCGCCCGCCAAACTGCCAGCTTTCGCGGCCTTCGCCGTGCCAATGACTGTGCATGATCATCTCCTTGGTGTATGTCGTGAGACGTATCTAGGAGGTGAATTCCGGCGCGTCAAGACATATCGTAAGATAGTCTATGCGGGTCGGTACACACGGTATCGGGACGGTGGGCCTTACGCAGTATAGGGGCGCGGTGTAGGCAGGGGGGCACGCACTGTTCGCGGACGTGGCGGAATTGGTAGACGCAAGGGACTTAAAATCCCTTGGAGGTAACTCCGTCCCGGTTCGACCCCGGGCGTCCGCACCAGCTTATTCCCCCAAAACGCAAGGATTTCCTTGAACTGTTCCATATTGGGCTTATGTAACGCCCAATAAACTCCCAGTATTAGGTTGGCCTGACGGGCCGCGGTCCGGAGAAGACGCATGGCGGAGCATCGATTCAAGGTCGGGCAGACAATCCTGCTGCAGAACTCGTTGAAGAATCGCGCCGCTGCGGCCGGAACCTACGAGGTCATCGGCTATCGTCCAGAGGACGACGGCGAGCCGTCCTATCGCATCAAGAGCGAACTCGAGCGGCACGAGAGGATCGTTCGCGAAAGCGAGCTGAAATAGATCATTTCGCGCTATGCCTGCGCGCTGACTTCGGCTATGCCGTCGCCAGCCAGATTTCCGGTCGGATCATAAGGAAGCCGTGTCTTGCAGATACTCGTTCGCGATAACAACGTCGACCAGGCGTTGAAAGTCCTCAAGAAGAAGATGCAGCGCGAGGGGATTTTTCGCGAACTGAAGCGCAAGGCCTTCTACGAGAAGCCGTCGGAGCGCAAGGCGCGCGAAAAGGGCGAGGCCGTTCGCCGTGGGCGCAAGCTCGCGCGCAAGCGGGCCCAGCGCGAAGGGCTCCTGCCGATGCCGAAGAAGCCGCTGATGGATGCACGTCGTCCGGGCGGCGGGCGTGGCGGTCCGCGCGCGTCCGGCGCCTAGCCGCCGCTAAAGCGAGTGCACATTCAGCCTGATTGAAAGCGCCGCGCGAGCGGCGCTTTTTGTTTTTGGCGGCCGGTTCCGGTCGCCCACAGCCATTCATAAGTGTGTCATGGAGCGCTGCGTTGTCTGCCGGACATGGACAGTCCGGTCACTGGATCGCATGGCATCGCCGGTCGCAGCGCTTTGGGTGACGGTGCGCTGTCGGGCCTCGTGTTCGCTTTCCGCATCGAGAGCGACGGCCGTGCGCGGGAGTTGCCGCGCGATGAAGGTCCCGATGTCGAGGCCGACAGCGGCGGCTGGCTGTGGCTGCATTTCAATCTCGCCGACAATCGTGCCTGCCAGACAATTGCGGCGTGGACGGAGATGCCGGCGGCCGCGCGATCCCTTCTGATCGCGCCGCAGGATCACCAGCAGCTCTACGCGACCGCCGACTGCATCTTTGGCGTTTTCTCGGATCTGGTGCGCGACTTCGAGGGCGCCGGAGAGCGGAACGGGTATCTCAATTTCGCGATGACGGAACGCCTGGTGATCACCGGCCGCCGGCAACCCTTGCAGTCGGTCGATGCCTTGCGAGCGGCGCTCGCCGCGGGACGCAAGACAGCCAACGCCGCCGCGCTCATCGAGGCGCTGATCGAGCAGGCGACCGTCGGCATCGATCGCCTGCTCGAGGAACTGGCGCGCGAACTCGACCGCGTCGAGGATCAGCTGCTCATCGATTCGATCGAAGACGAACGTCGGCGTGTCGGCCGCGTGCGGCGTACCGGCGTGCGCCTGCACCGCCAACTGGCGGCGCAGGCGCGTGCTCCTCGACCGGTTCGATATTTCGGAGGAGATCGCCATCGTGCCGGCTATCACCATCGCCAGCGACAAGCTGGTGCAGCGGCTGGACGCGCTCGATCAGGAAGTCCTGTCGGTCCAGGAGCGGGCCCGGCTTCTGCAGGAAGAAATCGGGGCGCGATTGTCCGAGGAGACCAACCGCAGCCTGAGCGCGCTGGCCATCGTCACGGCGCTCTTCCTGCCGCCGACGCTGGTCACCGGCATCTTCGGCATGAATACGACGGCGCTGCCGTTTTCGGACTCGCGCTACGGTTTGCTGTGGGCGATCGGGCTGGGCGTTGTCGCCGCCGGGCTTGCCTATTGGCTACTGCGCCGCCGCGGCGTCATCCGGCGCTGACGGCTGCCAGCGGTAAATCCAATCGTTGCGATCAAGGATCAGACCTTCGCCGGCCAGCCGGAGCAAAGCGTCGCGGGCGAACGCCATCAGGCCACCGTAGTGATATCGGACGCCCACCCGCCGGGCGGCAGCGGCCACCAACCCGACGCGGGTCTTCCTGCCGGCTTCGTAGGCGCGAAGCGCCGCCGGCACATCGGCGATTGCACGCAGCCGGTCGGCAAGAACGGCTGCATCCTCGATCGCCATCGCGGCGCCCTGGGCAAGATATGGGTCCATGGCGTGGGCCGCGTCGCCGAGCAGCGCCACGCGATCGTCCGTCCATGGGCCGTGCGCGTCGACGCGTGTGATGGCGAATTTCTGCCACGATACCGGCGCGGCGATCAGGCGGCGGGCGGTCGGCGACCATGCTGCGAAGTGACGGCCGATCTCGGCGGGGTCGCCGACTGCGCTCCATCCGGATTTATCCCAACGTTCCTCGACAATGGCGACGACATTGACGGCGGCGCCTTTCGCGACGGGATAGTGGACAAGATGCGCATGCGGACCGAGCCAGAGGGCGGTGCGGTCCATGGCGACCAGATCGCGGGCGCTGTCGGCCGCGATCAGCGCGCGCCAGGCAGTGCGACCGGTTGCCTGCGGCGTGGCGCTGCCGGCGATGCGCTGGCGAAAGGTCGACCAGACGCCGTCGGCGGCGATGATCGCAACCGCCGGAACGACGTCGACGCCGCGCGCGCTGCGGATGCGCACGAGCTGGCCGTCGGGCTGGGGCAGGATGTCGGCGACCGTTGCGGCGCACTCCAGCGCGATGCAAGGATCGGCGGCGATTGCGTTGGCCAGGATCGTTTGCAGGTCGGCGCGGTGAATGACCCGGTAAGGAAAACCGTAACGCTGGCGGAAGGTGGCGATCGGCACCGCGACGAGGAGCTGGCCGCCGGTGCCGCTTCGGACTTCGAGCGTTGTCGGTTCGATGGCCGCGGCGGCAATTGCGCGCTCGAGGCCAAGACCGGCGAGCACGCGACCGGCATTCGGGGAAAGCTGGATGCCGGCGCCGACTTCGCTCAGATGATCGGCGCGTTCGGCGATGAAGATTCGAAAACCGGCTGCGGAAAGCGACAGCGCCGCGGTCAGCCCGCCAATGCCTGCGCCGACAATGACGATGGCCGGCCTTTCACCGCTCCTGCGATGGGGAAGCGCGGCCAACGGCGCCCCGGTCAGGCGGCCATGTCGCGGTAAAGATGCCCGGCTGGATCGGTCTCGGTCGGGCCGAGGGCCGGATTGTAGCGATAGAGCGTCGAGCAGTAGGGGCAGACCTTTTCGTTGTCGTCGCCCATGTCGAGATAGATGTGCGGGTGGTCGAACGGCGCCGTGGCGCCGATGCACATGAACTCCTTGACGCCGATGGCGATGGCCGGGACGCCGGAGTTATTGTGAAAATGCGGGACGACGTGGCCGGCCATGCAATCTGTCCTCGGGGTTTACTGCGGGGACAATAGCGGCGGGCGCGGCGGAGTGGTAGGGCCGTTGGCCGAGTGTTGACCCCCTCCGGGCCTCCCCCTTTCAGGGGGAATATGTGCGATTGCAAACCTAGAGGACGGCACCGGGCGGCGGCTCGATATTCGGCCAGCGTTCCCGGATCGAGGCGCACGCGGCTTCTATGTTGTTGAAGCGCCGCACGGAATCCGTTGGTGCAGGATGGGCAATCCCTGAGTAGGCATCCACGGCGAGACGTAGGGCAAGTTCAACCTCCACCTTGTCGTGAGGAGGCAGAAGCGACCGCAAGTATCCGACTAAGAAGGCGGCTTGCCATAGCGCAACGGCCTCAGAGAGGGCTTTTCCTTTCGCATAGCGAAGGATGCCCGCGCCGGTCCGAACCTTGTTTGTTTTTGTCAGCCGCCGCAAACGAAAGGCCAACTCGGTATTGACCTTGACGCCGTGCAACAGGAGGGCGGGTGATTGGCCGGGGGCGAGCCGTTCGCCTTCCGGAAGCGTAAATGTAGGTGCGACCTTCGCGAACCTGTCGATGTAGTCAGCGTTATGGTCGAATAGGTCGCGGTCGAAATCGCCGTCCGCCATCCGGTTCCGTAGTTCTTGGGCCGCTGCCTTCAGGGGTGCCACTACCCCGCCGCCGGTCCTAATGTACTTGCCGACCGCCAACTTGGCTTCGTCATGTTGAATTACGCGGGCGCGTGGCTGGTACTTGCAGCCTCGGACGATAGTCCTCCTGGCTTGTTCAGACGCCGCCATGTAGTCCGCCAGTGACCGGGCGGAAATCTGAGGTTCCTTTACCTCGCGGTGAGTTTTGTCGGGCACGATTCTTCTCCGAGAGGGACCATGGACCAGCACTACTATAGCGTGAAGATAGACGAGGAACGCACTCTCTGTTTGGCGCCGCTTACAGAGCGTCGGCTGGACATGGCCGGCCAAGATATTGCCGATGTCAGCGGCTACTTTCTCTACGAACAACACGGTGTCGGTGACTGCGCCCGTATTGAAATCCTTGCGCAGCTTTTCACCGACGAGGCAGCGCAGCGGCTGCGTCAGGTCTTTTCGATGGCCTAGGCCGTTCCTAGGGTTTTGACGTGCGCTCTTTCCGCACTTCGCATCTCCTTTCTGTTGCCGGGATTGCCTGTTCTGATCAGAGGGCGGCGGTGAGATTGGCAACTTCCGTCTTGTAGCGGTCGACCGACGGATTCACTTCGAGTCGCTGACCTTCGACGACGTACTTCTTTCCGCTTTGCAGCTTGGCCAGCGGAATGCGCTGATTGCCGCTGATGCGACCGCTCGAATGAAAATCATCCAGCAAGTAAAAGCACCGGCTAACGTCATTGTCCGAGAAAACATGCGCGAACTCTTGGGCGACCTTTAGGGCCTGCTCAACGAAGAAGCGCGTCGAACTGTCCGGTGCGTTGGGCTTCTGACGGTTCCAGCCGCAATGGGTCATGACCACGGCATGGACCTTCGGGGTGTGCTTCAGGCCAGCCTGAGCGTTGAACTTCTGGAAGTCCATCATCGGGTCGGTCAGCATCCGCAATGTGAGGCGCAGGGCTTCAATTGAGTGCTGATCCACGCGGACTGGGATGATCAGCGCATCGGCGGCCACCCAAGCTAGATGGGTGGCACCGCCAAAGAACGGGCTGGTGTCGATCAGAACTTTCTCCGGTTTGGCTATGGCAGCCGCGCGATCGATAATTCTGGTCAACGAAGTCAAGATTCTCCGGCTGGCGTCTTTCGTATGGGTTCCGCCCGCAATTTGCGCGAACTGTGCGAGTTGGCTGTAGAGAAAGGATGGGAACACAAACAACTCGGTGGACCCAGGGATCATGTACGTCGGCCTGTTACCCGCAAACGGCAGGCACGACCCCTTTACGTTGATCGTCGAGTCATCAACATCAAAGGTGCCCGCGCCTGTGATCTCGACCACCAGCGCGTCGTAAAGCGTCTGCTTGTAGTCATGCAGAACGTCGCCAAACATGTTTTGGGAGAAGTTGCGCTGCGAGCAGGTGTCCATCAGCAACGTCCGGAACGTTCGGGACACCTCGTAGGCCAAGTTAAAGGCTAGAGTACTTTTGCCGATGCCGCCGCGAAAGTTTGAAACTGCGTAAGTGCGGAACCGCTCATCGCGCAAGGGCACTACCTCGCCCTTCAAGACGCGTTCCGACCGCTCCAGAACGTCCTCGATTCCATTGCTAAACATTGAAAGAGTGCTCATTTTCCGCCTTTTTGCTGCTTGACCGACACTATGGGTATCGATATACCTGATCGACAGAGTGTCGGTCAAGCCTATCGAGCGACAGTCTGTCGATGGAACCCAAGGGGCGGCGAAAATGAGCGTTCTGAACAGGCCGTATTTTCTGGGAGAGAAGGCGGCTCACAGCTTCCTCGAAAGCATCCTCTGGCCGGACGGTGCAGAGTGCCCGCATTGCGGCGTCGTCGGTGCGGCGTACAAAATCGAGGCGAACCCCGCGAAGCGCATTCGTTACGGGCTATGGAAATGCCGCGAGTGCCGAAAGCAATTCACGGTGAAAGTCGGCACGGTTTTCGAGCATGCGCGCCTTCCTTTGCATAAGGCACTACAGGCGGCTTATCTTCTGTGCTCGTCGAAGAAGGGGATCAGCGCCAATCAGCTTTCGCGCGCTTTAGAAATTAGCCTCAAGGCCGCGTGGTTCCTCTCGCACCGTGTCCGCGAGGCAATGCGCGAACTTCACCCGACCGATCTGCTGGGCGGTGAAAGCAAGACCGTTGAGTTTGACGAGACGTTCATTGGCGGCAAGGAAAAGAACAAACACGCTTGGCAGCGCGACAAGAAGAACATTGGCGGTCGCGGGAAGGAAGCTGTGTTTTCGCTGGTCGAACGGAACGGTAAGGTGCGCTCGCATCACGTTCCGAGCGTCACCGGTCAGACGCTACGCCCGATCCTTGAGGCACAGATTGCAGCGGACACGCGCACAATGAGCGATGATGGTGGCGCGCGCATCGGACACGGACGCCCCAATCATCAGTCGGTCAATCATGGCATCGGTGAATATGTGCGCGGTGACGCGCACACGAACACCATTGAAGGATACTTCTCGATCATGAAACGCGGCGTTATCGGGGTGTACCACCACGTCAGCCCGCAGCACCTAAAGCGCTACCTCGCGGAGTGAGCTGCTGCCGGTTCGGTTGACACTGGCTTAAGCTAATCGCATCTGCTCCTCGAACTCCAGCGGGCTGAGGTATCCGATTGTCGAGTGCCGGCGCCTGGGATTGTAGAAGCGCTCGATGTAATCGAACACGTCGGCCTTGGCTTCGTCGCGGATTCGGTACGTCTTGCGTACCGTGCGTCGCGAAGCGCCGGGGGATCGTGCCATACCCGTCGCGCCCCGTAGGTCCGATTCATGTGCCCGTGACCGGGGAAGGAATGCTGCGGATCGTCCGCAAACTTCTTTACCCAATCGCGCAGCTGCGACTGATGGACACCAAGATCATGCGAGGCCCGCGTCACCGCCACCCCGCGCTCCCTGATCAGCCTGACCGCCTCAAGCTTGAACTCGCGCGTAAACTTCCGTCGTTCCATAGTCCACCTCCGG
>DATCBY010000028.1:0-52002 GCA_036511595.1 Bauldia sp.
GGTGAGTGCGCCGCTGCCCTCGCGCGAGGCGGCGCTCGTCGTGGCATTAGCCAAAGGCGAGAGAAAATTGCCCGGAATCAAGGCAGCACTGAATCGCCGCCTGGTTAACGGATTGCTCACTGACGAGCTTACCGCCGAAAAGCTGCTGGCCGGTCGCTAACCCGCTAAATCCATAGCTCTTTTCTATTTTTGCTGCAGAAGTTGATGCACGTGCCTCATGGCTGGCATGCAGGAGGCGCTTGACTCTCCTCACAAATTAATGAGTAATTGCTCATGACCAAAGCATTTGCTCGCTTTGGATGTTGGGAGGAAATCCATGAAACTGACTCCGATCCTGCTCGGGACGCTGGCGGCTGCGCTGCTTTCGGGCTCCGCATTCGCCGCGACCACGCTCACCATCGCCACCGTCAACAACGGTGACATGATCACCATGCAGAAGCTGACGGACGACTTCACCAAGGCCAATCCGGACATCCAGCTGCAGTGGGTGACGCTCGAAGAGAATGTCCTCCGCCAGAAGGTGACCACCGACATCGCCACCAAGGGCGGCCAGTACGACGTGCTGACTATCGGCACCTACGAGGTTCCGATCTGGGCGAAGCAGGGCTGGCTGGTGCCGCTCGATAACCTCGGTGCCGACTACGACGTGGACGACCTCCTGCCCGCGATCCGCGGCGGCCTGTCGGTCGACGGCAAGCTCTACGCGGCGCCGTTCTATGGTGAGTCGAGCTACGTCATGTACCGCAAGGACCTGATGGACAAGGCCGGGCTCAAGATGCCCGACGCGCCGACATGGGACTTCATCCGGCAGGCGGCCGACAAGATGACCGACCGCGCCAACGGCATCAACGGCATCTGCCTACGCGGCAAGGCCGGCTGGGGCGAGAACATGGCGTTCCTGACCGCCATGTCGAATTCGTTCGGCGCGCGCTGGTTCGACGAGAAGTGGCATCCACAGTTCGACCAGCCGGAATGGAAGAAGACCCTGCAGTTCTACGTCGACATGATGAAGGCCGACGGCCCGGCCGGCGCCTCGTCGAACGGGTTCAACGAAAACCTCACGCTCTTCCAGCAGGGCAAGTGCGGCATGTGGATCGACGCCACGGTCGCCGGCTCGTTCGTTACCGATCCGAAGAACTCGACGGTCGCCGACAAGGTCGGCTTCGCGCTCGCTCCGGACACGGGCCTCGGCAAGCGCGGCAACTGGCTGTGGGCGTGGTCACTCGCGATTCCTGCGGGCTCGCAGAAAACCGACGCCGCCGAGAAGTTCATCTCGTGGGCGACCAGCAAGCATTACGCGGAACTCGTCGCCGGCAAGGAAGGCTGGGCCAACGTGCCTCCAGGTACGCGCACCTCGCTCTACAACAACGCCGACTACACCAAGGCGGCGCCGTTTGCGGCGATGACGCTGGGTTCGATCCAGGCCGCCGACCCGACCCATCCGACCGTCAAGCCGGTGCCCTATACCGGCGTGCAGTTCGTCGCCATCCCCGAGTTCCAGGGGCTCGGCGACACGGTCGGCCAGCTCTTCTCGGCGGCTCTCGCCGGGCAGTCGAGCGTCGATGACGCTCTGAAGCAAGCGCAGGACGTGGCTACCCGCACCATGACCAAGGGCGGCTACATCAAGTAAACTTCCTCCCGGATCGGGGGCTGCCGGGAGCGATCCGGGCAGTCTCCGACTCCGGTCGGCAACGTCGACGAAGCGGACGTGCAACCGGGAAAACACGGAGCGCCCGCCGGAAGGGAGACGGCCGCCGCTTGCTGACGCGGGCGGCCGATTGGGGAGGACGCAATGGCAACCGCCAATACCCGCGGCCTGGCGCGCGCGATGCTGCTGCCTTCGGTGGCGATCCTCTTCGTGTGGATGATCGTGCCGCTGGTCCTGACGCTCTGGTACTCGTTCCAGACCTACAACCTGCTCAATCCGATCAACAGCGGGTTCGCGGGATTTGCCAACTACACATACTTCCTGAGCGACCCGGCGTTCATCCAGGCGTTCTTCAACACGCTGATCCTGACGCTCTCCGTGCTGGTCATCACGGTGGTCGGCGGCATCCTGTTCGGGCTCCTGCTCGACCAGCCGATGTTCGGCCAGGGGATCGTGCGCATTCTCGTCATCTCACCGTTCTTCGTCATGTCGACCGTCGCCGCGCTGGTGTGGAAGAACATGATGATGGATCCGAACTATGGCATCTTTGCCTGGATCGCCACGCGCCTCGGCTTTGCTCCCATCCTGTGGCTGCAAAACTACCCGCTCTTCTCGGTGATCATCATCGTCTCGTGGCAATGGCTGCCGTTCGCGACGCTCATCCTGCTGACGGCGCTGCAATCGCTGGACGAAGAGCAGAAGGAGGCGGCCGGCATGGACGGCGCTGGCTTCGCCAGCCTGTTCTTCTACATCACGCTGCCGCACCTCTCGCGCGCCATCACGGTGGTCATCCTGATCGAGACCATCTTCCTGCTGTCGGTGTTCGCCGAGATCCTGGTCACGACCAGCGGCGGCCCCGGCTACGCCTCCACCAACATCGCCTACCTCGTCTATCACCAGGCCCTGCTCGACTACGACGTCGGCGGGGCGTCGGCCGGCGGCGTCGTGGCGGTCATCCTCGCCAACATCGTCGCCTTCTTCCTTGTCCGCATCGTCGGCAAGAACCTCGACGCGTAGGGAGAAAAAATCATGGCCCGCGCCGTCACCCTGCGGAGAAAATGGACCTTCACGATCGTCAGCTGGATCGTGGCGCTGCTCATCTTCTTCCCGATCCTGTGGACGTTCCTGACCGCCTTCAAGACCGAGGGCGACGCCATCCTGTTCCCGCCGGCGTTCCTGCCGCCGCACTGGACGCTGGAAAATTTCTTCGAGGTGCAATCGCGCTCCGACTACTTCAAGCACTTCTTCAACTCGGTCGTCATTGCCGGCGGCTCGACCATCCTGGCGCTGATCGTCGCGGTGCCGGCGGCGTGGTCGATGGCCTTCTCGCCGTCGAAGCGCACCAAGGACATCCTGATGTGGATGCTGTCCACCAAGATGATGCCGGCCGTCGGCGTGCTGGTGCCGATCTACCTGATCTTCAAGAACCTCGGCCTGCTCGACAGTCTCGCCGGCCTCACCGTCATCCTGATGCTGATCAACCTGCCGATCGTGGTCTGGATGCTCTATACCTACTTCAAGGAGATTCCGGTCGATATCCTCGAGGCCAGCCGCATGGACGGCGCCGAGCTGTGGAAAGAGATCGTCTACGTGCTGTTGCCGATGGCGGTGCCGGGCATCGCCTCGACCATGCTGCTCAACGTCATCCTCGCCTGGAACGAGGCGTTCTGGACGCTGAACCTGACGGCAGCCAACGCGGCACCACTCACCGCCTTCATCGCCTCCTACTCCAGCCCCGAGGGCCTGTTCTGGGCCAAGCTGTCGGCGGCCTCGACGCTCGCCATCGCGCCGATCCTGCTGCTCGGCTGGTTCAGCCAGAAGCAGCTCGTCCGCGGGCTCACCTTCGGCGCCGTGAAATGACCAACGCCCGCAACAAGGGAGACGCCTGATGGGGCGCATCGTTCTCAAGAACGTCCGCAAGGCCTTCGGCGATGTCGAGGTCATTCCCTCGGTCGATCTCGCCATCGAGGACGGCGAGTTCGTGGTGTTCGTCGGGCCGTCCGGCTGCGGCAAGTCCACGCTGCTCCGCCTGATCGCCGGCCTCGAGGACACCACCGGCGGGGCGATCCTGATCGACGGGGTCGATGTCGCCGATGCGCCGCCGGCCAAGCGCGGCCTGTCGATGGTGTTCCAGTCGTATGCGCTCTACCCGCACATGAGCGTGCGCAACAACATCGCCTTTGGCCTGAAGATGGCGGGCGAGCCGAAGGACGTGATCGCCAGGAAGGTCGACAAGGCGGCGGCGACGCTCAACCTGACCAGCTATCTCGACCGCCGCCCCGGCCAGCTTTCCGGCGGCCAGCGCCAGCGCGTCGCCATCGGTCGCGCCATCGTGCGCGAGCCAAAGGCATTCCTGTTCGACGAGCCGCTGTCCAACCTCGATGCGGCGCTGCGCGGGCAGATGCGGCTGGAAATCACGCAGCTGCATCAGGCGCTGAAGACGACGATGATCTACGTCACTCACGACCAGGTGGAAGCCATGACCATGGCCGACAAGATCGTCGTGCTCAACGCCGGCCGCATCGAGCAGGTCGGCACGCCGCTCGAACTCTACAATCACCCCGCCAATCTTTTCGTGGCCGGCTTCATCGGCTCGCCGCGCATGAACCTGATCAAGCCGACCGACGAGGTTGCCAAGGGCGCCGCCACGGTCGGCGTGCGGCCGGAGGACATCGAGGTGTCGCGCGAGAAGGGCATGTGGCCGGGCACGGTGCAGATCGCCGAGCATCTCGGCTCCGACACTTTCTTCTATATCGACGCCAGGGGCATCGGCCGCATGACCGTGCGCACGCCGGGCGAATTCGGACTGACCCCCGGCCAGTCGGTGTGGCTGACGCCGCGGGCCGACCGCATCCACCGCTTCGACAAGGACGGCAAGGCGCTCGCCGCCTGAGCCTTCGCAGACACCGCGCAGGAGTTTCGACGATGTATCTTGAGATGTTCAAGCTCGGTGGCCGCACCGCCCTGGTTACGGGAGGAGGCCGCGCCATCGGGCTTGCCTGCGCCGAGGCGCTGGCCGAGGCCGGCGCCAGGGTGACCATCGCCGACTACGACGCGGCGATCGCCGAGGAAGGCCGCGCCGCGATGAAGGCCAAGGGCTACGACGTCGACATCGCCATCATGGACGTGACCAACCCGACGCGCGTCACCGAGGTCGCCGACGATTTCGTCCGCCGCCAGGGCAAGATCGACATCCTCGTCAACAACGCCGGCATCGCGCGCAGCGAGACCCCGGCCGAGACGGTTACCGACGAGCACTGGCTGAACGTCATCGACGTCAATCTCAACGGCGTCTTCTGGTGCTGCCGCGCCTTCGGCCGCCACATGCTGGCGTCGAAATCCGGCGCGATCGTCAACATGGGTTCGATGTCGGGCTTCATCGTCAACAAGCCGCAGGAGCAGGCCTTCTACAACGCCTCCAAGGCCGGCGTGCATCACCTGACGAAGTCGCTGGCGGCGGAATGGGGCGCGCGCGGCGTGCGCGTCAACGCCGTGGCGCCGACCTACATCAACACACCGCTCAACGCCTTCGTGAAGCAGAACCCGAAGATGTACGACGCCTGGATCGGCGGCACCCCGATGGGGCGCATGGGCGAGGTCGAGGAGATCGCCTCGGTGGTCTTGTTCCTGGCCGGCGATGCTGCCAGTCTGATGACCGGGAGCGTCGTGGTGGTCGACGGCGGCTATACCTGCTGGTAGCTGCCCCCACTGCCGGGTAAGCAACGCATGGCCAGCCTGTTCGTGGGGCTAGACGTCGGCACGGGAAGCGCCCGCGCCGGGCTGTTCACCGCCGACGGCACGCTGATCGCGGTCGCCAAACGCCCGATCGAGACGTGGCGCGAAGCCGGCGACATCGTCGAGCAGTCTTCCGAGGATATCTGGCAAGCGTGCGCGTCGGCACTCCGCGCCGCGCTCGCCGAGGCGGCGGCAAAGCCGGAGGATGTCGGCGGCATCGGCTTCGACGCGACCTGTTCGCTGGTCGTCGTCGACGAGGACGGCGCGCCGCTTTCGGTAAGCCCGTCCAGCGAGGCACGCCGCAACGTCATCGTGTGGATGGATCACCGCGCCGTCGGCGAGGCGCGGCGCATCGACGAGACCGGCGACGACGTGCTGCGCTATGTCGGCGGCAGCATCTCGCCGGAGATGGAGATGCCGAAGCTGCTGTGGCTGAAGACGCATCTCGCGAAGACCTTCGCGGGCGCCGGCAATTTCTTCGACCTCGCCGATTTCCTGTCGTGGCGGGCGACGGGCAGCACGATCCGCTCGACCTGCACCGTCACCTGCAAGTGGTCCTACCTCGCCCACGAGGGCGGCTGGAGCGATGGTTTTCTCGACCGCATCGGGCTGGCGGACCTTGCGGCGCAATCGCACCGGCGGATCGGGCGGCAGGTGGTGCCGCCGGGCACGGCCTTGGGCGCCGGGCTGACCGCCGAGGCGGCGCGCGACTTCGGCCTGTTGCCGGGTACGCCGGTCGGCGCCGGGTTGATCGATGCGCATGCCGGCGGGCTGGGCACGCTTGGCGGGCGCACCGCCGACGGCGCCCGCGCCGATCCGACGCGGCGGCTCGGCTACATCATGGGCACCTCGGCCTGTATCATGGCGACGACGCGCGAGCCGACGTTCGTGCCTGGCGTGTGGGGGCCGTACTACTCGGCGATGGTGCCGGGGCTGTGGCTGAACGAGGGCGGGCAATCGACGGCGGGCGCGGCGATCGACCATCTCGTGCGTTCGCACGCGGCTTATGCGCAGGCGGCGGCGGATGCGAAAGCGGCGGGACGCACGCTGCTCGACCATCTCGAGGATCGCATCGCCGGGCGCGGGCGGCCGCTGTCGGAAGCCGCATACCTGGCGAGGGACCGGCATGTGCTGCCGGATTTTCTCGGTAATCGGTCACCCTTTGCCGACCCCGACGTGCGCGGGGTCATCGCCGGGCTGGCGCTGGACGATACGGTCGAGGACCTGGAACGGCACTTTGTCGCCGGCCTTTGCGGGCTCGCCTATGGGCTGGCGGAAGTGGTCGATGCGCTCGGCGCCAAGGGGATTTCGGCGGAGAGCATCGTCGCCAGCGGCGGCGCCAGCCACAGCCGGCTGGTGCGCCAGATCCTTGCCGATGCGACTGGCGTGCCGGTGGTGCTGCCGGAAACCAGCGAGCCGGTGCTGCTCGGTGCGGCGATGCTGGCGACGGTCGCGGCCGGGCAACATGCGACGACAGTCGAGGCCATGCTGGCGATGGCGCGCGACGGCATTTCCACCGAGCCGACGCCTGCCGATGTGGCCGCCTTCCACGGTAACAAGCGGACGGTGCACACCCTGCTGCGCCGGCTGGCGGGCGAGGCGCGATCAGCAATGGGCGCGGCGTCTGAACCTGGCCACTGAGGGAGACTGGCGCAGTCGGCTTAGTGGCTGAACAGACAGGGCACCGGCGAACGGGAGAGCAGGCCGCGCGTGACGCCGCCGAAGACCCATTCGCGCAGGCGCGCATGGCCGTAGGCGCCCGCCACGATGAGGCCGGCCTGCTGGCGCGTGGCGAAGTCGAGCACCTCGTCCTCGACCGTGGCGCGTCCGCGCCGGCGAATCTCGGTCGTAGCGGCAATGCCGTGGCGGGACAGGAATCCGGCGGCGTCGGCGAGCGAGGGGTCGGCCTCGTCGCCCTCCTGAATCGAGAAGATGACGATTTTGGCGGCGGCCTTCATGAAGGGGACTGCGTCGGAGAGGGCACGCTGGGATTCCGGGGTGTTCTTCCAGGCGACAACGATCGTGCCGAGATCGGTCCCGACGTAGGCGGCGGGAACGACCAGGACAGGGCGGCCGATGCGCAACAGCACGTCATCCGCCGACGGGCCACTGAGATTGCCGAGCTGGGAACGCTCGCCGCTGCCCAGAACGACGAGATCGGCGGCCGTGGCGGCGCCGGCAATGGCGATAGACGGGGGCGAGAAAGCCTCGCGCCAGCCGGATTTGACGCCGGCCGCGTTCGTCGCCGCCGTGAACGTCTCCCGGCTGGTAGCGAATTCGGCCTCGAGCTCGGTGCGGTCGATGTCGCCGTAGTCGGGCCCGATGGCGGCCGTACCGAGGGCGGCGTCGTAGAGTTCGAGCGGCAGGCGCGGCAGCGCCGCCGTGAAACCGATCAGGGTGGCGTCGAATTTCAGCGCAAGGTCTATGGCCAGCCGCGTCCGGGCGTTCGACGCGGCGAGGCTGTCGACATGAACCAGAATGGTCCTGAACATGAAAGGCTCCGCGGGGAGAACGATCGAGGGGGAAACGGACCAAATATAGGGCGGAGCCCGCTCAGAGGAACGGCGCGAAGACGTCGGGGGGCGGAGGGAGAAGGCGAGAGAGATAGGCGACGCCGGCCGGCGACAGGCGATTTTCGGCGGGCGTCATGAAATCTTCGGGCATCAGGCGGGTCTTGCCGGCGACGGCGCCAAGCGTCACCACGCCGCAGGTCGTGCCGTCGGCGCCGTGGAGGAGCGTGACCGAGCCGCTGCCGTCGGCGGCCGCGGCGACCGCGTGGACGCCGACGTCGAAGGCCTCGCGCCGGTCGACCTCGCTGATCGTTCCCGAAAAGGCGCGCGGCAGGTAGCCGAAGGTATCGACGCGGGCGCGCACGCCCGGAAATTCCCTGGCGAGCTCCATCTGCATCGCCTGGCCGAGATCGCCGGTGGAGAGCTGGACGTTGCCATGGGCATCGCGCTGCACCTCCCCCATCAGCTGCTCGGCAAGAGGGCGACCGTCGGCGGTTGCCACACCCTCCGACATGGCGACGATGCAGCGATTGAATTTCTGGCGAATGGCCCGCACGTCGGCGAGGAATTTCTCGACCGAGAAAGGACGCTCGGGGACATAGACGAGATGCGGGCCATCGGCTTCCGCGCGCCGCCAAGCGGCCGAGGCGGCGGTCAGGAAGCCGGCATGCCGGCCCATGACGATGCCGACGTAGATGCCCGGAAGCGCGCGAAAGTCGAGGTCGATCGACTGGAAGGCGTGGGCGACGAACAGGGCGGCGGACATGAAACCCGGCGTGTGATCGTTCTCGACCAGATCGTTATCGATGGTCTTGGGGGCGTGGACGAAGGCTATCCTGCCGTCGTCGGCGGCGCTCAGCACCTGGAGCGTGCCGGCGGTGTCGTTGCCGCCGATATAGATGAAGGCGTCGGCGGCCACCGCCCGCAACTGATCGAGGATGCGCGCGCAATATTGCTCGTCTGGCTTGTCGCGCGTGCTGCCCAGCGCCGCGTTGGGGGTGAGGCCGATGCGGCGGAGATCCGCCTCGGGGATCGCGGAAAGATCGATGAAATGATCGTTGCGAATGCCGCGTACTCCGTGACGGGCGCCGAGGACCCGCGCGCCGGGATGGCGCCGACGGATGGCGATGGCCGCGCCGGCGACGGTCTGGTTGATGACCGCGGTCGGGCCGCCACCCTGGGCGATCACGAACACCTTGCCCATTTCCGTCATCCCCCGCCCGTCGCAGAAATGCGGCCGGACAATCACCCGGACCGCAAAAGTTGACAAGCAGCGCTGCCGGGGGCGCAAGGCTCTGGCGCGGGGGCGCGGGCCGCGATAGTGGAAGCCGTGAAACCACGTTAAACCCGAGCCGCATGTTCAATCGCGCGAGCCAAGTCTACGTCCTGCTGGTGGTCGCCATTCTTGGCGGGGCGGTCGTCGTCCGGTCCCTCGATCCGTTCTTCGTTCAGGCGCTCAGGCTGATCGCCTTCGACTCGTATCAGCTTCTCGGCCCGGCGAAGTATGACGCTTCGCTGCCGGTGCGCATCGTCGACATCAACGAGGACTCGCTTGGCAAGATCGGCCAGTGGCCGTGGGCGCGCACAACCATGGCCGACCTGCTCAATAAGCTGACGGCGCAGGGGGCGGCGGTGGTCGCCTTCGACATCCTGTTCTCCGAGGCGGATCGCACGTCGCCGGAACAGGCGGTGAAATCGATGCCGGCTGACGAGGCCGCGATCTTTACGCCGCTGATTGCCGGCAAGCCGACGCACGATGAGGCTTTCGCAAAGGCGCTCGCCAACGCTCCAGCCGTGCTGTCGATGGCGCTCAGTAGTCGGCCGACGCCGCCGCCGCCCGTCAAGGCGGGTTTTGCCGTCGCCGGCGACGATCCGAAGGCGTTCGTGCCGGGGTTTCCCGGCGGCACGGCCAATCTTCCCGAACTCGACGCAGCGGCGCGCGGCATCGGCTCGATCAACTGGATTCCGGATCGCGATCAGGTGGTGCGGCGGGTGCCGCTGCTCTACCGGGTGGGCGACCAGCTCGTGCCGACGCTGCCCATGGAGGCGCTGCGCGTCGCACAGGGAGCCAGCACCTACGTGGTGAAGTCTTCGAACGCCAGCGGCGAGTCGGCGTTCGGTCAGGCCACCGGCATCAACCACATCCGCGTCGGCGCGCTCGAGATACCCACCGACTACGACGGCGGCCTGTGGCTGCGCTTTCGCCCGGCCAATCCGGCGGCGTACATCCCGGCGTGGAAGGTGCTCGCCGGGCAGAACGATCCGAACGACGTCGCCGGCATGATCATTCTGGTCGGCACGAGCGCGCCGGGATTGATGGACCTTCGGGCAACGCCGCTCAACGCGGCCCTGCCAGGCTTCGAAGTCCATGCGCAGGCGCTGGAGCATATCCTGAGCGGGCGCACGCTCACGCGGCCGGATTTTGCCGTCGCCCTCGAGATGGCGGTGATGATCGTGTTTGGTCTCGGACTGGCGGCGGTGCTGCCGCGGCTGGCTGCGCTGGTGGCGGCGAGCCTCGGCGTCCTGGCCATCGCCGTCCTGGTGCTTGGGGGCTGGGTCGCCTACAGCCGCTTCGGCCTACTTCTCGATCCGTCCTTTCCGGCGCTGGTCCTATTCATCCTGACGACGACTACGACGATCTACGTCTATCGCCGGGTCGAGCAGCAGCGCGGCGAGGTGCGGCGCGCCTTTGGGTACTATGTTTCGCCGTCCGTGGTGAACGAGATCATCGCCCACCCGGACAAGCTGGAGCTCGGCGGCGAGGTGCGCGTGCTGACCCTGCTTTTCTGCGACGTGCGAAACTTCACCTCGATCTCCGAGCACATGAACGCGCACGAGCTGACCCAGTTCATCAACGGCCTGCTGACGCCGCTGTCGGAAATCATCATGGAGAACCGCGGCACCATCGACAAATACATGGGCGACGCGATCATGGCGTTCTGGAACGCGCCGCTCGACGACGCGGATCATGCCGGCAACGCGCTGCGTTCGGCGCTCGCCATGATCGGGCGCATGGACTCGCTCAACGAGGGCTGGGCAAAAGCCGCCGAGGCCGCCGGGCGGGCACACACCCGCGTCAACATCGGCATCGGGATAAACTCGGGCGATTGCTGTGTCGGCAATCTCGGCTCGTCACAGCGCTTCGACTATTCGGCCATCGGCGACGACGTCAACGTCGCGTCGCGCTACGAGGGCCTGTCGAAGGTCTACGGCGTGCCGATCGTCATCGGCGAGCAGACGGTCAAGCGCATCGAGGGCCTGAAGACGATCGAGCTCGACGTGATGCGGGTCAAGGGCCGGGCGCATCCGACGCGCATCTACACCGCCGCCGACGCCCTCGGCGTGGCCGAAGACACCTACGCCCCGGTGAGCGCCAGGCATGCCGCCTTCCTCGAAGCCTACCGGCGTCGCGACTGGGATGGGGCCGAGGCGGCGATTGCCGAATGCAAGGGGTTCGGCGTGGCGGGACTCGAGAAACTCTACGGCGTTTATCATGGGCGGATTGCCGAGTGGCGACAGACGCCGCCGCCGGCGGACTGGGACGGAACGTTTACGGCTACTTCAAAATGACCGGCTACAATCCGGCGGTGCGGCGAAAACGTCGCGGGCGCAACCATGTGATGGGTGTCACAGGGCCTGATGCGTTGCCCATAGTATGTCTGCAAAAGGGGAAATTCATGAACGGGAGCACGAAGTGACGGACCCGACCGGGGCGGTGCTTGCCGCGCTACTTTACCTCCAGGTCAAGCACTTCATCTGCGATTACCCATTGCAGACCAGCTACCAGCTGCTCAACAAGGGCACCTACGGGCATCCGGGCGGAGTCATTCACTCGGGAATCCACGTGCTTTTCACGATTCCCGTCTTCCTCGTCCTGACGCCGCCGCTGGCGGTCGGGATCGGCATCCTGGTGGGCGAGTTCATCCTCCACTACAACATCGACTGGACCAAGCAGCAGATCATGGCGCGCACGGGATGGCAGTCCGGTGACCGCGAGTTCTGGTGGGGGATCGGCGTCGACCAGCTTGCCCATAATGTCTGCTACATCGCCATCGTCGCGATCCTGTGGAAAACGGCCGCCGCGTCGTGATCGGCCAGCGACCGCCAGGCAGGTCGTGCGACGGTCGCGAATACGCGCTACAGTTGAGATGAGAATGGTCGCGAAAAATCCGAGCGGCTGCCGGTGTCGGCCGGATTGCTTCCGCGGATAATACCAGGCTGCCCGCAGGCGGCACGCTTGCAAAGCGACCGCCCCTGCATCAGAATCGTTGACGTGGTGATTCGCTGTCGTGCCGATTACGGCTAATGGCGTTCACCGCTGAAAATGGTGGTGTGGGTCGGGGTTCGATTAATAGTGTCGCCATTGTTCATTCGGTTGACCTAGTTTTTTTGACGGCAGTTTTCTTGATTTATCTTATTGGCTCGACTTTTTGGTTCGGGCGGTCGTTGTAGCGGGTGCAGCGCATTCGAGTTTGAGTCTTATCAAAACCGCCGGTCCGCCGGCGGTTTTTTGTTTTTGGGGCGTTGGTCGCGGTCGGGTGCCGGTCAGCCCTGTTCCGCCTGTCGCAGTTGACGCCTCGCCGGAAGGGCGCAAATTCGCATAGGGTGCACCTCGGGCCGTCGGGAATGCCATGCTTGCCGCCATCAAGAGATTCCTGGCCGACGTCGGCGAGCGCGACGACCCGCTGAAGGGCAGCGACGAAGAACTTCAGCTGGCGGCGGCCGCCCTCCTCTTTCACGTCATCGCGGTGGACGGCGTCGTTTCCGCCGAAGAGCGCGCGATGCTGACCGCGCTGCTTGCCCGCCGCTTCGCGCTGGCTCCCGTGGACGTCGGCTCGCTGGTCAAGGCCGCCGAGACGGCGGATGCGGAAGCGGTCGACCTATTCACGTTCACCAGCGTGCTCAAGCGACGGATGGAGCCGGCCGAGCGCGAGCGGGTCGTCGAGATGATGTGGAAGCTGGTCTACGCCGACGGTAGCGTGCACGAACTTGAGGACAACGTCGTCTGGCGGGTCGCCGAGCTGCTCGGCGTGCCGTCGCGCCAACGCGTTCTCCTGAAGAAGGCGGTGCGGGGCGATGCCGGCTGACCGCAAACCGCCGGTGCTTATCGTACTGCATCAGGAGCACTCGACGCCGGGGCGGGTCGGCGACCGCCTGACGGCACGCGGACATGCCCTCGACATCCGCCGGCCACGCTTCGGCGACGCGCTACCCGCCACACTGGCGGCGCACGCCGGCGCGGTCATCTTCGGCGGACCGATGAGCGTCAACGACGCCGACGAATATCTAGTGCGCGAAACGGACTGGATCGGCGTGGCGCTTGCCGAGCAGGCGCCGTTCCTCGGCCTTTGCCTGGGCGCGCAGATGCTCGCGCGTCATCTCGGTGCCGCCGTCGGGCCGCATGCCGACGGACACATCGAGGTCGGCTGGTTCGGCCTCGCGGCGACCGCCGCCGGGCGCCAGCTGTTGCGCTGGCCCGACAAGGTGCATCAGTTTCACCGCGAAGGCTTCGGGTTGCCGGTGGGCGCGACGCTGCTTGCCGAGGGCGCGGCGGATACGTTTCCGAACCAGGCGTTCGCCTACGGTGCCAGCGCGTTCGCCATCCAGTTCCACATCGAGCTGACAACGGCGATGGTCGGACGCTGGACCAGCCGGATCGGCGAGCGCGCCAAGGCGCCCGGCGGTCAGGGGGCGCCGCTCCATTTCGAGGGCCGGGCGCTGCACGACTGGCAGACCGTAGCGTTCCTGGACGCTTTCCTCGACCTGTGGCTGGGGCGGGACCAGCGGACGGCGCCGGTGGCTGAGTGACGGCTTCGCATTTTGCGAATTCGTGCGCATTTTGCGATGCGCGGGCGGTTAACGGCCCGTTAACAATATCAATCGATTGCGATGGAATGGCGGCCGCGCCCCAGGGCTTGTGGCGACCACAGTGGCAGGCGTCTTGCGACCAGTAGGTTCGCTGACCATCGGTTGTGCGTAGTCAGCAAGAAACTGGGCGGGGGAGGGCACACAAAGCCGTCGACCCCCGGCGTGGTCCTCTCCCGTCCGGTCAATCTTTTTCGCATTTGGCGACGAGCCCGGAGCGCGCGGTGCGCCCCGGATGCTTTCGCGGATCGATCGATCGACCTAGCGTGGCGAAAGTTCAGTCGTCGTCGCTGCCGCCGTGGAGGACCTTGTTGAGGTCCTCGTACTGTTCGCAGCCGGTGCCGCAGAGGCTCTGCAGCTTGACCAGTTCGAGCCTGGCGAGATCGACGCGACCGGCGGCGACGTAGCCCTCGCCCAGATACTCGTGCGTGTTGACGTTGTTCGGGTCGATGGCGAGTGCCTGCTGATAGATGGCGATGCCCTCGTCGGTGTGGCCGAGCTTGCGCTTGGAATAGCCGATCATGGTCAGCACCATGGCGTCCTGCTGATTGTGAATCGCGGTGAGCGTGTCGAGCGCGCTGTCGTAGTGGCCGGCGAGCGCCAGTGCCCGCCCCTGCGCGTACAATGCTCCATCGTCGAGCGAGGAGGTCTTGACGCATTTCTTCTGCTGCTCGTTATAGGTCCAGCCCTTGCCCTTCTGCTTGACGCAGTCGACCGGAGGCGTGGTGGTGCCGGAGGAATCGTCGCCGCCGGCGGCGAAGACGGGTGCGACCGGAAGCGCGAGAGCAAGCGCCAGCGCGAAGCCGCCGGCCTTGGTGGCGAAGCTGGTTGAACTAGGCATCGATGGGACTCCTGTGCAGGACCGCCGCAACTCGGATAAGGTTGCAGCCCGTAAACACCACGCTCCGACAGGCAATTCACTCCACGATGGCCGCTGGCATTCACGATCCGGTGATGCAGGGAATCGCTGCCGAATTGCCCCGGCTGTGGCGATACGGCCTGGTGCTTTCCGGAAACCGGGACACGGCCGAGGATCTGGTCCAGGCGACCTGTGTGCGGGCGATCGAGCGCGCGCACCAGTTCCAGCCGGGAACCCGTCTCGACCGCTGGCTGATCGCCATCCTCCATTCAATCTGGCTGAACGAGATCCGGTCGCGAAAAGTCCGGCAGGGACAGGGTCTTGTCGATGCCGACGCGGTGCTCGTCTTCGATGGAATGAAGGAGACCGAAACGAATATTCTGGCGGCCCAAGTGTTGAGGGAGGTGCAGGGCCTGCCTGAAGTCCAGCGCGAAACCGTCTATCTCGTCTATGTCGAAGGCCTGACCTATCGCGAGGCGGCGGAGACGCTGGCCATACCGATCGGCACGGTCATGTCGCGGCTGGCCGCGGCGCGGGCGAAGTTAGCGGGACTGGGTACTGAAGCGAAGGCCGCGGCGTCCCACCCCCGCCAGGCAAGAGAGTAGCGAGCGACATGGCAGATCCAGTCGAAAGCCCTCGGGACGGCGCCTCCGGCGCCGACGACGGCATGCTCACGGCCTACCTCGACGGCGAGCTGGGAGTTGCGGAGCGGGCGGCACTCGAGGAGCGGTTCATGAGGGAGCCGGCGCTGAAGGTGCGCCTCGATCTGCTTGGCCGCGGCGGCCGCGCGTTCGGACCGGCCTACGATGCGCTGCTGGCGGCGGCGCCGAGCGCCCGCCTGCAAGGCATGTTCGCCGAACTCGCTGCCGCCCGTGGACCGGCGCCGATGCGCCGGCGGCCGTGGCGGGCACTGGCGGCTGCGGTCGTGCTGCTCATTGCGGGAGGACTTATCGGCTACCTCGCGTCAGGGGCGCTGGCGCCGCGCGCCGAGCCGCCCGGCTGGCGGCAGGTGGTGGCGGAATACCAGGGGCTGACCACCAGCGAGACGCTGGCCGCCATACCGAACAATCCGCAAGTCCTCGCTGAGGAATTGACCGCGATCGGTGGCGCGCTCACCCTCGATCTTTCGCCCGACAAACTGACGCTGCCTGATGCCGCGCTGAAGCGCGCCGACCTGTTCCGCTTCAAGGACAAGCCGCTGGTGCAGCTCGCCTACCTGACGGCGGACAGCGGTCCGATCTCCTTCTGCATCATCGCCAACGGGCGTCCTGACGCCGGCCGCGCCTTCGAGGTACGCGAAGGCTTCAACGTCGTGTACTGGAACGATGCCGGACGCGGCTACATGCTGATCGGCAAGGCTTCGCGCGCGGCGCTTGAGGCCTACGCCGGCGAACTGGCCCCGCGCGTCTAGCGCGGCTTGTTCGCCGGCGACTGCCGGTAGAAGTCGTAGGTCCTGGCGAGGCCGTCGGCAAGCGACGTGCGCGCGGTCCAGCCCCAGTGGCGGGCGAGGCTCACATCCATCAGCTTTCGCTTCATGCCGACGGGCTTTGAAAGGTCATGGCGGAAGTCGCCGGTGTAGCCGACGACGGTGGCGGCGGTGCGATAGTAGTCGTTGACGCTGTAATCGACGCCGGCACCGACATTGAGAACAGGGGGCAGCGTATCAAAGCGATCGACCGCTGCCAGAATCGCCTCGGCGAGATCGCCGGCGTAAAGGAATTCGCGACGGGCGCTGCCGTCGCCCCAGATGTCGACGCTCGTCGCCCGGTCAGCCGTTGCGCGATGCAGCTTGTCGATAACCGCGGCGGCGAGATGCGAGCGTTTCGGATCGAAGGTGTCGTAGCGGCCATAGAGATTGCAGGGCACGAGCGTCTTGTAGCGGAAGCGCGAATCCTCCTCGCCGACGTAAGCGGCCAGCCGCTGGACCGCGCTCTTGGCAATGGCGTAGGCCTCGTTGGTCGGCTCGAGCGGTCCGGCGAGGATGTCGCCTTCGCGCAGCGGGCGCGGCGAATCCCTCGGGTACATGCAGGAACTGCCGAGGTTGATCAAACGGCCGATGCCGGCCTCCCGCGCCGCCATGATGACGTTGCGGCCCATGTCCCAGTTGTCGGTGAGGAAGGCGACCGGCGCACGCATGTTGGCTTCGATGCCGCCGACGCGCCCGGCGGCATGAACGACGATCGAGGGCGCGACCCTGCGGATCGCGGCCAGCACCGCCTTGCCGTCGGCAAGGTCGACCGTCGCATGGGACGGCGCCACGATCTCGACGCCGCGCTCCGCGGCAAGGTCGAGCAGGTTGTGGCCGACCATGCCGGTGCCGCCGAAAAGCAGGAGGGGACCGGCCATGGAGGCTAGCCGCCTTCCAGATCGGGCCGGTACACCTTCAGGCCACGGCCGAGGGAGGCCTTCTCGCGCCGGGCAAGAGCGAGATCGGCGGCGATCATTTCGGCGATGAGGGCGGCAAAGGACGTCTGCGGCTGCCAGCCGAGCTGCCGCCGGGCCTTTTCGGCGATGCCGACGAGCGACTCGACCTCCGCTGGACGCAGGTAGCTGCGATCGACCCGCACGACAGTCTGCCCGGCGGCAACAGCGGTGCCTTCGGCAGCGGCCCGGACGATGCCGACCTCGTCCGCGTCGGCGCCCGACCAGTTGAGCGTGATGCCAAGCGCGCCGGCGGCGAGGGTGACGAATTCGCGGACGCTGTGCTGTTCGCCGGTGGCGATGACAAAATCTTCCGGCGTCAGCTGCTGCAGGATCAACCATTGCGCTTCGACGTAGTCGCGCGCGTGGCCCCAGTCGCGACGGGCGTTGAGGTTGCCGAGATAGAGGCAATCCTGCATGCCGAGGGCGATGCGGGCGAGGGCGCGCGTCACCTTGCGGGTGACGAAGGTTTCGCCGCGGATGGGGCTTTCATGGTTGAAGAGAATGCCGTTGCAGGCGAACAGCCCATAGGCCTCGCGATAGTTGACCGTGATCCAGTGGGCGTAGAGCTTGGCGACACCGTAGGGCGAGCGCGGATGGAAGGGCGTCGTCTCGCTCTGCGGCGCGTTGCCGATGCCGCCGTAAAGCTCGGACGTCGACGCCTGGTAGAAGCGGGTCTTCTTTTCGAGCTTGAGGATGCGGATCGCTTCGAGCACGCGCAGCGTGCCGAGGCCGTCGGCGTTGGCGGTATATTCGGGCTCCTCGAAGGAGACGGCGACGTGGCTCTGGGCGGCGAGGTTGTAGATTTCGTCGGGCTGGGTCTCGGCGATCGTGCGGATGAGGCTGCTCGAGTCGGTCATGTCGCCGTGGTGGAGGGTGAACGGCAGACCCGACTCGTGCGATTCGTGAAAGAGATGATCGACGCGATCGGTATTGAGGAGCGAGGTCCGCCGCTTGACGCCGTGAACGGCGTAGCCCTTGCGGAGCAGGAGTTCGGCAAGGTAGGCGCCGTCCTGCCCGGTGATACCGGTGATCAATGCGACCCTGGCCATCCGCGTCCTTCGGTGGGAAGTGCTGCCGTCGCTGCGAGGTTTGCCAGTGTCTTTTGCGCATGTCCACACGGCCGGCGCCGGGGTTCGTCGCGAGCCTGACCTGGCGGTTGACGCGGCAACTCGTCACTGCAGGTTCGCGATAATGTCGCGAAGGGCTGATTCTCTCCAAAATTGACGATCGCGGGTCGATGCCGAGCGCAATCAGAATCCCATGAGCAGTGGCGTGCGATTTGCACACCGCCTACGCTGACGCGAGTCGAATACCCACGGGGCATCTGCATGAACGAAACCAGCCCGGAACTGCTCATCCAGAGCACCGACGCCGAGATGCTGCGCCTGAGCGCGGAGATTCTCGAGAAACTCACCTATGCGGTCGGCAAGGACCCGATCGTCGCCAAGCCGCACGACTGGCTGGCGGCGACCATCCTGGTGGTGCGCGACCGCGCTATTGATCGCTGGATGGAGTCGACGCGGGCCGCGTATCGTACCGGAGCCAAGCGGGTTTACTACCTGTCGCTGGAATTCCTGATCGGTCGGCTGCTGCGCGACGCCATGTCGAATCTCGGCCTGGTGAAATCGATCCAGACGGCGCTGAAGCGCCTTGGCGTCGATCTCGACCTGATCGAAACGCTGGAGCCCGATGCCGCCCTCGGCAACGGCGGTCTCGGCCGGCTCGCTGCCTGCTTCATGGAGAGCATGGCGACGGTCGGCATCCCCGCCTACGGCTACGGCATCCGCTACGTCAACGGACTCTTCCATCAGGAGATCCGCGACGGTAACCAGATCGAGTTGCCCGAAGACTGGCTGGAGCACGGCAACCTGTGGGCGTTCGAGCGCCGCGAGGTTGCCTACCAGATCGGTTTCGGCGGGTCGGTCAGCGCCGTCGAGCCGGCGACGCCCGACGCGCCGCCGCGGCAGGTCTGGCATCCCGACGAACAGGCGGTCGCCATTGCGTTCGACACGCCGATGGTCGGCTGGCGCGGCGAACACGTCAACACGCTGCGCCTGTGGACGGCGCGGGCGGTCGATCCGATCAGTCTCGAAGCATTCAACCGCGGCGACTATACCGGCGCGCTCTCCGAACGCACCAAGGCGGAGACGCTGACGCGGGTTCTCTATCCCGCCGATTCGACGCCGGCTGGCCAGGAGCTCCGCCTGCGGCAGGAATATTTCTTCGTCTCGGCCTCGCTGCAGGACCTCGTGCGCCGCCACGTCCAGCAGTTCGGGTCGGCGACGACGTTGGCCGACAAGGCGGCTATCCATCTCAACGACACCCACCCGGCGGTGGCCGTCGCCGAGCTGATGCGCATCCTGGTGGATATTCACGGCTTGCTTTGGGACGAGGCGTGGAAAATCACCAACGCGACGATCGCCTATACCAACCACACGCTGCTGCCCGAGGCGCTGGAAAGCTGGCCGGTGCCGCTGTTCGAGCGGCTGCTGCCCCGCCACATGCAGATCGTCTATGAAATCAATGCGGAATTGCTCGAAAAGGCGAAGGAGGATCTCGCCGCCGACGCCGGGCTGATGTCGTCCCTGTCGCTGATCGACGAACACAACGGACGCCGGCTGCGGATGGGCAATCTCGCCTTCGTCGGCTCGCACAAGATCAACGGCGTCTCGGCGCTGCATACCGAACTGATGAAGCAGACGGTCTTCCGCGATCTTCATCGGCTTTTCCCGGACCGCATCAACAACAAGATCAACGGCATCACGCCGCGGCGCTGGCTGATGCAGGCGAATCCGGGCCTCACGGGCCTCATTCGAGAGACGATCGGCGCGGGCTTTCTCGACGACATCAACAAGCTCGCCGATCTCAACGCCCATGCCGACGATGCCGCCTTCCAGGAGCGCTTCGCCGGGGTGAAGCGGGCAAACAAGGTGCAACTGGCGCGCGTCATTCGCGAGCGGGTGGGCGTGACGGTCGATCCCGACGCGCTCTTCGATGTGCAGATCAAGCGCATCCACGAATACAAGCGCCAGCTGCTCAACATTCTGGAGACGATCGCGCTCTACAACGCCGTGCGCGCCCATCCGGAGCTCGACTGGGTGCCGCGGGTGCGCATCTTTGCCGGCAAGGCGGCGGCGAGCTACTGGCTGGCAAAGCTGATCATCAAGCTCATCAACGACGTCGCCAAGGTGGTAAACAACGACCCGGCGGTGCGCGGTCTCATCAAGGTCGTGTTCATCCCGAACTACAATGTCAGTCTCGCCGAGACCATCGTTCCGGCCGCCGATCTCTCCGAGCAGATCTCGACCGCCGGCATGGAAGCCTCCGGCACCGGCAACATGAAGCTGGCGCTGAACGGCGCGCTGACCATCGGCACCCTCGACGGCGCCAACGTCGAACTGCGCGAGCTGGTCGGCGAGGAAAACATCGTCATCTTCGGAATGACCGCCGCCGAAGTCGAGGAGCGCCGCCGCGCCGGCTATAACCCGCGCGCCATCGTCGGCGCCAACCCGCAGCTCTCCCAGGTCATCGACGCGGTTGGCTTGGGGACTTTCTCTCCCGACGACCGCAGCCGCTACAAAAGCCTCGTCGACAACCTGCTGACCTCCGACTGGTTCCTGGTCGCCGCCGACTATGCCGCCTATGAGGCGGCGCAGCGCCAGGTGGACAACATCTGGCGGGACAAGGCGGGGTGGAACCGCAAGGCCATCCGCAACACCGCCAACGTCGGATGGTTTTCCGCCGACCGCACGATTCGCGAATATGCTCGCGACATCTGGGGCGTTCCGGTGCGATGATCGCGGTATGGGAGCTGGAAGTCCGAATAACGACTGGCGGCTGAACGACCAGGAAGTATCGGCGCTTGTCGCCGGCACGCATCGCGATCCCTTTGCGCGGCTGGGCCTGCAACAGCATGACGGCGCCTGGATCGCCCGCGCCGTAGTTCCGGGCGCCGAGCGGGTGCGGGTGACGACGCTCGCCGGCAAGCCTGCGGGTGAACTCGGTCGCCGCGGCGATACGCGCTTTTTCGAGGGGCGGCTCGAGGTGCCGGGCAGGACGCCGCTCCGAATACTCGCCGCCAATGCCGGCGCCGAGTGGAGCTTCATCGATCCCTATTCCTTCGGTCCGGTGCTGGGCCCGCTCGACGACTACTACTCGGCCGAAGGCACCCACCTCAGGCTGTTCGACAAGCTCGGCGCGCACGCGCTTGAGCACGAGGGCGCGACGGGCGTGCATTTCGCCGTGTGGGCGCCGAGTGCCGCCCGCGTGTCAATCGTCGGCGACTTCAACGGCTGGGACGGGCGCCGCCACGTCATGCGCCTGCGCCTGTCGACCGGCGTGTGGGAAATATTCATTCCGGGCCTTGGACCCGGCGCGCTCTACAAGTTCGAGATCCTGGCGGGCAACAAGCGGCTGGTGCCGCTGAAGGCCGATCCGTTAGCCTTCACCTCGGAAAAGCGACCGAAGACGGCATCCGTGGTCGCGGCGCCATCGACGTTCGTATGGTCGGACGGCGAATACCTCGCCGCGCGTGGCCGTCGCGATCAGCGCCGCACGGCGATGTCGATCTACGAGGTGCATCTGGGATCATGGAAGCGCGCCGGCGACGGCGGCTTCCTCACTTACGACGAACTCGCCGACGACCTCATCCCCTATGTCGTCGATCTCGGCTTCACGCATATCGAACTCATGCCGATCACCGAGCATCCGCTCGATGCCTCGTGGGGATACCAGCCAACGGGCCTGTTCGCGCCGACGTCGCGGTTCGGCTCACCGGACGGATTCGAACGCTTTGTCGATGCAGCCCACAAGGCCAAAATCGGCATCATCCTCGACTGGGTGCCGGCGCATTTCCCGACCGATCCGCACGGGCTGGCGCGTTTCGATGGCACGGCACTCTACGAGCACGCCGACCCGCGCAAAGGGTTCCATCCCGACTGGAACACGGCGATCTACAACTACGGGCGCAAGGAAGTGGCGGCGTTCCTCGTCAACAGCGCGCTCTACTGGCTGGAGCGTTTCCATCTCGACGGGTTGCGTGTCGATGCGGTCGCCTCAATGCTCTACCTCGACTACTCGCGGCCGACGGGAACCTGGCTGCCCAACGAGAAGGGCGGCAACGAGAATCTTGAAGCCGTCGCCTTCCTGAAACGAATGAACACCGTCGCCTACGGCCGCAACAACGGCATCGTCACGATCGCCGAGGAATCGACCGCGTGGCCGGGCGTGTCACAGCCGGTCAGCGCCGGCGGGCTGGGGTTCGGCTTCAAATGGAACATGGGTTTCATGCACGACACTCTGAAATACCTGGCGCGCGATCCGGTTTATCGAAAATATTCCCACGACGAAATAACCTTCGGCCTGCTCTACGCCTTCGCGGAGAACTTCGTGCTGCCGCTCTCGCACGACGAGGTCGTCCACGGAAAGGGAACGCTGCTTCGCAAGATGGCGGGTGATCCGTGGCAGAAGTTTGCGACGCTGCGCGCCTACTACGCTTTCATGTGGGGCTATCCGGGCAAGAAGCTCCTGTTCATGGGGCAGGAATTCGCAACCTGGGACGAGTGGGACGAGGCGCGCGCTCTCGATTGGCATCTGCTTGGCGATGGCTCGGGGCCACACAGCGGCGTGCAACGCCTCATTCGCGACCTCAACCGTCTCTATCGCGAGACGCCGGCGCTATACGCCCGCGACTGCGAGGCCGAGGGCTTTGAGTGGCTACTGGTCGACGATCGGGAGAATTCGGTGTTTGCCTGGGTTCGCTGGTCGGGCGGGGTCGAGCCGCCGGTGGCGATCGTGACGAATCTCACGCCGATACCGCACCAGAAGTACGTGCTGCCGCTGCCGCGTGCCGGCACGTGGGCGGAGCGTATCAACAGCGACGCCGCGATCTATGGCGGCAGTGGCATGGGCAATCTGGGTGCGGTCAGGGCAACGAATACGGGCTCGCACGGCAAGCCGGCGAGCGCGTCGATAACGCTACCGCCGCTGGCGACTATCATTCTCTGTCATCAGGGGTAGCAAGGGGAGGAATCGATGGCACAGATCGTGAGGCCCTCACCGCTGGCGCGCGACGCGATGGCCTATGTGCTGGCCGGCGGCAGGGGCAGCCGCCTGATGGAACTGACCGACAAACGCGCCAAGCCGGCGGTGTTCTTCGGCGGCAAGACGCGGATCATCGACTTCGCTCTCTCCAACGCGGTCAACTCGGGCATCCGGCGCATCGCGGTGGCGACCCAGTACCGGGCGCACAGCCTCATTCGCCACCTGCAGCGTGGCTGGAATTTCCTGCGGCCGGAACGCAACGAGAGTTTCGACATCCTGCCGGCGAGCCAGCGGCTCAATGAGAACCTCTGGTACTCGGGGACCGCCGACGCCGTCTACCAGAACGTCGACATCGTGCGCAGCTACCGGCCCGAGCATATCGTCGTGCTCGCCGGCGACCACATCTACAAGATGGACTACGAGATGATGCTGCAGCAGCACGTCGACTCGGGCGCCGACGTGACCATCGGCTGCCTCGAAGTAGCGCGCAAGGAAGCGAGCGGGTTCGGCGTCATGCACGTGGATAGCGAGGACCGCATCGTGTCGTTCCTTGAGAAACCGGCAGATCCGCCCGGCATTCCCGGCAACCCGACGATGGCGCTTGCCTCGATGGGCATCTACGTCTTCCAGACCAAGTTCCTGCTCGAGCAGCTCGAGCGCGACGCCGGCGATCCGTCGTCGAGCCGCGATTTCGGCAAGGACATCATCCCCTACGTCGTCCAGCACGGCAAAGCCGTGGCGCACCGCTTCACCCTTTCATGCGTGCGCTCGGATCACGAGCCGCAGGCGTACTGGCGCGATGTCGGAACACTGGACGCCTACTTCGAGGCCAACATCGACCTGACCGACATCGTGCCGGCGCTCGATCTCTTCGACCGGACGTGGCCGATCTGGACGAACGCCGAACTGATCGCGCCTGCGAAATTCGTGCACGACGAGGATGGGCGGCGCGGGATGGCGGTGTCGTCGCTGGTGTCGGGCGGCTGCATCGTGTCGGGCGCGGCGCTGAAGCGCACACTGCTGTTCACCGGGGTGCGGGTGAACTCCTACTCGTCGACCGAGGACGCGGTGATCCTTCCCTATGTCGAGATTGGCCGGAACGTCCATCTCAAGCAGGTGATCGTCGATCGCGGCGTGCATATTCCGGAAGGCCTGGTGGTCGGCGAGGATCCGGAAACCGATGCGGCGCGCTTCCAGCGCACGGAAAAGGGCATCTGCCTCATCACGCAGCGCATGATCAACGGAATGTCCGAGGTGTCATGATCAAGGTGCTGGCGGTTGCGTCCGAAGTTTTCCCGCTGATCAAGACGGGCGGACTGGCGGACGTGGTCGGAGCGCTGCCGCATGCGCTCAAATCACACGACGTCGCGATGCGGGTGATGGTGCCCGGCTACCCGACGGTCAAGACCGGGGTCGCCGACGCCGAGGTGGTGCATCGGTTCGCGGACTTACAGGGTGGCGAGGCGAGGCTCCTGGCGGCGACTGTTGGCGGCCTCGATCTCCTGGTCCTCGACGCCCCGCATCTCTTCGACCGGCCGGGGAATCCCTATGCGGGGCCGACGGGCGCCGACTGGCCGGACAACTGGCGGCGCTTTGCGGCGCTGGGCTTTGCCGCGGCCGAGGTAGGACGCGGCAGGATCGCGGCATTCGTCCCTGATGTGGTGCATTGCCACGACTGGCAGGCGGCGCTCGCCGCTGTCTATCTCCGCTATGGCGGCGGCGCGGCGGCGCGATCGATCGTCACCATTCACAACCTGGCCTTCCAGGGAAATTTCGCCGCCGCCGTCTTCGCGGATCTCGGACTGCCGGCGGCGGCGTTCTCGCTCGCCGGGGTCGAATACTACGGCGGTGTCGGGTTCCTGAAAGGCGGCCTGCAGCTTGCCGACGCGATCACCACCGTCAGTCCCACCTACGCCCGGGAAATTTGCACGACGGAAGGCGGCATGGGTCTCGACGGGTTGTTGCGGGCGCGCCGCGACGTGCTGACCGGCATCCTCAACGGTGCGGATATTGACGTCTGGGACCCGGAGGTCGACGCGGCGCTGACGGCTACCTACGGCGCCGCCCGGCTGAAGCTGCGAGCGCTCAACAAACGCGCCATCGAGGATCGCTTCGGCCTCAAGGCCGGCGACGGCATCATCTTCGCTGTCGTTACCCGCCTCACATGGCAAAAGGGCATCGATATTCTCGCCGCCTCGATCGACACGCTGGTCGCCCAGGGTGCGCGGTTTGCGATCCTGGGCTCCGGCGACGCGGCCCTTGAGGCGCTGCTCGCCACCGCGGCGTCGCGCCATCGTGGCCAGGTGTCCCTGGTCAATGGCTACGACGAGCCGCTTTCACATCTCCTCCAGGGCGGCGCCGATGCGATCGTGGTTCCGTCCCGCTTCGAGCCGTGCGGGCTGACGCAATTCTACGGCCTGCGCTACGGCTGCGTGCCGGTCGTGGCGCGCGTCGGCGGGCTCGCCGACTCGATCATCGATGCCAATGACGCGGCGCTGAGCGCCGGGGTGGCGACCGGCATACAATTCCTGCCGGTCGATGCGGCGGGACTGGAGGCGGCGCTGGTGCGCGCGTTGGAACTCCATCGCGACGGGCGGGCGTGGCAGGCCATGCAAAAGCGCGCCATGAAATCGGATGTTTCGTGGGCGAAAAGCTCGCGGCAGTACGCCGATCTATACGGTCGCCTCGCAGGGAAGACCGCGGCGTGAACGACGCCGCGGCCGCCGACCGCGTCACGGTCTCCGCCGGCCAGGCGGAACCGCCGGGGGTGACGGTCCGGGCCAACGGCGTCAACGTGGCGGTAGTGTCGAGTGCGGCCGAGCGGATCGATTTTTGCCTTTTCAACGAACGGGGTGAGCGCGAGGTCGCGCGCCTGCCGCTGTCGCGCGTTTCGGGCTCGGTGCTGTGCGGCTTTGTGTCCGGCGTGGCGCCGGGCGCCCGCTATGGGTTGCGTGCCGACGGCCGCTATGCGCCGGGAGAAGGGGACTGGTTCGATCCGGCGAAGTTGCTGGTCGATCCCTACGCGACGGCGCTCGACCGTCCCTTCGCCTTCGATGCGCGGCTGGCGGCGCCGCGCGCGGCGGCAATCGACACGGCGACGCTGATGCCGAAGGCGATCGTGACGGTGGGCGAGACCCCGCTGGTGAGCCTGCTGGCGGCGCCGTCCGGCTTTATCTACGAGGTCGGCGTCAAGGCTTTCACCCATAACCATCCGAGTGTGCCGGCGGGCCTGCGCGGTACGGTGGCCGCGCTCGCCGAGCCGGTGATAATCGACCATCTGGTGGGGCTCGGCGTCGACACTGTCGAGCTGATGCCGATCGCGGCGTGGATCGACGAGCGCCACCTTCACCGGCTGGGCCTCGCCAATGCCTGGGGCTACAATCCGGTCGCGTTCATGGCGCCGGACCCGCGTCTGGCGCCCGGCGGTCTGGCCGAGGTGCGGCGGACGGTGGCGGCGCTGCACAATGCCGGCCTCCGCGTCATCCTCGATGCCGTCTACAACCACACCGGGGAAGGCGACGAATTCGGACCGACGATGTCGCTGCGCGGGCTCGATGACCGCCTCTACTACCGCCGCATGGCGGATGATCCCGGCCACCTCGCCAACGACACCGGCACCGGCAACACGCTTGCCGCAGACCGGCCGGCGGTGGCGCGGCTGATCCTCGACGCCATGCGCCACTGGGTGACGGCGACCGGCATCGACGGCTTCCGGCTCGACCTCGCCGCCACGCTCGGTCGCTCCGAACACGGGTTCCGCCACGATGCGCCGTTGTTTGCGGCGATCGAGGCCGACCCGGTGCTCAACGGGCGGGTGATGATCGCCGAACCCTGGGACGTCGGCGCCAACGGTTACCAGCTCGGCCATTTTCCGCACCGGTGGGGCGAGTGGAACGACCGCTTCCGCGACGACGTGCGGCGGTTCTGGCGCGGCGACGCGGGCACGCTTGGCAATCTGGCGACGCGGCTCGCCGGGTCGGCCGATATCTTCGGCGGCCGGGCACCATCGGCGAGCGTCAACTTCCTCGCCGCCCACGATGGCTTCACGCTCGCCGACCTCGTCGCCTATTCCGGCAAGCACAACGACGCCAACGGCGAGGCAAATCGCGACGGCACCGACCAAAATTTCTCCTGGAACGACGGGGTAGAAGGGGCGACAACGGATGCCTCTATCGTGGCCGCGCGCCGGCGCGACATCAGCGCGCTGTTGACGACGCTGTTCGCAGCGCGCGGCTCGCCGATGCTGACCGCCGGCGACGAACTTGGGCGCACCCAGGGCGGCAACAACAATGCCTACGCGCAGGACAATTCCACGACCTGGATCGATTGGCGCATCGCCGATGCGGAGCTCTTCGCGTTCGTGGCGCAGCTGGCGGCGGTGCGCCGATCGCACCGGTCTATGAATGCCGATCGCTTCCTCAGCGGCGCGCCGCTCGATGCAAGCGGCATCGCCGACGTGACCTGGCTGCGGCCCGATGGAACTCCACCAGGCGAGGCGGACTGGGCCGACAGCCGGACGCTCGGCGTGGCGTTCTACTGTGCTGCCGAGGGCGCGCTGGCCGCCGACCGCACGCTGGTGTGGATCAACGGGGCGGAAGACGCCGTGGGAGTCACGATGCCGGCGCCGCGCGATGGAAAGAGCTGGAAGATCGAGGCCGATTCGTCGGATTCGGTTACCACGGTGGACCATCCGTCGATTGCGCCGCGATCGGTCGTGATCTTTGCCGAAGCGCCCGCCGGCGGGCGTTGACGCTTAACGCTGCGCTGTCTGCCAGTTATCGGCGACGTAAAACGGCGCGTTCGACGGCGCCAGCGGCGGGCGGCCGAGAATGTGATCGGCGGCCTTCTCGGCGAGCATGACCGTCGGCGCGTTGAGGTTGCCGTTGGTGATCGAGGGGATGATCGAGGCGTCGACGACGCGGAGACTCTCCATGCCGACGACGCGGGTTTCCGGATCGACAACCGTTGTAGGATCGCCTGCCTTGCCCATCCGGCAGGTGCCCGATGGATGGTAGGCGCTTTCCGCCCTGGCGCGGATGAAGGCATCGATGGCCGCGTCGCTGGTGACGTCGGCGCCGGGCTGGATCTCGCGGCCCCGGTAGAGGTCGAACGCCGGCTGGGCCAGGATTTCGCGGGTGAGGCGGACGCAGGCGCGCATCTCCTGCCAGTCGTCGGGGTGGCTCATGTAGTTGAAGACGATGCGCGGGGCTTCGGCGGGATCCGGCGAGCGTAAGCGGACGAAACCGCGGCTCTTCGAGCGCATCGGCCCGACGTGGGCCTGGTAGCCATGCTCGGTGGCGAGTCTGCGGCCGTCGTAGGACATGGCCAGCGGCAGGAAATGATACTGGATGTTGGGGAAGCGGACGCCGGCACGGCTGCGAATGAAACCGCCGGCCTCGAAATGATTGGTGGCGCCGAGGCCGTCGCGGCGCAGCACCCAGCGCAGGCCGATCAGGCCGCGCGCGAAGAGGCCCATCGACGAGTAGAGCGTGATCGGTCGGCTGGCGGCGACCTGGAAATAGAACTCGAGATGGTCCTGGAGGTTCTCGCCGACGCCCGGCAGGTCGTGGCGAACGGCGATCCCGTGCGTCTGCAACTCTGCTGCCGGTCCGATGCCGGACAGCTTGAGCAGCTGGGGCGAGTTGATGGCGCCGCCGGCGAGGATCACCTCGTGCGTGGCGGTGGCTACATGCTGGATGCCATTGTGGCGATAGCGCACGCCGGTGGCGCGGCGACCGTCGACGACGATTGTCTCGGCTAGCACATGGGTGCGCACCGTCAGGTTGGGGCGCTTCATTGCGGGCCGGAGGTAGGCGTTGGCGGCGCTCGACCGCGTGCCGCGGGCGACCGTCATGTCGAGCTTGCCGAAGCCTTCCTGACGGTAGCCGTTGAGATCGGCGGAGTGAGAATAGCCCGCCTCGGCCGCAGCCGCGACGAATGCCCGGTAGAGCGGATTGGCGGATGTGCCGGTGCGTGTCGCCAGCGGCCCGTCGCCACCGCGGTAGGCGTCGGCGCCTTCAAGATGAGTCTCGGACCGGCGAAAATACGGCAGGACGTCGCGATAGGCCCAGCCGCGGGCGCCTTCTTGCTCCCAGCGGTCGAAATCAAGGGCATGGCCGCGCACGTAGACCAGCCCGTTGATCGAGGAGGAACCGCCCAGAACCTTGCCGCGCGGCGCGTTGATGCGGCGGTTGTCGAGATGCGGTTCGGGTTCGCTCTCGTAGCCCCAGTTGTAGCGACGGCTGTTCAGCGGAACGTTGAGGGCGCTCGGCATCTGAATAAAGACCGAACGGTCGGAGCCGCCGTATTCCAGAACAAGCACGCGGTTGCGCGGGTCCTCGCTGAGGCGAGCGGCCAGCACGCAGCCGGCCGAGCCGGCGCCGACGATGATGAAGTCGAACGTCTCGCTCATGGCGGTTCTGGTCAGTAGGGCGCCTGAACCGGCGCCAGCGCGACGTAAACGCTCTTCAGTTGCGAGTAGTGCTCGAGCGCCGCCTTGCCGTTCTCGCGGCCTAGGCCCGAGCGCTTGACGCCGCCGAAGGGGAGTTCGACGGGGGTGACGTTGTAGTGATTGATCCAGCAGGTGCCGGCTTCCAGCCGCGCAATCACGCGGTGGGCGCGGGTAAGGTCGCGGGTGAAGATGCCGGCGGCGAGACCGTACTCGGTGGCGTTGGCGCGGGCGACGATCTCGTCTTCCTCGATGAACGACAGGACGGTCATGACCGGGCCGAAGATTTCCTCGCGCACGACCGCCATGTCATCGCTGCAGCCGTCGAAGACGGTCGGCTGGACGAACCAGCCGCGGGCGAGCGCGCCGGTTCGCACGCGCTTGCCGCCGACTGCGATCTTCGCGCCTTCCTTTTTTCCGCGCTCGATATAGGAAAGCACCTTGTTCATGTGTTCTTCGGAGATGAGCGCGCCAATCTGCGTCTTTGGATCGAGTGGATTGCCGATGGTCATGCGCTCGACGCGGGCGATGAGCTTCTCGAGAAATTTCGCCTTGATGCTCTCATGCGCGAAGACACGCGTACCGTTAGAGCAGACCTCGCCGGCGGAATAGAAATTGGCGAGGAGCGCGCCGGAGACGGCGTCGTCGAGATTGGCATCGTCGAAGACAATCAGCGGCGACTTGCCGCCAAGCTCCAACGTGACGTGTTTCAGCGTTGCGGCGCTGTCGGCCATGACCGCCTTGCCGGTGGAAACCTCGCCGGTGAGAGACACCTTGGCGATGCCGGGATGGCGGGTGAGCAAGCGGCCCGTATCGGCGAGGCCGTGGACGACGTTGAAGACACCATCGGGCAGGCCGGCTTCGGTGAAGATTTCCGCTAGCTTTGGTGCGCTGAGCGGGGTCAGCTCGGCGGGCTTGAAGATCATGGCATTGCCGCACGCCAGCGCCGGCGCCGCCTTCCAGCAGGCGATCTGGATGGGATAGTTCCAGGCGCCGATGCCGGCGACGACGCCCAAAGGTTCGCGGCGGGTGTAGCCCATGGCCGTCGGGCCGAGGTCGATGTGCTCACCGGCAAGGCCGCCGGCGAGGCCGGCAAAATATTCAAGGCAGTCGGCACCGGAGACGATGTCGACGACGGAGGTTTCCTGGATCGGCTTGCCGGTATCCTGCGTCTCCAAGTGCGCCAGTTCGGCGTTGCGGGCGCGCAGGATGTCGGCGGCGCGCTTCATGACGCGGCCGCGCTCGAGGCCGGTCATCGCCGCCCAGACCTGCTGCCCCTTCCTGGCCGCGGCGACGGCGCGCTCCACTTCCGGCGCGCCGGCGATCTCGATGTCGGCGAGCGTTTCGCCGGTAGCGGGATTGATCGAGGTGAACGTGGCGCGCTTGTCGGCGTCGACATAGACGCCGCCGATGAAGTTGCGGACGCGGGATTCTTTTTGGTGGGGGGCGTCGCGTCGCGGCGCGGGTTTCGCCGCCGCAAGCCGGGCGATCTCGTTGTCGATGAAGGCGCTTGCCATGGCGCGCGCGGCGGGGCTATCGGATTCGGCGGGCGACGACAGGGCGGCGCGCAGCCACAGGCCGTCGATCATGGCGGCGACGGCGAATGCAACGCGGGCTGCTTCGTCTGCGGCGACGATCTGCTTGAGGCCGTGGCGCAGGTTGGAGAGGAGGCGACCCTGGTAAATCCTCTGGATGCGGCGCAGACGCGTCGAATGGATGACCTGACCCCAGAAGGCGAGCCACACGCTGCAGGTGCGCGCGTCGAACTCTTCGGCCGCCAGCGTCGTATCGATGACGGCCTGCACGCGCTGACGCGGGTTGCGGGCGGCGCGCAGACGGGTGGAGAGGCCACGGGCGAGGCGAGCGGCCATGCTGCGCAGCGTCGCCTCGAGCAGTCCGTCCTTGTCGGCGAAATAGTGCGCGATGAGGCCGGGCGAGACACCGGCCTTCTGGCCAATGAGGGCGAGCGTGGTGGCGGCGAAGCCCTCGGCGGCCATCGTGTCGATGGTGGCTTCGATAAGCTGCCGGCGACGAAGATCCTCGGGCTCGACCCGCTGCATGTGGCTACCAAGCGGTCAATTGAACGGTCAATCAATGGGCAAAAGCCCCGGAAAACACAAGCTGTTGGCGGACAGATCGTTTTGAGCGGTGCCGAAAAGCCTACGAAAGTATTCGCCAATTGAACGGGTAATCAGCTAGAATACCGGGCGGAATTGGGATCGGCTGCTTGCGTCCGTGGCGCGGACGCGGTCTGGTCGAAAAACTCTGGTCCGCCAATTGCAGACCCGAAAAGGGCGAAACATTCCGAACGGAGGGGAATTTGATGCGTAATTTCTGGCGTGCTGCCGCGACGGCGCTGGCGGCTCTGACGATTGCCTCGATCGCCCACGCGGCCGATCCGGCCTCCTGCAAGGCGGTGCGTTTCTCCGATGTCGGCTGGACCGACATCACGTCGACGACGGCGATGGTCTCGCGCATCCTGACCGGGCTCGGCTACGAGCCGAAGACGCAGTTGCTGGCGGTGCCGGTGACCTACGAGTCGATGAAGAACAAGGACATCGACGTATTCCTCGGCAACTGGCAGCCGACAATGGAGTCGATCCGCAAGCCCTACATCGATGCCAAGACCGTCGATCTTGTCGAAAAGCCGAACCTGGAAGGCGCCAAGTACACCCTGGCGGTGCCGAGCTACACCTTCGACGCCGGCCTGAAGTCGTTCGCCGACATCGCCAAGTTCAAGGATCAGCTCGACGGCAAGATCTACGGCATCGAGCCGGGCAACGACGGCAACAAGCTCATCCTCGACATGATCGCCAAGAACACCGACGGGATGAAGGATTTCAACCTGGTCGAGTCGAGCGAGCAGGGCATGCTGGCCGAGGTCGATCGCGCCACGCGGCAGAAGAAGCCGATCGTGTTCCTGGGCTGGGAACCGCATCCGATGAACTCGAAGTACGACATGAAGTACCTGGCCGGCGGCGACGACGTCTTCGGTCCGGACTACGGCGGCGCGACAGTCTTCACCAACACCCGCGCCGGCTACGTCGGCGAGTGCCCGAACGTCGGCAAGCTCATAACCAACCTCAAGTTCACCCTGCCGATGGAGAACGAGGTGATGGGCAAGATTCTCTTCGACAAGGAAGAGGCGCCGGCGGCCGCGGAAGAGTGGCTGAAGGCGCACCCGGACGCGTGGATGGCGTGGCTCGATGGCGTCACCACCATCGACGGCAAGCCGGGCCTCGACGCGGTCAAGGCGAGCGGGCTCTAGCCGCTCAGCGTTCGCAATTTGCGGGCGGCGCGGAACGCGCCGCCCGTTGAATCCGACGGCGGTCGGCGGGAACTCAGGGGACGCTGCTCGTGGATCAGTGGATTACGGCGCACAAGATCCCGCTTGGCGGCTGGCTCCAGAATGGCCTCGACGTTCTCAACGATCACGCGGAAGGCTTCTTCGATTTTATTTCGCTGGTGCTGGGCGCGCTGATCAATGCGTTGCTCTCCGGGTTGCTGTGGTTCAACCCGATCGTGCTGCTCGTCCTGCTCACCATCGGCACGTACTTCTTGCATCGCTCGATCGCGCTCGCGATCGGCGTTGCGCTCGGTTTCCTGCTGGTGATGAACCTCGGCTACTGGCAGGCGACAATGGAGACGCTGGCGCTGGTGCTCTGCGCAACGCTGGTCTCGGTTGCTATCGGCGTGCCCACCGGCATAGCGGCCGCGCATCGTCCGTGGCTTTATACCGTCATCCGGCCGGTCCTCGACCTGATGCAGACGATCCCGACGTTCGTCTATCTCATCCCGACGCTGGTGCTTTTCGGCCTCGGCATGGTGCCGGGTCTCATCTCGACGGTGATCTTCGCCATCGCTGCGCCCGTGCGGCTGACGCATCTCGGCGTCTCCTCGGTGCCGCTGCAGCTGCACGAGGCCGGCCAGGCCTTCGGCGCGACGAAGCGGCAGCTGCTGTGGAAAGTGGAAATTCCCTACGCGCTGCCGACGATCATGGCGGGCATCACCCAATGCATCATGCTGTCGCTGTCGATGGTGGTGATCGCGGCGCTGGTCGGCGCCGACGGGCTCGGCAAGCCGGTGGTGCGGGCGCTGAATACCGTCAACGTCAGCATGGGGTTCGAGGCGGGATTGGCTATCGTCGTGCTTGCCATCCTGCTCGACCGCGTCTGCAAGTGGCCGGAACGCAGACTGAAAGGCACAAGATAGCTTCCGATGCCGGTTGTTGAATTCAAGCATGTCGACATCGTCTTCGGGGGCGATCGCAAGACGGCGCTGCAGTTGCTCGGCCAGGGTGTCAGCCGGGACGAGGTGATTGCCCGTACCCGCGCGGTAGCCGGCGCGATCGACATCAGCTTCGCGGTCGAGCGTGGCGAAATCTGCGTCCTCATGGGGCTTTCGGGGTCGGGCAAGTCGACCGTGCTGCGGGCCATCAACCGATTGAACGAAGTCGCCCGCGGCTCGGTTGCCGTCGAGCATCGAGGCGCGGTTGTTGACGTCACTACCTGCAACGCGGCGACGCTCCGCGATCTACGCATGCACACCGTCGCCATGGTCTTCCAGCAATTCGCGCTGCTGCCATGGCGGACCGTGCGCGAGAACGTCGGCTTCGGTCTCGAACTGCGCGGCGATTCGGTGGCGGAGCGCGCCCGCATCGTCGACGAAAAGCTGGCGCTGGTCGGCCTGACCGGCTGGGGCGACAAGTATTCGCACGAACTTTCGGGCGGCATGCAGCAGCGGGTCGGTCTTGCCCGCGCCTTCGCCACTGACGCCGAGATCCTTTTGATGGACGAACCGTTCTCGGCCCTCGACCCGCTCATTCGCGACAAGCTGCAGGACGAGTTGCTCGACCTGCAACGCAAATTGAAGAAGACGATTGTCTTCGTCAGTCACGATCTCGACGAGGCGCTGAAGCTCGGCAACTCCATCGCCATCCTGGAGAGCGGACGCATCGTGCAGATGGGCACCGCCGAGGATATCCTGCTCAGGCCGGCGGACGCTTACGTCGCCGAGTTCGTCAAGCATATGAACCCGTTGAACGTGCTCCGTGGTACCTCGGTGATGACACCGGCCTCGGCGCTGAAGCGCGAGGATGGCGCCGTGGTCATCGATACCGGCTCGATCCGCGTGCGCATCGATGCCGATGACCGGCCGATCGGGGTGTCGCTGAACGGCCGCGAGGGGCGCATCGCCACTACCGATAGTCAGACCGGGGCGGTCGCCGGCGGTGACTACGACATGATCGTTGCGCCGGTGGACCTGACGCTGCGCGCGGCGATCGCTCTGAAGTCGCAGACCGACAATCCCATCCTGCTCGTCGATCAACTGGGGCGGCTAGCGGGGCTTTGTGGCAACGAGGAAATCTACCGCGGCCTGCTCAGGAGGCAGAAGCCGCAATGAGATCGCATGCCCGCGCGGTGGTCATCGGCGGTGGGGTCGTCGGGGTTTCGACGCTCTATCACCTGGCGAAGAAGGGCTGGTCGGATGTGGTGCTGGTCGAGCGGAAGGAACTGACGTCCGGCTCGACGTGGCACGCGGCGGGGCTGCTGCCGCTCTTCAACATGAGCTACTCGGTCGGACAGATTCACAAGTATTCCGTCGGCCTCTATCAGACGCTTGAAGCGGAAACCGGCCAGCACGTCGGTTTCAAGCAGGTGTCCAACATCCGTCTCGCCCGCACCAAGGATCGCTGGGACGAGTACATGTATTACGCCGGGGTTGCGCGCACGATCGGCGTCAAGGTCAACGTGCTGACACCGGCGGAGCTGAAGGCAATCTGGCCGCTCTGCGAGACCGACGGCATCCTTGGCGCCATACAGCATCCCGACGACGGCTACATCCAGCCGGCCGACCTGACGCAGGCGTTCGCCAAGGGCGCGCGGGCGCTGGGCGCCGAGATCAACCGCTCCACCACGGTTACCGCAATAGAGCGCACCACCGCGGGTGAGTGGCTGGTGAAGACCGACAAGGGCGACATCGTCGCCGAGCACGTCGTCGCGGCGACCGGCAACTTTGCCCGCAGGACCGGGGCGATGGTCGGGCTGGATATTCCGGTGATGCCGGTCGAGCATCAGTACATCGTCACCGAGCCGCATCCGGCGATCCAGGAACGCCGCGCCAAGGGGCTGCCGGAGATGGGCGTGCTGCGCGAAAGCGATTCCTCCTGGTACATGCGCGAGGAGAACGGCGGCCTGCTGCTCGGTCTTTACGAGAAGGGCGCGCCGGCCTGCTACGTCGATGGACCAAGCGATGCGTCCGAGTACGAGCTTTTCCAGGAGGATCTGGACCGGCTGCTGCCGCACATCGAGACGGCAATCGCGCGGGTGCCGGCCTTCGGCGAGGTCGGCGTCAAGAAGGTCTACAACGGCGCCATCGCCTACACGCCCGACGGCAGCCCGATCGTCGGCCCGGCGTGGGACGTGCCGAATTTCTGGCTGAACGAGGGGCACTCGTTCGGCGTGACGGCGGCCGGCGGCGCCGGCTGGCAGTTGGCGGAGTGGATCGTCGAGGGCGAGCCGACCATCGACATGCTGGGCGTCGATCCGCGCCGCTTCGGGCCCTACGCCTCGCGCGGCTATCTCAAGGAAAAGAACGAGGAAGCCTACTCGCTGGTTTTCAGCGTCCACTATCCCGACGAGGAGCGCGCCGCGGCGCGGCCGCTCAAGCGCTCGCCATCCCACGATCGCTTCGCGGCGATGGGGGCGGTGTTTGGCACGGTCTATGGTTTCGAGCGGCCGAACTGGTTTGCGCCGCCGGGCTATGGTCTCGGCGACGCCGACCTTGCCAGGCCGGACGTGCTGCTCAACGAGAACCATCCGGCGCGTAAGGATGGCGAGAAGATCCGCGAGAAGTGGAGCTTCCGCCGCTCGAATTATTTTGGGTTTGTCGGCGAGGAGTGCCGCCATGTCCACGAGGCCGTCGGCGTGCAGGACATGTCGGCCTTCGGCAAGGCGATCGTTTCCGGACCCGGCGCCGAAGCCTGGCTCGACTCGATCCTTGCCAACCGCATCCCGAAGAAGACCGGGCGCATCGGCCTTTGCCACCTGCTGACGACGCGCGGCGGCGTGCGGGCGGAATTCACGGTCTGCCGCACCGGGCCGGAGAGTTTCTATCTGGTCTCGGCTGGCGCGCTCGAGCGCCACGACCACGACACGCTCCGCAAGTTGCTGCCGCGCGACGGCAGCGTGCGCTTCCGGCCCATGACGGCCCAGTACGGCGTGCTGGTGGTTGCCGGGCCGCAGTCGCGGGCGCTCCTGCGGAAGCTGACCGACGCCGACCTGTCGACGGCGGCGTTTCCGTGGTTGACGGCGAGGAAGATCAGCCTTGGGCCCGTCGATACGTGGGCGCTGCGGGTAAACTTCGTTGGCGAGCTTGGCTGGGAACTGCATCACCCGATCGAGACGCAGAATACGATCTTCGATTTGCTCTTCGAAGCCGGCAAGGAATTCGGCGTCAAGCCGTTCGGCATCCGCGCCATGCTGGCGCTGGCGGTGGAGAAATCCTATCGGCTGGTCGGGCGCGAACTGTCGATCGAGTACGCGGCATTCGAGTCCGGGCTCGACCGTTTCGTCCATCCCAACAAAGGCCAGTTCCTCGGCCGCGACGCGCTGGTCGCCTGGCGCGAGAAGGGATTCGGCAACCGTTTCGTCACCATGGAAATCCACGGCGTCACTGACGCCGATGCGCGCGGGTCGGAACCGATCCTGCTTGGCAGCGAGATGGTTGGCCGCTGCACGCAAGGGGCCTATGGCTGGCGGGTCGGCAAGTCGCTGGCGCTCGGCATGGTGCGCCCCGATCTTGGCGAAATCGGCCAGGAATTGACCGTCCAGATTTTGGGAGAACGCTTCCGGGCTACCGTCATTGCCGAGTCGCCCTATGATCCTGACAATGTCGCCTTGCGGAGTTGACCGATGACCGCCGCTTCCTCGTCAGCCGACCTGATGCTGCACCAGCTCGCGCATCGCAAGCAGGGTCATGCACTGCCCGGCGATTTCTACCGGGATGAGGCGTTCTACCAGCTCGATCTCGATAATCTTTTTCATCGCGAATGGATCTTTGCCGGCCACGACTGCGAAATTCCGAAGGCCGGCGATTTCTTCACCCTGCAGCTCGGCCCATACCCGCTGATCGTGGCGCGCGCCGCGGATGGCAAGATATATGCGCATCACAACACCTGGCGGCATCGCGGCTTCAAGGTCTGCGACGTGGCGCATGGCTCGGCCAAGCGTTTCGTCTGCCCGTATCACCAGTGGAGCTATGAGCCGGATGGGCGGCTGGTGCGGGCGCGGGCGATGGAACAGGAGGATTTCAACGCCGCCGAATACGGGTTGAAGCCGGCGCATGCGGAGAGCGCCGGCGGTTATATCTTCGTGTCGGTGGCCGACACGCCACCGGATTTCGCGGCCATCCGCGAGATGGTGACGCCGTACTTCGCGCCCTTCGATGTGCCGAACGCCAAGGTGGCGTTCGAATCGACGATCATCGAGGAGGGCAACTGGAAGCTCGTCCTGGAAAACAATCGCGAGTGCTACCATTGCGCCGGGTCGCATCCGGAACTCTGCCGCACTTTCCCCGAGGCGCCGTCGTTTATGCGCACGACCACCGACCAGGGCGAGGGGGTCATCGAGAAATTCTGGAAGGCGCGCGAGGCGGAAGGCCTGCCGAGCCGGTTCCGCATTGCCGATAACGGGCAGTACCGGGTGTCGCGCATTCCGCTCATGGACAGCGGCCGGTCGTTCACGATGAACGGCAAGCCGGCGGTGTCGAAGCTGATGGGCCGGGTTCCGCACAGCGATCTCGGCACGCTGATGTTCTTCCATTTCCCGAGCACGTGGAATCATTTCCTCGGCGACATGGCGATCTCTTTCCGGGTGCTGCCCATCGGGCCGAAGCGCACCGAGGTGACGACCAAGTGGATGGTCAACAAGGACGCGGTCGAAGGCGTCGACTACGACCTGAAGACGCTGACCGAAGTGTGGATCGCCACCAACAACCAGGACCGGACGCTGGTCGAGCGCAACCAGCGCGGCATCGACAGTCCGGCCTACGAGCCCGGACCGTATTCGCTGGACTACGAGGACGGCGTGCTGCAGTTCGTCGACTGGTACACCACGACGATGACGGCGCGGCTCGGTGGGGGAGCGGGCCGGCTGAAAAGCGTGGCCTGATGCCGGTTAGCGCGGTGCGCGACGGGCGCGGCGACGCCGTTGCTGCAACGCAATAAATCCTGCGCTAAGGTTGTCTCCTGACGATTCGCTGCAGGAGGTTCCGATGCCTGACATCGAAGCGCTCATTCGCGAGCGCGCATATATCATCTGGGAACAGAGCGGCCGGCCGGCCGGGCGCGACAAGGACCACTGGTTCCAGGCGGCCAAGGAAGCCGACGTCACCGCCAATAAGCCGCAGAACGGAGCGGCTGGGCCGCGCGAGGCGGTAAAGACCACAGAAAAGAAGACGGCGAAGAAGCGATAGCCGCCGGTCAGGCGTACTCGCGGCGCGCCTCATCGAGGCAGCCGAGGACGTAAGGCACGAACGAGCGCCACACCTCGACATGGAAAGCGTCCGGGGCGGTTCGCCACAGGACGATTTCGGCTTTGCCGAAGAGCGTGCGGGCGCACATGCCTACCGGGAAAGCGCTTTCGTGCAGATCGAGGGCGTTGAAGGCGTTGATCGCTTCTGCGGCCTTCGCTCCGGTGACGGCAATCGCCACCTGTCGGTCAGAGATGTCGACGACGCTGCCGGGTGTGCTGCGCAGTGCCTCGGTCAGCGTTATGGTCAAAGCCGCGAGTTCGCCATCCGGCGCCAGCAGCAGCCATTCGTCTGGCCCCAGCCATAACGCGGTGCGGTCGCCGGCGGTTGCCGAGCGGCACGGATCCTGCGGGACATCGAGGCCGAAGGCATAACCGATGGCAGCCGCGGCGGAACCATCGCCGCGCACGCTGAAGCGGGCGGCTTCGGGGAGCATGGCGATCGCGACCGCGTCAGCCATCGAGGCGGGCTCCGCCGGTATCGAAGAAGACCGGATCGACAACCGCGACCTCGATGGCACCACCGGGCATGGGCACAAACAGGTGCGTGTCTTTCGCGGCGTTGGCTACCATTGCCATGGCGATCGACCGGCCGACGGTGGCGCTGAAATAGGAAGACGTGACATGGCCGATCATTTTCATCGGCACCGGCTGGTGTGCGTCGGTGACAAGCTGCGCGCCTTCCTCCAGAACGATCTTCGGATCGACGGTCAGCAGGCCGACGAGTTTCTTGCGGTCGGTCTTCAGCATGTCGGGGCGAGTGAGGGAGCGCTTGCCGACGAAGTCCGCCTTCGCCTTGCCGATCATGCCGGCGAGGCCGAGGTCGTCCGGCGTAACCGTGCCGTCGGTCTCCTGGCCGACGATGACGTAGCCTTTTTCGGCGCGCAGCACATGCATGGCCTCGGTGCCGTAGGGGACGATGTCGTGCCGCCGGCCGCCGGCGAATATCGCCTCCCAGACGGCGCGGCCGTGGCGCGCCGGCACGTTGATCTCGAAGCCCAGCTCGCCGGTGAAGCTGACGCGGAAGAGCCGGGTCGGCACGCCGCAGATTTTTCCGACGCGGACGCTCATGTGGGGCATGGCTTCACGGCTGAGATCGATTCCCTCCACCCACGGGGCGATGATGTCGCGGGCGCGCGGGCCCTGCACGGCGATCACCGCCCATTGCTCGGTGGTCGAGGTCAGCCAGACCCTGAGGTCGGTGAACTCGGTCTGCAGGTAGTCTTCCATATGATGGAGGACGCGGGGCGCTCCGCCGGTCGTCGTGGTGACGTGGAAGCGATCAGGCGCCAGGCGCCCGACGACGCCGTCGTCAATGACGAAGCCGGCTTCGCTCAGCATCAGCCCGTAGCGGCAGCGACCGGGCTCCAGCTTGGTCCAGGCATTGGTGTAGAGCCGGTTGAGGAATTCGGCGGCGTCCGGGCCGACCACCTCGATCTTGCCGAGTGTCGTGCCGTCGAAGATGCCGGCGGTGGCGCGAACGGCCAGACATTCGCGGGCGACTGCCGCATGCATGTCCTCGCCACTTTGCGGGAAATACCGGGCGCGCTTCCACAGGCCTACGTCCTCGAAAACGGCGCCGTGGCCGGCGGCCCAGTCATGGATGGGCGTCTTGCGGACCGGATCGAACAGATCGCCGCGGGAAGTTCCGGCAAGGGTGCCGAAGGTCACCGGCGTATACGGGTTGCGGAAAGTGGTGAGGCCGACCGCCGGGATCGAGGTGCCAAGACTGGCAGCGACGATGGCGAGCGCGTTCATGTTCGAGGTCTTGCCCTGGTCGGTCGCCATGCCGGTGGTGGTGTAGCGCTTGACGTGCTCGATCGAGCGGAAACCCTCGCGGGTGGCAAGGGCGAGATCCTTGGCGGTGACATCGTTCTGGAAATCGACGAACGCCTTGGCGAAGGCAGAGGAGCGGTCATGCGGCAGGGCGCCGAGGAAACCGCCGTTCGGCGTGGCGGCGCCGGTCACCCAGAAGGCGCGGCCCGAAGCGCCCACCCGCGCCGCCGACTCGCCGGCGGCGTAGCCTTCCGCCAGGCAGTGGGCGAGATCATAGGTGCCGCGACAGGCGCCGGCGGAGCGCTCGCGCTGGACAGATGTGCCGGGGACGTAGGCCGCCAGCCCTTCGTCAAAGCGAAGACGGCCGCGCGACTGGGAGAAGAGATGGACGCTCGGCGTCCATCCGCCGGACATGAGCAGAAGATCGCAATCGAGGCGCTCGCGGCCGCGGACACCGCCGCTTCTCTCGACCGCACCGATCTCGGCGGCCTTGATGCGCAGGCGTCCGTGGGTGCCGCCGATGCTGGTCGACGGCCAGACAGGGATGCGGGCATCGAGCGCCGCGGCGACCTCGGTGCCCGCGGGTGCGGGGCGGAGATCACAGATCGCGGCTATGGCGACGCCGGCCTGGTGCAGGTCGAGGGCGGCCGAGTAGGCGGAATCGCTGGCGGTCATGACCACGGCGCGGGCGCCGGCCTTGACGGCGTAGCGGTTCAGATAGGCGCGGGCCGCATCGGCGAGCATGACGCCGGGACGGTCGTTCTCCGGGAAAACCAGCGGGCGCTCGATGGCGCCGGTGGCCAGCACGACTTCCTTGGCACGCACCTGCCACATACGTTCGCGCGGCAAAGCCGGGTCGGGGTCGGCGAGGTGGTCGGTGACGCGCTCGGCAAGGCCAAGAAAGTTTTCGGCGAAGTAGCCGAAGGCGGTCGTGCGCGACAGGAGCGTCACGCGATCATGGCGTGCAAGGTCAGCGATTGCCTGTGCCACCCAGGCGGCGGCGCTGCGGCCGTCAACCGTGGCGTTCGCCTCGTGGAGAAGCGCGCCGCCGGGCGTCGCCTGCTCGTCGCAGACGATCACGCGGGCGCCGGCTTCGGCGGCGGCCAGTGCGGCGGCGAGGCCGGCCGGCCCGGCGCCAACCACCAGCACGTCGCAATGGGCGTAACGATGCAGGTAGCGGTCGGGATCGGGGTGCCTCGGCGCCTTGCCGAGGCCGGCGGTGGCGCGGATCAGCGGCTCGTACACATGGGTCCAGAAGGCGGGCGGCCACATGAAGGTCTTGTAGTAGAAACCGGCCGGGAAGAGCGGCGAGAGCGCGTCGTTGACAGCGCCCGCGTCGAAGGCGAGTGCCGGCCAGCGGTTCTGACTGGTGGCGGCGAGCCCGTCGAAAAGCTCGACCTGCGTGGCGCGGAGGTTGGGTGCCTCGCGCCCGCCGCCGCGATCGACGGTGACCAGGGCGTTCGGCTCCTCGGCGCCGGCGGAAAGTATGCCGCGCGGGCGATGATACTTGAACGAGCGACCGACCAGATGGACGCCGTTGGCAAGTAACGCCGAAGCGAGGGTGTCGCCGGCGAAACCGGCAAGGGCCTTGCCGTCGAACTTGAAATTGATCGGCCTGGCGCGATCGATGCTGCCGCCGGCGGCGGTGCGCATGTTCTTCACCGGCGCACGTCAACGGGGTTCAGCGCGGCGAGAAGCGCATCGCCATGCGGTCGCGGATCGCCGGCCTTGTAGGTGGCGACGATGCGATCGCTCAAGGTGTGGCGAACCGCGTTGAAGTAACGGGCGCAGCCGTGGACGTGGCGCCAGCGCTCGTAGTGCAGGCCCCTCGGGTTGGAGCGCATGTAGAGGTATTCGGCCCAATCGCGGTCGTTGAGCGCGGCGGGCTCCGCCGGCCGGGCAACGTGCGCCTCGCCGGCGTAGCGGAATTCGATCTCCGGACGGATGCCGCAGTGGGGGCAGGGGATGAGCAGCATGGTTAGTGGGCCACGGCGGCCGCCGCGGCTTCGTCGATCAGGCGGCCGGTACGGAAACGCTCCAGCGTGAACGGAGCCACGTACGGATGCGGCTCGTCGCGGGCCACGGTGGCGGCAAAGACATGGCCAGAGCCAGGGGTCGCCTTGAAGCCGCCTGTGCCCCAGCCGCAGTTGACGTAAAGGCCCTTGACCGGGGTCAGGCCCATGATCGGCGAACGGTCGGGAGTCACGTCGACGATGCCGCCCCAGTTGCGCAGCATCTTCATGCGGCGGAACATCGGGAAGAGCTCGGAGATGGCGTCGACGGTGTGGGTGGCGATGTGGAGGCCGCCGGTCTGGCTGTAGGAGACGTACGCGTCGGTGCCGGCGCCGATGACGAGCTCGCCCTTGTCGGATTGCGAGATGTAGGCGTGGATGGTGTTCGACATCACCACGCAGGGGAAGACCGGCTTGACCGGTTCCGAGACCAGCGCCTGCAACGGGTAGCTCTCCAGCGGCATGCGTACGCCGGCCATCGCCATGATGACACTGGTATGCCCGGCGGCGACAACGCCGATCTTCCTGGCGCCGATGGTGCCGCGCGTCGTCTCGACCGCGGTGACGGCGCCGTCGGCTCCGCGGCGGATGCCGGTAACCTCGCAATTCTGGATGATGTCGACGCCGTGGGCGTCGGCTCCGCGGGCGTAGCCCCAGGCGACGGCGTCATGGCGGGCGGTGCCGCCGCGCCGCTGCAGCGCAGCGCCCAGCACGGGATAGCGCATGTTGCCGGAAATATTGAGCGGCGGGCAGAAGGCCCTGGCGCCTTCCGGCGTCAGCCATTCATTGTCGATGCCGTTCAGCCGGTTGGCATGGATGTGGCGCTTGAAAACCTGGATGTCGTGGACCGTATGGGCGAGCATCATGACGCCGCGCGGCGAGTACATGACGTTGTAGTTGAGCTCCCGGCTGAGACCTTCCCACAGCTTGAGCGCATGCTCGTAGATGGCGGCGCTCTCGTCCCAGAGGTAGTTGGAGCGGATGATGGTGGTGTTGCGGCCGGTATTGCCGCCGCCCAGCCAGTTCTTTTCAAGCACGGCGACGTTGGTGATGCCGTGCTGGCTGGCAAGGTAGTAGGCGGTCGCCAGCCCATGGCCGCCGCCGCCGACGATGACCACATCATAGGCCGCCTTGGGCTCGGGCGAACGCCATTGTTCCGGCCAGCTCTGATGGCCGGAGAGGGCATTGCGGGCAAGGGCGAGAAAAGAAAAGCGCGACACAGGCGATTGAAGCAAAAGCGCCGGCTCTTGCCAAGGGACGGCGGGGCGTGACGGCCGGCACCGGCGGATAAATCAACCGTTGTCAGGCATGCGCGCTACGTGCCACACCTGCGCGCAGCATGCCTGCAAAGAAGATCGGCTTCCTGTCATTCGGTCACTGGACGGCGGGAGCCCACTCGCAGACGCGGTCGGCGTCCGACGCGCTTCTCCAGTCCATCGATCTCGCGGTCGCCGCCGAGGGCCTCGGCGCCGACGGGGCGTACTTCCGCGTTCATCACTTCGCCCGCCAGCTCGGTTCGCCGTTCCCGCTGCTGGCGGCAATCGGCGCGAAGACCAAGCGGATCGAGATAGGCACAGCGGTGATCGACATGCGCTACGAAAACCCGCTGTACATGGTCGAGGATGCCGGCGCCGCCGACCTCATCGCCGGCGGGCGCCTGCAACTCGGCATCAGCCGCGGGTCACCCGAGCAGGTGATCGACGGCTGGCGCTACTTTGGCTACGTCCCGCCGGAGGGCGGCAGCGATACCGACATGGCCCGGCGGCATGCGGAGGTATTCCTCGACGTGCTCGGCGGCGGTGGCTTCGCGAAGCCCAACCCGCGGCCGATGTTCCCGAACCCGCCGGGGCTTCTGCGCGTCGAGCCGCACTCGGAAGGCCTGCGCGAGCGGATCTGGTGGGGCGCGAGTTCGAACGCGACCGCGGTATGGGCGGCCAAGCTCGGCATGAACCTGCAGAGTTCGACCCTAAAGGATGACGAGAGCGGGCTGCCGTTCCACGTCCAGCAGGCCGACCAGATTCGGGCGTTCCGCGAGGCGTGGAAGGCGGCCGGCCACAAGCGCGAGCCGCGCGTTTCAGTCAGCCGCAGCATCTTCGCGCTGGTGGACGATCGCGACCGCGCCTACTTCGGACACGAGAGCGAAGACGACGACAAGGTCGGCTTCATCGACGAGGAGACACGGGCGATCTTCGGTCGCAGCTACGCCGCCGAGCCGGATGTCCTCATCGAGCAACTGGCGAAGGACGAGGCCATCGCGGAGGCCGACACGCTGCTCCTCACCGTCCCCAATCAGCTTGGCGTCGACTACAACGCGCACGTCATCGAAGCGATCCTGACCCACGTCGCGCCCACCCTCGGCTGGCGGTGACGCGCCCCGGTTCCCTGCTCGCATCGCGATTGCCCGTTCCGATCTTGCCCCTATCCGCGCAGCCGATAGCCTGTTGGTGTCGCTCAAATCTTGCGGGTGCGATAAAATCCGGGTTTCGTGTAAGGCGAAATATCGCGATCAGTTCCATTCGATCGTTTCCTTCAATGGCCGGGTTACCCTATCCGCCTGACCAACTGGATTGAGGCAAGCGCCAAGCGTAGCGTCCTGTCGGGGCTGCAGTGCGGAGCGCCCAAATTGCCCTCAATACCAGCCGTGCAATTCGAGAAGACCAACCCGGGCTGGCTGGCGCAGACATTTGCCGGCCTGGACGACCTGCCGGCGCCGCCCGAAAGCGCAGCAATCGAAAAACGTGCGCTGGCGAGCCACGAGCTCGGTCCTCGGCCACTGTGGAGCGGATATCGATCGGTCGCGGACTACCCGACCGCTACGACCGGCACGCGAACCGCGAACCAGGTTCGCAGCGACGCCACAATGGGCCGCCTTTTCGCGTGGCTGGTGATGCAGCGCAGGCCGGAGGTCGTCGTCGAGTTCGGCACAGCCTTCGGCGTTTCAGGCATGTATTGGTTGGCGGGGATCGAGGCGAGCGGCATCGGGACGCACTTCACGTTCGAGCCCAACGTCAATTGGGCGGCTATCGCCGACAGAAATCTTGCCGGTGTCTCATCGCACTACCGGCTCACGGTTGGCACGTTTGAAGAAAACGTGGAGTCGGTCCTTGGTGGTCGGCGCGTCGATATTGCCTTTGTCGACGCCATTCACACCGGCGCCTTCGTTCGTGATCAATACTCGATCCTGCGGAGACATTAGCGACCAGGAGCGCTCGTCCTGTTCGACGATATCGGTTTCTCGGCCGACATGCGCGATTGCTGGACGGGCATCGCCGCCGGACCCGAGGTGATCTCCAGCGCTCGTCTCGGCGACCGCCTTGGAATAGTCGAGGTTGGCAGCAAGCCGCCTTAGGGCTTCGTTCGCGCCGATGCGGGGCCATTTATCTTGTCGGCTTCTCGGAGTGCGCGGGTAGGAGACCGCCCGCTGCGTATCCTTGCAGAGCGCGTCACGCCCAAACTCGTGACTAAGTATTTACGGCTCGATGACATCCTTCGGCAGCATGAGGATGGCCGAGACAGTGGCACTGCGGAACGAGCGGGCATTGCTGCGTTTCAACAAGGCGCTCCCCGACGTGTTTCCGGCACCAGTGCTGACGCACGCACTCGGCCGACGCTGGGCACCGCCAACGCCCAGGCTTGCTGTCGATTCCTACTGGCGTTCGCACCCGTTGCGGGCCGACCGGCTGGCACGAGCTCTTGCGGCCAAGAGTGGTGCGCCCGATGGCTGGACGTGGCGGCTGAGGACTGATGGTGAAACAGGCCTGCCAGTGGGCTTCCGCGCGCCACCAGCGCCGTATCGCGAGGAGAAATTTTCTCGCGGCCCGGGCTACTGCTGCGTCTGCGGGCAGCAAGTATACCGACTCGGCTGGCATGAGGATTTGTGGTGTCGTGGGCTAAACAAAAACGCCGTTTGGCACACCGCCTGTGTGGTTGCGTGGCATCTGTGGAACGCTCCGAGCGACCACGCCAAGTTCCTGCGGAAGCTGCAGGGCCGGCGCTGCGCGACCAGCGGCGCTCGACTGTGGAAGACTTCCGAGGTTGACCACCGCACGCCACTGTTCCGAGTCTGGCGCCAGCATCGCGACCTGGCGTGGCCCCAACTCCTCGACTTCTGGGGCCGGCCGAACTTGCAGGTGATCAACCGTGACGCGCACGTCGAAAAGTCCGCCGCCGAAGCCTCCGCTCGACACCGGTCGTCGCCATTGGCGGCTGAAAGCCTTTGAACGAAGCGCGTCGCAGCGGCGCGACGCACGGCGCGGCAGTATGCCAACAAGGCCGCAGAAATCGGCGCTCATCACCAAGTAAGGATTTACGAGCGCGGAGTGCTTCGTGAGTGAAGCTGCGCCGACGAAAGTGCGGGTCGCCCATGTCGGTGAATAGCCCCGCCAAGCGGCGCCAGCGCAAAGCCGACCTTCTTCGGCGAGTTCGGGAGCAAACAGAAAAAGCTCTGCTGTTCTGCTCTGTTCCTTCGTGTACGCGCTTGCCCCAAGCCCGGGCGGGCAATGGACTCAGTCCGACCGTATGTGAATTTCACAGGGCGTTCAGGAACCGACACGGATGTGCGTGGAAGCGGTCCTCTAGCGGACCACAGCTGCGGCCGTATGTCCGGGCCGCCGAGTCGTACCTCAAGGTTCACGCCGACAACGTGTTGGTGCGCCACGCGCTTGACCAGGTACAGCGGCTTCTAGAATCTGCCGGGCCAGTGCGAGCGATCGGTGATCTCGCGCGGTTAGCGCCGAAGCGGAAAGCGGAGGCTGCCTTGGCGCGGTTGCGGCAGGGAGAGGTGCCACCGCCGCGCATTGTGGCCGTCACGATCGGAGTCCTCGCGGCGGTCTTAGAAGATACCGTCTAGCCAGGTGGTGACTATCCGCTCGTGCAAATAGCCAAAGCTCTGAGACGGCGAGCATCGGGCTTCCACGTCGTTTACGGGCCGGGATCGTGCTTCGACAAGTACCCACGCAGCTCAGGCCGGGTGCTGGTCGCGTTGGGCACCGTCGTGCTTGGAGCGTGCGAGCATCTGGCCCGGGACTATGTTTCGGCGGTCCTTGAACTGAAGAAGGAGCGCTATGGCCCAGCGCCAGCGTCTACCGGTCCTCTGCCATCGCCACGATCCAAGTTCGGCAATGAGAGAGTCAGACCGCCTCCGGCCGTGCCCCCCGCTTCTACGCGTCTTCGGCGCCCAACTCGGCGGAGCTGGACGCGAAGGAGCTCGATCGCTTGGCGAAGGAGCTCAGCGCCGACTTCCGGCGGCAAGGCATGAAGGCGTTCGATGGAAAGTTCTGAGCGCGCCGGTGCGGGCGGAATGGTTGAAGGCGTCGCGTCTTCCGCACGTGTGATCAAGCGAGCAGGTGGACGAGCGGGTGGCGGGGTGCGCAGGTTGAAGCTTCCAAAGAAGCCCCGGCTGCGAGATCGGTTCGTCGACCAGTGGCTGGTGGCCCGCGGTGAACGACTCCCGGAGCTTGTCACGATGGCTCTCGGGATGATCGAGCATGTCGAATCCTACTATGCTACCCGAGTCCGCCGCCGTCGGCCCCATGACGCGGAGAACCTCCACGACCTGGTCGAGAACCTCATTGCCAATCTCGCCTATGCGGTCATCGACGGGAGTGGGCCAGCTACCGTCGCGGTTTCGCTGTCAAAGCGTAAGAAGGTCACGCGTTACGATCGACCGATCCACCGCCAGCTGCCCTCCATCCTCTCCCTTCTCGAACAGCATGACGTTCTGAGGATCACTAAGTCGACGACGCGCGCCCGAAGCACAACGATAGAAGCGACTGCATGGTTGCGCAGCAAGGTTGAGGCCGCGCGGATTGGCTTCGACGACTTCAGCAGGAGTGAGCATGAAGAGCTGATCGTGCTGAGCCGAACCGAAAGGGGATTCGGCGCGGATGGCAGCTTTGGGAAACGACACCGTCGGATTGATTACGAGTCCACAGCGGCGGAGACGCGGCGCTATCGGAGCGAGATGGCGAGGATCAACGCGTTTCTAGCAAAGGCGGACTTAGAGTTTGCCCGCGACGCTGCCTCACAGCTTCACGTCGACCCGCGCAAAGATCGTACCCTCACCGCACCTTCAACCTGCCCCCGTGGCAAGAGGATGATACCCCGAGATTCGACCTCGGCGGTCGCCTGTTCGGGCCGGCTTTCTGGCTGAACCTGCCGAGAGAAGAGCGACACGGGATCCGGATCGGGGATGAGGCGGTGGCGGATCTGGACTTCGCGAGCATGTTCCCGCGGCTTGCCTACTTGCGGGTTGGAATGGAACCCCCGGCTGGCGACCTCTATGCTGTCCCCGGGCTGGAAAACCCCAAGTACCGCGACGGGGTGAAGGGGATAATGAACACGCTCCTCTTCGCCGCTGGACCCAAAGCGAGAATGCCCTCGGAATTCCGAAAGCAGCTACCTAAAGGGTGGACTGCGGCGAAGGTCCGGGGGGCCATACTCCTCAAGCATCCTGGCCTGGAGCCCCTTCTGGAGACCGGCGTTGGCTACGAGCTCTTCTTCACTGAGAGCCAGATCATGGTCGCGATCTTGGTGCGGCTGATCGACGAGAAGATCGTGGCGCTGCCCATGCACGACGGTCTGATCGCCCCGATCTCGAAGAAGGACCGGGTGAGGACGGTGATGGAGGAGACGGCGGAGGAGGTCGTGGGCTTTAGGCTGCCTACCTCGGAGAAGAGGCTTTAAGAGTAGCGGGGATGAGGAAGAGTACCTCTCATCACCAGCTATCCTTTGGGACGGACCTCTTTGAGGCCCCCACCCACAGCGCTACTCCTTAAGAGGGGCAGGTAACTTTCCCCGCTATCCACAGTCTCATGCCGTTGACATGAATCGACTCGCTGATCTGGGCGAGCTACCGAATCGGCATGTCCAGTTATGAACGTCCGAGCATCCACCGTAGGTTTCGTTCCGAGCCGCCTGTCGTTTGGATTTGGATGGTCGGCGCGCTTGCGTTGATGTTCGTTGCCGTTTGGGTCTTGGGCGAGCAGTTGGATCCAACGCTCCTGCAGATGTCGTGACCTTCGCCGCGACCCCAAAGAACAACCGGCCGAAGGTTTGCTAGGCCGCTCAGCCCCGCTCCGGGCTGGGCGGTTCGCCTTTTGGTGGTACCAACCGCCGGATTACCAGCGAGACCCGCAAGCGATCCGGGCCTCTGGCAGGCAGCTCCTGTCACAGGTGGGCAGCGTAATCGGTGTGGGCCAAGGTGACTGCTGCGTCGCGCCGCGAAGGGGGTCGCAACTCGACTGCTTGTCGATCGTTGGTGCGACGACGAAAATGACTTTAGCCTGTTGCAAATGAATGGCCTGGCGTCCAGCTCACCCGGATCCCCCGAGAGAATTGTGATCCGAACGCTCACCGACGATACGCTGCTCGTCTTTCTGTCCGACTGCCATATCGGCGGCGGCGATGGACGCGACATCTTTGAGTCACCGGACGATCTCACCCGGCTGCTCGACGATCTTGATGCTCACACCGGGCCGGTCGAACTCGTGCTGGCCGGTGATTTCTTCGACTTCTTGCGCATCGCCAAAGTTCCTGACAGCGGCGGAAATCGTGCGTCAGTGACTATCTCGCGGCCGGAGTATCAGCCGCTCTTCGCCGCTCTTCGCCGTTTCGCGGGGGGTACGAAGCATGCCGTCGTCTATTTGCCCGGGAACCACGACGCTGAGGCGTGGTGGAACCGTGAAATTCGTGAAGAGTTGCAGGGTGCCGGGTTGGTTCACGAATTTGCCCTTTCCTACATCGCGTCGTTCGAGGCCGAGCCCGACCGTCTTGTATATTGCGAGCATGGCAACGAGTTCGATCCCGAGAACACGATCAGCGACTACGACGACCCCCTCGATACGCCGCTGGGCACTCACATCGTCACCGACATCATCCCCCGCTTGCCACGCGGCAGGGCGGCGGATGCGCTGCAGCTCGGCGAGGTCGACCACGTCTTTCCACTGGCAACGATTCCGGCTTGGGTCGCCGGGCGGTTGTTCTACACACTGGTTACAGAGGCGGTCCGATGGTTGTTACTCCCTCTGCTGATCGCGTATGTCGCCTATAAGGCGATAGCGTTCGCGGTCGGGCATGGTGCCGGCGCCATCAACGCGCTGTTTGCCGATCTGGCATACGACATTTTGCTTCTACTTTCGGCCTTTGGCGTCTTCTTCTTCGTGGCTCGGCGGATGGCCGATCGGGCAATGCGGTCCACGCCCACGCGACTTCGGCCGGCCGGAGAAACAGGCCAGCCCGCGATGGTCGAACTGCTGCGGCGACGGCTCGAAAGCGGTCAGCCTCCGCCTCTCAGCGGCGGTTTCCGTGGCGAGATCGCGGTATTCGTGTCGGGCCACACGCACGCGCCGTCACTGACGGAATTCAAGACTCACGGAGGGCAGCCTGGCGCCCTGGTCAATTCCGGTTGCTGGCTGAGGCAACTCCAGTCGCTGCGCACGCACCTTCGGGCGCCGACGGTTTTTGCGAGCCGGTTCGTCCAGACCCACGTTCGCATCTGCAGAGATAGGGGCGAAATGCGGGTTGAACTTTGGGAACATCCACGTCCGTCGTCGCAGCGCTTGCGTATCGTTGAGCGGCTTGCCGTTGCCGGCCGGCTGCCCGTGGAACCCGAAGCAGGCGCGTCGCCGAGGATTCGCGCGTCATCGGTGTTGAGCTCACGCTAGCGGCGGTGAGCCCGAGGGTGAGCGAAGCGCGATGGAGACGGCAGGCTTGGAGGCCTTCGGCGCCGGGCCGCTACCTCAATAGATAGACTAAGGTCGCCCACACCTGATCGAGTGCCGGCCGCCAGACACTGGCAACGACTCCCAACTTGACCCTCCGGCGAACTGCTGCGAGTCGCCTGCTGGGAGTGATTTGGAGTGAAGCAATCGGCATCACTAGCTCTGGCTGCCACAACGGGAGAGTCGCATCGAATGACCCGAGCTATGGGCGATGGTCAACAGCTGATGATCCACTGGCCGGTCTACCCTCGCTGCTCAAATTCGGCGACCCGGAAGCGACGAGATGAGGGTACTTGCAAACGTGCGGCTCGCACTAGTCGCATTGCCGATTGGCGCGGGCCTGCCTACATCCGGTGAATGTGCGGCCGCTACGACAACCTCATCGCCCGCGAATCATATCCGACGCTCTATCGGGCGATGCGGCTACCGACCT
>DATCBY010000029.1:0-17606 GCA_036511595.1 Bauldia sp.
CAAGCAGTTCGATGCCTTCGCCTCGCAGTTCAAGGAAATCCAGGCGCTGACCGAGAAGCTGGTCACCGAGACGACCAAGCCGATGAGCGACAAGGTCGAGAAGACCTTCAAGGACCTCAAGGTCGCCTGACCGACTTCGCACTTCATTTTGCTCGACGGCCCGGTATCACTGGGCCGTTTTGCGTTGGGCGGTTAGGTTAATCCCGGCCTTGGCAAACCGGGCTTGAACCCCCCGGCCTTTGCCCCTAGTTTCGGCCGCCAAAGCCGTGCAGCTGTAGCTCAGTTGGTAGAGCGTCGGATTGTGGATCCGTAGGTCGTTGGTTCGAGCCCAACCAGCTGTACCAGGCTTCTTCATTTCGAAAATGCGCTCGGGCGGATTGTTCGTCGCTTTTGCGCGGCGACGCATCAGGATGCGTCGGCGCTTCGCCGCGAAAATGTAATTCGCGGCCGCCTCTTCGGCGCGAATCAGAAGCCGGCGCTCTTGCGGGCGATCGTCGGGATGTCGCCCCGCTTCACGCCGATGTCCGCGAGATCGCGATTCGACAGGCGCGTCAGCGCGTCATGGATATCCCGATACTTGCGCCAGGCCCGATAGATCGCTGCCAGATCTTTCGTCATTGTGGATGCCTCTTCGCGGTGATCTCATCCTCAAAATAGACCGCCGAATTCGACCGCGGCAGTCTGAAATTCGCAGGTCTGGGATCGTGATGTTGCATCGCAGCATGATTCTGCCATCATTGATCGCGCCGCTGTAACCCGGCCGAGCCGTGGGTGAAGGCTTTGGCCGGATTGTTGGCTAGGCACCGAGTGGGCTACGGTGTGGGGCGTTCGCTATAAAGAGTCGATCGGCAGGGGTCGGCAGGCGCCGCCGCGTCAATCGACAAATCCGGCGCGCCGCGGGATCGATGGAGAGTTCAATGCGACTAAGCAAGGTCGGGTACTATTCCGAATTCGTGGTTTATCCCGTCATCACCGCCGGTTTGGCCGTCGCCGCCCTTTGGCGCGCCCCCGATGAGGCGCCGACCTGGCTCGCGACTTTCGTCGGCGGCGTCGCGCTGTGGACGCTCATCGAATATTTGCTCCACCGCTATGTGCTGCACCATGTTCCGTACATCAAGGAACTGCACGACGAGCATCACAGCCACCAGCAAGCCCTGATCGGAACGCCGATCTGGCTGAGCTTGTCCCTGTTCGTCGTCTTTGCATTCATCCCTTTGTGGCTCCTCACCACTCCGGTGATCACCGCCGGTCTCGCCGGCGGGATCATGCTGGGCTACTTCTTCTACGGCGGCGCCCATCACATCATCCACCATTGGCGGGTTGAGCCCGCCACCCTCGGCTACCGGCTCAAGCGCCGGCATATGCTCCATCATCATTTTGACGAGAACGGAAACTTCGGCGTCACCAATAGTTTCTGGGACGTCGTCTTCGCGACCAACATCAAGGTGCGCGGTCCGTCCCGTACGGGCGAGGCCGCCGGTTGATCGATCGCGCCGGTTATCCGCCCGGCTTGCGACGCGGCGGGCCATCCACCGGCGGCAACTGCTTCAGGTAGGCAACGATCGCCTTCAGGTCGCTTTCCGGCAGGTGGGCGATGTTGGCCTGCACATCGCTCATCGTCGGCCCGAAGTTGGTGCCGTTCTCGAGGTCGTCGAGGAGATCGTCCGCAGAACGCCCGCCGATGCCGTTCTTGCCCGGCGTCAGGTTGGCGGCCCGGCCTTTGCCGCTGGGGTTGGCAGCTCCACCCAGCCGGTGCGTATAGTCGAGCCCGCCCAGTCCGAAGAGTGTGCGCGGCGTATGGCACTCGTTGCAGTGTCCGGGGCCCTCGACGAGATAGTCTCCACGATTGACATCGGCGGCCTTGGCCGGGTCGGGAAAGTATTCTTTTCCATCGAGAAAGAGTCGCTGCCACAGCCCGATCCCGCGCCGGATTGTCAACGGGAAGGGGAGCTGGTTTTCCTTCTCCGGCGCATGCACCGCCGGTAGCGTGTCGAGGAACGCCTTCAGGTCGACGAGATCGGCGATCAGCATGCGCTGGTATGAAGTGTAGGGAAACGCCGGATAGAGAAACTGACCGTCGGGATCGATCCCGCGCTTCATCGCGTTGACGAAGTCGAGCATCGACCATTCGCCGATCCCCGTTTCCTTGTCCGGCGAGATGTTGGGCGGATAGAACGTGCCGAACGGCGTCGTCAGCGGCTTGCCGCCGCCGAGTCCCGGCTTGTCCGACGCGGTTGCCCCTGCTGTCGCGTGGCAGGAGACGCAGCCGCCCGCCCAGAACAGCAGTTCGCCGTGCACTGGATCTCCGGGCGCCGTCGGCACCACGGAAGCCAGCAGCGGCTGTGGCTCCGTCAGCAGCCAGAACCCCGCCGCGCCGACGATGACCAGCGCGCCCACTCCGACGACCCAGCGACGAAGCGACATCATGACCTCTTCGGGTTATTCCTGGTCTTCACCGCAGGGAGAACACCCGAGGCGCGAATTCGGGCCAGCATCTTCTCAAAATTTTCATTGAGCCGCGTCTGGATCTCCGGCCGTTTCTCCAAATGGCCGATGAGCAGTCCCGCCGCCTCGATGGTCGACAGCCCTTCCCGCCGCGGTTCGCGGCGCAGCTTCCCGTAGAGCGAAGGCTTTCGCGGATTGAGCGCTACCCGCTTGGCTTTCAGTACCCAGGCGTTCCGCCACCAAAGGGTCTTTGCCTGGCTCCACGTCCCGTCGAAGACCACCACCCCCTGGATGTGGGCAAGCTCCCCATCCTGGTCTGGAACGGCGTTGCCTTTCTTGTCGAGCACCACGACCTCGCGGCCCGGCGGGAAATCGCCCGGCCGCGCCGAGCCGAGGTAGAGGATCGCCCACCGCTTCGGGTCTGCCGGCCCTTCGACCGCCTTGGCGAGGCTCGCCCATGAAAGCCCAACCTTGAAGATCGCATGCTTGAGGCTGAGGGCGGCGAGGCGGCCGGTGCCGAGCAGCTGGTCCTGCTCCTGCGGATGCTGGAGGATGAGAAGCTTGACGCGGTTGTCGATGGGAACAATTTCGTCGCAAACCGACAGCGACAGCGGCTTCAGGCAACGCGGGCAGATGGGCTCGACCGTCTCCGTAGCGAGGTCTTCGGTCGAATCCATTCGGGCTGTCCGCTCCATGCTGGCGCCGCGCGACAGGCCGGCCGCGCCGGCGCACCCGCGAGAAAATGTATTAGGCGTCGGCGGCACCCGCCGCAATGAAGCGCCGCCCTCATGGCGTCTGGCCGAGACAATGGGCCGTGCCTTCGCCTAGAATTTGTACCCGGCATTGGTGAGGAAGAGCCGCAGCCGTTCCGGGAATTTCAGTACCTTCTGATCCTTCTTGTCGCATTGGTCCGGGTCGTCGCCGTTGGGGCATGCGACCTCGCCCGGATCGTGGGCGAAGTCCCACTGCGCGTTGATCGCCTGCCATGCTGCGGCGCCTTCGCCGAGCCGGATTTTCTCGCCTAGCCAGCCCGCCAGGTATCCGGGCGACTTCCACTGCTGTTCCGGGTCGATCGAGTCCTCGATCTCCTTCAGCCACGCCCGGTGCGCGCCGAGAAACCGCGTGTCGGCCGTGAGATCCACGACGTTGCCGGCCTTGAGGGTGTAGATGACACGCGGTGCCGCGCTGCATGCCGTGCAGTCGAAGCGGTTGATGAAGTTGATGTCGACGGTGGCGATCTCGCCGATACCGTCGCCGTCGAGATCCTTGAGGTAGCCGCCGTCGCCGTCGAAATCGCCGATCGGCACCGACACCCAATGATCCGCGACTTCCTCGACGACGATCACGGTGCTGCAGCAGCCGCCCGAGTAGCTGGAGAAATAGACTTCCTTGTGCTGGTTGGTCGGGTCCATCTCGACGATGCTCGCCTCCGCCGCGGGCTCGTCGGTGTCTGAATCGATCCCCGCCGCCTCGATCACTTTCTTGCCCCCCACAAAGACTTCGAGCAGCGGCACGTCGGCGTCGGGGTCGATGTCGGCGCGCCGCACCATGCTGATGGTCGCGGTCATGTCGCCGTCGCTGACCGAGGCGGTGCGCGCGTTGGGGGCAAATTGCGTCGTCGGAAACTGCGGCTTGTCGGTTGCATCCGCCGCGTCGGCGCCGGGCGAGCCCGGCATTGCCACCGTCGCGCCGGGCTGCGGCGCCGGGGCTGGCGTTGCCGCCGGAGCCGGTGTCGCGGCCGGTGCCGATGTTGCGGCCGGTGCCGGTGCCGGCTTGGCGACCGGCTGTGCCGCGCTCGCCAGTGCCAGCATCAAACCCATTGCCGACAGAAAAGCCCCGACCGCCGCCAGCAAGTCCGTTACGCGCATGTGCAAACGTCATCCTCCCGCCTCTGGTGCGGCACTCTATCGCCCGTCCACCGCCGGGCAAACAGCAACTGGCACGCCCCCGCCACTCTGCTAGGTTGCCCCCAACCGAGGCAAAATTCGGAGCGCCCATGCCGACCAGCTACCTGAAGACCGTGCGGCTTAATCTCGCCCGCGCCCCCGGCCACCCCGAGGGCAGCGACCAGCACTACTATCGCTTCACCGCGCCGCTCACCGCCGACGGTCACCTCGACCCCGAAGGCTGGAAGAAGAATCGCGACAAATGCCGCGTCGTCCGCTTCTGGGACGGTGAGGAGGAGGTCGGCCACGTCCTCCACAGGCCGGGCGGCTCGTGGGCCTTTCGCTTCGACATTGAGGGCGACGACGAGGATGAAGCCGGTTATCGCCTCGCCAGTCACGCCTTCGTGCTCGGCGAATACGTCAGCATCACCGACGAGGACGGCGAGCAGACGACGTTCTGGGTGGCGTCCGTCGTCGATGCCTGATCGTCCCGTCACTGGCGCCCGGCTGATCGCCGAGGCGCTTGTCAACAATGGCGTCGAGCGCATCTTCTGCGTCCCCGGCGAGAGCTATCTCGCCCTCCTCGATGCGCAGCGCGATACGCCCATCGCCGTCACCGTGTTCCGTCATGAGGGCGCGGCGGCGATGGCGGCGGAAGCCTGGGGCAAGCTCACCGGCCACCCCGGCATTGTCATGGCGACGCGCGGGCCCGGCGCTACGAATGCCGCCGCCGGCGTCCACGTCGCCCGCCAGGATTCGACGCCGCTCATTCTCTTCCTCGGTCAGGTCGCGCGCCGCATGCGCGGCCGCGAGGCGTTCCAGGAAGTCGACTTCGTCCGCATGTTTTCCCCGCTCGCGAAGTGGGTGGCCGAGATCGACGACGCCGGCCGCGTTCCCGAGCTCGTCTCGCGCGCCTTCCACGAGGCGAACTCCGGCCGCCCCGGCCCGGTAGTGCTGTCGCTCCCCGAAGACATGCTCCGCGACGAGACGACGGCGGTGAACCCGCCGCCGGCCCATCAGGTCCAGACCCACCCGGGCCTCACCCAGATGGCGCAGCTGCAGAAAATGCTGTGGGCGGCAGAGCGCCCGTTCGTCATTGCCGGCGGCCCGCGCTGGAACGAAGCCGCCGTCGCGGGCCTCCGCCGCTTCGCCGAGCGTTTCGATCTGCCTGTCGGTTGCTCCTTCCGGCGCCAGCATATCTTCGACAACGATCACCCGAACTACGCCGGCGACGTTGGTCTCGGCGCTAATCCGGCGCTCATCCAGCGCATCCGCGATGCCGACCTGTTGCTGCTGATCGGCGGCCGCATGAGCGAAATCCCATCGCAGGGCTACACCTTGCTAGCCATCCCGGAGCCGCGGCAGCAGCTCGTTCACGTCCATCCGGGTGCCGAGGAACTCGGCCGCGTCTATCGTCCGGCGCTGGCCATCAACGCCAGCCCGGCCGCTTTCGTCGCCGCGCTCGAGAGCGTCCACCCGCCCCACCATGCCCTGCCGTGGAGCGACGGTACCCGCGCCATGCGCGCCTCATTCGAGGCGTGGTCCGCGCCGGTGAAGAACGTCGGCCCCGTCCAGCTTGCCGAAATCGTCGTCTGGCTGCGCGGCCGCCTTCCGGACGACGCCATCATCACCAACGGCGCCGGCAACTACGCCGGCTGGGTCCACCGTTTCTTCCGCTATCGCCGCTATCACACGCAGGTCGCCCCGACCTCGGGCACGATGGGCTACGGCCTGCCGGCGGCGATCGGTGCGAAGTTGAAGCACCCGGAGCGCATGGTCGTCTGCGTCGCCGGCGACGGCGATGTCCAGATGACCGTGAACGATTTCCAGACCGCGGTTCAGTACGGCGCCGCCATCGTCGTCGTCGTTATCAACAACGGCATCCACGGCACCATCCGCATGCATCAGGAGCGCGACTATCCGAACCGTCCCGTCGCCACCGACATCACCAGCCCGGATTTCGCCGCGCTCGCCCGCGCCCACGGCGGCCACGGCGAGCAGGTTGCGAGCACGGAAGAATTCGCCGCTGCCTTCGAGCGCGCCGTGGCCTCCGGCAAGCCGTCGATCATCGAGGTGAAATTCGATCCCGAGGCGATGACGCCGTCAGCCACGATGTCGGCCATCCGGGGCAAGAGCCGCCGTTAGATCATCTTCCGTTCATCCCGCGAAAGCGCGGACCCACGTGTCGTTATCGGAACGCGGCGGCGACCCGTACGCGCTACACTTGCCCGATGTCTCTCTCTTTCATACCCGTCATCAGATCCAACGTCTCGGAATTTGAAGCCTTCTTCAATTCATCCGGCGCGCCCAAGCATTGCTGGTGCATGGTCTGGCGCCGCTCGACCGCGGAGTCGCATCGCCACACGCCGGCCGATCGCAAGCAACAGATGATGGAGCGCGTCGCCGCCGGCGCCCCGATTGGCCTCATCGCCCATGACGGCGAAAACGCCGTTGGCTGGGTGTCGATCGCGCCGCGCGAAACCTATCGCAATCTCGGCGGCCCGCCCGGCGCCACCGGCGAGGTGATCTGGTCGATCGTCTGCTTTTTCGTGCCCCGTCGTCTGCGCGGCGAGGGGATGGTCCGCCGCCTCATCGCCGGCGCCGTCGACCACGCCAAAGCCCGAGGCGCCACCATCGTCGAAGCCTACCCGGTCGATCCCGACGCCCCGAGCTACCGCTTCATGGGCTTCGTCCCGGTCTTCGCCGAAGCCGGCTTCACCGACCGAGGCATGGCCGGCACGCGCCGCCATTGCATGCAGTTGCGCCTCTAGTCCGCCGGCTCCAGCGCCACGTACGGCGCCACCGCTGCCGTCATTTCCTCGACCGAGAGATCGGCGCTCCGCGCCCGGTAGCCGAATCCCATCTGCCGGTTGATCGCCGCCGCGCGGCGCGCCCGCGTCGTGATGCCGGCCCGGGCCGCGCCACCTTCGGCCAGGTCGAAGACAAGGCTGGCCCCGGAGGGGTCCGCCGCCCGGACGCGCGGATTGCGAATGTCGCTCCACGGAATCGTGCGCCGCGCCAGCCGCCGGTCGCGGATGCCGTCCGCTCCGATGGTCAGTTCCGCGCCATCTTCGGTCAGCCGCCGCCAGCCCTGCACGACGAACCAGATCCCCACGCCCGCCAAGCACAACGACATCGCGATGCCTGCCGTGCGCATGCCGGCGTCCGCGCCGGCGGCGCCCGCGAAGAAACGCAATGTCGCCACGCCCTGCGCCGCGAAGCCGGCGCCGAGCGCCATCGAGAAGAAGGTCAGCAGGAGCTGGCTGCGCGTCCCCCGGAAAGCGAATTTCACAGAAGGTTGCCTTGCGATCCGTCGTCCGGCCCGCGCCGCTTCCGCTTCGGCGCGGCGGTCAGCCCGTTTGACACCGCCGCCACATGCCCATCGCCGAATTCGATGTCGAGCACCTTGCCGCGTGGCACCGCCGCGGCCGAGCGCACCGGCTCGCCATCGGTGCTGACCAGCGCGAAGCCGCGCCCGAGGATGCTTTTGTAGGAAACCACGTCGAGCAGCTTGGCGAGCCCGTCGAGTTGCGCGCCGAGCCGCTCCATGCGCCGTGCCAGCGCGATCCGGCGCCGCTCGATGGTCGCGGCGAGGCGTTCCCGGGCGCGCTCCGTTGCGCGCGCCAGTCCGCTGATCGACAGCCGCCCGCTCGCCCGTTCGAACTGCGTCCGGTGTACGCGCGCGTTGGCAAGGAGCGCCAGGCCGATGCGCGCCGCCAGTTCGTCGAACGCCCGCCGCGGCAGCGCCAGCAGGTCCTCCGCCTTCGGCAGCGCCCGCGCCGCCGCCCGCATTTCGCGCCGGCCGGCTTCCAGTTGCCGCAGTACACCGCCACCGAGCCGGCCGGCGAGGGTGCCGACCGCGGCGGCCAGCTCCGAGCGCACCGGTACCGCCATCTCCGCCGCCGCCGACGGCGTCGGCGCCCGCCGGTCGGCGACCAGGTCGAGCAGCGTGAAATCCGTCTCGTGGCCGACTGCCGAGATGAGCGGGATGGCGGACGCCGCCGCGGCGCGCACAACGATTTCCTCGTTGAACCCCCACAGGTCCTCGAGGCTGCCGCCACCGCGCGCCACGATCAACAGGTCGGGCCGCGGAATCTCCCCGCTTCCATCGAGGTCGTTGAAGCCGGCGATCGCGGCGGCAACTTCCGCCGCCGAAGTTTCGCCCTGCACGCGCACCGGCCACACGATCACCCGCGTCGGGAAGCGGTCGGAAAGCCGATGCAGGATGTCGCGGATGACCGCGCCGGTCGGCGAGGTGATCACGCCGATGACGCGCGGCAGGTAGGGCAGGGGCCGCTTGCGCGCCTCGGCGAACAGCCCCTCCGCCGCAAGCGCCTTGCGGCGCGCATCGAGCAGCGCCATCAGCGCGCCGATCCCGGCCGGTTCCAGCGACTCGATGACCAGCTGGTATTTCGATTGCCCAGGGAAAGTCGTCAGCTTGCCGGTCGCGATGACCTCGATGCCCTCCTGCGGCTTGAAGCGCACGCGCGGCAGCGTCAGCTTCCAGATCACGGCTTCCAGCCGCGCCTTGTCGTCCTTCAGCGAGAAGTACGAGTGGCCGGAAGCATGCGCCCCCTTGAAGCCGGAAATCTCGCCGCGCACACGCACATAGCCGTATGTATCCTCCACGGTGCGCTTCAGCGCCGCCGAGATTTCCGAAACGGTGTATTCGCCCACGTTAGCCGTGGGCGCTGCAGCGGTATCTGCCATCGCACCACCCCTGCCGCTTGCCGGCCGCACGGTCAAGTCACGGAAGCCGGCCCCAAACTCCGCGTATCCCTCCTCGGCCAAAGGACGGGGAGGGGAGACCATGCGAAGCATGGTGGGTGGGGAAGCTGCTGCCCCCGCGCGTTCCTTCTTGCCGCCGCACTCCGTTCAGCTTATTCGCCAACCATATGATCCGTGATTTCGCCTCGACCCGTCTGTTCGTTCGCGCCGCACTGTCGGAAGGCGCCGCCTTCGACCTCGACGCGAAGCAGGCGAACTACCTCGTCAATGTCCTGCGCCTCGGCGCCGGCGAAGGCGTGCTTGTCTTCAATGGCGCCGATGGCGAGTGGCGCGCCGCCCTCGCCGCGTCGGGCCGCAAGGCCTGGCGTCTCGTCGCCGCGGAGCAGACCCGGCCCCAGCCTCAGGCGCCCGACCTCCACTATCTCTTCGCGCCGCTAAAGCACGCGCGCCTCGACTATATGGTCGAGAAAGCGGTCGAGATGGGGGCAGGGCGCCTGCGCCCGGTCATCACCCGCCACACGCAGGTGAAGCGCGTCAATCGCGACCGCATGCAGGCGAACGCCATCGAGGCCGCCGAGCAATGCGGCATCCTTTCGCTGCCCGCGATCGACGAACCGGTCGCGCTCACCGACGTCCTCGCCGGCTGGCCAACCGCGGAAGGAACCCGCCGCCTCATCTTCTGCGACGAGGGCGCGGAAAATACCGAACCTGTCGCCGTCCTCTCCGCCCTGCCGCGTTCGCCGCTGGCCGTATTGGTCGGCCCCGAGGGCGGCTTCGCCGAAGACGAACGCGCCGCCCTCCGCGCCGCGCCTTTCGTCACCGCCATTTCGCTGGGCCCCCGCATCCTGCGCGCCGACACCGCAGCGGTGGCGGCTTTGGCGATTGTCCAGGCGGTACTGGGGGACTGGCGCAATCGCCCGGCCGCCCCAGATTAGGCCACGCCAACCTCGATTGCCCGCCTGTTGCCTCCCGGCTAATGTGCCGCCCCCGCACTTCGGAAAGACCCCTGCATGGCCCGCGACGCATCCGACGCGACGCCGCTTGAATCCCGCGACCAGCTCATCGACGCACTCGCCTCCGGCGCCAAGCCGAAGGCGGCGTGGCGCGTCGGCACGGAGCATGAGAAGTTTGGCTTTTACCTCGCCGACCACACCCCCGTGCCCTACGACGGCGAGCGCGGCATCCGCCGCCTGCTCGAAGCGATGGAGGGTCTGCTCGGCTGGCAGCCGATCGAGGACGACGGCCGCATCATCGGGCTGACCGATCCGGTCGGCCAGGGCGCCATCTCGCTGGAGCCCGGCGGCCAGTTCGAATTGTCCGGCGCGCCGCTGGCCACCATCCACCAGACCGCCCGCGAGGTGAACGCCCATCTCGCCCAGGTGCGGGAGTGCGCCACGCCGCTGGGCATCGGCTTCCTCGGCGCCGGCTTCTCACCGAAGTGGACGCGCGCCGGGACGCCGGTCATGCCGAAGTCGCGCTACGCCATCATGGCGCGCTACATGCCGAAAGTCGGCGGCAAGGGCCTCGACATGATGCTCCGCACCTGCACCATCCAGGCGAACCTCGATTTCTCCGGCGAACGCGACATGGTGCAGAAGATGCGCGTCGGTCTGGCTCTGCAGCCGATTGCCACGGCGCTCTTTTCCAATTCGCCATTCACCGAAGGCCGCCCGAACGGCTTCCAGTCGTATCGTTCCGAGATCTGGCTGGACACCGATCGCGACCGTACCGGCATGCTGCCTTTCGCCTTCGAGGACGGCTTTGGCTTCGAGCGCTACGTCGATTGGGCCCTCGACGTGCCCATGTATTTCGTCAAGCGCGGCGGCACCTATCACGATGTCGCCGGCGCCTCCTTCCGCGATCTGCTGGCTGGCAATCTCGCCGCGCTTCCCGGCGATCGCGCGACGCTGTCCGACTGGAAGAATCACCTGTCCACGCTTTTCCCCGAAGTGCGGCTGAAGAACTACCTCGAGATGCGCGGCGCCGATGGCGGCTCGGGCGCCTTCATCGCTGCCCTGCCCGCCTTCTGGGTCGGGCTGATGTACGATTCGCTGGCGCTCGATGGTGCCTGGCAGATCGTCCAGGACTGGACGGCGGACGAGCGCGAGGCGCTCCGCAACGCCGTCCCCATCGGTGCCCTTGATACCCGCGTCGGCAACCGCACCGTCCGCGAGATCGCCGCCGAGTTGCTGGAGCTCGCCCGCGCCGGTCTCGCCCGCCGCGCCAACCGCGACGCCGACGGCGCCGACGAGACGATCTATCTCGCTCCGATCGAGGAAATCGTCGCCAGCGGCAAGACGCCCGCTGATCGCCTGCTTGATGAATACGAGAATGGCTGGCACGGCGACATCGACCAGATCTTCAGCCGCCACGCCTACTGATCGCCGCGCCGCTAGAAATAAAAATGGCCCGCCCTTGTGGGGGCGGGCCAGGCAGACGCAGCGCCCAGGGGACCAGGCGCCGCGTCGAAACTTGAAACCGGCGCTACCAGCCGGTGCGGCGTCGGCGTTCCATCGCCTGCTCGCGCAGCGCCGAGCGGCGCTCGTGCGAGATCGTGCTAAGCCAGGTCGACGGATCGTCCTGTAGCGAAGTCGACAAAGCCGAATGCACGTCGCTGTGAGTCAGGCCGATATCGCGCAGCATGTGGTCGTCCCACCCCAGCAGGCGCCCCACCGCGCGGCGGTTCTGCACTGCGTTCCACAGGCCGGCGAGGCGGGCTGCCCCGTTCTCGATTGCCTGGAGCAGCGAATGGGGCGGACGCGACGTTTGCGTGTGGTTGAGCTGGATCGTGGTCATGGTCGTAATCCCTTCGGTCGTCTCTGTCGGGCGAAGCGCTAAACCCTCTCCGGCGCTCTCGACACCCGATACATGCACGACAGGGATTGATCATTCCAACAAATGTTACTAATGTCAGCCATCGGTTTCGGTGATTGGTAAACGGTTTGTTTCCGCGGAGTCCGCCATGACTGCCACCCTCGACCTCGATCAGCTCAAGACCTTCGTCGCCATCGCCGAATCCGGCAGTTTCACGCGCGCCGCCGATGTCGTGCACAAGACCCAGTCGGCGGTGTCCATGCAGATGCGCCGCCTGGAGGAGCGCATCGGCAAGCCGATCTTTTCCCGCGATGGCCGCCAGTCGAAGCTGACCGAAGATGGCGAGCGCCTGCTCGGCTATGCCCGCCGCATCGTCCGCCTGTCGCATGAGACGATCGCCGCCTTCGACGAGACCGAGTTGTCGGGCTCCGTCCGCCTCGGCACGCCGGACGATTATGCAGATCGTTTCCTGCCCGAGATCCTCGCCCGCTTCGCCCGCTCCAATCCGCGCGTCGAAGTCTCCGTCGTGTGCGAGCCCTCGCTGACGCTGATGGAGATGGCGCGCGGCGGCGACCTCGACCTCGCCATCGTCACCGCCTGCGGCGAGATGTCGACCGAGGTGCTGCGCGAGGAGCCGCTGCTGTGGGTGACGTCGGCGGCACATCGCGTCGAGGAAGAGGAGGTGCTGCCGCTGGCGCTGTCGCGGCCGCCATGCGTCTGGCGCTCCGCCGGTCTCGACAGCCTCGCCTCCGTCGGCCGCAAGTATCGCGTGCTCTACACGAGCGGCAACTCGACCGCGATTTCCGCTGCGGTCCTCGCCGGCCTTGCCGTCACCGTGCTCGCCGAATCGGCGCTGCGCCCCGGCATGCGCGTCCTCTCCGAGGCCGACGGCTTCCCGCGGCTGCCCTCCTGCGAAATCGGCATCATCCGCTCGTGGAACCGCAAGGCCTCGCCCATCGTCGACAAGCTCGCCGAGCACATCGTCTCCTCGCTCGACAACCTCTCCGTCCCCGCGATGGTGGCTGCCTGACCCAAACTGCACTTATCCCTCCTCGCGCAGCGGGGAGGGGGGACCATCGCGAAGCGATGGTGGGTGGAGGACCACCACGCAACATAAATGCGCCGAACCCACCCCCGGCGCATTCCCATTCCGCCGCAACGCCCGCGCGCCAAACGCCCGTTCCTTGAGGCGCGCACCCAGCGCGCCTACATCAATCCCGACAACAAATTCTGAGGAGAACCATCATGTCCTTGCGCATCGGCGACATCGCGCCTGACTTCGAGGCGAACAGCACCCAGGGCCCCATCAAGTTCCACCAGTGGCTGGGCGACAGCTGGGGCATCCTCTTCTCGCACCCCAAGGATTTCACGCCCGTCTGCACCACGGAGCTGGGCGCGATGGCCAAGCTCAGCCCAGACTTCAAGAAGCGCAACGTCAAGGTCGCGGGCCTCAGCGTCGATCCAGTCGACAAGCACGCGAGCTGGGCGAAGGACATCGCCGAGACGCAAGGCTTCGCCCCCGATTTCCCGATGATCGAGGATCCCGCCCTCAAGATCTCGAAGCTCTACGATATGCTCCCCGCCGGCGCCGGCGACAGCTCGGAAGGCCGCACCGCCGCCGACAACCAGACGGTCCGCACGGTCTACGTCATCGGCCCCGACAAGAAGATCAAGCTGTCGCTCTCCTACCCGATGACCACCGGCCGCAACTTCGACGAGATCCTGCGCGTCGTGGATTCGCTCCAGCTCACCGCCAAGTTCAAGGTGGCGACGCCGGCCAACTGGAAAGAAGGCGGCGACGTCATCATCGCCGGCTCGGTCAGCGACGAGGACGCCAAGAAGACCTACCCCAACGGCTGGAAGTCCCCGAAGCCGTATATCCGGATCGTGCCCCAGCCGCGGGGATAGAGCCTCCGCGGACCGAGGAGTCGAGTGACGCGAGGCGAGACCCCGGGCGCGCCCTTCTTGCGTTCACAGAAACCGCATCTCCGTCCCCTCCAGCACAAGGCACGTCAGCGGTCCGCCGAACACTGCGCCCGTATCGATGTCGACGCGGTTTGGCTTGATCTCGGGCTTCAGCGTCTCGGTGACCGTGTGCCCATGCACGACCACCACGCCGAAGTCGCTGGCGTCGCCGAGAAAGCCGTCGCGGATCCACATCAGGTCGTCCGGCGTCTGCGCCTCGAGCGGCACGCCCGGCCGGATGCCGGCGTGGCAGAAGAAATAATCGCCGAAGCGCACCGAGTATGGCAGTTGGGCTAGGAACGCGCGGTGCGCCGCCGGCATCTTTTCGGCGAGCTGGCGTCCGAGGCCGTCGTAGTTCTGCCCGCGCGCATTGACGTCGTAGGACTTCAGCGTTGCCTTGCCGCCGAAGCTGAAGAACGCCGGCGCCGCCTCCGCCGGGTGGGCGAGAAAGTCGAGCAGCTTCTGGTCGTGGTTACCGCGGAGGCAGAGGACGCGGGTGTCGCGCGCCGTCAGTTCCACCAGCCGCTCCACCACGCCGGCCGAGTCCGGCCCGCGGTCGGTGTAGTCGCCGACGTGGATGATGCGGTGGTCCGCCACCGGCCGCCAGACGAGATCGGTGGCGATCGCCGCATGCACCGCGGCGAGCGCGTCGTCGCAGCCGTGCACGTCGCCGATGGCATAGAGGCGTAAGCCGTCCGGTCCCCGCGCTTCGCCGACCCGCATTGCCGTCTCCATGCCTCGCCGCTCGTCGGCCGCCGTGCTACCACACCCGTGCAATGCGCGTCCTCGCCATCGAGAATTTCGTCGGAACTCCGCCGGGCATCGTCGGTGACGCGCTCCGCGATGCCGGCGCCGATGTCGATCTCCGCCGCGCCTGGCAGGGAGAGGGCGTCCCGGAAAATCCCGCCGGCTACGATGGCCTCGTCGTGCTCGGCGGCGAGCAGAGCGCCCTCGACGATGCGGAGTATCCGGCGCTCCCGAAGATCGCCGCGCTCACCCGCGCCTTCACCGCAGCCGACAAGGCCGTACTCGGCATCTGCCTCGGTGCGCAACTCGTCGCCCGCGGCGCCGGCGCGCAAAATATTCTCGGCCGCCCGGTCGAGTTCGGCTGGCATGAAGTCCGCCCGACCGCCGCCGGCCGGCGTGACCCGCTCATCGCCGCGCTGGGCGACGGCACTCCCGTTTTCCACTGGCACCTCGACACCTTCACGCTGCCGGCGGGCGCCGTGCATCTCGCCGAGAGCGGCCAGACCGCGCTGCAGGCCTTCCGCCTCGGCCGCGCCACCTACGGCATCCAGTTCCATTTCGAGGCCGACCGTGCCCTTGTCGAGAAATGGAGCGCCGATTTCGCCCCGGTCATCGCCACCTACGCGCCGGAGTGGCAGCGGCGTCTCCCGGCCGAATCTGCGCGCCACGCCGCCGCCGCCGATGCCGCCGGTGCGGCAATCGCCCGGGCCTGGGTCGGCCTCCTGCGCTAGGGGAGCGTCCGGTTAGCCGGCTCTCCCGCACCGGCCGGAAGCCGTGCTAGACGACAGCGGCGAATGACCCGCCAGAGACAAGATCAATGAAGAACGTCACCTCCATTGAAGACCTCCGCCGCATCCACAGGCGCAAGGTGCCGCGCGCCTTCTTCGAGTATTGCGATGGTGGGTCCTATGCCGAGGAGACGCTCCACGCCAACACCGCCGACCTGCGGGAACTCCAGTTCCGCCAGCGCGTCATGATCGACATCTCGAGCCGCAGCCTGGAGGCGAAGATCCTCGGCGAGAGGGCCTCCATGCCGCTGTCGCTGGCGCCGACCGGCCTGACCGGCATGCAGCACGGCGACGGCGAGATGCTCGCCGCCCGCGCCGCCGAGAAGGAAGGCGTGCCGTTCTGCCTGTCGACCATGTCGATCTGCTCGATCGAGGATGTCGCCGGCGCCGTCACCAGGCCGTTCTGGTTCCAGCTCTACGTGATGAAAGACCGCGGCTTCACCAGGTCGCTGGTCGAGCGCGCCATCGCCGCGAAATGCAGCGCGCTCGTTCTCACCCTCGATCTCACCGTGCAGGGCCAGCGCTACCGCGACATCAAGAATGGCCTGAGCGTCCCGCCGCGCATCACCGTCGCCAATGTTCTCGACGTCGCCACCAAGCCCGCCTGGGCGTTCGGCGTTTTGCGCGGCAAGCGCAAGACCTTCGGAAATCTCCACGGCTGGCTGCCGGAGATGAAAGGGGTCAAGTCCCTGTCGCAGTGGATCTCCGGCCAGTTCGACCCGAGTCTCAACTGGAAGGATGTCGCGTGGATCCGCTCGATCTGGCCGGGCAAGCTCATCCTCAAGGGTGTGCTCGATGTCGAGGACGCGAAGATTGCAGCCGATACCGGGGCGGAGGCGATCGTCGTCTCCAATCACGGCGGCCGCCAGCTCGACGGCGCACCGTCGTCGATCTCCGTCCTGCCGAAAGTTGCCGAGGCAGTCGGCGAACGCACCGAAGTCATCTTCGACGGCGGCATCCGTTCCGGGCAGGATATCGTCCGTGCCCTGGCGCTCGGCGCCCGGTCCTGCATGATCGGCCGTGCGTTTCTCTACGGGCTGGGAGCGGGCGGCGAAGCGGGCGTCCGCAAGGCCATCGACATCATCCGCAAGGAGATGGAGATCACCATGGTGCTGACCGGCCGGCGCAGCATCGCCGAGATCGACCGGAGCGTCCTTGTCGGCGGCTGAGTGAAGCCGCCGGCCACTCAACGCCGGCCACTCAACTCCGCACTTGAGGCGCGGCACTGCTCGGTTCGCCAAGGCGCCGACCACGCGCCAGGCGCAGCACTCGCGCCCACAGGCCGTTCTCGCGAATCCACGCCTGGTACTCACGATAGGCCGGCTCGCGCGAGAGATGGCGCTCCTCGGTGATCGCGCGGCAGAGATAGATCGTGCTGACCAGCCCGAGGAGGATCGTCTGGCGGAATGTATCCGGCCAGCTTGCCTGCGACAGGAACGGAATCGAGATCAGCCACCACGAGATGTTCTTCGACACATAGGCCGGGTGCTTCATCAGGGCATAGGGGCCGTGGGTGATGATCCCGCGGTTGGTGAGGTTGGAGAAGCGCAGGCCGAAGGCCATGGTCGCCCAGGCGTAGGTGAGCAGGAGAATCAGGATGACCGATCCCCAGATGGCATAGGCGGCCGGAAATGGCCCCAGCAGGTCGCCCCAGAAGAAGTTGTCGCTCTCGTAGTTGAGGTACGAGTTGCCGATCTGGTTGTAGAATGGCTCGTAGCAGACGAGACAGATGACCCACCCGAAAACGGTCGGCTCCGACGAACGGATTTGGGTATCGAGCAATCGGAGTGTCATGACATACCCGACCACTGCGAACATCACGTCGATCATGAAGAAGATCTGGTAGAAGCGATCGTAGAGGTCGGAGAACTTGGCGAACGCGAAGGGCGCCGGCGTCGCCCACAGGTCGACCAGAAAGTTGTTGAGGAAGACGAACATCAGCGGCAGGAAGAAGCCCTTGATCGTCCACGCCTTGGCATGGGCGAGAAGCTTGCTCCAGTCCGCCGGCAGCGTGCCGCCGGCCAGTGCGCCGAGTTCGGCATAGGCGTCGTTCGGCTCGATCTGCCTCCGGTCGACGAAGGCGATGTAGAGCGGCGAAGCGACGACGAGGATGGATAGCGCGAACCGCGCGGCGCCGAAGAAAGGCTGGAAGAAATCCCGCGAATATTCCGGCAGCAGCCAATAGACGAATGCGAGCGCGCCGATCGTCAGCCAGAAGCCGACCAGCTTGCGC
>DATCBY010000030.1:0-39977 GCA_036511595.1 Bauldia sp.
CCCGGAGTGCGAACCGCGGGAACTGAAACGCGTCACGGCGGGGGCTCGCTTGAGCGCCCCTTACGGACTACCCGGACGGCACTCGAACGAGCGCCCGCCGCCCCTTCGGGGGAAGGACAAGAGACCGTGGAGCGCCGCAAGGCGCGACCGGGAAGGCAAAGGAATCATGACTCGGAGCGCAAGCGCCCGCGAGAATGATGACCCATACGCCGCTCATCCCCCGCGCGGCTTGGCCGGAAGCCTAGCCCTGCGGCAACGGCATGCCGCCACCCTGCGCGTTGCGGTGCATGCCTTCGCTGGCCGGTGTGTAACTCGGGTTCAGGTTGGCAGCGTGGGCGAAGGCCGCGAACGCCTGCTGGCGCCGGCCGAGCTGCTCGAGCGCAAGGCCCTCGTTGGTCCAGCCCTCGAAGGATTGCGGGTTGCGCTTGACCACCTCGTTGAAGTCGTCGATCGCCGCCTTGTAGTCGGCGGTCGCCAGATACGACAGGCCGCGCGCGTTGAATGGCTCGGCGGCGTTCGGCGCCAGCGAGATCGCCTTGGAGAAATCATCGATGGCAAGACTGTGCTGCGCCTGTGCCTGATAGATCAGGCCGCGATTGTGATAGGCGCGCGGATCGTTGGGATCGATCTGGACGGCGTGGTTGAAGTCGGCAAGCGCGAGGTCAAGCTGCTTGCGCTCGCGGTACATGTTGCCGCGCCCGACGTAGGCGACGGCGTAGGTACCGTTGATCTGGATCGCCTGATTGTAGTCGGCGAAAGCGAGATCGTCCTTCTGCATGCCGCGCTCGACCAGTGCCCGATTGGCAAAGGCCTGGTAGAAGCCGGGGTTCATCTTGATGGCGGTGTTGAAATCGTCGATCGCCTGCTTGAACTGCCCAGCGCGGCCGTAGGCACTGCCACGCACGTTGTAGGCGTTTGGGTCGTTCGGATTCTGGGCGATGACCGCGGTCAGGGAATCGATGTTGACCGCCGAACCCGCCGACGCGTCGATCGAATTGCCGCTGACGTTCGCCGACTGGCACGCGGCGAGCGCGAGCGCACAGACGATCGCTCCGACAGCGATCGCCGGCCGCCAGGGCGAAGCACGGAGGCGGGAATCCTCAGAAAACGCTGCAGTCATCCGCGTGATCGACCTTTCCAATGGCCAGAGCGCCGCAGCTGGGTTGCCACGGCGCACGTCACCATAGGGGAACAACGCGAAGCTGGCGAATTTAAGGGCTGCGCCGATTGCCTTCGCGGCCACCGCTACTGTGGCCGCGGGCAGGGGTGGCGCCTGCAGCGGGCGTCCTTCAGAGCTTTTCGGCGGGGCGGATGCGGTTGACGTGGCCCATCTTGCGGCCCGGCCGGATCTCGGTCTTGCCGTAGAGGTGCAGATGGGCGCCGGGCTCCGCAAGGATCTGCTGCCAGCGGTTCACATCGTCGCCGATCAGGTTCTCCATGGTGACGTCCGAATGGCGCTCGGGGTCGCCAAGCGGCCAGCCGCAGATCGCGCGGATATGCTGCTCGAATTGCGAGGTGAGGCAGGCATCCTGGGTCCAGTGCCCGGAGTTATGAACGCGCGGCGCGATCTCGTTGACCAGCAGGGTGCCGTCGGCCAGCACGAACATCTCGACGGCGAGGATGCCGACGTGGTCCAGTGCCACAGCGATCCGCTCGGCGATATCCACGGCGCGCCCGGCGAGTTCCGGCGTGACGTTGGCCGGGACGGTGGTGGTGGCGAGGATGCCGCTGGCGTGCCGGTTCTCGCAAATGTCGTAGGCGCGCATCGTTCCGTCGGCGGCGCGCGCCAGCACCACCGAGATTTCGCGCTCGCACGTGACGAACGCTTCGAGGATCGCCGGCGCTTCGCCGACCGCGCGCCATGCGGCAACTAGGTCATCGCCGGAGCGGATGGCCGCCTGGCCCTTGCCGTCATAGCCGAGGCGGCGGGTCTTCAGGATCGCCGGCCGGCCGATCCTGGCAAGCGCCGAGTAGAAGTCAGTCTGCGACGCGACCGGCGCGAATGCCGGCACCGCGATGCCGAGTTCGCCCATCAATGTCTTCTCGGCGAAGCGGTCCTGCGCCACTTCGAGGCTTCGCCCCTCCGGAAACACTGGCACGTGGGCGGCGAGGGCGCGCACCGTTGCCACCGGGACATTCTCGAATTCGAAGGTGACCACGTCGACGAGGGCGGCGAAGGCCGCGAGCGCCGCCTCATCGTCGTAGGCGGCAATGGTTCGCGCCGCGGAGACGGCGAACGCCGGGCTCTTCGGATCGGGGCAGTAGATGTGGCACGACAAACCCAGTTCCGCCGCGGCCAGGGCCAGCATGCGGCCGAGCTGGCCGCCGCCCAGAATGCCGACAGTCATGCCCGGCGTTGCGGTCAACGGGGATCGTCGCCCGGCCGCTCGGCGACGGCGGCGGACTGCTTCGCCCGCCACTGGTCAAGCTTGCTGGCGATCTTCTTGTCCGACAGGGCAAGAATGGCGGCCGCCAGCAGAGCCGCGTTGATTGCGCCGGCGCGGCCGATGGCCAGCGTACCGACTGGAATTCCCGCCGGCATCTGGACGATGGAGTACAGGCTGTCCTGGCCGCCGAGCGCCTTGGTCTCGATCGGTACGCCCAGCACGGGAAGGGGGCTCATCGAGGCGACCATGCCGGGCAGGTGGGCAGCGCCGCCGGCCCCGGCGATGATCACCTTATGGCCGGCGTCGCGGGCGCCGCGCGCAAAACTGACAAGGCGGTCGGGCGTGCGATGCGCCGAGACGATGCGGCTGTCGTGGGCGATGCCCAGCGCATCCAGCGTTTCCGCTGCCTCCTTGAGGATCGCCCAGTCGGACTGGCTGCCCATTACAATGGCCACCGGCGCAGCGGCACCGGACCTTGCAGCGGGAGAGGTTTTCTTCGCGGCCATCGAATCCTGCTCTGCCCGGCGCAAGCGACGGCGATTATACGGTCGAGCCGCCCTGCCGCAAGAAGCCGCGGGTCAGGCGATGATGTCGGGTAGCAGGCGGTCTTCCAGTCCGGAAATGCGGTCCTTCAGCGCCAGCTTCCGTTTTTTCATGCGCTGGATCTGGATGGTGTCCGGCACCGCCGAGCGGATCATGGCGTCGATAGCCGTGTCGAGTTCGCGATGCTCCTCGCGGAGCATGGCGATCTCGCCCCGAATCTGCCGTTCTTCCTCATCGGAGAGCCGCCGTTCACCGGAACCCATGCGCGATTCCATAGCACGAAGTTTTTGTCGCGTGTTGCCCCTTGAAGGCTGTGGCGCGCCACCACAGATCAAACGGAGAGGTCACGGAAAAGCGCCAATTGTGGACGAGTTTTTCGGAGTTGTTCGACACACGGATTTCGCTGTGTCACACTGGCGTTAGTCAACAGGGAGGCCCCCGCTGATGGCTATGGAAATGCATCTTGCCGAGCTGGAACGGCGCCACCACGCGCTGGAAGAGCAAATCGAGGAAGCGATGCAACATCCGGGCATCGACGCCCTTGCGCTCACCGAACTCAAGCGACGCAAGCTGTCGCTGAAAGACGAGATCGAGCGTCTGAGGACCGATTCGGTCCACTAGGCGCAGACAACAAATGCGGGCAGGGACGCGCTCGCGCGTTCTCATGCCTTTGGAGCAGCGTTGGCGAAGACCGCCAGCGCTCTTTCCCATCCTTCCGTAGAATCAAGCGCCGCACGGACTGCCGCCGACGTGGCGCCGAATTTCTCGATGTCGCGATGCTCAAGTTCGACCCGGGTCGCCGAGCCTTCCGTCGTGAAGCGGATTTCAAGTTCCGTGATGAAGTCCGGATCGTATTTCCATTCGGCGTTCAGTTGCCAAGCGAGGACGACGCGCCTTGGCGCGTCCCACGCCAGTACCTTGCCCCATTCGCACTCGGTGCCGTCCTTGTCGCGCTCGAACCAGCGTCCGCCGGTTCGGGGTTCGACCACGACATCAGCGAACGGTGTTTTGGCGATGTGATGCTCGGGCCGCCACCATCCGCCCATGCCGGCAGTGAAGACCTGGAAGGCGCGTTCCTGCGGGGCATTCACCAGGATCGATTTCCGTATCGGGGCGGGTTCGATCTGATTCACCGGACTATCCGTGTGCAGCGGCGGTTTTGCTGAAATCGACTGGCGGCAGACGTAAAGTTATTCCCGGTCATTGCTCACGCTCCATCATCGTCGGATTCTGCGGCGGCTTTGAACGAGTCAAGCGAGGCGTCCCAGAAGCGATCCAGCCACTGGCGAAGGGCGCCGAGGCCGGCCGCATCGATGTGATAGATACGTCGGGTTCCCTCGGCCCGGTCGGTCACCAGCCCGGCGTCCTTCAGCACCTTCAGGTGCTGCGAGACGGCGGGCCGGCTCACCGGCAGCTTCTTTGCTAGGGCCGTCACGGGCTGCGGTCCCTTTGCGAGCCGCTCAAAGATCAAGCGGCGGGTGGGATCGGCAAGGGCCGCAAGAGCGTTTGATGCGTAAGTCATTACTTACCGTAAGTATTCGCTTACGCATTGTCAATCGGCGCGAACCGTGGCACCCGGAACAGATGTTCCAGCGATTCATCCAAAGCGAAGCGGCGGGCGGTATCGTGCTGATGGCGAGCGCAGCGCTGGCACTCATCGTCGCCAACTCTCCACTGGCCAGCGGTTACTTCTCGGTGCTCGCCGCCTATGCCGGTGGTCTCAGCGTGCTCCACTGGATCAACGATGCGCTGATGGCATTGTTTTTCCTGCTTGTCGGACTGGAGATCAAACGCGAACTCGTTGTCGGCGAGCTCGCGACATGGCCATCGCGGGCGCTGCCCGGTTTCGCCGCACTTGGCGGCATGATCGTGCCGGCCCTCATCTACACGGCGCTGAATGCGGGCTCGGGCGAGACGCTTCGTGGCTGGGCCATCCCCACGGCGACCGACATCGCGTTTTCATTGGGGGTTCTGGCGCTGCTTGGCCCGCGTGTGCCTACGTCGCTCAAGGTATTTCTGACCGCGCTTGCCATCCTCGACGACCTCGGCGCGGTAGTCGTCATCGCGTTGTTCTACACCGCCGGTCTGTCGATGTTCATGCTTGGCCTCGCCGGATTGGTGGCGGTGGGATTGGTGTTGTTGAACGCGACGGGGGTACGCGCGCTGTGGGCCTACCTCTTGCCGGGGGCGCTGCTCTGGTTCCTGGTGCTGAAGTCGGGAGTCCACCCGACCATCGCGGGGGTCGTACTTGCGGCGACAGTTCCGATCGCGGGCGGCACCCTGGAAAGGCTCGAGCACCTGCTCCAGAGACTGGTGGCGCTGGTTGTGTTGCCATTGTTCGGTTTCGCCAATGCCGGCGTTGCACTTGGCGCCGCGGGGCTTGCCGCGCTCGGGCATCCGGTCGCGCTCGGCGCGGCGCTGGGGCTGTTCGCCGGCAAGCAGATAGGCGTGTTCGGCGGCGCCTGGCTGACTGTCCGCGCGGGGCTAGCGGCGCGGCCCGCCTGCGCTAAATGGCGGCAGCTCTATGCGGTCGCCGTCCTTTGCGGAATCGGCTTCACGATGAGCCTGTTCATCGGCCTGCTGGCTTTCAACTCGGATGCCTTTCACGATGCGACCAAGATCGGCGTACTTGCCGGATCGCTTGCCTCGGCGATCGTCGGCTACATGCTGCTCCGGGCCTCGATCAAGCCGGCAACGCTCTCGCCGACGAGATAGACGCCGATGACGAGAACCAGCGTGTAGATGATTTTGTAGAACGAGGTGACATCGATCCGCCGCACAAGCCAGACACCGAGAAACGTGGCGGCGACTGCAAACGGAAGGAGGACCAGCGAAGCGGTCAGATTCGCGCGATCGAACTGCCCGAGGAAGAAATAGGGCACGACCTTGGTGGCATTGATGATGGCAAACAGGAGCACCTGCGTGCCGGCAAAGGTCCGCGGCTTGAGGCCGAGAGGTGCGACATAGACCTGAAACGGCGGTCCGCCTGCGTGACTGATAAACGAAGTGAAGCCCGTGATCGCGCCCCACAAGCTGCCTTTGAGGACGTTCTGCGGTTGCGCCTCCGGCCGCTGGCGATGGCGCAGCCAGTAATTCAGCGCGAACAGTATCGAGATCATTCCGACGATCAGGCGGATTTCGCCCTCGGTCACCCACGCCGCCGCCAGCCAGGCCACAAGAATGCCGACGAGCGAACTCGGCAGGAGAATCTTGAGCGTGGTTCGGTCGAACACACCCCAATAGGAGACCACCGCGACAATATCGGTGAGGACCAGGATCGGCAGCGTGACGCCGGCTGCCTGGATGGGCGAAATAGCCAGCGCCATGGTCGGTACCACCAGCAGACCCAAGCCGCCCAACCCGCCCTTGGAGAGGCCAAGGACAAGCATCGCCGGAATGGCGACGGCATAGAACCATGGGTCGTGAATCATCGGCCGGGCGAGCTTCGGTGGGAACGGCGCGGAGAACGCCTTCGCGCGACACTAGGCGCGGCTGGCAGCTACGGCAAATCAGATGGGCGGAGTAGAGTGCGGCCGATGGGCATCAACAAGGGAACGACCAGACCGTGATCCTCGAAGGTAAAGTCGCCATCATCACAGGTGCCGCCCGCGGCATCGGCAACGCCATCGCCCGTCGCTTCCTGAAGGAAGGTGGCCGGGTGGTGGCGGCGGATATGGACGACGCCCGCGGCCAGGCAATGGCGAAGGAATTCGATGATTCCGGCACGCTGCGCTATGTCCACTGCGACGTCGGCGATGCGGCATCCGTTGCCGCGTTGGTGAAGGACGCGACGGACGCCTTCGGTCGCATCGACATTCTGGTCAATAACGCGGGCATTCTCGCCGCCAAGGATTTCCTCGACCTTGAGGAAGCGGAATTCGACCGGGTCATCCGCACCAACCTGAAGGGATCATTCCTGTGCGGTCAGGCGGTGGCGCGGCACATGGTGGAGCGCGTCAAGCGAGGCGAGAAGCCCGGCGCAATCGTCAACATGTCTTCGGTCAATGCCGTCTTCGCCATAGCCAACCAGGTGCCGTACTCGATCTCCAAGGGCGGCATCAACCAGCTCACCAAGGTGATGGCGCTGGCGCTGGCGCTACACGGCATCCGGGTCAACGCCATCGGGCCCGGCTCGATCAACACCGAGATGCTGGCGGCGACGATAGCCGACAGCGCGGCGCGTGGACGCATCCTGTCGCGGACGCCGCTCGGCCGCATCGGTGAGCCGGAGGAGGTCGCGTCTATTGCCGTATTCCTCGCTTCGGACGAGGCCAGCTACATCACCGGCCAGACGATCTATGCCGATGGCGGGCGTCTGCCGCTGAACTACACGGTGCCGGTGAAGGAGTGATGTCGCGCGGGATTGCTCAAGCGTCTTCGTTCTTTTCCTCGGGACCCTTCATCGACTTAAGCTTGGCGAAGACGGCGCTTGCCTCGTCGGCGGCCTCGCGCTCGGGGCTGCGCTCCGGGCGGTTCGCGGCGGCGGCGGCAACAGCAGCGGCCGCGGTTGTGGTCGTCTCGGAGGCCGGCAGCAGCGTCGCCCCCTCGGGCGCAGTCGGCGGGTGCGGCGAATTCTTGGCCGCCTTCTCGACCTCGAAATCGAGGTCGATCTGCGAGCAAAGGCCGAGCGCGACCGGATCGGTCGGCTGCAGGTTATTGGCGTTCCAGTGGGTGCGGCTGCGGATCGATTCGATCGTCGGCTTGGTGGTGCCGACGAGCCGCATGATCGCCGCATCCTTCAATTCGGGATGATTGCGCAGTAGCCACAGGATGGCGTTGGGGCGGTCCTGGCGGCGGGAGACGGGCGTGTAGCGGGGACCCTTGCGCTTGGAAGCGGGCGCGGCGCTGACGCGCTGTCCGGTCAGGCCAAGTTTGTGGGTCGGATCGGCCTCCGCCTTCTCGATGTCTTCGCGGGTCAACTGGCCGGTCAGAACCGGGTCGAGGCCCTTGATCGATTGTGCCGCCTCACCGTCGGCGATGGCCTGCACTTCCAGCGGGTGGAGGTGACAGAACTCGGCGATCTGGTCGAAGGACAGCGCGGTGTTGGCAACAAGCCAGACGGCGGTCGCCTTGGGCATCAGGGGAGTGGCGGTCGTCATGAACAGTTCTCTCTCTCTCGCTCGCCGGATTTCGCGCGGCAAGCCCTATCCACAAGAAGGATGTAGGGAATAGCGGCCTATATAGGGCGGTCACGCGCGGGACGCAAACCGTATCGCCGCAATCCAATGTTTGTTCGCTCAGCTTTCCTGAACGACGGTGAGAATGATCTTGCCGAAGTGGCTGGACCCTTCCATGCGGGCGTGCGCATCGGCGGCACGCCGCAGCGGATAGGTCGAATCTATGACCGGCGCTACCGCACGTTTCTCGAAAAGCGGCCAGACGTGCTCGTGCAGGCCGGCAGCAATCGAAGCCTTGAATGACACCGGGCGGACGCGAAGCGTCGACCCGGTGTGGGTCAGTCGCTTCGCCATCAGCATGTGGAAATCGGCTTCGACGCGCGCGCCGTGCTGCGTCGCGATCTGGACGATGCGCCCCTCTTCAGCGGCTGCGGCATAGTTTCGCTTGACGTAGTCGCCACCCACCATGTCGAGAATGACGCTCGCTCCACGCCCGCCGGTCGCTTGCTGTACGCGTGCGACAAAGTCTTCGGTGGTGTAGTCGATGGCAAAGTCGGCGCCGAGTTTCATGCACGCGGCACAGCGCTCCGGGCTGCCCGCCGTCACGATCACGGTTGCGCCAAACGCCTTGGCGAGCTGGATCGCGGCGGTGCCGATGCCCGAGGCGCCACCGTGGATGAGTGCGGTTTCGCCGGCGGAGAGCTTGCCGCGCACGAACAGATTCGACCAGACGGTGAAGAACGTCTCCGGGATCGCCGCTGCCTCCACCATCGATAAGCCATTGGGAACGGGGAGGGCGTTGGTCTCGTTGACGGCGCAGAATTCCGCATAGCCCCCGCCGGCGACCAGCGCAGTGACCTTGTGGCCGATCGCAAAGCGATTGGCACCGTTGCCATGGGCGATGACCTCGCCCGCGATCTCCAGACCGATGATGTCGGAGGCGCCGGGCGGCGGCGGGTACTTGCCCTGCCGCTGCATGACATCCGGCCGGTTGACCCCGGCGGCGTGGACGCGCACCAGGATTTGGCCGTCGCTTGGCACGGGCAGGGGACGCGTGACCGGCACGAGTACTTCCGGGCCGCCGGGCGCGGTCATCCCAATCGCCGTCATCGTCGTGGGTAGAGTCATGGGCCCGGGTCTACCGGTGCCCACCACTGCTGACAACTGCGCCGCCCTCGACTAGCTTTCTGCGGAGAGGAGGTGGCCATGGCGACACTCGACGAAGACGCACCAAAGAAAAAACTCGCCCAGGAGATGGGCGAGGATCTGTCGAAATTGTCGCTGGATGAACTCGCCGCGCGCGTCGCGCTGCTGCAGGCGGAGATCGCGCGTCTGGAAGCTACGGCCGAGGCCAAACGAGCCAGCGCTGCTGTCGCCGCCTCCTTCTTCAAGCCGTAACGGAGCGTGCCGCGCCGGGACGCGCGGCTAGCGGGTGCCGCCCGATTTCGGAGCAATCCCGTCGCTTTGGGCGAGAGCGTTAACCATTCCTTAAGCTTTACGGAGCTTGACTAAAGCGTCCAGTCATCTGGATTTCGAGTGGCTCCTGTCCACTCTGTTTGACGCCTCCCTGTTTAAACTTTCAAAGAGCCGCCTCGTGCGGCTCTTTTTTTCGTGTCCGCGATGGCCTGTGGATTAGTGTGCATAACTCTGCGGATGCGTTTGGCCCGAGGCTTGCGCAGTTGGCTGTCTGGTGTTCCCATGCGGAACATGTCCGGGGTGTGTGGCGTATGAGTGAAGATCGTTCCTTGCGGACTTGGCCAAGTCCGGCACCGGTAGCGTTTGTGCGCCGTCTGGCTGCCTCCGAGGCGTTCAAGGCGATGTTTCGTGAAGGCATGGCGTTGGTCGAGGAGACCGCGAGCTACCTGGATGGCGATGGCCGGCGGGAGTCGCATCGTCTCTCCCGGTCGACGTCGCTCGCTTACGCCACCGAGTCCATGCGGTTGACGACGCGGCTGATGCAGCTTGCCTCATGGCTTCTGTTGCAGCGCGCCGTCAACGAGGGCGATCTCAGCGCCGATCAGGCAAGTCAGGAGCGCTCAAAGGTCAAACTGGGCGGCATGTCATCGGCGACCGGGGGGCAGCCTTGGGATGACCTGCCAGCGCGGTTGCGTCTGCTGATCGAGCGCTCGCTGCGTTTGCAGGAGCGCGTCGTGCGGCTTGATGAGGCGCTGCGCAGGGCGCCGGCGGCCGAAGCGGGCGAAAACCAGGTGCGTCGGGTGCAGAACCTGATCGCCGGGGCCTTTGGCGCCGCCAAGTAGTGGCGATTCCGCTTTCCGGAATGCAAAAGCCCCGGGCGACGCCGGGGCTTTGCTCTTAGCCGGAAGAAAACCGATTACTTCGTCGTCGCTGTGAAACCGGCGTAGCGGCTCTTGAAGCGTGAAACACGACCACCGCGGTCGACGATGTGCTGACCGCCGCCGGTCCATGCCGGGTGGGTCTTGGGATCGATGTCCAGCGTGAGTTTCGCGCCCGGCTCGCCGTAAGTCGAGCGGGTAACGTACTCGCTGCCGTCGGTCATCACGACGGTGATCTCGTGATAGTCGGGATGAATTTCTTTCTTCATGGCTAGTGCCTTAAGAGTGGCCGGAACCCGGCGAAAAGCTTGGCCGAGGCGCAATGCCCAGCACTTCAGGCGGCGGTATAGCCCCGGTCCGAGGCAGAGGCAACCTCAGCGTTCGGTCAGTTTAAGTTCGATGCGGCGATTCTTGGCATAGGCGTCAGGAGTATTTTCATCGTCGAGCGGCTGGAACTCGCCGTAGCCGGCGGCCACCAGATGTTCCGGCGCTATGCCTTTGCTTGCCAGAAACTGGACCACCGAGATAGCTCGCGCGGCCGATAGATCCCAATTCGTATGGAAGCGCCCGCCGCCGCTGATCGGTTGTTTGTCGGTGTGACCATTGACCTGCAGCACCCAGCCGATGTCGCCGGGGATCTCGGCGGCAAGCTGGGCCACCGCGTCGGCGACCTTCGCCAGTTCGTCGTTGCCGGCCGGGCTGATCTGGTCCGAGCCGACCGGGAAAAGCACTTCCGACTGGAACACGAAACGGTCGCCGACGACGCGGATATCGGGACGATCGCCGAGGATTTCACGCAGCCGCCCAAAGAAATCGGACCGGTAGCGCGACAGTTCCTGAACCCGTTGGGCGAGGGCAACATTAAGGCGCTTGCCGAGATCGGCGATCTGGGTCTGGCTCTCCTTGTCTTTCGCCTCCGAGGCATCAAGGGCGGTCTCGATGGCGGCAATTTGGCGGCGCAGCGCGGCAATCTGTTCGTTGAGCAGTTCGACCTGGTCGAGTGCGCGCTGGCTGATCTGTTTCTCCGCGTCGAGTTGGCCACCGAGGGTAGCGACCTGCGATCCGGCCGCTGACCCCGCCGCGGTCTGCGCATCCAGCAATCCTTGCAGTCGCGTCTTGTCATTCTCGGCGGCGGCAAGATTTGCGCTCAGACTGGCGAGGTTGTCCGACATCTCACTCTTGGAGGCCTTCTCCAGCGCCAGCATCTCGGTGAGCTCGGCGATTTGGGCGTTGAGACGCTGCAGAACCGTATCCTTGCCCGTGATCTCGCGGCTGAGCAGGTACTGCACGAGGGCAAACAGCGACAGGAGGAAAATGAAGACGAGCAGCAGGTTTGTGAGGACGTCGACGAAACTCGGCCAATAGTCCGCGCGCGGGTTGACGCGGCGGGCGCGGGCGGCCACGGCGGGTTACTCCGCCGCCTGGGGCGGCTGCTGTAGCGCCTTGGCAATCGTCGCGAGCAGGACCTGAACGTCCTTCTGTTGCTCGCTCTGTGTCTCGACCCAGCCGCGCATCACCTGCTGTTCGCTGCGCATGTGCTGGACAAGGCCCTGGATGCCTTCGGCGAGGTTGGCCATGGCGGCGGTGGCGCGTGGCGTGCCGGCGCCGCCAGCTGTCTCGACGGTCGCGTCGGCGCCCTTGCCATCCTGAATACTGCGCGACAAACGCTCGATGGCGACGCGAAGATCTTCCGCCGTCGAACCGCCGCCGCGGGATTCCAGAAGCTCGGGATCGAGGTCGGTCACCGTGGAGAGCCAATCTTCGAGATCGTTGTAGAACATGTTCTGGCCCTGGCCGGCCTGGAGATCGAGGAAGCCGAGGACGAGAGATCCGGCAAGGCCAAAAAGCGATGACGAAAAGGCGATGCCCATGCCTTTCAGCGGCGCTGCGAGGCCCGCCTTCAGGTCCTCGAAAATTACTCCGGTGTTCGACGAGGAAACGTCAAGCGACTGGATCGTGGCGGCAACTGCGGCGACGGTATTAAGCAAGCCCCAGAAGGTGCCGAGGAGTCCCAGGAAGATGAGCAGGCTGGTAAGGTAACGGCCCATGTCGCGATCTTCGTCGAGCCGCATCTGAATGGAGTCGAGGATCGAGCGCATGGTGGCAGTGGAGATCGCCATGCGGCCGATACGGTCGCCGAGCAGCGTTGCCATTGGCGCGAGTAGTATCGGCGGCCGATCCGCCTCCACGCCCGGCTCGGCAACCCGGAAGCTGTTCACCCAGCGAATCTCGGGGAACAGGCGGAAAATTTGCCGGAACGAGAGGCCGATGCCAATCACCAGCACGGCGATGATGACGCTGTTCAGCCCCGGGTTGGCGCGAAAGGCGTTGACGACCTGAACGTACAGGATCAGGGCGACAAAGGCGGCGATGATAAGGAAGATCGTCATCCGCCAGAGGTAGACCTGCGGACTGGCGAGCTTGTAGGGGTCGTATTCGCGTTGGCGGCGTTTGATACCCAGCACGTGGTTGCCTCTTGCTCACCCCGCACAAATCGTAGCGTGAATTCGCGCCGGGGAGAAACGGCAAAAATCGGGTGGCTGGGCTAGGGGGCGGGCGTCGCGCCCAGAGTGGCGACCAGCGCGCTATGGATGGCCTCGTTGCCGGCAACGATCGAGCCGGAGTTGAGAGCGTCGCCATCGCCTCCGGCTCCGGTGACGAGACCCCCCGATTCACGCAGGATGACGATACCGGCGGCGACGTCCCAGGGCGACAGGCCGTGATCCCAATAACCGTCGAGGCGACCGGAGGCGACCCATGCAAGGTCCATCGCTGCCGAGCCCAGGCGGCGGACGCCGGCGGTCTGCAGCATCACGGGACGTAGTTCCCCGATGGCGGCATCGTGGCGGTTGCTGCCAATGTTCGGCATGCCGGTGGCGACGACGGCATCAGCGAGCTTCTTGCGGGAGGCGACGCGCAGCCGCCGGTCGTTGAGAAATGCGCTTTGGCCGCGCTCGGCGACATAAAGTTCGTTGAGGATCGGATTGAAAATGACGCCGGCTACGAGCTGCCCCTCGCGCTCCAGTGCCAGCGAAATGGCGAAGAGTGGAATGCCGTGGAGGAAGTTGGTGGTGCCGTCCAGGGGATCGACGATCCAGCGGTTGGTGGCATCGGTTCCGGCAATCACGCCGCTTTCCTCGGTCAGAAACGCGTAGCCCGGCCGAGCCTTGCGCAATTCCCCAACCAAGGTGTCCTCTGCGCGCTGGTCGGCTGCCGAGACGAAGTTCCCCGGTCCCTTCAGCGAGACCTGCAGGTTCTCGACCTCGCCAAAGTCGCGCACCAGGCCGCGGCCGGCTTTGAGCACGGCGTTGACCATCACGTTAAGAAGCGCGCTACGGGCCATTGATATGTTCCGGCGGAGGGGCGTCTCTCCACCACACTTCGCCGCCGCATACAAGCCGCGGCGGTCCGCATCGAGCAGTTAGCTCGCCGGCCAACGTTGCGCCGCGGCCAGCGCCGCTTGGCGCTGATCGTCAGTAAGGCCGTTGTAGAACTGCGCGAGGAAGTCGTCGGTCCTTCCCGCGTTTCTGGATAGCAAATAGTATTTCGCGGCGGCAATCGGATCGGCGGTGACCCCGCGTCCGGTGGACAGCAACCGAGCCAACCGGTTCTGAGCAATCGGATTGCCGACGTCAGCGGAGCGCTGGAACCAGGCTGCCGCCGCAGGCTCATTGGCCTCGACGCCGACGCCGTTGAAAAGGCGGATGGCGTACTCGACTTCGGAGGGGATGTGTCCGAGGCGCGCGGCGGCGGCAAACCACTTCGTGGCGGTCGCCTTGTCCTGTTTCACGCCGCGCCCCTCATCGTACAACTGCGCCAGCACGTATTCCGCGTCTTCGTTGCCACCGTTTGCGGCCTGCTCGAAGAGCTGCGCCGCCCGGCTCAAATCCTGCGCCCGAGCGTTACCTTCGAGATAAAGCAATGCGAGGTTGTAGGTCGCCGGGATATCGCCTCCTGCCGCCGCCTTTTCAAAATAATCGGCTGCCTTGCTGCGGTCGCCCGCAACGCCGCGGCCCCCAAGGTACATACTACCAAGCGCGAATTGGGCCTTCGGACTGCCGCCGTCGGCGGCGAACTTGTACCAGGATGCGGCTTGCGCCAGATCGCGCGGCACACCATACCCGCCTTCGTAGATGAGACCGAGAAGCGTTTGTGCGGCGTGATCGCCCGCTTCGGCACGCGGAATGGCGAGACCGAACGCCGATAGATAATAGCCGCGCTGGAATGCGCCAAAGGCGGAATCCACGCCTGGCGGATCAGGCTTAAGCGGTGAGTTGGGTGGCGGAACCACCGGCGGCGGAACGCTGCCGGAGAGGATGGTTTGGGCGGCGGATCCGGCTGGTGCGCCGGACGGGGCGGCGCCGTTTGTTCCGATCGTTGGTATCCCGTTGGCCGGCGCGGGTTGTGGGGCGTCCGGTGCGGCCGGAGCGGGTCCGCCAGCCACATCCGGGCGGGGATGCGGCAGCGGCCATTCCTCCGACCCGCTCGCTGGTGTCTCCGGCGCCGCCGGCGCCAGATCAATCGGTGCGGGTCCACTGGCTGGCTTAGGCGAGGGCGACGGAGAGGATGAACTCGCGCCAAGGTCCTCGACCTTCGTCTTCGTCGGCTTGGCGGGCGGAGCGGCCGGCGTGGGATTGGCCGGCGTCGGCGGTTTGGGAACGACCTTCGGTTTCTTGGGCAACGGCGTCGTGTCGTCGACCGACGGAGTCAGCACCATGGGGCCGGCGTCCTGCGCCGTGGCCATCGACAACGGCAAGGCCAGGCTGGCGATCAATGCTGCCGCCGGAAGGAGGCGAGTCATGCGGCCGGTTCCCGCGCCGCTGCCAAGCGTTCTGCAACTTCGGCGACGGCGGCAGATGGCCCGCGCGCATCCGTCCAGATAGCGGACGAGAGCGCCACGAACTCGATTTCGTTGCGTGCGGCTTCTTCAACCGAGGCAAGTGCGCGCCCGCCCATCACAATGGCCGGGATGACGGTCACCGACGACCACCAGGCGGCGAGGTCGAGGGCCTTCGGAAAGATCGCATCGTCGGTGTCGCCGTCGAGACGCCCGAAGAAGAGGTAGTCGGGTTCGGCCTCCGCCAGCTCCATGGCATCGTGGCGCGATCCGATGTTGCCGGCGCCAACGATCTTCTTCTTGCGGAACGTATCGAGCGCGGCGGCGAGATCGGCGACGCCGGTGTCGACGTGGACCCCGTCCGCGCCAGTACGCGCGGCGATGCGCGTATCGTTGTGGATTACGGCGGCTACACCCCGGGCCGCCGCGATGGGCACGAGGAGGGAGGCAGCGCGCTGGAGTGTCGATATGTCGTTGCTGCTGGCGGTGATTATCAGGGAAGCCACGTCGGCGCCGGCCAGTGCATCGGCGAGGCGCGGCGCGAACTGCTCCGCGTCATAGGCGTGCGGTGTCACCAGGCAGAGACGGCAGCGGAATTCGGCAGGACTTGCCATGGGCTCGAATCGATTCCAGTCGGCGCGGCCGGGAACCGGCGAAAAATTACAGTGGCACCGTGGCACAACCTGCACTGGCCGCAGCACCAAATATAGCCGATCCTGAAAGTTGTTGAGGGGTTTTATGCAGCCTGTTTTTCAAGGTCGGGGGCCCATCGTCCTGACGCGGCAAGGCTGTTCATGCGCACGCGATGCAGGAAAGCGCTTTGGGCAGCCGGCACATTGTCAGTTTTGCCCGCCCACGCCTTCATCGACGCGGCCTGCAACGCGCGTCCGTAGGAGAAGGTCAGCCGCCATGGCAGCTTGCCCATCTCGTTCATCAGCGACAGATGTTCCGTGGCCAGCTGGTCGGACTGGCCGCCGGAAAGAAATGCAATGCCGGGCACATCAGCCGGCACCACGGCCTTCAGCAATTGCACGGTTTTCTCAGCGACCTGCCTGGCCGATGCCTGCTTCTGTGAATTCTTGCCGGCCGTGACCATGTTCGGCTTGAGCACCATGCCGCGCAGATTGATGCCGGCGATAGCGAGTTCGTCGAAGACGGCGCGCAGGGTCTTTTCCGTCGCGGCGTAGCAGGTGTCGATGTCGTGGGTCGCCGGAGTACCGTCCATCAGGACTTCCGGCTCGACGATCGGGACGATCATCGCCTCCTGACAGAGCGCGGCGTAGCGGGCGAGGGCGTGAGCGTTGGCGTGAATCGCATCGGCCGAGGGCATACCCGGCCCAATGTTGATGACCGCCCGCCACTTCGCGAAGCGAGCGCCGAGGATGTAGTATTCCTTCAGCCGTTCGCGCAGGCCATCGAGGCCCTCGGTGATAGTTTCGTTCGGGGCGAGGGCGAGCGGCTTGGTGCCGGCATCGACCTTGATACCCGGAATCGCCCCGGCATCGGAGATGATCTTGATCAGCGGCGTCCCGTCCGTGGCGTTTTGGCGGATCGTCTCGTCGTAGAGGATCACGCCGGAGACGAAATTGCGCATGCCCTCGCTGGTGCGGAACAACATCTCGCGATAGTCGCGGCGCGTGTCAGGGTTTGACGGAATGCCCAGGGCGTCGAAGCGTTTGGTGCAGGTGCCGTTGCTTTCGTCGGCGGCAAGGATTCCCTTGCCGGGCGCAACCATGCGGGCGGCAATGTCTTCCAGGCGTTCGGCCATGGGCGCAATTCCTCGTTACGAACCCGGCCGCGTTATAGACGAACCGCACCGGATTTTCACACTGGGAATTGCTGGGTGGAAACGCCCCCTAGAGACGTGTCGGACGGACCCTCAGGACTTCGACGCCGGGGAGGGCTTTACCTTCGAGCCATTCCAGGAACGCGCCGCCGGCCGTCGAGATGAACGAGAAATCGTCGGCGACGCCGGCGTGATGCAGGGCCGACACCGTCTCGCCGCCACCGGCAACCGAAAGGAGCTTGCCGGCTTTGGTACGTTCCGCCGCATGGCGGGCGGCGGCAACAGTCGCCCTGTCGAATGGCTCGATCTCGAAGGCGCCAAGCGGACCGTTCCAGACCAACGTCGCGGCCTTGTCGATCCAGTTGTTGATGATGGCGACCGACTTCGGGCCGACGTCGAGGATCATCTGGTCGGCAGGAACCGCGTCGATGGCAACTATCGTTGAAGCGGCGCCGGCCTTGAGTTCCCGAGCCACCACCGCATCGACGGGCAGGACAACGGTGTGACCGGTCCTGTCGGCCTCGGCCATGATGCGGCGTGCCGTATCGGTGAAATCCGGCTCCGCCAGCGACTTGCCGATGGCGACTCCCTTAGCGAGCAAGAACGTGTTCGCCATGCCGCCTCCGATGACCAGAGTGTCAACCCTGGTGACGAGGTTCATCAGCACTTCGATCTTCGACGAAACCTTGGCGCCGCCGACAACAGCGACGACTAGCCGTTTCGGAGTGCCGAGAGCCGCTTCTAAAGCTTCCAGCTCGCGCTGCAGGGCGCGACCGGCGTAGGCCGGGAGGTGATGGGCAAGCCCTTCGGTGGAGACGTGGGCGCGATGTGCAGCCGAAAAAGCGTCGTTGACGTAGAGATCGCCGAGCTTGGCCAAGGACGCGGCGAACATCGGGTCGTTGTTTTCCTCTCCCTTGTGAAAGCGCGTGTTTTCCAGGAGCAGCACGTCGCCGTCCTTCATCGCGGCAACGGCTTTCTCGGCGGTCACTCCGATGCAATCGTCGGCAAACGCGACCGCGTGGCCGAGGACGGCCCCAACGGCGGGGACGATCTGCTTCAGTGAGAATTTCGGATCGGGTCCGTCTTTCGGCCGGCCGAAATGGGCGAGCAAGATCGCCCTGCCACCCTTGTCGGAGATCTCGCGGATGGTCGGCGCCACGGCGCGAATGCGCGTGTCGTCAGCCACCCTGTTGCCATCCATCGGCACGTTGAGATCGACACGAAGAAGGACGCGCTGGCCCTTCAGATCGACGTCGTCGAGGGTACGCAACGCGGCCATGAATGCTCCTGATCGTCAGTCTAGCCGAGCCGGCCCATCGCGGCGGCGGTATCGCCCATGCGGTTCGAGAAGCCCCACTCGTTGTCGTACCAGGAGACGACGCGAACATAGGTGCCATTGATGACCCTGGTCTGGTCAATGGCGAAGGTCGATGAGTGCGGGTCGTGGTTCAGGTCGGAGGAAACCAGCGGCTCTTCGGTCCAGGCGAGGATGCCCTTTAGGCGGTTCGACTGCGATGCGTCCTTTATGACCTTGTTGATCTCGTCGACGGTCGTGACGCGCTTGGCGACGAACTTGAAATCGACCAGCGAGACGTTCGGCGTGGGCACGCGCATTGAGGAGCCGTCCAGCTTGCCCTTAAGGTCGGGGATGACCAGGCCGATCGCCTTGGCGGCGCCGGTCGAGGTCGGGATGATGTTCAAGGCCGCCGCACGGGCGCGGTAGAGGTCCTTGTGCATCGTGTCGAGCGTCGGCTGGTCGCCGGTGTACGAATGGATCGTCGTCATGAAGCCGTGCTGGATGCCGATCGTCTTGTGCAGCACTGAGACCACCGGCGCGAGGCAGTTGGTCGTGCACGAGGCGTTGGAGACGACGGTCATCTCCTTCGTCAACTGGTCGTCGTTGACGCCGTAGACCACGGTCAGGTCGGCGCCATCGGCCGGTGCAGAGACCAGCACGCGCTTGGCGCCCGCCGCAAGGTGCATCGAGGCCTTCTCCTTAGCGGTGAAGATGCCCGTGCACTCAAGCGCGATATCGACGCCCAGTTCCTTGTGTGGCAGCTGGGTCGGATCCTTGATCGCGGTGACCCTGATCGAAGCGCCGCCAATCGTGATCGAGTCGCCGACGACCTTCACCTCGTGCGGGAACTTGCCGTGCACGGAGTCATGGCGGAGCAGGTGGGCGTTGGTCTCGACCGGGCCGAGATCGTTGATGCCGACGACCTGTATGTCCTTGCGGCCGGACTCGTAGATGCCGCGCAGAACCAGACGGCCGATGCGGCCAAACCCGTTGATGAAAACCTTGACGGCCACGATCTATCTCCAGACTTTCAGTCTTATCCGTTGTGCTTCTTGGCGACGGCATCGGCCACCGCTTCGGCGGTGATGCCGAAGTTGGCGTACACGTCCTTGTAGGGCGCGCTGGCGCCGAAGCTGTGCATGCCGACGAAAAGCCCGTCGGAGTTGATGATCGCGTCCCAGCCGAAGCGAACGGCTGCCTCAACTGCGATCTTGATCGGCGCGTCGCCGATGACGGCGTGCCGCGTGGCCTCCGGTTGCTGCAGGAAAAGCTCGAGCGAAGGGACGGAGACAACCCGGGCGGCGATATTGCGCGCCTTGAGCAGCGCCTGTGCCTGAATGGCGAGTTCCACTTCCGAGCCAGAGGCGAAGATGGTTGCGCGCGCCGCACCGCCTGCCGGCGAAACTTCGTAGGCGCCCTGGCCGCAGAGATTGGCACCACCAGCGGTCGTGCGGGACGGCGTCAGGTTCTGGCGGGTAAGGGCAAGCACTGTCGGACCGTCTGTGCGTTCCAGGGCGAGCTGCCAGCACTCCGCCGTCTCGACCGCGTCGGCCGGTCGAAATACGCGCATGTTCGGCATACAGCGCAGCGCCGCCAGATGCTCGACCGGTTGATGCGTCGGGCCGTCCTCGCCGAGACCGATGGAATCGTGGGTCATCACGTAGACGACGGGGATCCCGGCGAGCGCCGCGATGCGCATCGAGGGTCGGGCGTAGTCTGTGAACACCAGGAATGTTGCGCCAGCCGGCTGCAGGCCGCCGTGGATCGCCATGCCGTTCATCGCTGCGGCCATGCCGTGCTCGCGGATGCCGTAGTGCATGTAGCGGCCACCGAAGGCGCCCGGCTTGATGTCGGTCAGGTTTTTGGTCTTGGTGTTGTTGGATGGCGTCAGGTCGGCCGAGCCGATGAGCAGTTCCGGCATGATCGGCGAGATGACATCAAGCGCGAGTTCGCTGGCCTTGCGCGTGGCGATGACCGGCTTATCTGCGATGAGCCTGTCCTTGAGGTCGGCTATGGCCTTGGCCAGACCGGCCGGACGCTTCCGCGCAAAGCGGCGGTCGAATTCCGCCCGCTTGTCGGACGCCATCGCGGCGTAGCGCTTGTTCCAGGCGTCGTGCGCCGGCTTGCTGCGCGCGCCGGCGGTGCGCCAGTCGGCGAGGATTTCGGCCGGAATCTCGAATGGCGGCGAAGTCCACTCAAGATTGCGGCGGGCCCCGGCGATCTCCTCGGCACCCAGCGCCTCGCCGTGTGCCTTCGAGGTCCCAGCCTTGGTCGGCGCGCCAAAGCCGATGGTGGTCTTGCAGGCGATCAGCGTCGGTCGGTCCGACTGCAGCGCCGTCTCGATCGCGGCGGCGATGGAATTGTGATCCTGCCCATCGATGCGCGCGGCGTTCCACCCGGCGGCCTTGAAGCGCGCAACCTGGTCGACGTTGTCGGATAGAGTCAGCGGCCCGTCGATCGTGATGCCATTGTCGTCGAAGAGGAAGATCAGCCTGTTCAGTTTGAGATGGCCGGCAAGCGCGATCGCTTCGTGGCTGACGCCTTCCATCAGATCGCCGTCGGAGCAGATCACGAAGGTCTTGTGGTCGACGATATCGTCGCCGTATTCGGCGGCGAGGATGCGCTCGGCGAGCGCCACCCCGACCGAGGTGCCGACGCCCTGCCCGAGCGGTCCGGTGGTCATCTCGACGCCGGCGGTAACGAAATTCTCCGGGTGACCCGGCGTCCTGGAGTGCAGCTTCCGGAAATTCTTGATCTCATCGATGGTCATGCCCGGATAACCCGTCAGGTAGAGCAGGGCGTAGAGCATCATCGAGCCGTGTCCGGCCGAGAGGACGAAGCGGTCGCGATCGGGCCATTTCGGGTCAGTTGGATCGAACTTCAGGAATTGCGAGAACAAAACGGTGGCAACATCCGCCATGCCCATAGGCAGTCCGGGATGGCCAGAGTTGGCTCGCTCAACCGCATCCATGGCGAGCGCGCGGATCGCGTTCGCCATGCGCTTGTGCTTCGCAAGATCGATCATGCTGATGGGTTCTGTCGAGTGCCGGACGCCAGAGGGGAGCTCTGCCGCACCGCGGCCCGGTGGGAGGGAATAAGCACATGGGTTTGCCGAGTCAATGACAGGCGCCCGTCAATGGCTCATCGGCACGGGCCTTGCGCAGTTGACGCCCTCGAATGCGGCCGCCTAATCTGAAAGTGGTGTTGCCTGAGGCGTCTATGCCGGAATCTTTATCCATTGAGGAAGCCGTCAGCCGGCTGGAGTCGGCGCTCGATCTGCTTCAGAGCGCGCTCGACCGGCGACTGGAAAGCGCCGCCGAGGTGACCGGCCTGGAGGGTGAGTTGCACCGCCTGGGTACAGACCGATCGCGCCTGGCGCAATCGCTCGACGCGGCGGAGGCCCGTTCTGCCCGGCTGCAGGAAACAAACGCCGTTGTTTCCCGTGGGCTGGTTACTGTCATGGAATCGATCCGCGACGTCCTCGATCGTAACGGCACCTGAGCACCGCATGGCTCAGGTGAACGTCAGGATCAGCGGCCGCACCTACCGCATGGCGTGCGACGATGGTGAGGAGGAGCATCTCACCCAACTCGCCGAGCGACTGGACCGTTCCATCGAGCAGTTGCGGGCGCGCTTCGGCGAGATCGGTGACCACCGCCTCACCGTGATGGCGGCGATCACTCTAGCCGACCAGCAGGCGGAGTCCGAAAGGCGGGTGCTGGCGCTGCAAGCCGAAATGGCGGGCATGGAGGAGGCGCGGGTCGATCTGACGGAGCGTCATCGCAAGCAGCAGTACAGCGTTGCAGAAGCTATCGTCTCGCTTGCCGAACGGGTCGAAACGATCACCGCGCACGTCGCCGGTGTGGACGTCGATGCCAATTAACCTCGGCTGGCGCTCGCTTCGCGGCGGCCCTATATCTGTTGGCGGCGAAGCTGCGGGGTACGACAGGAGATCAGTACTCCCGGGGCTTATCGATCCAAACGGGAGCTGTTCCTGGGCGGGCCCGTGGGCTCGTTCATATGGCGCCCACCTACTGTGTAGGTCTCCGGGGTCGATATCTCCACCGGCCATCGTGGCTTCGCTGCTGATCTCCTCATGATAGCCTTCGCCAAGACCAAGGCGGCGTTGCGGGCCGAAGGCTCCGTCGTCCGCGATACGATTACCAGTGCAAGACGCGAGGCGGCGTCAGCGGCAATCGCCGATCGCGTCATCGCGGTTGCCGAAACCGCGCGTCCGCAGGTTATCGCCGTCTACATGCCGATCTGGAGCGAGGTCGACACCGGCCGGGTCATCGACTGGGCGTTCGACAACAACATTGGCGTAGTGCTCCCCGCTGTTGTCGATTCCGCGAACTTCGAATTTCGGCGCTACCGGGCAAGCGACGTGCTGGTTGCCGGGCGCTTCGGCACGCGGGCGCCCGCGCCCGACGCGGGAACTGCCAACCCTGATCTCGTGGTCATGCCGATGATTGCGTTCGACCGTGCAGGCACGCGCCTGGGATATGGCGGCGGCTTCTACGATCGGGGCGTCGCCCGGCTGCGCGCCGAAGGCATTGATCCGCTGCTCGTCGGGGTTGCCTTCGCAGCGCAAGAGGTTCCTGCTATTCCGGCTGAGGCGCACGATGTCCGCATGGGCCTGATCGTCACCGAGAACGAGACCCTGAACTTCCGGGTCAAGAAAAAAGGGTAGGACCGTTGCGGCTGCTATTTCTGGGTGACCTCGTCGGTCGGAGCGGGCGTGGCGCGGTCACCGCCCGTCTGCCCAGCCTCATCGCCGACAATCAAATCGACTTTGTGGTGGTCAACGGTGAGAACGCGGCCGGCGGTTTCGGGATTTCCGAAGAGATTCTCCGCAACGTCCTCGACGCGGGCGCCGACGTGGTGACGACCGGCAATCACGCGTTCGACCACCGTGAGGCATTGGCCTTCGCAGACCGCCAGGAGCGGTTTCTCCGGCCGGTCAATTTTCCGGTCGGCACGCCGGGTCGCGGCGCCGGCCTGTACATTGCCCGCAATGGCGCGCGGGTTCTGGTCATCAACGCCATGGGCCGCGTGTTCATGGACCAGCTCGACGATCCCTTCGCCGTAATCGAGCGCGAAATCTCCGCGTGTCCGCTTGGCGAGCAGGCAGACGCCATCATCCTTGATTTCCACGCCGAAGCGACCAGCGAGAAGCAGGCGATGGCGCACTACCTCGACGGACGTGTTAGCCTCGTCGTCGGCACCCATACGCATGTGCCGACCTCCGACTACCATGTCATGCGTGCGGGTACCGCCTATCAGTCCGACGTCGGCATGTGCGGCGACTATGATTCCGTCATCGGCATGAATCACGAGGAACCGTTGCGGCGTTTCCTGCAGAAAGTGCCGGGGGAGCGTTTCACGCCCGCCGACGGGCCGGCGACCATCGCCGGTCTCGCGGTCGAAATCGACGATGCCACCGGGTTTGCTACCGCCGTCGCCCCCTTGCGCCTTGGCGGTGTGCTTTCGGAAACCATGCCGCCGTTCTGGACGTAAGGCCGCTACCTCGTGCTAGGTTGGAGGGTGAGCGGGGGCGCATGAGACCACCGATACTGTTCATCCACGGGGCCTTTACCCGCGCCAGACGCTGGCGGCCCTGGCTTAGCTATTTTGCCGACGCTGGCTTCGAATGCCTGGCGCCATCGCTGCCGGCTCACGATCCGCCCGATCCGTCACGCCTGGCGGGGCTTGGCTTTGGCGATTATCTGGACGCGATGACGGCGGCGTGCGCGACGCTTGACCGGCCGCCGATCGTGATCGGCCATTCGATGGGGGGGCTGATTGCCCAGCACGTCGCGGCCTCGACGCCATGCGCCGGTCTGGTGCTGGTTTCGTCGGCGGCGCCGTGGCGCACGGGCACGACGCGACGCGCGCTGCCCTACGCCATTCCCTATGTGCTGCAGGTCCTTGCCGGCGCTTCCATCCGTGCCAACCCGCGCGCCGCGATGGACCTCGTCCTGCACGACTTGCCGCCCGATGAGCAGCGCGAACTGGTGCCGACCTTCGCCTTCGAGTCGGGCAGGGCGTACCGCACGATGGTGTTCGGCAGTGCGCCGGTCATAGAGGGATCGGTCACCTGTCCGGTGCTCTGTCTCTCCGGTGGGGCCGACCGACTGCTGAAACCCGCAGTTGGTGTTGACCTCGCCAATTTCTACGACGCCGATCACCTCATATTTCCGGGCCGCGGCCATTCGCTGGTCTCGGCATCGCTTACCGTCGCCGCTGAGGTGCGCGGTTGGATTGAGGGGCTCGCCGAGCGCGCCACTGAAGCTTCCTTTCAGTCGAACGCAGCCGTATAAACCGGCCGGTTTTGCGAGGAAGAACATGGCCGGCCATTCCCAGTTCAAGAACATCATGCATCGCAAGGGCGCCGCCGACGTGCGCCGTTCGAAACTGTTTTCCAAGCTCGCGCGGGAAATCACGGTGGCGGCCAAGCTCGGTGTGCCAGACCCCGAAATGAACGCGCGCCTTCGTCTCGCCATTCTGAACGCGCGCGCGGAGAACATGCCAAAGGACAACATCGAGCGCGCCATCAAGAAGGCGCTGGGTGCCGGCGGCGAAAACTATGAGGCGGTGCGCTACGAGGGCTACGGCCCTGGCGGCGTCGCCATGATCGTCGAGGCACTTACCGACAACCGCAACCGGACGGCGGGCGCTGTGCGTTCCTATCTCAGCAAGAACGGCGGTGCGCTCGGCGAAACCGGCTCAGTGGCTTTCATGTTCGACCGTGTCGGGCAGATTCATTACAATCCTCATGCCGGTAGCGCCGACAAGGTGCTGGAGGCGGCGATCGAGGCCGGTGCCGATGACGTGCACAGCGACGAGAGCGGACACGTCATCATGACTTCATTCGCTGACCTCAGCGAGGTTTCCAGAAAGCTGGAAGCCGCGCTCGGCGAGGCCGAGACGGTCAAGGCTGTATGGAAGCCGCAGACCACCACCAGCCTCGACGAAGAGAGGGCGGTCCTCATGATGAAGCTCGTCGCGGCGCTTGAGGATGACGACGACGTGCAGGAAATCTATGCCAATTATGAAATTTCCGACACGGTGATGGCCAATCTGACCGCCGCCTGACCGGCGTCAGCCGCCGGGCTTCAGCACCTTCAGTGGGTTGATCTTCATCCCGCCAGGCATCATCATTTCGCCGGGCTTCATGCCGTTGCAGGGGCCAGCCCACGTCACATTCTGCTTGATCTCCGAATGTTTCGGGATGAGCGCGCTACCGCCGGTGCTGTCGCTCACCGTGTCAATCGTGTAGGCCGACTCGAAGTCTCCAGAGATGACCGTGTGCGAGTGGGTTGTCATGGGTCCGAACTTGCATTCGGCGTCAATGGTAATAGTGCCGCTGTTCTGGCTCGTCGAAACGTTGCCGCATTTGTCGCTGGTGATAGCGAGGCCACTTTCCATCATGGCCTTGTCGGAAGCGGCGTCGAGGCAGAGCTGCATCGTCATGACCGGTGCGCCGCCGCGCACCATCTCGATCTTCCACTGACCGGGCTTGCGCGCCGGCAGGTTGATCTGATCGGCGGCGGCGGGCACAGCCACGCAAACCGCCAGCAGCCAAGTCACAATCGCTACAGTCCGCATAGGCGATACCTTCTCCTCGTCACCGTCCCAATGGTTATTCTGGCAAGGGACGAGCTTCGGCGCTACGGCTTCACCTGTGATGACCGTCACGATTCGCATCCTCGGCGTCGATCCCGGCCTCCGCCGTACCGGTTGGGGAATGGTCGCCGTCAGCGGCAATTCGCTGGCGTTTCTCGGTTCGGGAACGGTGAAGGCGCCGCTCGATGGCGAACTTGCGGCGCGGCTTGTCGCGCTCCACACCGGCCTGACGGAGGTGGTACGGGCATGGACGCCCGACGAGGCTGCGGTGGAGCAGACTTTCGTCAATCGTGACGCCTCGGCCACCCTGAAGCTGGGGCAGGCGCGCGGCATCGCGTTGCTGGTGCCAGCGCAGGCCGGTCTGGCGGTCGCTGAATACGCCCCCAATGCTGTGAAGAAGGCGGTCGTCGGCGCCGGACACGCAGAGAAAGGCCAGATTCGCGCGATGGTGCGGGTCCTGCTGCCACGCGCGACATTCGACACTGACGACGCGGCGGATGCGCTCGCCGTCGCAATCTGCCACGCCCACCACCGGCAATGGGCGCGGACGCTGGCTAAGGCAGTCTAGCGGAAAGCGTAGAGGTCGGCGTCCGGATCCGACTTGCCGGCGAGCGCTGCCCGGATGATGTCGGCAGCTATGCGGCTGTAGGTGATGCCGTTGCCGCCAAAGCCAAGGATTGCCCAGCAGTTTTTCCTGCCCCGAATTCTGCCGATGCATGGCAGGCCGGTGGCGGTTGTACCGAAGGCGCCGGCCCAGGCGAATTCCGGCGTGACGTCAAGTTGCGGAAACAGGCGGTGCAGTTTCCTGCCAATGGCCGCCGCCTTCTTGCCGATCAGCGCGTCGCGCGTCTCATCGTCGGAAAAATCCTCGTCTTCGCCACCGCAGATCACACGGCCATCGGCGGTGGTGCGCATATAGAGATAGGGATCAGAAGCCTCCCAGATCAGTACTTCCTCCGGCCACAATCGCCGACGCTGCGGCCGCGTCGCGATGGCGTACGTCGCGACGATGCGATGGCCGCCGCGCGGCACGAACTTCGGGACTTCGTAGCCGGTCGCGAAGATCGCGTAATGCGCTTGGATGGTCGGGCCGTTGGCAGTGGCAGCGCTTACGCCGCTACGATGCGCTTCGATGCCGGTCACTTCGACGGGCGCATGTAACCGGGCACCATTGGCTATCGCTGCGCGGAGATAGCCACCGGTCAGCCGACGCGGGTCGAGGGTAAAATCGCCGTGCGAGAGCAAAGCCGCCTGCCGGTCCATGCCGTAGCGCTCCTTCAGGTCGCGGCGCGACAGGAAATCGACTTCGAAGCCTATGGTGCGTCGGGCCTCGCCTTCGGCCTCCAGGTCGTGGCCGTCCAGCTTATCGCCGGCGAGGTAGAGTGTATCGCCTTCGCTCCGGTCGCAGCGGATGCCGAGTTCGCGCGTACGGGCACCCAATGAATCGAGGGCCAGTTTCGAGCGGCGCCAGGCGCGGCCCGCCGCGTCCGTACCGATCTTCCGGGAAAGGTCGGTCAGCGGCGTGTCGATCTCATATTGCACGAGGGCGGTGCTGGCCGGCGTTGCCCCCTTGGCGGCGCCGCGTCGGTCGACGACGACGACGCGGTAGTCGCCTGCCAGCGCCTCGGCGACCAGTGCTCCGGAAATGCCGGCGCCAACCACCAGTACGTCGGTGTCGATGTCATGGGTGAGACGCGCGCTTTGCACACGCGGCATCGAGCGTGTTTGCCAATAGCTGACACCGCTTCTCAAATCCCGCTTTATTGTAAGGGCTGTGTGCTTCGGCATCTAGAACCATAACGGCGAACCCGGCCAATCGATCCGTTTTGCGTTCGTTCTCGTCGTGCTAACAAGCCTGCCATGATCGGCAAGCTCAGCGGCATCATCGATTCCTACGGCGAGGATTGGGTTATCCTGGACGTTTCGGGGGTCGGTTATCAGGTCTATTGCGCGGCGCGCACGTTGCAGGCCCTGCCGCCGATCGGCGAGGCGGCGCGGCTCTCGATCGAGACCTATGTGCGCGAAGACATGCTCCGCCTCTATGGCTTTGCCAGCGACCTGGAGCGCGACTGGTTCCGCCTGCTGCAGACCGTGCAGGGGGTGGGTGCCCGGGTTGCGCTTGGCGTGCTCGGGACATTCAAGCCGGGCGATCTCGCGACTGCCATCGCGCTTCAGGACAAGGCTGCGCTGGCGCGGGCTCCGGGCGTCGGCAAGAAAGTTGCCGAGCGGCTTGTCACTGAGCTCCGCGACAAGGCGCCGGCGTATTCGACTGCCGATCCGGCGCTGATTCACCTGCAGACCGATCTGGCCGAGCATCGCGCGCCGCGGCCAATTGCCGACGCAGTCTCGGCCCTCACGAACCTCGGCTACGCGCAGGTGCAGGCGAGTGCGGCGGTAGCCAGCGCTGCGCGGGTGGCCGGCGAGGCCGCCACCGCCGAGCAACTCATCCGGCTGGGCCTGAAGGAACTGGCACGATGAGCCGCGTCGTCGCTCCAGAAATGCGGCCCGACGACGCACCCGATGCGTCGTTGCGCCCGCAACTGCTGTCGGAGTTTGTCGGCCAGGCACAAGCGTGCGCAAACCTCAAGGTCTTCATTGATGCGGCGCGCGGCCGCAAAGAGGCGCTCGACCATGTGCTCTTCGTCGGTCCGCCGGGTCTCGGCAAGACGACGCTGGCGCACATCGTCGCACGCGAACTCGGCGTCGACTTCCGCGCTACCTCGGGCCCGGTGATCGCCAAGGCCGGCGACCTCGCTGCGCTGCTGACCAATCTGGAAGAGCGCGACGTTCTCTTCATCGATGAGATCCATCGCTTGTCACCGGCGGTGGAGGAGATTCTCTATCCGGCGCTGGAAGACTTCCAGCTCGATCTCATCATCGGCGAGGGGCCGGCAGCACGTTCGGTCAAAATCGAGCTGGCGCCGTTCACGCTGATCGGCGCGACCACTCGTCTCGGTCTTTTGACTACGCCGCTCCGCGACCGGTTTGGCATTCCGATCCGCCTGAATTTCTACGAGGTCGCCGAACTCGAACACATCGTTCGCCGCGGCGCGCGCATTCTGGGTGTTGAGCTCACCGCGGAAGGGTCTACGGAGATCGCCCGGCGGTCGCGCGGCACGCCGCGCATCGCGACGCGGCTGCTGCGCCGGGTTCGCGATTTTGCAGCCGCCGACGGGACGAAAGCAATCGATGCCAAGAGTGCCGATCGTGCCTTGCGGCGTCTTGAGGTAGATGCAATGGGGCTGGATGCGCTCGACCGGCGCTACATGAATCTGATCGCGGAAAGTTTTGGCGGCGGCCCGGTCGGCATCGAGACGATCGCGGCGGCGTTGTCGGAACCGCGTGATGCGATCGAGGAGATCGTTGAGCCGTTCCTCATTCAGCAGGGCTTCGTCCAGCGCACGTCCCGCGGCCGCATGCTCAGTAATCAGGCGTTCAAGCATCTCGGCCTTGAAGCGCCGGCCCGGGATACGGTGCAGATGCCCCTTTTCTCGATGCCGGATGACGAGGCGTGAGCCGGGCGTCGGTCGCGATCGTCGCCGCATTGATTCGTGATGCGGAGGGGAGGGTGCTGCTTGTTCGTAAGGCGGGCACTCGCGCCTTCATGCAGCCCGGCGGCAAGCGCGAGGTCGGCGAAGATGATCTCGCGGCGCTCGATCGCGAATTGGCGGAAGAGATCGGCTGCAACATGATCGCGGGCTCGGCCGTCGCGATGGGCGACTTTGTTGCATCGGCAGCGAACGAAGCCGATCGGGACGTTGCCGCGGCCGTATATGCGGTGGCCATTGCCGGGACCGCGCAACCGTACGCCGAGATAGAGGAAATACTTTGGGTCGATCCCCGCCATCTGCCAGACATCGACCTCGCGCCGCTCAGCCGCGACCATGTCCTGCCGCTGGCCAGCGTGAGCAAATGAGCGACGCCTGGCCCCAGCTTTCCGGACGCCTCGATGGCACTCGCCACATCCTGCCGGTGCGCATCTACTTCGAAGACACCGATTTCTCAGGCGTCGTCTATCACGGCAGCTATGTGCGTTTCATGGAGCGCGGGCGCACCGACTTCCTCCGGCTCGCAGGCATAGGCCACGATGCGCTCGACAGGGGTGAGCATGGCGGCGCGGCCGCTGAACGGCTGGCGTTTACGGTTCGGCGCATGAAGATCGAATTTCTGAAGCCGGCGAGGATCGATGACGTCGTCGAGATTGAAACGACCGTCCGCGAGCTGGGTGGAGCCCGCATCGAACTCTCGCAGACGGTTCGGCGCGGTGTAGAAACGTTGGTGACTGCTGAAGTCACCGTGGCGCTCATCAACGATACCGGCCAGCCCCGACGCCTACCGGACAGATTGCGGGAAGGGTTGACGCAGGCAGGGCCAAGTTAATCCGTCGTTAACTCTGCTAATCCTAGGAATACTTGGTGTTTTGGGCCATAAGGGCCCTCGTTTTGACAAATTCCGCACGTCAGTGGAGGGGCGAAAAGGAAGCCCGGCCAAAGACTTGCAAGGTCACCCACGGCCCAAGGCGTCGCTCGTGGAGCGCACGTCCGCCGAAGCTGGCGTGACGATCAAAGCAAAGAGGTCAGGATTCCATGGACGGCCCCGTGACCGATGTCGTGCTGCCCGTGGCGAGCCCGAGTTTTTCTTTGCTCGCCCTGTTCCTCCAATCCCACATCATCGTGAAATGCGTCATTATCGGCCTGCTGCTTGCGTCCGTGTGGAGCTGGGCGATCATCATCGACAAGACCATTCTCTACCGCCGCGTCCGCAAGCAAATGGATCGTTTCGAAAAGGTCTTCTGGTCGGGCCAGTCGCTGGAGGAGCTTTATCGATCGCTCTCCGGCCGCACACCGACGGCGATGGCATCGGTTTTTGTGGCGGCGATGCGTGAGTGGAAGCGGAGTTTCGAAGCCGGGGCGCGTTCGGCGCTCGGACTGCAGACCCGCATCGACAAGGTACTCGACGTTACCATCGACCGGGAGACAGAGCGGCTGGAGCGTCGTCTGCTGTTCCTCGCGACGGTGGGCTCCTCGGCGCCGTTCATTGGTCTGTTCGGGACCGTGTGGGGCATCATGTCGAGCTTCCAGGCGATCGCGGCGTCCAAGAACACCGCGCTGGCGGTGGTAGCGCCCGGCATCGCAGAAGCGCTGCTGGCGACCGCGCTTGGACTTCTCGCCGCAATTCCGGCGGTAATTGCCTACAACAAGCTCTCCAACGACGCGGGCAAGATCAGCCAGCGGCTGGAAGGCTTCGCCGACGAGTTTGCCGCCATCCTGTCGCGGCAGGTCGACGAGCGGGCGAGCTAGGCGATGGCACCGCCGATCGGGCCGGGAGGCGGGCGGCAGCACAAGCATCGGCGGCGACGCGCGCGGCCGATGAGCGATATCAACGTGACACCATTTGTTGACGTGATGTTGGTGCTGTTGATCGTGTTCATGGTGACGGCGCCGCTTTTGTCAGCCGGTGTGCCGGTGGACCTGCCACAGGCGGACGCAAAGCCGCTAGCGCTAGCGCTGGAGAAGGAGCCGGTGACGGTAACTATCGACAATCTCGGGAAAATCTTCGTCAAGGACGAGGAGGTCCAGATGGAGGATCTGGTGCCGAAGCTGACCACGGCGGTCGGTGATAACCGCGACCAGCGGATCTATGTACGGGGCGACAAGACGGCCAGTTACGGAGCGATTATGCAGGTTATGGGCACCATCAACGGCGCGGGATTCACCCATATCGGGCTCGTCGCGCTGAAGGCGCCGGGTACCTAGCCCGCGATGCGGTACGGGCTCGCAGTCTCGGCGATTGCCCACGCGGCACTGCTTGCGTGGGGCGTGCTGTCGCTGCCCGTCAAGCCGCTCGACACCAGCAACCTCGAACAGATTCCGGTCGACTTCGTCGAGCTCGGCGATGTGACCAAACTCGACAAGGGCGTGCAGACCGCCGCGCTCGTGCGCGACGAGCCGGCCCCCGAGCCGGTCAAGAAGATCGAGGATGCTCCGCCGCTGCCGACGCCGCCACCACCGCCGCCGGAGCTTCCCCCGGCGCCTCCGATGCCCACCGTCAGCATTCCGCCGCCCGATCCGACGCCGCCTCCACCGACGCCGCCTCCACCGACGCCGCCGCCCACGCCGCAGGCCGACGCGGCGCCACCGCCGCCCGATCCCGCTCCGCCGCCCCCGGCGCCCACGCCTGATCCGACGCCTCCGCCGCCCCTGGAAAAGACCGCCGCAGCGCCACCGCCGCCCAAGGACGTGCCGGTGCCGCGGGTCCGCCCAAATCCGCCGAAGCCCAAGCCTTCTGCAGCGCCAAAACCCGACGACGCGGCCGATCTCGATCAGATCACGGCGCTGCTCGACAAGAAGAAGCTCGAGCAGATGGCTTCGGCCGAACCGACCGATCAGCCGGCGACCGCCGGCTCGCCAACGGCAACGTCCACCAGCGGCAAGATGACCGCCAACGAACTCGATGCCCTCCGCTCGAAACTGGCGCAGTGCTGGAGTCCGCCGCTCGGGTGGACCGATCCGGCACAGGTACGCGTCGTACTCATGCTCGACCTCAATGCCGATGGCACGGTTGACGGGGTGCCGGCTGTCCTAGAATCGCCGCAAGGGCAGTATTCGGCTACCGCGCCAGAAAGCGCACTGCGTGCTGTCCGGCGATGTGCGCCTTACGACCTGCCGGCGGACAAGTACGATGCGTGGAAACAGGTGAAGGTCACTTTTGACCCGAAAGACATGGGTGCAGGCTAGCATGGCGCTGGAATTCATCACCAAGCCGGCGGTAGCGGCCGCGATCGGGCTGCTTGTCTTGTGGACCGCCTGGGCGGTGCCGGCCTCGGCGCTGGTCGAGATCGACATTACGCGCGGTAACGTTGAGCCGCTGCCGATTGCCATCACGAACTTCGCCGGTGCTGGCCAGGATCAGCAGCTTGGCGTCGACGTTGCCGGCGTCGTGACGGCGGACCTCAAGCGTTCCGGCCTCTTCCAGCCAATCGATCCGGCCACCTTCACCCAGCCAAACATCGGTCCGACCGATACCCCACGGTTCGCCGACTGGAAGGTGTTGTCGGCGCAGGCGCTGGTCAGCGGCGGCGTGGCCCGTCAGGCCGACGGCAGGCTCCGCGCCGAGTTTCATCTATGGGATGTGTTCGCCGGTCAGCAGATGGCCGGCCAGCAATTCTTCACCAGCCCCGACAACTGGCGGCGGGTGGCGCACATCATCGCCGACGCGATCTATGAGCGACTGACCGGCGAGAAGGGATATTTCGATTCCCGCGTCGCGTTTGTGGACGAGAGCGGTCCGAAGGAAAAGCGCGTCAAGCGATTGGCAATCATGGACCAGGACGGCGCCAACGTCCGCTACCTCACCAGCGGCAACGATCTGGTGCTGACGCCGCGCTTCAACCCGTCGAGCCGGGAGATTACGTACATGGCTTACGAAGGTGCGCAGCCGAAGGTCTACGTCATGGATGTGCAGAGCGGCCAGAAGGAACTGGTTGGCGATTTCCCCGGCATGACGTTCTCGCCGCGTTTTTCGCCCGACGGGCAGCGGGTCATCATGAGTCTGCAGCCCGGCAACAACGCCAACATCTTCACGCTCGATCTTCGATCGCGCGCGACCACGCGGCTCACCAACGACGCGGCGATCGATACCAGCGCGTCCTACTCGCCAGACGGCAAGCAAGTCGTCTTCGAATCGGATCGTGGCGGGCAACCGCAGCTTTACGTCATGAATGCCGACGGCACCAATCCGCATCGCATCAGCTTCGGAACCGGCTCGTACGGTACGCCGGTGTGGTCGCCGCGCGGGGATTTGATTGCGTTCACACGGCGCAATGCCGGTCTCTTCGCCATCGGCGTTATCAAGCCCGACGGTTCGGGCGAGCGCATCCTGACTGAAGGCTTCCACAACGAGGGACCGACCTGGGCGCCGAACGGGCGCGTCATCATGTTCTTTCGCAACACGCCCGGCGCCAACGGCGGACCCCAGCTCTGGACGATCGATCTGACGGGCTATGGCGAGGCGCGCGTGCCAACGCCGGCCTTCGCCTCGGACCCGGCATGGTCGCCGTTGCTCAACTGACTTGCCCCGACGAATCACGGGGGCTAGCCTGCCCGCGGGCAGGGTGGCGTGGTCCGGTCGATGCCGGACAAAGACGGGGATCGAAGCGCCGGCAGCACCGACGCCGATTTTCATTAACCACCTTCTTCAACCGCGACTTAACCAACAGACAGCTAGACCGGGCCAGGGCCGGCTTTGGTGCACGAGGAGTTACCAGCAATGTTCCATCCGCAACGATTTTCCCGCGCCGCCGGCATAGTCGCGTTGCTCTCAGTAGCGGTGCTGCTGGCAGCCTGCGCCAAGAGCCCCAATGGAGAGCCGGGCGGCCTTGGTCTCGGCGTCGGCCAGAATGGCGCCGCCGTTCCGGGCTCGAGCCAGGACTTCGTGGTCAATGTCGGCGACCGCGTTTTCTTCGAGACCGATTCGACAGATCTCACCGCCCAGGCGCGCGCCACCCTGGACAAGCAGGCGCAGTGGCTGAACCAGTACTCGCGCTACACGTTCACCGTTGAGGGACATGCCGACGAGCGCGGGACACGCGAATATAACATCGCGCTGGGCGCTCGCCGTGCCGCAATCGTTCACGACTATCTCGCCCAGCGGGGCGTCGCGGCCAATCGCATGAAGACCATTTCGTACGGCAAGGAGCGCCCGGTCGCGACCTGCGACGACATCTCCTGCTGGTCGCAAAACCGGCGCGCCGTGACGGTCATCGACAACGTGGGGACCTGATCCTTCGAATCCATTTCGCGGGGCGTTGCGAACGGCGGTCGTCTTCCTGAAAAGGGAGGCGCCGCCGGTTTCGTTTCTAGCGCCCAATTTTGGCCGAACTGGCCTGTCTTGTGGTACCAATGCCTCCCGGACACTGGATTTCATTGCCGCCGATGACGGTTCGTCCATCGACCTTCGCCAAACGCCTTCTGGCTGGCACTGCCGTGGCCTTGGTACTTGCGACGACCACCGGCGGCCAAGCGGCCAACTGGCCCTTCGCTCCGCGCACGACGATCGATCAGGGGGCGGTAACCGTCGCACAGGCCAGCGATCAGGCTGGGCGCCTCGACAACGTCGAGGCGCAGATGCGGTCGCTGACCGGCCAGGTCGAGCAACTGACCCACCAACTGCAGGTGCTGCAGGATCAGTTGAAGCGGATGCAAGACGACAACGAGTTCCGCTTCGGCGAACTTGAGAAGAACGCCACGACGAAAACTTCGTCGGTCAGGCCCGCCGACAAGGCGGCAGCCCAGCAGACTCCGCCGGCGCAGGATCTCGCCGGCGTTCCGCCGGCGCCTTCGCTGACGGCACCCGCGGCTGAAGCGCTGTCCGCTCCGCTTACGGCGGCAAAATCCGCGCCGGCCAAGCCGCAAGTCGCCGCAGAAAATGATGCAATCGCGCGGCAGCTCGGTGCGCCGCCGCAGCCGTTGGGTACATTGACGGTCAAGGCGCCGCCGCCCGGCGCGCCACCCCTCGATCTCTCAACTCTTGCCGGCAACGATACCGACGCCGGCGCGCACCCGCTCCCCGGTCTAGCGCCGGCTGCCGGGGCAACCCAAGCGCCTGCGCCCCGCGCGGGCGATCCGCGAGCCGACTACGATCAGGCTTATAACCTGATCAACGCCGGCCAGTATGATCTCGCGGAGAAGGCGTTCCGCCAGTTCCTGGCGTCCTATCCGAACGACGAGCAGGCGGCGGACGCGCAATACTGGCTGGGCGAGAGCCTCTTCGATCACGGCAACTACGCCGGCGCAGCAGCGGAATTCAAGACCGCCTACACCAAGTACCCGAACAGCAAGCGGGCGCCCGATACGCTGCTCAAGCTTGGCCTGTCGATGGCCGGTCTCGACTACCGCGACGAAGCTTGCAAGATGTACGCGCTGGCGCTGAAGAAGTATCCGCAGATGTCGAATGCGTTGCGCCAGCGGGTCAAGGCCGAACAAGCCAGTGCCTCCTGCTGACGATTCGTCCGTAGCGCCGCTCGCCGACGAAGAACTCGACGCGCTTTTTGCTTCTCTCGCCAACGCCAGCCTGATGGCGCTCGCTGTTTCCGGCGGCGCCGACTCGCTGGCGCTCCTCGACGCCGTCGGCCGTTGGAGGGGTCTGCATCGCGTGGTTGTGCTGACCGTCGATCATCGGCTGCGGCGCGGATCGCGGGCTGAGGCAAATGCGGTCGTGGCCGTCGCGCGGCAGCGCGGTCTCGAGGCGCGCGTACTTGTATGGACCGGACCACGCCCGGCGTCCGATATCGAAAGCGCGGCCCGGTCCGCCCGCTACCGATTGCTCCTGGAAGCCAGCCGCGGGATGGGGGCGAGCCATCTCGTGCTTGCCCACCATCGCGATGATCTGGCGGAGACTTTCCTTTTGCGATTGGCGCGCGGTAGCGGGGTGTTTGGACTGGCCGCCATGAGGTCGCAACTGGACCTCGGAGACATCGTCATCGCGCGGCCACTCCTGAAGGTATCGAAAGACCGTCTGGTGGCAACAACGGCTGCGGCGAAGCTGCAAGCGGTCGACGACGCCATGAACAGCGATCCCCGTTTTGAACGGGCGCGCGTGCGGAAACTTATGCCGCTACTGGCGGGCGCGGGTCTGGATCCGAGTGCGCTGGCGGCGACGGCCCTCCGTCTCGCCGATGCCGCCGACGCTGTCGATTCCGCGGCTAGCTCGTTGTTGGCGGAGACGGTCGAGGCCGACGCCTTTGCCGTCGCCTGGCTCGACCCGGAGCGCTTTCGGTCGTGGCCGCTGGCGGTTCGCCTGCGGGGATTGACGCGCATTCTGGCGGCGATTGGAGGGTCGGAGTATCCGCCGCGTCATGAACGCCTCGCCATGCTGCAAGACGCGATTATTCCTCGACCCGCACGTTTCAAGCGCACACTCGCCGGCACCGTTATCGAGGCGCGGGGAGAGCGCTTTGCCTTTTACCGCGAGTTCGGCCGGCAAGGGCTGCCGGCGATCGCACTGAAAGCGGGGTTCCGCGGGGTCTGGGACCATCGGTTCGCGGTCGAAGTTCGGGACGGCGCTCCTCCCGGGTTCACACTCGGTCCGCTTGGCGAGGCCGACCGGGTGCGAGCCGAGCCGGGCAGTCGACGGTATCCGAGGAACGCGCTGGCAGCACTTCCGGCATTGAGGCGGCGAGGAAAGGTCGTCGCGATCTTCCCTATTTTCTCAAGCTTTCCACCGGGTTCGGCGCCTATCGCGGCGGTGCGGGCAATCCTCGGCGAGCGACTTGGCCGCCCGATGCTCTTTCCCGATGTGGCCGGCCGGTAGGGGTCGTTCACCTTCCGCCCACCCGGGGCATTTCGCCCACATTCTGGCGTGATACGGTGAGACAGTCTTTTTATTGGCTTCGTAACGTCGAACACCTATCTTAACCACGGCTCACCCCTAAAGCGGCGCCGGCGGTCCACGACGCGGTCGCCCTCGAGGATCAAATGAACGCGAATTTCCGGAATTTTGCGCTGTGGGTGATCATTGGCCTCGTCCTGATCGCGCTGTTCAATCTGTTCCAGAATACGGGGACGCGGACGGCGGGGCATGACGTGCCCTATTCGCAGTTCGTCAACGATGTCGATCAGGGGCGCGTGCGCAGCGTCGTCATCTCCGGTCAGGACATTGCCGGGGCCTACTCCGACGGCAGCGCTTTCCAGACGTTTGCTCCCTCGGACCCGGATCTGGTCAAGCGGCTCGAGGATCGCGGCGTGTCGATCGCCGCCAAGCCGGCGACGGAGGCGGGTCAATCCCTGATCGGGATGCTGGTGTCGTGGTTTCCGATGTTCCTCATCCTGGCGGTGTGGATATTCTTCATGCGCCAGATGCAGGGGACGGGCGGCAAGGCGCTGGGCTTCGGCAAATCCAAGGCCAAGCTCCTGACCGAAGCGCATGGACGCGTGACCTTCGAGGATGTCGCCGGCGTCGATGAGGCCAAGGAAGATTTGCAGGAGATCGTCGAGTTCCTGCGCGACCCGCAGAAGTTCCAGCGGCTCGGCGGTCGCATTCCGCGTGGCGTGCTGCTCGTCGGGCCTCCGGGCACCGGCAAGACGCTGTTGGCGCGCGCCATCGCCGGCGAGGCGAACGTGCCGTTTTTCACGATCTCGGGTTCCGACTTCGTCGAGATGTTCGTCGGTGTCGGCGCTTCGCGCGTCCGCGATATGTTCGAACAGGCGAAGAAGAATGCTCCGTGCATCATCTTTATCGATGAAATCGACGCGGTCGGTCGTCATCGTGGCGCCGGCCTCGGCGGTGGCAACGACGAGCGCGAGCAGACGCTGAACCAGCTCCTCGTCGAGATGGATGGATTCGAGTCGAACGAAGGCGTGATTCTGATCGCGGCCACCAACCGTCCGGACGTGCTCGATCCCGCGCTGCTTCGCCCGGGCCGGTTCGATCGCCAGGTTGTAGTGCCGAACCCCGATGTCGTCGGGCGCGAGCGCATCCTCAAGGTGCATGTGCGCAAGGTGCCGATGGCGCCGGACGTCGACCTCAAGGTGATCGCCCGCGGCACGCCTGGATTCTCCGGCGCCGACCTGATGAACCTCGTCAACGAGGCCGCCTTGCTCGCCGCCCGCCGCGGGAAGCGGCTGGTGACAATGTCCGAGTTTGAAGATGCCAAGGACAAGGTGATGATGGGCGCCGAGCGGCGCACCCTGGTCATGACCGAAGACGAGAAGCGACTGACGGCCTATCACGAGGCTGGTCACGCCATCGTCGCGCTCAACGTGGCGGCCACCGATCCCGTTCACAAGGCAACGATCATTCCGCGTGGTCGCGCGCTTGGCATGGTCATGCAGCTGCCCGAACGCGACAAGCTGTCGATGAGCCTTGAGCAGATGACCTCGCGTCTTGCCATCATGATGGGCGGGCGCGTGGCGGAGGAGGTGACGTTCGGCCGTGAGAAGGTAACCTCCGGCGCCGCCTCGGACATCGAGCAGGCGACACGGCTGGCGCGCCTGATGGTGACTCGTTGGGGCTTGTCGGACGCGCTCGGCACGGTTTCCTACGGCGAGAACCAGGAAGAGGTATTCCTCGGTCACTCGGTTTCACGCACGCAGAACGTCTCCGAGGAGACCGCGCAGAAAATCGATTCGGAAATCCGCCGCCTCGTCGAGGAGGGTCTTTCGGAAGCCCGCGCAATCCTGTCGAGCCACGCGGCCGACCTCGAGACTCTGGCGCAGGGTCTGCTCGAATACGAGACGCTGTCGGGCGATGAGATCCGCGGGTTGCTTGCCGGCAGGCCGCCAGTGCGCGAGACACCCGAAGAGGCTGCGTCGAGCAAGTCTTCCGCCGTGCCGTTGACCCGCGGCAAGCCGCGGCGCCCGCCGGGCGAACCGGAAGCTGGCCTCGAGCCACAGCCGCAGGCCTGAGCAGCTAACCGATCCATCGACGGCGTAGGGCGGCGGGGATGTTCCCCGCTGTACGCGCGTTGTGCCTGCCACTATGAAACATTGGACTGCGTTGCTTAGCTGTTGGCGGATTTTGCCCGTGTTTACTTTTCCTTAAGGTAAAGAAACGTGGTTAAGCGGCGTGGTTAAGCTGCGCTTAATAATTATACTCCAGATTCCTTTCTATCACCCGCTGCCGGTCTGATCCGCGCGTACACGGGGCAACGAGGAAAGGACTTATCTTATGGGCAGTTCAAAGACATCCGCGCTGATTGGGGGCGCACTCTTCCTTTTGCCGGGGGCGCATGCGCTCGCGGCCGACATTCCGAGCATCCCGCCGCCCGTGGCAATCGGGGGAGCGTGGTATCTCCGCGGTGACATCGGCATGACCAACCAGAGCGTCGGCAGCCTGTTCAACGTGCTTGACGCGACGACGACGACGCTCACCACGGTCAGCAAGGTGTTCGATTCCTCGCCGCTTATCGGGTTCGGCATCGGCTACAAGTACAGCGACCACGTGCGCTTCGACGTGACCGGCGAGTATCGCTCCGGCGCGTCGTTCCACGGCCTACAGATTTACACGGCGCCGGCGCCAGCTGTCAGCCCCGGCACGGACGAATACACGGGCGTCAAGACCGAGTGGACGTTCCTCGCCAACGCCTACTGGGA
>DATCBY010000031.1:0-13613 GCA_036511595.1 Bauldia sp.
GCGAGCCGGCCTGGCCCGGCGCCGAGCAGACCGCGAGCTCGCAGGATGTAGTGGCCGTCACCGACCAGTCACTGCCGGCCGGCACGTAGACGGAATGCGGCTTGCCGGCGAAGGGCGTGTCGCGCTCGCCCTGCTCGCCGAAGTCACGGCCGCCGGCGGTCACCCTGCCCTTGCCTGCTACGAAGACCAGGCAAACCTCACGGTCGCCGGTCGCGGCCTTGGCGCTCTCGCCGTTCGCAAATCGGTAAAGATCGAAACCGACATACTTCCAGCCGGCGCTCGCCGGCGTCACGTGCTGGACGCGGCCGCTTTTTCCTGATGGTTTCAACAATAACTCAGCCATTGGGAAAGCCCTGCGTTTCGACGGTGTAGCCGGCAGCGGTCATGACGCGCATCAGTTCCTTGTGGCCGATCTCGGCCATTTTGAGCGGCGGATTTTTCCTGGGATCCTGTTCGGCTTCGACGACGAACCAGCCCTCGTAGGCGTAGTGGGCGAAGCGCTGAACGATCGCGCCGAAATCGAGCGAGCCGTCGCCGGGGACGGTAAAGGCGCCGAGGGCCACGGCATCGAGGAAAGACTGGCTGGTGCGATCGAGCCCGTCGATCACGGGGCGACGGATGTCCTTGACGTGGACGTGCGTGATGCGGGCGTGATGCGTGTCGATGGCGCGGAGCACATTGCCGCCGGCGAAAGCGAGGTGGCCGGCGTCGAGCAGGAGCGGAATGCCGGGGCCGGAGGCGGCCATGAAGGCATCGAGCTCCGGCTCGGTCTCGACCACTGCTGCCATGTGGTGGTGATAGCTGAGTGGCATGCCGCGCGCGGCGCACCATTCGCCGAAGGCAGAGACCTTTTTGGCGTAGGCCTTCATCTCGCCGTCGGAAAGCTTCGGCTTGGTAGCGAGCGGCTTGCTGCGGTCGCCTTGGATCGAACGGCCAACTTCGCCGTAGACGATGCACGGCGCGTTGACCGCCTTGAATAGCTCGATCATCGGGAGGATGCGGTCTTGATTGGCCGCGAGGTCCTCATTGACCAGCGTGCCCGAGAACCAGCCGCCGCAGAGCGTAACGTCAGCGGCTTTAAGGATGGGCAGCATCACTGCCGGGTCCTTGGGAAACCGGCGGCCCATCTCCATGCCGGTGAAGCCGGCGGAGCGGGATTGCCGTAGGCATTCCTCGAGCGAAACATCGTCGCTGAGCTCAACCAGGTCGTCGTTCCACCAGGCGATGGGCGACATGCCCAGTTTGGCTTTCATGGTCCTGTCCTGTTTCGTACGTCAGGCGACGACGCGCTGCTGCCTCAACGCAACCTCGTAGGCCTCGCGCGCCTTGCGGACCTCGGCGCGGGCGCTGACCTCGGGCACCGCGACGTCCCACCAGGCGCCGCCGGCGGCGGTCGCGACCAGCGGATCGGTTTGCACCACGACCACCACCGGCCCCTTTTCGCTGCGCGAGGCGGCAAGCGCGCTCTCCAGTTCGGCGAGCGAAGCGACCTTCTCAGCCCATGCGCCCAACGCGGCGGCGTGGGCGCGGAAGTCGATCTCGGGCAGCTTCTCGTGCCTGGTGTCACGGAACAGGTTGTTGAAGTTCGCCCCGCCGGTCGCCACCTGCAGCCGGTTGATGCAGCCGAAGCCGCCGTTGTCAAGAACCACGACCGTGATCTTGGCGCCGAGCATCGCCGCGGTCGCGATCTCCGAATTCGCCATAAGGTACGAGCCGTCGCCGACCATGACGACGACCTCGGCATCCGGCCGCGCCAGCTTCACGCCGAGCCCGCCCGCAATCTCGTAGCCCATGCAAGAGTAGCCGTACTCGAGGTGATAGCTGCCGGGTCCGCCCGCCTGCCACAGCTTGTGCAGTTCGCCCGGCAGGCCGCCCGAGGCACAGACCACGACGGCATCGTTACCGAAAACACGCTGGACGGCGCCAATCACCTGCGCGTCCGACGGCGTCACGTTGCTGGCGCGCGTCACCGCGTCGGCGTCCTTCAGCCAGGCGACCTTGCCGGCCTTGGCCTTCTTCACCCAATCGGCGGGCGCCTTCCAGCCGCTGAGGCCCGCCTGGAGCGCGTCGATACCGGCCTTTGCGTCGGCCACCAGAGCAAGCGCGCCGTGCTTGGCGGCGTCGAACGACTGCGCGTTGAGGCCGATGATGCGCACGCCTTCGCCCTGGAACAATGCCCACGAGCCGGTGGTGAAGTCCTGGAGGCGCGTCCCAACCGCCAGCACGAGGTCGGCGTCTACGGCCAGCGCGTTCGACGACGAAGCGCCGGTGACGCCGATCGATCCCATGTTGAGCGGATGATCGTGGCGGAGCGACGATTTGCCCGCCTGCGTCTCCATCACGGGCACGTCGTGCGCTTCGGCAAAGGCGCGCACCGTATCGGCAGCGCCGGAATAGAGAACGCCACCGCCGGCGATGATCGCCGGTCGCTGCGCCGCCTTCAACGCGGCAACCGCCGCGGCGAGCTCGCGTTTGTCCGGCTCGGGGCGGCGCGGCAGCCACAGCCGCTCCTCAAGGAAGGTCTCGGGATAATCATAGGCTTCAGCCTGCACATCCTGGCAAAGGGCCAGCGTCACCGGTCCACACATTGCTGGATCGGTCAGCACCTGCATGGCGCGCTGCAGCGCTTGGATGATCTGCTCGGGCCGGGCGATGCGGTCGAAGTAACGCGAGACTGGACGGAAACAGTCGTTGGCCGACACCGTGCCATCGGTGTAGTCCTCCACCTGCTGCAGCACCGGGTCGGGACGCCGGTTGGCGAAGACGTCGCCCGGCAGCAGCAGCACCGGAAGGCGGTTGACGTGGGCGAGCGCCGCGGCGGTGACCATGTTGGTCGCGCCCGGCCCGATCGAGGTCGTGCAGGCCATCATGCGGCGGCGGAAGCTCGCCTTGGCGTAGGCGATCGCGGCGTGTGCCATGCTCTGCTCGTTCTGGCCGCGGAAGGTCGGCAGCCGGTCGCGCACCTGATAGAGGGCCTCGCCTAATCCAGCGACGTTGCCGTGCCCGAAAATCGCCCAGACGCCGCCGAAGATCGGTAGCTTGCGCCCGTCGATCTCGGTCATCTGCCGCGGCAGGAACGACGCAATCGCCTGCGCCATGGTCAAGCGAACGGTCTTCACCATCTCTCCCTCCTAGCGCCTTTTGTCAGGCGACTTGCTGTTGGCGCAGCCTCGTCCAGGCGTTGGTCAGCGATGCAAACCGCGACGCCATGTCGGCGACCGCTTCCTCGTCGCTCATGCGCCGAGCGAACCACGCTTTCGCGGCTTCGGCAAAGATCGTCCTGCCGACGGCGAAGCCCCTGACGCTCGGCGCCGACTGGGCCGCGGCGAACGCCGTCTCCAAGGCTTCACGCGGCGCGTCCAGACCGAGCAGCAGCACGCCGCGGCACCAGGGATCGTTCGACTGGATGACCTGATGGATTGCTGCCCAGGCGGCGCGCGAGGATTGCGGCTCGAGCTTCCACCAGTCCGGTTTGATGCCGAGAGCGTAAATCTCGGTGAGCGCCCGCGCCACGGTGTCGTCCGTCAGCACACCGTTCTTGCCGGCGATGACCTCGATCAGCAGCTCACGCCCGATCTTGCGCGCCGCGTCGTAGAGGGCGCGGAGCTTGTCGCCCTGCTCCTGTTTCAGCTCGGCCGGATCGTCGGGGTGATAGAAACAGAGGCACTTGATCGTCTGATCCACCGGCCATTCGATCAGGCGCGACCCGATATCCTGGGAAAATTCGAAACGCAGCGGCCGTGAGCCCGGCTGCTCCACCGGCTTGGCGATCCACAAGCCATGCCCGGCGGCGGCAAAGATTGCATCGCGGCCGTGCTTGTCGTCGATGAGGACGCCATAACCCTGTCGCCCCTGCGCCACGCGCGTCGCCGCCTCGATCGCCAGCCGCTTGAAGGCGCCGACTCGGTCGTCGTTGGCGCCGGCCCCGGCAGCAATATCTTCCAGCGGCGCCCGATGATCTATGGCGAGCGCCATCAGCAACGGATAGTCGCCCCGGCGCGTCGTCGCCCAGTGCAGGTGGTTGAGGGCCGGATCCTTGCGGAGCGCCAGATACGGGCTACCGTTCTTGAGGAAGAACTGCAGCTCCTCGAACGTCGGGTTTTCCGGCGAGCATAGCAGCCGCGAGACGGTGATGGCCCCGCAGGCGTTGGCCCACGTCGCCGAAGTCGCGTGCGATTCGCCACGGAGCCAGCCGCGTACGAAGCCGGCCATGAACGCATCGCCGGCACCGAGCACGTTGTAGACTTCGATCGGGAAGCCGCGGCCGACGATGCCCGTCTCGATGTCGGTGATCGGCCCATCATAGACGATGCAACCCATCGGACCCCGTTTCAACACGACGATCGCAGTACTATTGGCGCGGATGGTTTTCAACGCAGCTAGCACGTCGGACTCGCCCGAGGCGATGAGCAGCTCTTCCTCGGTACCAACAACCAGATCGCAATCGGCAAGCACTGTCCGCAGTTGCTCCGAGATAGCTGCCGACGGGATATAGCGCGTGTCACCCGCCGCGTGCCCCGCCAGACCCCAGAGGTTCGGACGATAATCGATATCGAACACTACCTTGCGGCCATTCTCGCGCGCGATGCGGATCGCCTTCCGCTGCGCCGCCTCGACGTTCGGCCGCGAGAAGTGCGTGCCAGTGACCAGAATGGCGCGCGCCGTAGCGATGAAGGTAGAATCGATATCGCCTTCGTTTAGCCCCATGTCAGCGCAGTTATCGCGATAGAAAATAAGCGGAAAGCTCTTGTCGTTTTCGACAGAGAGCAGCACCAGCGCCGTCAGCCGCATCGCGTCGGTGATAACACCCTCTGTCGCGACACCCTCTCGGATAAGTTGCTCGCGGATGAACCGGCCCATCTGCTCGTCCCCGACCCGGGTAATGACCGCCGATTTGAGGCCGAGGCGGGCCGCACCGATAGCGATGTTCGTCGGGCAACCGCCGACCGATTTGGCGAAGCTGCCAACATCCTCCAGCCGGGCGCCGACCTGCTGGCCGTAGAGGTCAACGGAAGCACGTCCGATGGTGATTAAGTCGAGCGGCGGCATGGCTGAAGCGCGGCTTTCCATCGCGATTGAGGCTCCCGGCGCAATACTTGAACCGGCCGCATTGGCGGCCAATTTGGGCGCTTCCACCTTGATCAAACGAAATACCAGTTACGCCCATGCGTCAAGATAGAACATTCATTCTATGACTCCTCACGAGCGCTGGCGACCGCGACAGTGAGCGCCATGCACAGCGCCATTGACGCTGAAAGTGACCGGAAGCCGGCATGGTCGGTTTCGGCCACCTCGAGCCATTCGGTGGCGAACTCGGCCAGCGGACTAAAGCTGCTGTCGGTGATTGCGACGAGCGGCACCCCTGCATCCACGATGGCTTTCGAGAGCGCGACGGTCTCGGCAGAGTACGAGGTGAAGCTCACCGCTATCCCCGCATCCTTCACGGTCGCCATTCCGGCGATTTCCGGATCCGTTGCCGTTGGCGAATTGATCAGGTGTGTACGCACCCCGAGTTTGCTGAACCCATACGCCATGTAACTTGTCAGTGGATAGGAACGCCGGCGAGCGATGAGGTAGATGGTGTCGGCTCGTGCCAGAATTTCGACAGCGCGACCAAAGCGCGTTGGATTGATGCTCTCGCCCAGCTTGTCGATCGAGCGTGACGCCGCGCCAAGGAGTCCGTCGAGGATCGCCATCTCCGGCCGTGCGCCTTGCCGCCTGTCGCGCAACGTGCGCAGCCGCTCGGCGTATGCCGAAGGCCGGTCACGTAGTCGCTGGCGGAAGACCCGTTGCAGATCGGAAAAGCCCTCGTAACCGAACTGGTGGGCAAAGCGAACCAGCGTCGACGGCTGCACCTGGGCCGCCGCCGCTATGCTCGCTGCTGTGCCGAACGCAATCTCGTCGGGATGTTCCAGCGCGTATTTGCCAACTTGCACTAGGCGCTTGGGAAGAGTGGCCAACTGGCGGCCGACAATGGCGCGCAGGTTGTCAAAATCGCGCGGGCCAGCCAGCTCTTCGGCAACTCTCTCGTTCATCCGCAGTTCCCAGTTGGGTCCCAGCAACCCGAATGGCCGCCGCCTTTCGGCTGGCGGCGACCGCATGTCGCGTGGCATAATGGAACGAACATTCTATTGAGACAAGCAGGCAGCGTCAGGCCAGAGTATCGAGCATGCGAACACTGGGCGTCGGCCTGATTGGCACGGGATTCATGGGCAAGTGCCATGCCCTCGCTTGGGTCGCGGTAAAACCCGTCTTCGGCGAAGGGCCAACGCCACTCCTCGCCCATCTTGCCGATGTCTCGGCCGAATTGGCCGCTGGACGCGCTGCCGAGTTCGGCTTTGCGCGATCCAGCGGTGACTGGCGTGAACTCATTGCCGACGATGCGGTCGACGTAGTCTCGATCACCGCACCGAATGCGTTCCATGCTGAGATGGCCGTCGCCGCCCTCGAGGCTGGCAAACACGTCTGGTGCGAGAAACCGATGGCGCCGGCGTTCTCCGACGCGTTGCGGATGCGTGATGCCGCTCGGCGCACGGGCAAGGTTTGCGTGCTCGGTTACAATTACATCCAGAATCCGGCCATCCGCCACATTTCCCGGCTCCTCGAAGAGAATGTCATTGGCACCGTGAATCACTTGCGCGTCGAAATGGACGAGGATTTCATGGCCGACCCCGACACGTTCTACTATTGGAAGCACGAAGCATCGTCCGGCTACGGCGCGCTAGACGATTTCGCCGTCCATCCTGTCTCCCTGATCCGGACGCTGCTTGGCCCAGTGGTGCGGGTCTTCACATATCAAACGAAGCCCTACCCGGACCGGCCGCTGAAAGAAGGAGGCCGGCGCGCGGTGGAAACCTACGACATTGCCTCAACCCTGCTAGATCTCGCCAGCGGCCCGTCTGCCATCCTCGCCGTCAACCGCTCGGCATGGGGTCGCAAGGGAAGAATCGCCATGCAGATTTTTGGCTCGGCCGGCAGCATCCTCTACGACCAAGAGCGGATGAACGAATTTCAACTCTACACCACCGCCGACCGGGCGACGGAGCAGGGTTTCCGCACTATTCTCACCGCGCCCAATCACCCACCTTACGAACGCTTCATCCCGGCACCGGGGCACAGTTTGGGCTTCAACGATCTCAAGGCGATCGAATGTCGACAGCTGCTGAACCTGATCGAAGGCAAGCCCGCCATCGCTATGACCTTCGAGGATGGAGTGGAAATCGAACGCACCGTCCACGCCATGGCACGCTCCCATGCCGAGCGGCGCTGGATAGCAGTATCCGATATGAACGTAGGCTAAGATGACCAAGATCGCGGTCGTTGGTGCCGGTTTCATCGGGCGCGCGTGGGCAATTACTTTCGCCCGCGCCGGGTATGCAGTCTCCCTATGGGACCAGAACCTCGAGGCCTCGCAGCGCGCGCTCGACTTCATCCGAAGTGTCTTGCCGGATCTAGCCGCCAACGATCTTTTGAACGGCCGAAGTCCGGATGACATTCTTGCTGACATCCGTGTCGAGACCGAGCTTTCGCTTTCCCTTGCCGGAACAACCTACATTCAGGAGAACACACTCGAGGACCTCAAAGTCAAGACACAGGTGTTCGCCGCGCTCGACGAGATGGCCCCGTCGGCGGCGAGTATCGCGAGCTCTACGTCGGCTATCCTGCCGTCCCTGTTTACCGAGCACTTGCACGGTCGTCGCCGGTGCCTGGTGGTTCATCCGATCAACCCGCCGTATCTCATAAGGGCGACTGAGATCGTGCCCGCCCCGTGGACTTCGCCGGAGGTGGTCGAACGAACACGCGTGCTGATGCTTGCCATTGGTCAGGCGCCAATCGTGATGAAGCAGGAACTTGATGGCTTCATCATGAATCGTCTACAAGGCGCGCTGTTGGAGGAAGCGTTTCGGCTTGTCGCCGATGGCCACGCCTCCATCGAGGACGTAGACATCGGGCTGCGCGAAGGGCTGGCGCTCCGATGGTCGTTCATGGGGCCGTTCGAGACCATTGACCTAAACGCGCCTGGCGGCGTGCGCGACTACGTTTCGCGCTACCAAGGCATCTACGAGAACATATTTCCGAGTACCCGACGCCGGGTTGATTGGGCCGGCCCAGTGCTGGCAGTCGTGGAACGGGACCGACGCAAACGGCTAGCAAACGTCGATTTAGCGCGGCGCCAGACGTGGCGAGATCGGACATTGATGGCCCTCGTTGCCCACAAGCGACGTACCGCGAAGGACTTGGACTAATCGGACGAATGGCCTCGGCCGACGGGCATCTGCAATTTGCGGCAGCCACGGCCGGCGGCCCATCCTTTCCCGACCGCAAGCGAACCTCGCGCAGCGCCACCAGAGCAAATGGTCATTTCTTCCTTAAAAATTGGAAATCCCAGTTCGCTGAGGACGTGGAAATCGTACGGCAGAAGCCGTCCGTGACCCTCTCCGGGGCGGTCGCGTGGGTCAGGAACAACAGCGATTTCCAGATCTCCTCGATCCGGTCGGGATCGCGGCCGATGAGCTGCGGGGCCGCGCGCGCGACAATCGACCGATGGCACCTTTCAAAATCTGCCTCGAAGCAGATCAGGCATGTACTGCTGCTTTGCGAGGACAGATAGCTCGGCGAGCGCAGCAGGATGGCGTTTGAGGTACGCTCGAAACGCTTTCGCGTAGGCAGACCAATCGCCGTCGTCCTTGTAGCGGTCACGAACGGGCTTTGGGCATCCTAGGGAGACCATGTGGACATAGGCGACACCCGCGCCCGCGAGCGCCGCGGCAAGAGCGCGTTTGGAAAAGCCTGGCTTGCGCGAGAGCGGCATCTGACGGACGTCGACCACAGTTCTTACGCGGGACTTTTCGAGGCGGTCGACGAACTGCTCGATCGACATGCCTTCGTAGCCAAGGGTGTAAAGCGGCATCGCGTCAGAGCCAGGTGAAAGTCGCTGCCGAATCGCTCTAGCACGGCACGATGCGTCGGACCCGAATCCCTTTTGCAACGGACGGCCTTTTTTTGTTCGCCCGTCCGGAGGGCAAGCGAACCGCCGGCGCGTTCCGCTGAGAGCGAGGCCCAAAAACCGCCGTATGGCCCTTGCTTGTGCCTCTCCCAGTTCGCTCGAAGCGGATTGCTCCTCCAACCGCGGCCGAAGGTCGCCACTGTTGCGGCGATACGTCTCGGGAGCCATCTCTCCAAGACTGGCTGGCGGAGAGGGTGGGATTCGAACCCACGGTACGCTTGCACGCACAACGGTTTTCGAGACCGTCCCGATCGACCACTCTGGCACCTCTCCGCGAGGTAATGTCGCCGGCCCGCGACCATACACAAGCGTTTGCAGCGTGCAACGGCGGGAACAGATCGCCCGCCAGCTTGTTTACGATAAACAGAGAGACCGTCGCGCTGGCTGAACGCGCGATGGACCCGGCTGCTTCAGCACCCTAGATTTAGAGGAACCGTTCCCCGGAAGTGCGTCGTCGGCGGGGAGCCCGCTTCGCCGCCCTCCAATTCCGCTCCGGCAACATGAGGAGACTATCGATGTCATCCAATCCCGAACGCGACTTCCAGAAGGACGTCGAAGCGATTCGCGCCGATATTGCAGCGCTCACCGATACCGTCGGAAAGCTGGCCACCGAAGCTGTCAAGACGCAAGCGGCCTTCAGCAAGAACCTGAAGGTGGCGGCTAAGAGTGCCAGCCGCGTTGGCGAGGAGATGTGGGAAGAGACGCAGCAACTCGGCGCGGATGCGGCGGAAGCCGCCGGCGATGCCGCGCAGGCGGGCGTTGCCTCCCTTGAGGCCCAGATCAAGCGTAATCCGATGAGCGCCGTACTCATCGCGCTGGGCCTTGGCTTCGTCGTCGGCATCCTCGGTCATAAGTAAGAGCGCATGCTGCGCTGGCTGATCTCCACGATCGGCGTCACTGCGCTGAAAGGCGACGTGTCCGCAATGATAAAGCGCGCCAGCCGCCGGGCGGCGCTCACCGCCGTTGCGTTCCTTCTGTGGCTGGTCGCCTTCGGGTTCGCCTTGGCCGCATTCGTCGTTTGGCTGTCCGCGCAACTGGACGGCATTGCGGCCTGCGCAATCGTTGCCGGGATTTTTGCCGTGTTGGGCGTTGTCATCCAGATAGGCCTTGCCATCGGCAACCGTCGCCCGGCCCAGACGCGCTCGACGCTTGCCGGCCTCGCCCCGGGCCTAGAGAAGGAGCTGGGGGTCAACGCCGGCAGCCTCGGCTCAATGGCGGTTGTGGCTCTAGCCGGCTACCTCGTCGGCCGCCGCCTTTTCCGCCGCTGAGCCGCCGCCGGCGGGCGGCAGGTTCTTGACAGGAAAACCGCCGTCCCTATAGTGCGCGGCGATCGGCGCGGCCTTTGCCGCGCCTTTTGATTTCTTTAATAAATCGGCTGTCTCGCCCCGATCCCGGGCGCTGGGTCACGCCGAGAAGCGAAACCGGCAGACGATCATGTACGCAATCATCAAGACCGGCGGCAAGCAATACAAGGTCGCCGAAAGCGACACGATCGAACTTGAGCGCCTGGCGGGCGACAAGGGGGACATGGTCACCTTTGGTGAGGTGCTCGCGGTCGGCGGTGATACGGTCACGCTCGGGAGCCCGCTCGTTGCCGGCGCCAGCGTTGCCGGCGAGATCGTCGAGCATCGCCGCTCGGCGACAATTCTCGTCTTCAAGAAACGACGCCGCCAGAACTCCAAGCGCAGCCGCGGCCATCGCCAGCATCACACCGTCGTGCGCATCACCGAGATCCTGACCGACGGCAAGCAGCCGTCGAAGGAAAAAGTTGCCGCGCCAAGGAAAGCGAAGGCGAAACCCGCCGCCCCGGTGGCCGCCGATGCCGGCGAGACTGCACCAGAGAAGCCGAAGCGCGCCCGCAGCGCCAAGCCCGCGACTACGGCAACGAAGAAGCCGCGCGCCAAGGCCGCGAAGAAGAACAAGGAATAAGAGATGGCTCACAAGAAAGCTGGCGGATCGTCACGCAACGGCCGCGACTCGGCGGGCCGTCGTCTCGGCGTCAAGCGCTTCGGCGGCGAGAGCGTGCTGGCCGGCAACATCCTCATTCGCCAGCGCGGCACCAAGTGGCGCACCGGCACCGGCGTCGGCCTTGGCAAGGATCATACGATCTTCGCGATTGTCGATGGCGTCGTCACCTTCAAGACGAAAGCCAATGGTCGCACGTACGTGTCCGTCGCCCCGGCCAACATGGCCATGGAGGCAGCGGAATAGCCGGCACCAAGATTTATAGCCGGCGTCACATCGACCCGGCGAGTTCAGGCAACAGGGGAGATGGGACGCCATCTCCCTTTTTCTTTGTCTGGACGGAGGAAATCATGGGCGACGAGGGTAGCGAGACAGCGTACGCGTACCATGCGGTGATCGTCACCGAGCGGCTGCTGCTGCGGCCGCATCGGCCGGGAGAGGAGATAGCGATGGCCGCGCTCCTCGCCAATCCGGCGATCGCACCGAACCTCTGCGCCACGATTCCAGCCGACAGGGGCAAGCCGTTTGCCATCGTCGATCGGTTGACCGGGCGCCTCGTCGGCGCCGCCGACTGCGGCGTCACCGGGTTGGGTTCCGGCGTCGAGGTGATGCTGTGGATCGGCGAGCCGGATTGGGGACGCGGCTATGCCACCGAGGCGGCGCACGGTCTGGTCGATCACGCTTTCGGCGACGAAAACGTCGCAGTCGTCTGGTGCTCCAACCGGGTTACCAACGCCCGCGCACGCCGCGTCATCGAGAAGTGCGGGTTCCAGTTCCGCGGCAACGGCATGGTCCGCTTGTCCGGCCGCGGCGCCTTCCCGATCGAGCGCTTCGCCCTCGACCGGCGCAACTGGTCGAGCCTCAAGTCGTGGGGTGCCGCCCACGAGCCCGGTTCGCGAGGGAATGCCGCACGCGAAACGGCAGCGTGAGTTGCCAACCGAGGCCGGCGGACGTTTTGACGTTCGCCGGCCGGTAACGTCAAACCCAGCGCTCGCTTGCGCACCGAGCCGCACTCGCGCATATCGATGGAATGTTGATCCCGGCCGGCTCCTAGCGAGCCCGCGCCCCATGACCGCCGCCCCATGAAATTCCTCGACCAGGCAAAGATCTATATAAGCTCCGGCGCCGGCGGCAACGGCTCCGTCTCTTTTCGCCGCGAGAAGTTCATCGAGTACGGCGGCCCAAATGGCGGCGACGGCGGCAAGGGCGGCGACGTCTGGGCAGAGGCAGTCGACAACCTCAACACCCTCATCGACTATCGCTACCAGCAGCACTTTAACGCCAAGGCCGGCGTCAACGGGATGGGCAAGGATCGCGCCGGCGGCAAGGGTGCCGATGTGGTCATCAAGGTCCCGGTCGGCACGGAGATTCTCGACGAGGACAACGAGAACCTGATTGCCGATCTCGATGTCTTCGGCAAGCGCGTCCTGCTGGCGCGGGGCGGCAACGGCGGCTTTGGCAACGCCCACTTCAAGTCGTCGACTAACCGCGCGCCGCGCCGCGCCAATCCGGGTCAGCCTGGCGAAGAGCGTACGCTGTGGCTGCGCCTGAAGCTAATCGCCGACTCCGGTCTCCTCGGGTTGCCCAACGCCGGCAAGTCGACGTTCCTGGCCGCGGTGTCGTCGGCGAAGCCGAAAATTGCCGACTATCCTTTCACCACGCTGGTGCCGAACCTCGGTGTCGCCGCGGTCGACGGCAAGGAATTCGTCATCGCCGACATTCCCGGCCTGATCGAGGGCGCTCACGAAGGCGCTGGACTCGGCGATCGCTTCCTCGGTCACGTCGAGCGCTGCAACGTATTCCTGCACCTTGTCGACGCGACGGCGGAAAATCCCGTCGCCGACTATCAGACCATCCGCGACGAGCTTGCGGCGTACGCCCACGGCCTCGTCGACAAGCCGGAGATCATCGCATTGTCGAAAGTCGACGCCGTCGACAAGAAGACCGCCGACGCTCTGCGCCTGAAATTCCGCAAGGCGACCGGCATCCGCCCGTTGCTGCTGTCGTCGGTTTCCGGCGAAGGCGTCGTCGTCGTCCTGCGCGCCATTGCGGCGGAAGTGGCAACCGCCAAGGCGGCGCCCGGTAATGTCATCCCGGCGGCAGAGACGGAGGCCTGGCGGTCGTGAACCGCCGGAGGTAGCCGATGGCCCGCGCTCCCGAGGACTTCCGCCGCATCGTTATTAAGATCGGCTCCGCACTGCTGGTCGATCGCGCTAGCGGCCGCCTGCGGTCGGCGTGGCTGGAAGCGCTCGCCAATGACGTCGCGCATCTCACCAAGGGCGGAGGCGAGGTGCTCGTCGTCTCGTCAGGCGCCATCGCGCTCGGCCGCGGTGTGCTCGGCCTGCCGCGCGGGTCGCTGAAGCTCGAGGAAAGCCAGGCCGCCGCCGCCGTTGGCCAGATCGCGCTGGCGCACGCCTATACCGAAACGCTCCACAAGGTCGGCCTTACGGCGGGCCAGGTTCTTCTCACCCTCGGCGACACCGAGGAACGCCGCCGTTACCTCAACGCCCGCTCGACCATCGGTACGCTGCTGCGCCTGCGCGCCGTTCCCGTCATCAACGAGAACGACACCGTCGCCACCAGCGAAATCCGCTACGGCGACAACGATCGTCTGGCGGCGCGCGTCGCCACCATGATGAGC
>DATCBY010000032.1:0-31462 GCA_036511595.1 Bauldia sp.
CGCGTCGCCGATGCTGCCGATGAGGCTGAACTCGACGACATCTACGAAACCGAGCGACGATTGCTCTACGTTGCCTGCACGCGGGCACGCGAACATCTGCTGCTCACGGGCGTGCGTCCGACTTCAGAGTATCTGGTGGACTTCACCTCATGACGCGGCGTGCCGCGTGCAGCCGATGGCCCGCGCACCCGGCGAGGTTCGAACTCACGACCCTTCGGACGGCGCAAGTCTAACTTACCTGCCAAGAGGCGTGACGATCGCCGGCGACCTCATCGTATTGTCAATCCGATCGCCGACCGCGTCATTGGCGGCTCGCAGTGGATCCGCGGACAGGTGGGCATAGCGCGATGTGGTCTGGGGCTGGCTGTGCCCGAGCAACGAGCCAATGACGTAGAGAGACTGCCCGCTCGCGGCGGCGACTGAGGCGAAGCTATGGCGAAGATCGTGAATACGCACATCCTCCAAGTCCGCCACCTTGCGGATGCGCCGCCAGGGCTTCTGCAAGTTCACCAAGTGAGCGCCGACGTGCTCGCCGGGGATTACCCATGGATTGCCCTCCAGCCGCGGGAGTGAACGCAGGACCGCCAGCGCAGGCGCATTGAGGTAGATCGACTTCTGACCAGTCTTTGAGACGGGCAACCGAAGGCAAGCGTTGTCAAAGTCCACATGCGCCCAGCGGAGCGTGAGGATTTCTGAGAGGCGGGCGCCGGTGAACGCCAGCAATCGAATCGCGCCAATGGCAAAAGGCGACGCCGTGCCCCGCTGTTCAGCATCGACAACGCCTGCGCCAAGTCGTGCCAGTTCCTGGGCGCTGAGGAACCGCTCGTGCCGCCGCTCGCGAAATTTCCCGACGTGACGGCAGGGATTAGAGCCGTCGCTCCGATTCCCGTGCTTTTCGCACCAGTTAAAGAACTTCGACAGGAGCGCCAGGGTGCGATTGGCCTGATACGGCTTGTCCTTCATCGCCAAGTGCAGGCGCGCTACGTCGGAACGCAAAACCTCGGCGACGACCTTTCGCCGGAGCGTGGCGGGAACGTAAAGGCGCGCCAGTCGCCGATATTCGCCGGCGGTGCTGGCCTTTAACTTCGCCTCCGCGTGGTCAACGAGGAACTGATCGAGAAGCGTTCCAAGTGCCGGTCGGCCTTTCCCCTCTTGCCGCACGGCCGCAGGGTCCAAGCCGGCAGCGACCTGACCAAGGAGCCGCTTCGCCTCGACCCGCGCCTCGTCCGCGGTCAGAGTGCCGTGCGGCCCGACCGTCACCCGACGGGTCCGTCCCTTACGCCCACCAACGCGATACTGGACGAGATAGACCTTTCGGCCCGCGGGAGTGACCTTGAGGCCGAAGCCACTCAGCTCGCGATCCCAAACGTAACTGTCACCCGTCTGCGCCCTCGCCGCATCGACGGTTCTCTTGCTGATCCGCGCCACGGCCATATCGCTCGCTCGCTGCTCGACAGTAAGCACATAGTAAGCGCGCCGGACGGCATCTACAAGATCGCGGAGGAACCTTGGGAAGCTGAAGCGCACAGATTTATGACATTTTTGGCAACTCTGGGAACGACGCTGACACACACAGCAATCAAGAACCCGAAACTACGAATCTGAGGGTCGGGAGTTCGAATCTCTCCGGGCGCGCCAGTACAACGCTACGCCCATGATGCGGCTTTTCGTTCGGAAAATCAGCCTCTTACCACCGCGCTAGTCGTACAAAGTGGTGGTACTATATGGCACTCATGAGCTACCTGATCCGAGACAATCACGGCACCTACTATTTCCGGCGCGTCATCCCTCGGCCGCTGCGCGATTTCATGCCCGAGCCGTGGGCTACCGCTGGCCGCGGCTGTTCAGCGTCAGCGTCAGCTCGAATTCCGGGTGGTAGTGCCATTGGAACGGGATGCCGTCGTCGAGGCGGCGGTCGAGCAGGCTCCACGAGGCGCCGGGCGGGATGGTGACTTTCTCGAAAAGCGGTCGCATGGGCGCCCTACTGATCCCCGACGTTCGCCCCGCGTCTTAACGAACGCCATTCCAGTATCAGTTTTCGCCGGTCGGCGCCAACAACGCGGCCGGGGAAAATGTACCAAGGGACCAGGGACGCCGCCGACCACCGGCCGGAGCCACAAATGATGGCTTGGCGATCGACTCGACGCGCAGGCGAAAGCCCACCAGCGGCTCGCGCCCCGGTGACGCCGCCGATCACGATTCGCTTGCCCGTCGCCCGCGTCGTCGGCGAGCCGAGAAACAGCGCCTCGACGCAAAGCTGCAGGTCGCCGGCGCGTGGACCGGACAATTCCAGAGTGCATCCAGTCAGCGGACCGGCGCGCCCGCGCGTGCCGACGAAGGTGCCAATGCTGGACATGCGCGCTGACGCCTTGCTGGAATTGACCGCGTAGCGAAGCTCGACCCCGGCCGGCTTCTCGGGCCACTCAATGGCAATCCCCTCGATCCGCGACGGCGCCGTCGGTCCCGCAATCCATTCGTCGGAGCCCACGGTTACGTCGCCGAGACCGGCGACATGGCCGAGGATCCGGATTCCGGCGAGATCGCCCGGGCGGACACTGCGGTTCAACACCGGCGCCGGCAGGACTGCCGGCTCGCCGAAGGTCAGCGCCTCGACGTTGACGACCGCGGCAGTCGAACCGTCCGCCTCGAGCGGCGATACCTCCACCAGCAGTTTGACGGGAGCGGTCGTGCGCACGACCAGCGCCGATCCCGGCTGCCAGAGCACGGCGTCGTCGCCGTCGGGATGCGTCACGATCGTGCTTCCGGCAGCCGCCGTCGGGTCGAGGCCGATGCGCACCACCGGTGGCTGGCCGCCGTCTTCGGCCGACGCGTAGCGGACAAGGAACAGGCCGCGGTCGACCTTGAGGACTTTTCGTTTCGGGGTGCCGGCGCCCTGTGCCATCCAATCGTCTCATAAGAAAAGCGGAAAATTCGCCGAAGTTTTTCAAAATAGCTTGAGGCTATTCGTTGACTGGATCGCAGCTTCTTCATCGCAACTCTGGAAGTGATCATAGACAGTTTCGGAAGCGCGCGCTTGTTGGACCGCGCGCGACGGTTACGGGCGAGCAATGATCGAAGATATTCTTTTCAACAGTTCGAAATTAGGGAAGCCCCAGCAGGGCGCTTCGCCACGAGAACTACATATTCGTTTATTCAACTGCGATCGGTTCTACAGGCTCCCGGCCGCCGCCAGATGAAAGTCCTTTTCGTTCACAATAATTTTCCGGCGCAGTTCGGTCCGGTCGCGCGCGCCCTCGCCAGGGATCCCGATACTCAGCTGGCCGCCATCGGCTCGCTGTCTTCCCGACCGGTCAAGGGCGTCAAGCTCATCCGGTATCGGATGCCCGCCGGCGATGTTGCGCCGACCCATCCGTTCGCACGCCGGTTCGACCTCGAGTGCCGGCGGGCGGAGCAGGTGCTCTATGGCCTCTCGTCGCTGGTTGCCGGCGGCTTCACGCCGGATGTCATCATGGCCCACCCCGGCTGGGGAGAGACGCTGCCGCTGAAGTCCGTCTTCCCGAAAGCGCGACTGCTGCTCTATTGCGAGTTCTTCTACGGCGGCGACGGCCGGGACGTCGGCTTCGACCTGGAGTTCCCGATAACCGGGCTGGATGGCGATGTTGGCCTCCGGCTGAAAAACGCCACGACCTTGCTGGGACTGTCGGATTGCGACCGCGCTCTGTCGCCGACGGAATGGCAGCGTTCGACATTCCCCAGTCACTTCCACGGCAAGATCGACGTCATTCACGAGGGCGTCGACACCTATCTCGTCAAACCCGACCCCGATGCGGTCTTCGACCTCGGCTCGGGCCGGCGCCTCACGCGCGCCGATCAGGTAATCACGTTCGTGGCGCGTAATCTCGAGCCGATGCGCGGCTACCACGTCTTCATGCGCGCTCTGCCGCGGATTCTCGCTAAACTCCCCGCCGCCCAGGTCCTGATCGTCGGCGGTGACGACACCTCCTATGGCGCCCGCCCGCCGAGGGGAAAGACCTGGAAGTCAATCTTCCTGGCCGAGGTCGCCGATCGCATCGATCTGGCTCGGGTTCATTTCACCGGACGCTTGCCCCATCAGCGCTTCATCCGCGCGCTCCAGGTTTCATCGGCGCACGTCTATCTGACCTATCCGTTCGTCCTCTCCTGGTCGGCGGTCGAGGCGCTGAGCTGCGGCTGCGTGTTCGTCGGTTCCGACACGTCGCCGGTCCGTGAAGTCGTCGACGGCGACAACGGAATTCTGGTGCCGTTTTTTGATACGGGCCAGCTCGCCGACCGTGTCATCGAGGCAGTCAGGCACCCGCGCCGGTTCAACGACATGAGAGCGCGCGCGCGGCAGCTCGTTCTCGACAGGTTCGACGCCGAGCGTTTGTGCGTGCCGAAGACATTGGAGCTGGTACGCGGACTTCGCTAGTCCCCGGCTATCTCCAGCGATCCGCTGAACACGAAGATATGAAGGACCGGATCCCGTCGTTTCAGAAAACTGTCGTCAGCCGGCCTTGTTTGTCCCGCAAGGAGCGGTCGTCTGCCGGAGGGCAGGACAACGATCCGGAGGAACCAAAAATGAAGAAGTTCATCGCACTCTACATGGTGCCCGCTGCCGCAATGGCGCAGATGGGCAACTCCACTCCCGAGCAGATGAAGGCAGGGATGGAGGAGTGGTCGAAGTGGGGCAAGACGCACCAGAAGGCTATCGTCGACATGGGCGCCCCGCTGGGCAAGACCAAGCGTGTCACCGCCGGCGGCGCGGCCGATGCAAAGAACGAGATCGGCGGCTACTCCATCATGCAAGGCGAGTCCCTCGATTCGGTCGCCAAGGTCTTCACCGGCCATCCGCACCTCAAGATGGCGCCCGGCGCCTGGATTGAAATCACCGAGTTCATGCCGATGCCCGGCATGTAGCCAGCCGCGCGGGAAGCGCAGGCTGTCGCGCGGAGCCGACCATGCGCCGTTTTCTTTTGGCCATCGCGATCCTGTTGAGTGCGTCGGCAGGCCCGGCGCTCGCTGCGCCGACATGTCAGGACGTCAACGGAAGCGTGGCCCGCTGCGGCACGCCCGGCGCGATGCCGCTCGGCTGGAAACTTCCCGACGAGGAATACGACCGGCGCCAGGCCGCACTCGGCAACGACACGGATCCCCATGCCCTGCTGCACGCGATCATCCTGGTCGCCTCGCTGCTGGCTATCATAGCCCTGTTGCCGGATTTCGACGGCCGCTCCGATGTCGATTGGGACGAGCAGGAAGGCGACGGCCGCCGTCGGCGGTGATCGCCGCGCCCAGCCGACGGGATGGCGGAAGTGCCGCTGCCGCAAGCGCGCTGCGCAGAGGGCGCCGCGGCCGTGCGACATGCGAATTCCCCTTTGTGTCAAAATCTGCTCAAGTCGCCGACGCGACGCGCATCGGCCGGGTGTGCGAACGGGCTGGGAGGAAGCGGCGCTGGCGGCACGTCACTGACGAGCCTCCGATCGCTGTCGAACAACCGCCGCGCTCGCAGGGCCGGGAAAGAGTCTCAAGCGTGCTGTCGGGGGAGGCCGGGACGGGATGCTGCGCCAGCTTCTTTGGATATTCTTTCGCGTTTTCTACCGGCTCGAAGTGCGCGGCAGGGAAAACCTCGCCAAGGCCGGCCCCGCCGCCATCATCGCCATAAGTCACGTCAGCTTTCTCGACGCCGCGCTGGCTTGGGCGATCCTCGACCGCGACGTCGCCTTCGCGGTGGACGCCGCGATCGTTCGCCGCTGGTGGGCGCGTTGGTTCTTCGCCATGGTCCATGCCCTGCCGCTCGACGCACGCCGCCCGCAAGCCACCCGAGCCCTCATCGATGTCGTGCGCGGCGGCCGCAGCCTAGTGATGTTCCTCGAAAGCGGCCTCACCGCCACGGACCGTCTGAAGCAGACCACCCTCGCGGCCGGCTTTGTTGCCGATGGCGCAGGGGCACCGGTGGTGCCGGTGCGAGTCGAGGGCCTCGAGCACACGCCGTTCGGCCGCCTGCCGAGCGGCGAGGTGCGCCTTCGCTGGTGGCCGAAGCTTGTTGTCACCATGCTGGAGCCGGCGAAGCTCGCGGTGGCGCCGGGGCTGCGGGGTGAGGCGCGCCGCAAGGCTGCCGGCGCCGCCCTCTACGAACTGATGTCGGAAGCGGTCTTCCGCACCTCGTTCCTCAACGTAACCATTCCCGAGGCACTTATCGCCGCCAGCCACCGCTACGGCGCCGGCCACGTCGTCCTCGAGGATTCCACGTCGGGCAAGCTGACCTACCGCAAGACGCTCGCCGGCGTCGCCATCCTTGGCCGCAAGCTGATGGCGCTTGCCCCCGAAGGCGGCGTCCTCGGCGTAATGCTACCGACCTCCAACGGCGCCGCCCTGACCTTGCTCGGCCTGATGTCAGCCGGGCGCATTCCGGCGATGATCAACTTCACCGCGGGCGCCAGGAACATCCTCGCCGCCTGCCGCGCGGCCGGCATCACCACGATCCTCACCTCGCGCGCCTTTATCGAGAAGACCCAGCTCGCCGACCTCGTCGAAACGATGGCACAGCACGTCAAGCTGGTCTGGCTGGAGGACGTGCGCAAGGAGATCGGCCTCGTCGAACGGCTGCGCGGTCTCATCGCCGGCCACCGGCCATTGGTGCGCCGGGCCGCGGATGACGCCGCCATCATCCTCTTCACCTCGGGCTCGGAGGGCACCCCGAAGGGCGTCGTCCTTTCCCACCGCAACATCCTCACCAATGTCGCGCAAGGCAAGGCGCGCTTCGAATTCGGCACCGCCGACGTGATGCTGAACGTGCTGCCCGTCTTTCATTCCTTCGGTCTGACGGTCGGCCTGATCCTGCCGGTCGTGTCGGGAGTCCGCGCCTATCAGTATCCCTCGCCGCTGCACTACCGGGTCATCCCGGAACTGGTCCGCACCCTCGGCGCCACCATGCTGCTCGGCACCGACACGTTCCTCGCCGGCTATGCCCGTTCCGCCGAGCTTGATGACTTCCGCACGCTCCGCCTGATCGTGGCTGGCGCCGAGCCCGTGCGCGCCGTCACCCGGCGCAAGTACCTCGACCTTTTCGGCGTGCGCATTCTCGAAGGCTACGGCGTCACCGAGACCGCGCCGGCGCTGGCGTTCAATACGCCGGTCCAGAATCGCGACGGCACCGTCGGGCGCCTGCTCCCCGGCATCGCGGCGCGCGTCGATCCGGTGCCCGGCATCGAGGAGGGCGGCCGCCTCGTCGTGCACGGACCGAACGTCATGCTGGGCTATCTCAATTCCGGCAACCTCGCCGAGGTCGAGCCGCCCGCCGGCGGCTGGTACGACACCGGCGACATCGTCTCCATCGACAACGACGGTTTCATCACAGTCAAGGGCCGCGCCAGGCGCTTTGCCAAGGTCGGCGGCGAAATGGTCTCGCTCGCCGCCGTCGAATCCCTGATCACCGATCTCTGGCCGGACAGCATATCGGCGGTCACCGCCGTATCGCACGCCCGCAAGGGCGAGCAACTGGTCCTGATGACCGACTACCGCCACGCCAACCGCAACTCGGTCCTCGCCTTTGCCCGCAAGCATGGCGTCTCCGAGCTGGTGGTTCCCTCGGTGGTGATGGTGGTCGAGGCGCTGCCGGTGCTGGGTTCGGGCAAGATCGACCATCCTGCCGTGGCCCGTAAAGTCGCCTCGCTGATCGCCGAGGGTGCCGCGGCGACGGCGGATTGAGGAAAAACTCCGCCTAGCCGTAGCCGCGCGAGTCGCGCCAGAATTCGTCGACCGGCCGCTCGAGCAGGAACGAAGAGACGAATTCCTTGCCGATCTCCAGGAACGGGTAGCGGTCGCTCTTCGCCCACTTCGGTCGTGTATAGGCTGGTGGCTCGGTGACGATCGCGCGCCGCCAGTCGTCGAAGGTTTCGTACCAGAGCTCGACCACCCGGTGCCAATGCGGCATCGGCGTGCGGCGCACGTCGGCTACCGCATGCGGCGGCCACACGCCGGGAAGCGGCGGGTGCTCGTCGATCACCCGGTAGCTGAAGAAGCGGTACAGCCCCGGCTGGCGCGCGACCTCCGGCGCGTGAATCGTGAGAAACCAGTCGTCGCCCTCTTCGCGCGACACGCCGTCCGGGTAGCGCATCAGGATGAACCAGCGCAGGACGTTGCGCTCGTGCGGCTGCAGTTCGCCACCGAGAAAATCCTCGGTCGGCTGCGCCGGGATGAAGCAGGTCGCCACCTTCGGCGTCACCGGCGGAACGGTGAAGGCGAAAGTTCCGCGCGCACCGTCAAACGGCAACTCGCGCCACCAGCCGTCGGTCACCCGCCAGTTGAAGAAACCGTACGCGCGGGCGTCCGCCGGTGCATCGACCGGCAGGAAGCTCTCGTGGCGCGTCAGCCACGGTCCGTAGCGGCGCACGATCTCGGGCGCGTGGTCGCGGTAGTACCAGCGCTCCATCGCCGCGACCTGGCTGATCCGAATGTCGTGGACGACGATGCTGCGCAACATCAGGCGCGCGCCCCGGCTGCCCACAGGTCCGGCTGCTGGACGAACTCGACCAGGTTGCCGGCGTTGTCGCGGATGAACACGAAGGTGCCGAACGGCATGCGGCCGACAAAGACTATGTCGGCGCCGCGTTCCGTCAGTTCGGCCGCGATCGTGTCTACGTCTTCGACCGCGAAGGCGACGTGCTTGTTGCCGTGCGTGTGCGGATCGGTCTGCGGATCGCGCCGCCGCTCGGGCAGCGCCGCCGCGCCCTTCACCTCGAACAATTCGACCCGCAGCGGCCCGCGCTTCAGCATGGCGACCTCGGCCGGGATGGCGTCGATGCGCATGGTCTGGTCGACCTCGAAGCCCAGCATGTCGCGGTACCACGCGATCGACGCGGCGAGGTTCGGCACGCTGACGCCGCTGTGGTGGAATTTGAGGTCGGCTCTCTGCTTCATCGGTCTCTTTTCTACGCGGTGACGATGTAGGGGGTCAGCGCCCGTTTGAAGTCGTTGGTCGGCGCTTCCAGCAGGAACGTCGAGACAAAATCCACCCACGGCTCGAGGAAGGGATAGGTGTCTCGTTTCGCCCATGAAGGCTTGGTGTACTTTGGCGGTTGTTCGATTACGGCCCGCCGCCAGGCGTCGGCGTTCTCGTACCAGAGTTCGGAAACACGCTGCCACGGACCGATCTTCGGCGGCACGACATGGTAGCTGACGAACCGCTTCAGGCCCGGCTGCCGGCAGACCTCCTTGGCGTGGACATTGACGTACCAGTCGTCGCCTTCCTCCGCCGAGACGCCCTCGGGATACTTGAACCCCGTCACCCAGCGGATGTTGGTGCCGTCGTCGAGGGTCAGCCCGCGCCCGAGGAAATCCTCGCTCGGCCGTTTCGTCACGAAGACGAACAGCGGCGGATTGGGGCCGCCGGGGCGTCCGCCCCAATGCGCGTTGCGCGCCGCGTCGCCTTCCGGGATGCCGAGAATCTTGTTGTAGCCCTTCGGCCAGCGCTCGGCGAACAGTGTCCCCTGGTCCATCTGCCCGCCGGCGCGGAACGGGCTCTCCCGCCACCAGTGCTCGGTCATGCGCCAGTTGTAATAGCCGTAGTCGAGAGCGCCGTCCGGCGCCGGCACCGCCCGGTAGCTGACGTAGCGGTCGAGGATCGGCTCGATGAAGGAGAGCGTTTCCGGCGCGTGGTCGCGGAGCAGCCAGCGCTCCATCAGCGGCAGGTCGTTCATCGTCCTGATGTTGAGGATGAGATAGCTGCGCATCGTCTGCTCCTGTCAGTGCGGCGGATTGAAGGGCGGCATGATGCCGCCGGACATGAAGGTGCCGATCCGGTTTCCCCGCGTCACCGGCACCAGCAGGTGGGACGGGTAGCGGTTCGAATGATGGACGGTGATCTCGGCAGTCGTTTCCCGCCACAGGTGTCCGTAGGCGTGGTTGTCGATGAAGTCCGTCGGCACCTCGTCGCGGTCCGTCGCCTTGATCTTCACGCCCAGCCGATAGCCCGCCTTGAGCAGCACGCCGGTCGCCACCATGGAGCCGCCGCTGCGAGCCGCGCAGTCAGTGTCTGCTCCTTGCCGGCCTCGTCGACCTGGAAAAGCGTGACGAACCACAGCACTTCGGTGTCGCTGGTCGAGGCGTGGATGTTGAGCACCAGCGGACCACACACCTCCGTGTTCTCCACCATCATCGGCGTGCGGAAGCTGACGTCGCCGTGTTCCGCCGGCGATTCGACAAACGTCGAGGCGGTCTCGTCCGGCCAGAATTCGTGTTCGGAGAGCAGGCCATCCTTGTGGAGGTAGAATTCCGTCCACTTCGTTTCCGGCAGCGGCCATTCCTCGGCCTGCTTCCACTCGCCCGTATTCTGGATGAACAGTTGCACCGGCGGCTCGTCCATGATGCCGGTATCGACGCCCTTCAGCCAGTGGTCGAACCAGCGCAGGGACTCGTCGGCGTACTGGTACACCGGCCGGTCGAGATAGTACGGCGGCCCGATGGTCAGCCGGCGCGGCCCCGCCCAGTTCTCGAACGACTGGATATCGCCCGGCAGGTGCAAACTGTGCATCCCCCAGCAGCCGCCGAAATAGCCGGGAATCTGTGCCGGCGTGTTGCGTACGGACTTCTCCTTGTAGTGCTCGGTGTCGAGATAATTGACCAGGTATTCGGCGATCACCATGTTGCCGCCCTCGTCGGGATTGTTGAGCACCGCGACGAGTTCCGGATGGATGTTGATTTCCGGGTCCTGGAGCGCCTCCTCGATCTTCTGGTTGAAGGCCCGCACGCCGATGCGGTCGCGGTACTCCTTGCGGACGCGCGGTTGCTCAGCGATTTCAGCCAGTACTGGTGGAACTTGAACGAGAAGATGCCGCCGTGGAACATGGCGCCGCGATACTGGTCGGCGGTGGCGAATGGCGCGAAGATCGTCTTCAGCGAAGGCGGCTTCAGCTCCGCCACCCGCTTGGCGGTCATGGCGAAGTACGACGCGCGGCAGCCGTGGTGCGAGGTGGCGACCTTCGGCACGCGCCTCGCGGGCCTTCTATGTCGATACGCTCGGCCTGCAGGTGACGGAGGAAACCGCCGACATCATCTATCTCCGCGGTCTCGAGGAGCGTAACCACCACTCGCTGGTGCTGAAGAAGGCCGACATCGCCGTGGCCGAAGTGGTCGGCTTTCGCGTCTTCCATGACGACGACCTCGACAAGGCGAAGGCATTTTTTTGACGCCCGGGGCCTGCCTAACCGCTGGATCGAGGTGCCGTATCAGGGCCGGACGCTGCGCGCGGTCGATCCGCTCGGCACGCCCATCGAATTCTTCGCCCGCATGGATCAGCTGTCCTCGATTCACCAGAAGTATGCCCTCTACAAAGGCGTCAAGCCGCTGCGCATCGATCATCTGAATACCTTCAGCGACGACGTGCAGGCTTCCGTCGATTTCTACAACCAGCTGGGCTTCCGACTCACCGAGTACACCGAAACCGAGGACGGCCAGCAGTTCTGGGCGGCATGGATGCACCGCAAGGGCGGCGTCCACGATGTCGCCTTCACCAACGGTCTGGGGCCGCGCCTGCACCACGTCGCTTTCTGGGTGCCGACACCGCTCGCCATCATCGACTTGCTCGACCTGATGGCGACCACCGGCTACCTCGACAACATCGAGCGCGGGCTGGGCCGCCACGGCATCTCCAACGCGTTCTTCCTCTACGTGCGCGATCCCGACAACAACCGCATCGAGTTCTATTGCTCCGATTACCTGACCGTCGATCCGGACCATGAGCCCATCCGCTGGGACCTCAAGGACCCGCAGCGCCAGACGCTGTGGGGCGCGCCGGCGCCGCGTTCGTGGTTCGAGGAAGGCAGCGTCTTTGCCGAGACCGCGCCGCGCAAGCCGAAGCTCAAGGCCACGCCGATCGTCGCGCCCTGATCAGTCGCCGTTTTTCGGCGGCCGGCCGCGGCGGGGGAGGGTGGCCGAGTCGGCCGGCGGCGGCCCCAGATCGAGGCTTTCGCTGATCGACGGCGTTTCGGAGAGGATCGCGTCGAATTCACGCAGGCTCGCCTGCAGGGCGGCGAGTTTCTCGGCCCCGAACCGGCGCGTGATGCGGCTGTAGATTGCTTCCGAATATTGTCCGACATGGTCGAAGAGCCGGAGGCCCTTCGGACTGATCGACACGATGCAGCGGCGCATGTCGTGATCGGCGCCGCGCCGCAGGATGAGGTCGCGCTTTTCCAGGTCCTTGAGGATGCGCGATACGCTGGGCGGTAGCAGGTAGGTCGCCTCCGCCAGCGCCATCACTTCGATCTCGCCGCGCGCAACCAGCGCCCGCAGGATCCGCCATTGCTGTTCGGTGATGCCGAAATGGCGAAGCGTCGGGCGGAAATGCTTCATCGCCGCCTCGCGGGCGCGCAGCAGCGACATCGGCAGGGACAGCGAGAAATCGCGGAGCTTCAGGCGGCTGCGAGCCTCGCTGCCGCCTTTGTCGCGACCGGGCGCTCCCGTCGGCTTGCGTCCGCCGTCAGCCATGCGCCACCTCGTCGGCGACGACATTGCGGAGTGTCCCCACGTCGGCGACCTCGACCTCGACGGTGTCGCCGGACTTCAGGTAACGCGGCGGGTCGAACCGCGCCCCGGCGCCACTCGGCGTGCCGGTGAGGATGATGTCGCCGGGCTCGAGCGTTGCGAACGTCGAGATGTATTCGATGATCCGGTCGAAGGGAAAGATCATGCGGTCGCTGGCGTCATCCTGCCGCACTTCGCCGTTGACCCGCGTCGTCACCCGCAACGGCCCCGGCGGCACGTCGGCCATCGGCACGATCCACGGTCCGAGCGAGCCCGACTTCGCGAAATTCTTGCCCTGGGTGACATTGAACTTCGCGTGCCGCAGCCAGTCGCGCACCGAGCCCTCGTTGGCGATGGTCACGCCGAACACGTGGTCGAGCGCCGCCGCGCGTGCGATGCGCCGGCCACTCTTGCCGATGACCAGCACGATCTCGCCCTCGTAGTCGAGTTGCTCGCTTTCCGGCGGACGCAGGATCGGCTCGTCCGGCCCGACGAAGGATTCCGCGAAGCGGACGAAGAGGCTCGGATATTGCGGGCGTTCCGAACCGTCGCGGTATTCCTCGTTCCGCTCGGGATAATTCACGCCGACGCAGAAGCACTTGCCCCAGCGAACCAGCGGCTTCGTCAGCCGCGCCGCCGTCAGCGTCACGTCGGGACCGGCGGAAGCCGCGATCTCGGCTAACCGCGCGTAGGGGATCGTGCGGACGAGATCGCTCATGTCGGTGACCGCGTGGCCGAGCCGCCGCGACAGATCGACGATGCCGTCCTCGCGCCACAGTCCGATGCGGGAGGCGCCGTCCACCGCGTAGGTGACCAGCCTCAAGCCGCCATGCCCTTCGGCAGCAGCCCGGTCCGCGTCAGCACGCCGTCGAGTTTCCGCTCCAGCTCAGGCGTTGCCGGCGCCATCGGCAGGCGGTGCTCGTTGGCCGGAATGATGCCCAGCCGCTTCATCATGTATTTCATCGGGATCGGGTTGGTGTCGTAGAACACCGCTTCGTTGATCTCGAAGAGCGCAAGATGGATCGCCTCGGCGCGCTTCATGTCGCCGGCCCACACCGCCTCGCAGAGATCGGCGAGGATACGCGGCCTGAGGTTGCCGACTGCATTCATCAGCCCGCACGCGCCGACCGCCATCATCGGGTAGGAAAGTTCCTCCAGGCCGACGAATATCTTGAAGTCCGCGCCGAGCGCCGACACGCACTGCGACACCAGCGCAAGGTCGTTGGCGGCATGCTTCATGCCGACGAAAGTCGCCGACTTTTCCTTCAGCGTCCTCAGCGTGTCGATCGTCACGCTGACCGCCGCCCGTCCCGGGATGTGATAGATCATCCATGGGATCTCGATTGCCTTGGTCACTTCGAGATAGTAATCGATCAGGCCGCGCTGCGGCGGGCGCGAATAGTACGGGGTGACGATGAGCAGGGCATCCGCGCCGGCGCGCACCGCATGGTTGGTAAGCTCCTGCGTTTCGATCAGACTGTGCGAACCGGTCGCCGCCACCACCGGCAGGCGCCCTTTGGTCACCTCGACGGCGAGCGTCACCAGCCGGTTGCGTTCCGCCACCGTCAATGAGGCGGGTTCCGCGGTCGTGCCGTTGACGACGATGCCGTGGCTGCCGTTGTCGATCTGATGGTCGACCAGCCGCCGATAAGCTTCCTCGTCGACGACGCCGCCCTTGAACGGCGTGATCAGCGGCGGCATCGAGCCCTTGAGACGATGGGCGACGGAGGGCATCGGCCGATTCCTTTCTGCGCCAGCAGACGGCGCCGGCGCCGGGCTGTTGGTGTCGCCGACTATAATAAATATGTTATCTATCTCAAGCGGCGCGGCAATGCCGGCGGCATGCGGGTCCGCTTGGCAAACCGTCTGCCGGGGAAGCTGCCATGACCGTGCGCGGCTTCACCTTTGACGGTTTCCTGCTGGCGCTGGCGGTCGTCGTCATCGCCGCGATCCTTGCCCCGGCGCCCGGCGCCAGCCACGGCTTCCTGCATGCCGACTGGATCGCCACCTACGGCATCGCGGTCGTCTTCTTTCTCTACGGCCTGACGCTTGCCCCGGAACGGCTGCGCGAAGGCGCCTCTAACTGGCGGCTGCACCTCACCGTCCAGCTGTCCACCTTCGTGCTTTTTCCCGTCGTCGTGCTGCTCATGCTGCGCCTGTTCGGCGGCCTGCTGCCGGTGCCCACGCAGACCGGCTTTTTCTATATCGCCGCGCTTCCATCCACCGTCTCTTCCTCCGTGGCGATGACCTCGCTGGCCCGCGGCAACGTCCCGGCGGCGATCTTCAACGCCACGCTATCCAGCCTCATCGGCGTATTCGCCACGCCGCTGTTCATGGCCTGGTATGTGTCGACCACCGGCGATTCCCTGCCGCTGTTGCCCGTCATCGCCAAGGTCGTCGGCCTCGTGCTGGTGCCCATCGTCATCGGCCAGGTCGCCCGCCACTGGCTGCATCGTTGGGCCGCGCGTTACAGCAAGATCATCCGCCTCGCCGACCGCGCCATCATTCTGGCGATCGTCTACAATTCGTTTTCGGATTCGATGGTCGAAGGCATCTGGAGCGGCCACGACCTGAGTTTTCTCGTCACCATGATCGTCGGCGTGCTCGTCCTCTTCACGCTCATCTACTGGATCATCCTGATTCCATGCCGGCTGCTCGGCTTTGATCGCCCCGACACCATCGCCACGCTGTTCTGCGGCTCCAAGAAGTCGCTGGCCACCGGACTGCCGATGGCGCGCCTGATGTTCAGCCACGATCCGGCGCTCGGCCTCATCATCGCGCCGATCATGCTCTATCACTTCTTCCAGTTGATCATCGTCAGCGTCATCGCCAACCGCTACGCCGCGGCCGACGACGCCGAAACCGCTGCGCTCGGCCGCTGACGGTCCGCTCGCAGCTGACCCCCAGCCTACGGCAGCGCCGCTTCGCGCACGGCCATCCGCTGCGCTGTCAGCGACACGGTGTAGGACATCGGCGTGCCGAGCATCCGGATGCCGATCTCGCAGGTCCGCCGTCGCCCGCCGCCGCGGCAGTTGCTGACCGACGTGATCGCCGGAAACTGGATGTGACAGGCAAACCCCGGGTAGGCGAACGCCACCGACTGTTCGTTCGGCGGCAGCGCCTTGTCGATCGGGTCGGCGCGCCCGTTGAGCGAATACGAGCGCACCGTCTGGTCGCGCATGAGGACATGCACGGTCGCCGTCGCCCAAGCGTAGGTGTCGGCTATCCCGTAGCGGAGATTTTCGAGCGAAACGGAGTTCACGTCCGGCCGCGCCGCGTCGCAGGCGATGAGGCCGCCATAGCCGCCGGCGATCGCCGGAGCGCCGCCCATGGCCAGAAGGACGACCATTGCGGCAGGCCCGGACTTCAGCCGGCCCGCCACTTTGCGGCTCAGATTGCGATCCCCGTCCATGTCAGTCCCCCGCGCCACTGATAGCGGCTCCGACGCACCGACGCGACACCCGATACCAAATCACATTATTCCTATCATACTCAACCGGCCGCTGCCCCAGCAAGTCTCACCCATGGTCCGTCCTTCCGTTCCGGCGCCGCCCGTTCCATGCGATAAATTCCCCCGATCCGGGGACAACCGCATGGCGGACGAATCGCGGGAGGCGTTGGCGGCGGAGCGCATCGCCGCGCTGCCGATCTGGTCGGGCGCCGTGGCCCCGGAGCGCCTCGCCGGCGGCATCACCAACGTCAATTTCACCGTTGCCGATGCCGGCGCCCGCTACGTCGTGCGCGTCGGCGACGATGTGCCTGTCCACCAGATCCTGCGTTTCAACGAGGCCGCCGCCAGCCGCGCCGCCCACGCCGCCGGCATCTCGCCGGAGGTCATCCACAGCCAGCCCGGCATCCTCGTCATCCGCTTTGTCGAAGGCGTCACGCTCGCCGCCGGCGATATCCGCGATCCCGCCCGGCTGGCCCGTATCGTGCCGCTTCTCCGCCGTGTCCATCGCGACATGCCGCGCCATCTTCGCGGTCCGCTGCTTGCCTTCTGGGTCTTTCACGTCGTCCGCGACTACGCCCATACGCTGACCGAGCGCGGCAGTCGCCATGCTCCGCGCCTGCCCGGCCTGCTCGCGGTCGCGGAAGAACTGGAAGCCGCCGTCGGCCCGGTTGAGGTCGTCTTCGGTCACAACGATCTGCTCCCCGCCAACTTCATCGACGACGGCGAGCGCATCTGGCTGATCGACTGGGACTATGCCGGCTGGAATTCGCCGCTCTTCGACCTCGCCAACCTCGCCTCCAATGCCGAGTTCGACCACGCCGCCGAGGAGCACCTGCTCGCCGAGTATTTCGGTCGACCACCCGATGCTCGCCTCTGGAAGAGTTACACCGCGATGAAGTGTGCCTCGCTCTTGCGCGAAACCCTGTGGGGCATGGTTTCGGAAATCACCTCGCAGCTCGCCTTCGACTATGCCGCCTACACCGCCGACTACCTCGCCCGCTTCACCCGCGCCGACGAAGCCCGCAAGGCCGTCGGCGTATGACTCTCCCCGCCCATGCTTCGGTCGTGGTCATCGGCGGCGGCATCATCGGCTGCTCGACCGCCTATCATCTCGCCCGCGACCACAAGGCCGACGTGGTGCTGATCGAGCGCGACCGCCTGACCGGCGGCTCGACCTGGCACGCCGCCGGCCTTGTCGGCCAGTTGCGCTCGTCAGCCTCGATCACGCAGGTGCTGCGCTATTCCGTCGGACTGTACGAAAAACTCGAGGCCGAGACCGGGCTTGCCACCGGCTGGCGCCAGACCGGCTGCCTGCGGCTTGCCACCAATGCGGACCGCTGGACCGAATACCGCCGCCAGGCAACTACGGCGCACTCCTTCGGCCTCGACATGCACCTGCTCTCCGCCGACGAAGCCAGGCAGATGTGGCCGCTCATCGAGACCGACGACCTCGTCGGCGCCACCTTCATGCCCACCGACGGCCAGGCTTCGCCCTCCGACATCACCCAGTCGCTTGCCCGCGGCGCCCGCACCCACGGCGCCAAACTCCACGAGGGCGTCGCCTGCACTGGTTTTGACATCCGGGATGGCCGCGTCGTCGCGGTCCATACCGATCAGGGCTCCATCGCCTGCGAAAAGGTCGTGCTGTGCGCCGGCCTGTGGTCGCGCCAGATCGGCGCGCTCGCCGGCGTCAGCGTGCCGCTGCAAGCGGTGCAGCATCAGTACGTCATCACCGAGAAGATCGTCGGCATCGTTCCCGGAATGGCGACCATCCGCGATCCCGACCGCCGCACCTACTTCAAGGAGGAAGTCGGCGGCCTCGCCTTCGGCGGCTACGAGCCAGATCCGAAGCCTTGGCTGACCGGCGACGCGCCGGAGAATTTCGAGTTCCAGTTGCTCGACGACGACTGGGATCATTTCGAGCAGCACATGGAGGCGGCGCTCGCTCGCATGCCGGCGCTCGCCACCGCAGGCATCAAGCAGATGATCAACGGGCCGGAGTCGTTCACGCCCGACGGTAATTTCATCCTCGGCGAGGCGCCGGAAGTGCGCAATTTCTTTGTCGGCGCCGGTTTCAATGCCTTCGGCATCGCATCAGGCGGCGGGGCAGGGTGGGTGCTGGCGCAGTGGGTCGTGAGCGGCGAGCAGCCGATGGACCTCTGGGTCGTCGATATCCGCCGCTTCTCGGCGCTGCACGCCGACCGAACCTGGACGCGCGACCGCACGCTGGAAGCGTATTGCAAGCACTACGCGGTCGCTTACCCGCTGGAGGAATACGAGTCAGGCCGTCCGCGCATCGTCTCGCCGCTCTACGAGCGGCTGCAGGCGCGCCGTGCCGTGCTGGGGTCCAAGCTCGGCTGGGAGCGCGCCAACTGGTTCGCGCCGGCAGGCGTCGAGCCGCGCGACATTTATGCCTTCGGCCGCGGCAACTGGTTCACTACCGTCGGCGAAGAGCACCGGGCCGCCCGCGAACGCGTTGCGCTCTTCGACCAGTCGTCGTTCGCCAAGTTCGAGATGCGCGGCAAGGATTCGGAAAAGGCGCTGTCGTGGATCGCCGCCAACGATGTCGCAAAGCCGCCCGGCCGTCTCACCTACACCCAGCTCCTCAACTCGCGCGCCGGCATCGAGTGCGATCTCACGGTTGCTCGTCTCGCCGACGATCATTTCTATATCGTCACCGGCACCGGCTTCCGCACGCACGACTTCGCCTGGATCCGGCAGAATATTCCAGCCGGTCTCGACGCGACTCTGACCGACGTCACTGAGGCATGGGGAACGCTGTCGCTTATGGGGCCGCGCGCCCGCGACGTGCTTGCCGCCGTCACCGACGCCGATGTGTCGAACGCGGCTTTCCCTTTCGGCGCAGTTCGCGAAATTTCCGTCGCCGGGTGCCCGGTGCGCGCGCTCCGCGTCACCTACGTCGGCGAGCTCGGCTGGGAGCTTCACATGCCGATCGGCGATACCGGCGCGGTCTTCGACGCGCTGATCGCCGCCGGCGCGCCGAATGGCCTGGCGCTTGCGGGCTATCGCGCCATCGAGTCTCTCCGCCTGGAGAAAGGCTACCGCTCCTGGGGGCAGGACATCACGCCCAACGACGACCCCTTCCAGGCCGGCCTCGGCTGGGCGGTGAAGCTGAAGTCCGGCAAGCCGTTCCTCGGCCGCGCCGCCGCCGAAGCCTGTGCTGCCGGCCCGCTCGCCAAGCGCCTGACGACATTCACCGTCGCCGATCCCGCCGTCATGCTCGTCGGCCGCGAGACGATCCTGCGCAACGGCGAGCGCGTCGGCTACCTCGCCTCCGGCGGCTGGGGCTACACGGTCGGCGCCAATATCGGCATGGGCTACGTCCGCAATTCCGAAGGCGTTACCGACGATTTTCTGAAAACCGGAAGCTACGAGTTGGAAGTCGCCAGCCAGCGCGTGCCGGCAACCTTGCACCTCGGCGTCCTCCATGACCGCGAAATGGAGCGCATCAAGGGGTGAAGGGCACCGTCGAGGAATTTGTGGTCAGGACCTCGACCGTGATCTGAGCCGCGTGAACGTCCTGTTCTTCGCCAAAAAACCCGACCTCGACGAGGACAAATCGATCGCCGCGGCCACGAGGAACTGAGGCCGAATATCGGCGTCCACGAAGGCCTGACGAGATACCCTGAAGCCGTCTCGCCGGGCGGCATGGTCCGCCGCGCCGGTTCCCAAACCGCCTGTTTTTGGCTACCTACCCGGTAGCGAAACGAGGACAGCCCTCCGGTGATCGTTCCAGTCATTCTCTGCGGCGGCGCCGGGACGCGCCTGTGGCCGGCCTCGCGCGAGGACGCGCCGAAGCCGTTCCTGCCCATCATCGATGGCACCACCACCTTCGCCATGACGCTGGCCCGCGTCGCCGATCGCAGTCGCTTCACGGCGCCGCTGGTCATCGCCGGCGCCGGCCAGCGCCAGCTTGTCGAGTCGGGGCTGGCCGCCGCGGGCGTCGCCGGAACCGTCCTTCTCGAACCGGATCGCCGCGACACCGCCGCCGCCGTCGCCAGCGCCGCCGCCCAGGTCGTCGCCGCCGACCCCGACGCGACCATGCTCGTCCTCGCCGCCGACCACGTCATCCGCGACCGCGCCGCCTTTTCCGCGGCCGTCGCCTCGGCGCTCCCGGCTGCCGAGAACGGCCGCATTGTCGTATTCGGCCTGAAGCCGACGTGGCCCGCAAGCGGCTTCGGCTATATCCATCCCGGTGCTGCGTTGGGCGAGGGCGCTGCCCGCGCCGTTACCGCCTTCGTCGAGAAGCCCGACCGTGCCCGCGCCGAGGAATTCGTCGGTGCCGGCTACCTGTGGAACTCCGGCATCTTCCTGACGAAGGCTAGCACCGTGCTGGCCGAGATGGACAGGCATGCTCCCGCCGTCGCCGCGGCCGCTCGCGCCGCCTTCGCCGCGGCCAGACGCGAGGGCAAGGTGATCTCCCTTGACGGCAAGGCCTTTGCCGCCGCGCCAAAAACTTCCCTCGACTATGCCGTCATGGAGAAGACCGACCGCGCCGCCGTCGTCGCCGCCGCCTTCGACTGGTCCGACATCGGCACCTGGGCCGCCGTCTGGGACGCCGCCACCAGGGACGCCGCCGGCAATGTCGTCAGCGGCAATGCGGTCGTCGTCGATGCCAGGAACGCCTACGTCAGCACCGACCGCTACACCGTCGGCGTCGTCGGCATCGACGATGTCGTGGTTGTCGCCGCCGATGGTTCGGTGCTGGTCACCACGCGCAGCCGTTCCGGCGCGGTCAAGGATCTGGTCGCCGCGATCGGCGCCGGGCCGGAAAAGGCTTTCGGCGATTTCGTTCGCCACTTCCGACCGTGGGGCTACTACCAGTCGCTCGACCAGGGCGCCGCCCATCAGGTCAAGCGCATCGTCGTCAATCCCGGCGCCCGCCTCTCCCTGCAGAAGCACGCCCATCGCGGCGAGCACTGGACGGTCGTCGCCGGCATCGCCGACATCACCGTCGGCATGGACATGGCCTCGCTGAAGACGACGCGCGTCGAGGTCAACGGCACCGTCCACATACCGCTGGGCGCCATCCACCGCATGGCCAATCCGGGCAGCCGGCCGATGACGCTGATCGAGGTCCAGGTCGGCGACTACCTTGGCGAGGACGACATCGTCCGGCTCGAGGACGACTACGGCCGCAAGGACGGCTGAGCGGGGGTTTACTCCGCGTAAACCCTGTTTGCGATTGCCGCCGCCACGGTGCATCCCTTTGCCGCCCGGCCGCGTTCTTGTTGGGGAGGCGCCGGCAAGGGAATCTTGACGAGTTGCGGCGCCTCATCAAGCCCCATACTCCCGAGGCCGCCCCTGACGCCTTCATCATCCTCCGCCGCGCTTGCCGACGCGAGGCCTCCCGCGCTCACGGAAGAGGCCATTCGTCTCTCGGAGATTCTGAGCGCGCTCGGCCACGCGGTCGATCTGACCGAGGGGGCAGCCCGAGGGGCACGGCGTCCGCTGCTGCTGGATTGGCACGGCCATCGGGCGCGAGGTCGGCCTCGCCGAGCCCCAGCTGTGGGAGCTCTGCTACGCGCTGCTGCTCAAGGATGTCGGCTGCTCGTCCAACGCCGCCCGCATAACCGGGCTCTTCAAGACCGACGATCTTGCCTTCAAGCGCGCCGCCAAGACGATGCCGCCGAACCTGCCCGGCATGCTGCGCTTCGTCGCCGGCCATACCGCCACGGAAGCCGGTATCGGCGAGCGTCTGCGCACGCTGCTTGCGGTTGTTCCGCAGACCCCCGCGGTGGCGAGCGCGATCACCGCGACCCGCTGCGAGCGCGGGGCCGAGATTGCTCTCCGGCTGCGCTTCTCCGACCGCGTCGCCGAGGGCGTCCGCTGCCTCGACGAGCACTGGGACGGCGGTGGCCTTCCCCTCGGCCTCAAGGGCGAGGCGATCCCGATGTATTCGCGCATCGCGCTGCTCGCCCAGGTCGTCGATGTGTTCCACTCCGATTTCGGCCGCGCTGCGGCGATCGCCGAGGTCAAGCGGCGCGACGGTACCTGGTTCGATCCGGCGCTGGTCGCTGTGTTCATGGAGGTACAGACCCAGATCGGCTTCTGGGAAACGCTGATGACGCCCCATCTCGAGCGGATCGTGCTCACGCTTGAGCCCGCCCGCCATGCCAAGCCGCTCGATGACGGCTTCCTCGACGACATCGCCGAGGCGTTCGCCGATATCGTCGATTCGAAAAGCCCGTATACCAGTGGCCATTCCTCGCGCGTCGCCGAGCTGACCGACCTGATCGCCGCCGAGATGGGAGTGACGCCGCAACGCCGGCGTTGGCTCCGGCGCGGTGCGCTCCTCCACGACATCGGCAAGCTCGGCGTCAGCAACATGATCCTCGACAAGCCGGGACCGCTCATCGGCGACGAGCGATCGGCCATGCAGCTGCACGCGCTCTTCACCGAGAAAATTCTGTCGCGCATCGCAGCCTTCCACGAATTGGCCCGGTCGCCGGCGCCCATCACGAGCGCCTCGACGGGCGCGGCTATCCGCACGGCCTCGCCGGCGACGAGATTGCGATGGAGACGCGGATGATGACGACGGCGGATATCTACGACGCGCTGACCGGCAATCGTCCATACCGCGCGGCGCTGACACGCGAAGTGGCGCTGGAAATCGTGGCCGGCGAGGTCGGCACCGCCATCGACCCTGCCTGCTTCTCGGCGTTGCGCGCCGTCCTCGGCCAGGCGCTAGCGCCGGCCTCATCCGTTTGAATGACGACTGCGGATGGAACTGCGGCTAGGAAGTATCCTGCGCTTTCCGTGGTGTAGCGTCTGGCCTGTGCCGGCCGACGCTCCCGAACGATTGGAAAACCATGCGTCAGGGTTCATGGATCGCCTTGGCGGTGCTGGGGTACTGGCCGTCGCCGTGCCGCTGCGGGCGCTCGCCGACGCGTACCAGGACTGGTCCTGTCCCAAAGGGAGCTTTCTGGTCGGGTTCAGCGGCTACCGCGGCGCCTGGATCGACGAACTGGCCCCCCGTTGCGCGAGTTGTGAAAACTGGGCCACCAAGCTGTCGGGATCGTCCCATCCTGCTCCCGCCGACTGGTTCGGCAAGCCAGCCGAGGCTCGCGCCCGATTTCAACGCGACGAGTTGTGCGCCGGCAACGAAGCGGTGACGGCCGTGCGCTGGGGCCTGGCGACGCCCGACGATGAAGTCCATCTGCAGAACCTGCAGATCCAGTGCATCAACGTCATCAGCCGCATCGTCAATCAGCAATGGCACACGGAGCTGGTGTCGGATAACGGTTCGCCCGGCCATGACGACCACTGCGGCGGCGCTGCAACCTTCGCTTACGGGATGAAGATCGGCCTCGACGGCACAAGCCTGACGCGACTTGGCCTGGATTGCGCGGCGTCCTCGCAAGTCTTCGCCGATGCGGCGGTCGCCAACGGCGAGACCATCGACCCGGCGAGCTTGCCGCCGATGGCGGTCATCGGACAGGATCGTCCGGATAGCGACATTCCCATTGCGGCCGGCTTCGGCTACGGCATCCTGCAGGTCGCCAATCCCGGGCAATGCTATCAGGCGTGCGGCAACCAACCCGGCTGCAAGGCGTGGACATACCTTAAACGCGGCGTTCGGGGTTCTGAACCGACCTGCTACCTGAAGTCTATCGTCCCGGCGCCGAAGTCGGATGCGTGTTGCGTTTCCGGCGTCATGCCGCCGACCGCCGGCCACAGTCCGCTCATCAAGCTTGGCAAGCTCGGCAAGCTCGTTCAGCAGGCTTCGCCCGACGACACCCAGACGCTGAGCGCCACTTGCACGTCCACCGGCGAGGTCTGCGACAGGCCGGCGGTGGTCGATCTGCAAGGCGAGGTGGCTTCGGTGCAGGTTTCGGCGCCGGCCAGCCACTGCTCGCCGATCTCCTACCGCCTGACCACGGACAATCGCGGCGATCTCATCGGCGACACCGGCCCGCTGGCGCCGGGCGCCGGAGCGCCGCCGATGTCCGTTCCCCGGACTACCCGCCAGATCTACATCACCGCCACCGGCATCCCCGGCGGCTGCAACAAGGGAAAGCTCGGCGGCTGGGCCGTGGTGGTCAAGCTGACGCCGCGCTGACCCCTGCGGTTCAGGCGACGCAGCCTGGGGTGAGAAAGTCCCGGCCGCTCCCTATCTTTGGCGTTCCCGCCCCGATCCGCATGGGCTAGAACGCAGCGCGCCAGCGAAGCCTCGCCGCGCCGGAACCCGATCGTGTCGATGCCCGCTGTTTCCCCCGTTTCCCGCCGCCGCACGTTCGCGATCATTTCGCACCCGGACGCCGGCAAGACCACGCTCACCGAGAAGCTGCTGCTCTTCGGGGGCGCCATCCAGCTTGCCGGCGAGGTCAAGGCGAAGAAGAGCCGGCGCGAAACCCGTTCAGACTGGATGGAACTGGAGCGCGAGCGCGGCATCTCCGTCGTCACCTCGGTGATGACCTTCGAGTACGGCGATTGCATCTTCAATCTGCTCGATACCCCCGGCCATGAGGACTTTTCCGAGGATACGTACCGCACGCTTTCGGCGGTCGACTCGGCCGTCATGGTCATCGACGCCGCCAAGGGCATCGAGGCGCGTACGCGCAAGCTGTTCGAGGTCTGCCGGCTGCGCGATATCCCGATCATCACCTTCATCAACAAGATGGATCGCGACGGCCGTCACCCGTTCGAGCTGCTGGAGGAGATCGAGAAGACGCTGGCGCTCGATACTGCGCCGCTGAGCTGGCCGCTCGGGTCCGGCCGCACCTTCGCCGGAGTCTACGACCTTCACAAGAACGTCGTCCGCCGCATCGACGTCCTCGACGAGGCTCCGCGCCCGGTGGCGGAGCTGACGACCGCTGCCTTCGCCGAATATCTTCCCGAAACGGACGCCGCGCTTGCCGCCGAGGAAATCGCGCTGGCCAAGGCCGCCTGTCATCCATTCGACATGCAGTCGTTTCGCGAGGGCCACCTGACGCCGGTGCTGTTCGGCTCGGCGCTCCGCAATTTCGGCGTCCGCGATCTCATCGAGCGCCTCGCCGCCATCGCGCCACCGCCCGAGGCCCGCAAGGCCGAGGAGCGTATCGTCGAGCCGGACGAGCCCGGCATGACCGGCCTCGTCTTCAAGATCCAGGCGAACATGGACCCCAACCACCGCGACCGCATTGCCTTCGTGCGCGTCTGCTCGGGCAAGCTCACGCGCGGCATGAAGGCGAAGCTCATGCGCACGGGCAAGCCGATGAGCATCAACGCCCCGCAGTTCTTCTTCGCCCGCGAGCGCACCACCGCGGAGGAAGCCTGGCCCGGCGACATCGTCGGCATCCCCAACCACGGCACGCTTCGGATCGGCGACACGCTCACCGAAGGCGAGACGCTGAACTTCCGCGGCGTGCCGAGCTTCGCTCCGGAAATCCTGCGCCGTGTCCGCGTCGCCGACGCCATGCGCGCCAAGAAGCTGCGCGAGGCGCTGCGCCAGATGGCGGAGGAGGGCGTCGTACAGGTGTTCGCCCCGCTTGATGGCTCGCCGCAGATCGTCGGCGTCGTCGGCGCCCTGCAGCTCGACGTGCTGAAGGCGCGTCTTGCCTCCGAGTATGATCTCGAGATCGAGTTCGAGCAGCCGCGCTTCACCGTCGGGCGCTGGATTACCGCCGAAAATCCCGCCGACAGCGACGCTTTCATCGCCGCCCACCGCGGCGACATGGTCGAGGACCTCGACGGCGCCCCCGTTTTCCTGGCGCCGTCGCAGTTCCTGCTCAACTACGAAATCGAGCGCGCCCCCAAGATCGTCTTCTCCGACGTCAAGGACTACCAGCGCCACGCCGCGAACGCGTGACGCGCGAACGATGCCTCCGCTGATCCTCCTCCAGAACGTCGGCCTCACCTTTGGCGGCACGCCGCTGCTGGAATCGGTCGAACTGTCGGTCAGCGAGCGGGAGCGCCTCTGCCTCGTCGGCCGCAACGGTTCCGGCAAGTCGACGCTGTTGAAGATCGCCGCCGGCGAGATTGCCTTTGACGGCGGCACCCGTTTCCTGCAGCCGGGTGTCACCGTCCGCTACCTGCCGCAGGTGCCCGACCTTTCCGGCCACGCCACCACGCTCGCTTTCGTCGAGGCCGGGCTCGCCGAAGGCGACGACCCGTACCGCGCCCGTTACCTGCTGGAGACGCTGGGCCTCACCGGCAACGAGGCGCCGGCGCGCCTTTCCGGCGGCGAAATGCGCCGCGCCGCGCTCGCCCGCGTGCTGGCGCCGGAGCCCGACATCCTGCTGCTCGACGAGCCCACCAACCATCTCGACGTCGCCGCCATCGAAGGGCTGGAGCAGGCGCTGCAGGAGATGCGCTCGGCCATCGTCACCATCAGCCACGATCGCCGGTTCCTCGAAAATCTCTCCAGCGCCACGGTCTGGCTCGATCGCGGACGTACGCTCCGTCTCGACAAGGGGTTCGCCGCCTTCGAGGCATGGCGCGATCAGGTGCTCGAGGAGGAGGAACTCGCCCGCCACAAGCTCGACCGCAAGATCGTCAACGAGGAGCACTGGCTGCGCTACGGCGTCAGCGCGCGCCGCAAGCGCAACCAGAAGCGCCTCGGCGATCTGCACCAGTTGCGTGCCGACCGCCGCACCGCCGCCGTCAACCGTCCCCAGGGCGGCGTGACGCTGGCCGTGCAGGACGCCAAACTTTCCGGCAAGCTGGTCATCGAGGCGAAGGACATCGCCAAGAGCTACGGCGAGCGCGCCATCGTGCGTCAGTTCTCCGCCCGCATCGAGCGCGGCGACCGCATCGGCATCGTCGGCCCCAACGGCGCCGGCAAGACCACGCTCATCAATCTGCTTACCGGCGCGCTCGAGCCGGACGCCGGCAGCGTGCGCCTCGGCGCCAATCTGGAGATAGCCACCCTCGACCAGCGCCGCGAGAGCCTCGGTGCCGAGGCCACCATCGCCGAAATCCTCACCGACGGCCGCGGCGATACCGTGCTGATCGGCGGCGAGGCCCGCCACGTCATCGGCTACATGAAGGATTTCCTGTTCCGTCCCGAGCAGGCGCGCACGCCGGTGAAATCGCTGTCCGGCGGCGAGCGCGGCCGCCTGATGCTCGCCCGCGCGCTGGCGCGGCCATCCAACTTCCTCGTCCTCGACGAGCCCACCAACGACCTCGACCTCGAGACGCTCGACCTGCTGCAGGAGATGCTCGCCGCCTATCCGGGCACGCTGCTGCTCGTCAGCCACGACCGCGATTTCCTCGATCGCGTCGTCACCTCGGTTATCGCTTTCGAGGGTGACGGCCGCTGGCAGGAATACGCCGGCGGCTACAGCGACATGGTCGCCCAGCGCGGCCACGGCGTCGCCGCGCTCGATGCCCCGATGCCCGCCGCGCGCTCGAACCCGCTGCCGCCGCCAGCGGCGCCGCTGTCATCGCCGGCGCAGAAAAAAAAGCTGAGCTTCGCCGAGCAGCACGCGCTGAAAACGTTGCCCGCCCGCATGGAAAAGCTCGCCGCCGAACTGATGCGCCTGGAAGAAATGCTCGCCGCCCCCGACCTCTACCGCAAGGACCCCGCCACCTTCACCAGGACGACGATGGCGCTGGCGACGGCGCGCGCCGACCTCGCTGCGGCCGAAGAGGAATGGCTGCGGACCGAATTGCTGCGCGAGGAGATGGGGCGCGGGTAGCCGACCACTGGCAAGCAACCGGTGACGCCGGCAACTACCTCGCGTACGATCTGGCGTCGGCAACTGAGCGGGGCGCGATCATGCAAGAGCTGGCCGGAGCGACCTACCTTTACAATCTCTCTGTCGTTGCGATTACGTTCGCCGCCGTCTCGGTGCTGGTCATGCTCATCCGCCAGACCATGGGCGGCAAACTTTCCAACTTCGACCTCTACCTGATCGTCACGTACGTTTCGCTGGGCTTCGCCGTCGCTGCCGCCGCGCTGCTGCCGCCGCTGGTTGCACTCTTCGCGCCCGCCGTGCCGGTCCAGTGGGCGGTGGCCAGCGGCCTCGCCGCCGTATCCATTGCGGTTGCCACGGCGAACTCCATGCGGCTGCGACACAGGGCGGCCACGGTGCATATGTCGGTCGCGGTGAGAGCCGTCTTCGCCGGTTACTGGCTTTCGGTGCTGGCCCTGCTGGTAAATGCCGCGGTCCCGCCGGTGCAGGGCGTCGGTCTTCACGCCGCGGCAGTGACCTTCTTCCTCCTCGTCCTTATGACGGCATTCGTGCGCCGGGTTGCCTCGCGCCTTCGCTTGGACGCCGAAAGCGCCGCCGACGACTGGGCACCGGATCGCGGCTGAATCCTGGCGCAGCGTCACTCCCGGCCGCCCATTTGTTGCGCTTGACGCCTTCTCTGGAATTTGTCCAAATGGACAAATCTTGAGATCGGCGCGGTCTGCGCCGGAGCGCGGGAGAAATGGCCGATGGCCCTAGAGCGCAGACCGGATATCGCCGCCGGGCGGCTTCTCGCCGAGGACTACGCCGCCAACTTCGGCGACCTCCATCCCCCGCTCGATCACCACCAGGCCGTCGTCGAAGCCGACCGCTGCTACTTCTGTTACGACGCGCCGTGCCTTCACGCCTGCCCGACCGGCATCGACATCCCGCTGTTCATCCGCGAGATCCTGACCGACAACCCGAAGGGCGCCGCCGAGACGATCCTTTCCGAAAACATCCTTGGCGGCATGTGCGCCCGCGTCTGCCCGACCGAGACGCTGTGCGAGGAAGCCTGCGTGCGCGAGAAGGCCGAGGGCAAGCCGGTGCGCATCGGCGAACTGCAGCGTTACGCCACCGACGTGCTGATGCGGGAGGACGGCCGCCAGCCGTTCGAGCGCGCCGCGCCGACGGCCAAGAAGATCGCCGTCGTCGGCGCCGGCCCGGCCGGTCTTTCCTGCGCCCATCGTCTCGCCATGCACGGCCACGACGTCGTCATCTACGACGCCAGGCCAAAAGCCGGCGGCCTCAACGAGTACGGCATCGCCGCCTACAAGTCCCCGAACAACTTTGCGCAGGCCGAAGTCGATTTCGTGCTGGCCATCGGTGGCATCACGGTGGAGAACGGCAAGGCCCTCGGCCGCGACCTCGATCTCGCCACGCTCCGCCGCCAGTACGACGCCGTCTTCCTCGCCATTGGGCTTGCCGGCGTCAACGCGCTGAACCTGCCGGATGAGCACTCCGCCGGCGTCGAGGATGCCGTCGACTACATCGCCGGCCTGCGTCAGGCGTCCGATCTGGCGAGCCTCCCCGTCGGCCGCCGCGTCGTCGTTGTCGGCGGCGGCATGACGGCGATCGACATCGCCTCCCAGTCGAAGCGCCTTGGCGCCGAGGACGTCACCATCGTCTATCGCCGCGGCGTCGAGAGGATGGGCGCCAGCGCCTACGAGCGTGAGCTGGCGCAGACCGACGGCGTCAAGATCAAGTTCAACGCCATGCCGAAGCGCCTCGTCACCAGCGCCGGCAAGGTCGTTGCCGCCGAGTTCGAATACACCGCCGAAACGAACGGCAGGCTCGCCGGCACCGGCGAGACCTTTACGCTCGATGCCGATGTCGTCTTCAAGGCCATCGGTCAGACCTTCGTTGCTGCCGGCCTTGACGGCGGCGCCGGCGAAATCGCGCTGGAAGGCGGCTGCATCAGGGTCGATGCCGAACGCCGCACTTCGGCCAGGGGCGTCTGGGCTGGCGGCGATTGCGTGTTCGGCGGCGAAGACCTGACGGTCGCCGCCGTTCAGGATGGCAAGCTCGCCGCCGAGTCGATCAACCGCGCGCTGCTGGCCTCATAGGTCGGAGAGAAAATCATGGCTGACCTTCGCTCCACGTTTGCCGGCATCAAGTCGCCCAACCCGTTCTGGCTGGCTTCCGCGCCGCCGACCGACAAGGAATACAACGTCGTCCGTGCCTTCAAGGCTGGCTGGGGCGGCGTCGTGTGGAAGACGCTCGGCGAGGACCCGCCCATCGTCAATGTGTCTGGCCCCCGCTATGGCGCCATCCACTCCGGCGATCGCCGCCTGATCGGCCTCAACAACATCGAGCTGATCACCGACCGGCCGCTCGACGTGAATCTGCGAGAGATCAAGCAGGTCAAGCGCGACTGGCCTGATCGTGCGCTGGTCGTCTCACTCATGGTGCCTTGCGAAGAGTCGAGCTGGAAGAAGATCCTGCCGCTGGTCGAGGAAACCGGCGCCGACGGCGTCGAGCTGAATTTCGGCTGCCCGCATGGCATGAGCGAGCGCGGCATGGGCGCCGCCGTCGGCCAGGTGCCGGAATACATCGAGATGGTCGCGCGCTGGTGCAAGCAGACGACGCGCATGCCGGTCATCGTCAAGCTGACCCCCAACATCACCGATATCCGCCGCCCGGCGCGTGCCGCCGCGGTCGCCAACGCCGACGCCGTCTCCCTCATCAACACCATCAACTCGATCACCAGCGTCAACCTTGACGATTTCGCCCCCGAGCCGACGATTGACGGCAAGGGCAGCCACGGCGGTTACTGCGGGCCGGCGGTCAAGCCGATCGCCCTGTCGATGGTTTCCGAGATCGCCCGCGACAAGGAAACCGCCGGCATGCCGATCTCCGGCATCGGCGGCATCACCACCTGGCGCGATGCTGCCGAGTTCATGGCGCTGGGCGCCGGCAACGTCCAGGTGTGCACGGCGGCCATGACCTATGGTTTCCGCATCGTCGAGGAGATGGTCTCCGGCCTGTCGCGCTACCTCGACGAGCGCCAGATGAAACTCGGCGACCTCGTTGGCCGCGCCGTCCCCAATCTCTCCGACTGGCAGTACCTCAACCTCAACTACGTCACCAAGGCGCGCATCGACCAGGAGCTCTGCATCGAGTGCGGGCGCTGCCACATCGTCTGCGAGGACACTTCCCACCAGGCGATAACCGCCAGCAAGGACGGCGTCCGCCACTTTGAGGTCATCGACTCGGAGTGCGTCGGCTGCAATCTCTGCGTCAATGTCTGCCCGGTCGAGAACTGCATCACCATGGAGCAGATCACCGCCGAGGTGGACCCGCACGGCGGTGCCCCGGCGCGCGGCTATCGCAACTGGACGCAGCATCCGAACAACTCGATGCGGGTGGTCGAGCCGGCGGAATAAGGACCCGCGCCCGCGCCGTCGGTTCGGCATGGCAAATCGTTCGTTACCGTCAACCGGCGGCTAACCACTTTCGGTTACCGATGCGAAATACGTCGGGCGTAGGGTCGGTGGATGAAAGCCATGCTGACCCGGTTCAGGGATGACCAATCCGGCGCGACGTCGATCGAGTATGCCTTGATCGGCGCGCTGGTCAGCGTCGCCATCATCCTCGGCGCCGGCGCCATCGGCACGAAGCTGAATTCCATGTTCAACGCTGTGGCCACCAAGGTTCCCAACGCTCCCTGAAGCGAACTTCCGCTTTCCGCGTGAGAGCCGATCGGGCTTCGCGAATTCCCCCACGAAAATAATCTATTCCCGCTCTGCGAACCCATGAGACGATGCTGACATTCTCGCTCGTCGAAGGGGCGCCAACCGGTGGCGACCAGTAGGTGGAGCGGGGATGTGGCGTCCGC
>DATCBY010000033.1:0-41639 GCA_036511595.1 Bauldia sp.
GCGGACGCCACATCCCCGCTCCACCTACTGGTCGCCACCGGTTGGCGCCCCTTCGACGAGCGAGAATGTCAGCATCGTCTCATGGGTTCGCAGAGCGGGAATAGATTATTTTCGTGGGGGAATTCGCGAAGCCCGATCGGCGGACGCGAGGCCCTCCATTCGGAGGGCCCCACGGTAGTTTTCAGCGGACGGCCTTGTAGAACGCGGCGCTGTCGTTGAGTTCGCGCCAGGCGACGACCTTGCCGCCCTTGAAGGTGAAGATATGCGCAAAGTCGCTGTCGACCGGCTTGCCGGTCTTCTTCTGCGTCATGGTGTAGTGGCCGGTGACGACGACCTTGTCGCCGTTGGCGAAGAAGTCGCGCGGCTCGAACAGCGAGAACTGGTTATTCTCGGCCACGTCCTTGAAGAAGCTCTTCACGCCCTCAAGCCCGTTGCGCGAACCGAAGGCCGCAAAGTCTTCGCGCGTGCCGCCCGAATGCCACTGGATGGCCGGCGCGCAGTTATCGAGGATCGTCTGTACGTCCCCTTTGCCGAAGGCGTCGTAGACGGCGCGGACCTGCCCGAGGTTGGTGGCCTGCATGTCCTGAACGTTCATGTTTCTTCTCCCGTGTTGGGTTAACGACCTGGAGAAGCTAGCGACGGACACGGCGGACCTCGTGAGGAGGATTCCCTAATTCTGGCCGGGGCGGAGGAGGCCGTGCTCCATGGCGAAGAGCGTCGCGCCACCGCGGGTTTTCAGGCCGAGCTTGCCGTAGATCGACTGGATGTGGTTGTCGACGGTCTTGGGCGACAGGCCCAGCGAGACGCCGATTTCCTTGGTGGTGGCGCCGCGCGCCACATGTTGCAGCACGTCGACCTCGCGCGCCGTGAGGCCGGCGACAAACGGCACCTTCTTGCCGCGCTTTCCCTGCCCCGCCGCCTCGAGCACCGCCGCCACCGCCTCGCCGTCCAGCGTCCCGCGCTTCACCTCCTCGCGCAGCCGCGCGCCCGCCTGCGCCGGCGTCAGCGTCACCCGGAAAGGCCGATCCTCGACCAGGTTCTGATACGCCTCCGCGACGGCGAGCAGGCGGCCTTTGGCGGGAAGGTCGCTCGCCCGCACGCCGCGATGGAACCCGCTGCCGTCCAGCCGCTCGTGATGCTCGGCGATGATCGACCCCACGGCCGCAAGACCGGGAGCGCGCGGCACCATGCGGCCGGCGAAGTAGGGATGCAGCCGGCTCCGTTCCGACCCCTCGGCGGTATCGAAACGCGCCGTGCCGCCGATGGCGATATAGCCGATGTCATGCCAGAGGGCGGCGCGGCGCATTTCGGCCCGCGCCGCGTCGGACATTCGGGCCGCCCTCGCCGCATCGTCCACCAGCGCGGCAACGGCCCGCGAATGGCCGGCAATGAGCGGCGACTTGAGATCGACGAAGTCGGCGATTACATCGCAGACGGCATCAATCTGCTCTTCCGACAGAACGGCGTCCTCGGCGGTATCGAACGCCATCGCAGCCGACCATGCCGCCTCATCGGTGACCGGGGCGAGCAGGCGCTGCATGACAGGCAGGAAGGCGGCGACGACTGCCGGATCGTAGGGGCCGCCGCTACGCCCCGCGATGACCGGCCCGACGCGCTCGATCGGCATGATGTCGAGAAGGGCCAGCGCATCCTGGACTACGAGGACGATTCGAACCGCCGGCGCGATCGCCTCGCCAACCACGTGGTTCGGAAAACCGTGCCCGTCCCATCGCTCGTAGAGCTGGCGGAGGTTGTTCTGGACGTTTTCCGGCAGTCCAAGCCGCGCGCCGATGCGCGCCGCGACCTCGCAGTGCGCGCTGAAGACCGCGACCGTCTGGCCGACGACGTTCATGAAATTTTCGTCGCCGTGCTGCAGCGGCGGATGGTCGGTGCGCGCCGGACCGACGTGGCTCATCAGCACGCGCACGAACTCCGGGCCGTCGGCTGGATCGATCGTGGAGAAATTCTTGCGGATGGCGATCTTGTCGCCGAACAATGCGTTGAGCTTGTCGGTTTCCGCCGTGCAGCCGCAGTAGCGCAGCAGGCCATGATAGTAGGCTTCGGTGGCGATCTGTTCGCCGAGGCGCATCGCGCGCGCCAGCCCCACGCTGGCAACCGCGGAGCGCAAGCCGTAGCCGAGCGGCTGGCCGATGGCGAAATCCGTCGCCAGCGACAGCACGCCGATCACTTCGTTCCGACGAACTGGCAGCGTATCAGCGGTGCCCATGCCCTTCCCACCTCGCGATGGCCCGAAAGCGCAATAGCACGCAAAGGTTGGGGGCGTGAACCCTCAGAGCGCCTTGACGATGCCCTCGGTCATCTTCTTGGCGTCGCCAAGCAGCATCATGGTGTTGTCGCGATAGAAGAGCGGGTTGTCGATGCCGGCATAGCCGGAGGCCAGCGAGCGCTTGACGAACATCACGGTGCCCGCCTTCCACACCTGCAGCACCGGCATGCCATAGATCGGCGAGGTCTTGTCGTCCTCCGCCGCCGGGTTGGTGACGTCGTTGGCCCCGATGACGTAGGCAACGTCGGCCTGTGCAAACTCCGAGTTGATGTCGTCGAGCTCGAAGACCTCGTCGTAGGGGACGTTGGCTTCGGCCAGCAGTACGTTCATGTGGCCGGGCATGCGGCCCGCCACCGGATGGATGGCGTACTTCACCTCGACGCCAGCGGCCTTCAGCTTGTCGGCCATTTCGCGCAAGGCATGCTGCGCCTGCGCCACCGCCATGCCGTAGCCAGGCACGATGATCACCTTGGAGGCGTTCTTCATGATGAAGGCGGCGTCCTCGGCCGAGCCGAGCTTGACCGGCTTCTGCTCTCCGGCATCGCCGGCCGCCGCCGTCTCGCCGCCGAAGCCGCCGAGGATGACCGAGATGAACGAGCGGTTCATCCCCTTGCACATGATGTAGGAGAGGATGGCGCCCGACGAGCCGACCAGCGCGCCGGTGATGATGAGCGCGGTGTTGCCGAGCGTGAAGCCGATGCCCGCCGCCGCCCAGCCCGAGTACGAGTTGAGCATCGAGATGACCACCGGCATGTCGGCGCCGCCGATCGGCACGATGAGCAGCACGCCCAGCACCAGCGCGACGATGACGATCAGCCAGAAGACGACGGCCGCCTCGCTGAAGAAGAAGATGACGATGAGCAGGACCAGCGCGACGCCGAGCCCGATATTGATGAGGTGGCGATTGGGCAGCAGGATCGGCTTGCCCGACATGCGTCCGTCGAGCTTGAGGAAGGCGATGATCGAGCCGGTGAAGGTGAGCGCGCCGATGGCGACGCCGATCGACATCTCGATCAGGCTCTGCCCCTCGATGCCGCCGGTGATCTTCTCGATGCCGAAGGCTTCCGGCGCATAGAGCGCGGCGGCCGCGACCAGCACGGCGGCAAGTCCGACCAGCGAGTGAAACGCGGCGACGAGCTGCGGCATCGCCGTCATCGGGATCGAGCGGGCGATGAAGGCACCGATGCCGCCGCCAATGGCGATGGCGAGCACGATAAGCCCGAAGCTCGCCCAGTTCGGGCCGGCGACCGCAAGCGTGGTGAGGACGGCGATGGCCATGCCCGCCATGCCGAGGTAATTGCCCTGGCGAGACGTTTCCGGATTGGAAAGGCCGCGCAGCGCCTGGATGAAAAGGACGCCGGCGACGAGGTAGAGGATCGCGGCGATGTTGAGGTTGATCATCGCGGTCAGCCTGCCTTCTTCGCGGGCGCCGGAGTCTTCTTGCGGTACATCGCCAGCATGCGCTGGGAAACGAGGAAGCCGCCGAAGATATTCACCGAGGCAAGGATGAGCGCGATGAATCCGAAGCCTCGCGCCCACCAGTGCCCGCTGTTCCCGTCAATGAGCTGCACCGAGACGGCAAGCAGCGCACCGACGATGATGACCGACGAGATGGCGTTGGTGACCGACATCAGCGGCGTGTGCAGCGCCGGCGTCACCGACCAGACGACGTAGTAGCCGACGAAGATGGCGAGCACGAAGATCGACAGGCGGAACACAAACGGGTCGATGGCGCCGCCGGTGGCGACATGGACGGCAGCGCCCGCCGCATCGGCAACCTGGTCGGCATAATTCTGGGCCTGCACTGCGGCGGCTGTGGCGGCGGTCGCCGCGTCATGCGCCATCTGCGCCGACTGGCGCGCGCCGTCGAGGGCCGCGGCGGCCTGATCGGGGGTGAGTTCGCTCATGCGCTCTTTCCTTCGCCGGCGAACGCCGGATGGACGACCTTGCCGTCGCGGGTGAGATCGGTCGCCTTGACCAGTTCGTCGTCCCAGTTGACCGCGATCTTCTTGCCCGCCTTGTCGATCAGCGTCTCGACGAATGCATAGAGGTTGCGCGCGTAAAGCGCCGAAGCGCTCGCCGCGACACGGCCGGGCACATTGAGATAGCCGATGATCTTGACGCCGTTTACCTCGGCGACCTCGCCGGGCCTGGCGCCCTCGACGTTGCCGCCGCGCTCGACCGCCAGATCGACCAGCACCGAGCCCGGACGCATGGAGGCGACCATCGCCGCCGTCACCAGGCGTGGCGCCGGCCGGCCGGGAATGAGCGCCGTGGTGATGACGATGTCCTGCTTCTTGATGTGCTCGGCGGTGAGCGCCGCCTGCTTGGCCTGGTATTCCGCCGACATCGGCTTGGCGTAACCGGCGGCGGTCTGGGCGTTCTTGAATTCCTCGTCCTCGACCGCGAGGAACTTGGCGCCGAGCGACTCGACCTGTTCCTTGGTGGCCGGACGTACGTCGGTCGCGGTGACGACGGCGCCGAGGCGGCGCGCGGTCGCGATCGCCTGCAGGCCGGCAACACCGACGCCCATGATGAAGACCCGCGCCGCCGGAACCGTGCCGGCGGCGGTCATCATCATCGGCAGCGCGCGCCCATACTGCGCGGCGGCGTCGATGACCGCCTGGTAGCCGGCGAGGTTCGCCTGCGACGACAGCACGTCCATCGACTGCGCCCGGCTGATGCGCGGCATCAGCTCCATCGCGAACGCGGCGACGTTGGCGGCTGCCATCGCCTTGATCTCCGTCTCGTGGCCATAGGGATCCATGGTGGCGACGACGATGGCGCCGGGCTTGTAGGCCTTGAGTTCGGCCTCGCTCGGACGACGCACCTTGAGGACGATGTCGGCGTCGAGCACCGTCGCGGCCGCGTCGGCGCCGATCATGGCACCAGCCGCCTGATAGTCAGCGTCGGTGATGCGCGACGCGGTCCCCGCCCCGGCCTGCACCGCGAACGTAGCGCCCACCGCGATGAATTTCTTGACCGTCTCCGGTGTCGCCGCGACCCGCGTCTCGTTGGTTTCCGCCGGCACAGCGATCTTCATGGAGCGTCCCTGGTGTGGAAGCAAAGCGGCGGCAGCGCCGCCGGCGCGATCAGAGCAGAAAGAATGCCATCAGGATGAGCAGGATGACGATGCCGGTGGCGACGTATTTCACCAGCTTGAGAAAGCCGTGGTAGGTCTCCAAGTGGTCGGCGACATCGACGACGCCACCCATCTCGACGGCGCCCTCGGCGGCATGATCGGCCATCGGCAGTGCTTCCTTCCTGAACCGGATTCGGCGAAAGTCGCGGGCTTTATAGCAAAAGACGTGCCCGCGGCAATCAGGGCGTGAGGTCGCGGGCGCTTCGGTGCGGCGAATGCACCCGCTTATCGGATTCCCGCGATCAGCGCCACGCCGCCAATGACGACCACCAGCAAGATGAGCAGGATCAGGATCATGAACATCAGCACTGCACCCAGCACCGCGCCGAGCGTATGCCAGAAGCCGATTTGGGCGATCAGCAGGATCAGGAGAACGAAGAAGGCAAGACGCATCGGCGTCAGCTCCAAAGAGACAAACTGACCCCCGATGTAGGAACGCCACCTCGCGTTCGCTACGTCTCTTCCATCGCCTCCAGTTCGCTGATCAGCCGGTCGATGACGCCGAGGCCCTTGCTCCAGAAGTTGGGATCGGTGGCGTCGAGGCCGAAGGGCGCCAGCAGTTCCTTGTGATGCTTGGTGCCGCCGGCCTTGAGCATCGCGAAGTATTTTTCCTGGAAGCCCGACGCCGCCTCTTCGTAGACGGCGTAGAGCGAATTCACCAGGCAATCGCCGAAGGCGTATGCATAGACGTAGAACGGCGAATGGATGAAGTGCGGGATGTAGGTCCAGAAAGTCTCGTAGCCGGGTTGGAGGACGATCGCCGGACCGAGGCTTTCCGCCTGCACGCTCATCCACAGCTCGCCGATGCGCTCGGCCGTCAGCTCGCCTTCGCGCCGCTCCAGATGGAGCTTCCGCTCGAACGAGTAGAACGCGATCTGGCGCACCACCGTGTTGATCATGTCTTCGACCTTGCCGGCGAGCATCGCCTTCCGCTTCTTCGGGGCGGTGGTCGACTTGAGAAGCGCGCGGAAGGTGAGCATCTCGCCGAAAACGCTGGCCGTCTCGGCGAGCGTCAGTGGGGTTTGCGCCATCAGCGCCCCCTGCGGCGCCGCCAGAACCTGATGGACGCCGTGACCGAGTTCGTGCGCCAGCGTCATCACGTCGCGCGACTTGCCCTGGTAATTGAGCAGCACGTACGGATGGGCAGACGGCACCGTCGGATGGGCGAACGCCCCCGGCGCCTTGCCCGGACGCACCGGCGCGTCGATCCAGCGGCCGTCGAAGAAGCGCCTGGCGATGGCGGCCATCTGCGGAGCAAACGCTCCGTAGGCGTCGAGCACCGTCGCCTCGGCTTCTGCAAACGGGATCGCCTCGTTGGCGACATCAGGCAGCGGCGCGTTGCGGTCCCAATGGTCGAGCGTCTGGCGCCCGAACCATTTGGCTTTCAGCTTGTAATACCGGTGCGACAGCCGCGGATAGGCGGCCTGGACCGCCGCGACCAGCGCATCGACCACCGCCGGCTCGACCCGGTTCGACAGGTGGCGCGCCGCCGCCACGTCCTTGAAACCGCGCCAGCGGTCGGAAATTTCCTTGTCCTTGGCGAGCGTATTGGTGATCTGCGTGAAGAGCCGCAGATTCGCCTTGAAGGTGACGGCCAGCGCTTCGGACGCTGCTTTCCGCCTGGAAGCATCCCGGTCCTGCATGAGGTTGAGCGTCGGCTCGATCGCCAGCGTCTCGCCGTCGACCGTAAAGCGCAGGCCCGACATCGTCTCGTCGAAGAGCCGGTTCCAGGAGCCGTAGCCGGTGACCGATTTCTCGTGGAAAAGCAGCTCGACCCTGTCCTCGAGCTGGTAGGGCTTCTCGGCGCGCACGTCCTCGATCCACGGCCGGTAGTGGCCGAGCGCCGGGTCGGCCATCGCCGCTTCGATGGCATCGTCCGCGATGCGATTCAGCTCGAGCGGGAAGAACAGAAGGTGCGAGCTTGCCGCGGTTATCTTCTCCTGCACGTCGCCGTAGAACTTCGAGATCGCCTGGTCGCTGGTGTCGCCCGCGTGGACAAGACCGGCGAAGGAGACGATGCGGCCGAGCAGTTCCTCGAGGCTTTCGTAAGCGACGATCGCCTCCGCGAGACGGGCGCCGGCATCCGCCCCGCCGGCGAACGCCACCAGCTTGCCCTTGAAGCGCGTCTCGAAATCGAGTGAGCGGCTGTCCGCCAGCGCCAGATCGCGTGTAAGCGCCGGGTCGTCGAGACCGCGATAGAGATCGTCGAGATTCCATTCCGGCATCGGGCCGAGTGCAGACTCGGCCGCGCCACCGGCAACGGCCTTCGGCGAATGGAAAAAGCGGCGCACTGACATTGCGAGATATCCGGATGCTTGGGGCGGCGGACAGTTAATAGTTTCAGATAGGGCGCTGGCGCAACCCGCCGCAAGCCTTTCCGGTTGGCGCGCGCGGCAATCGTGCAACACCGCTTTACCATTCTGGAAATCAGCGCAAACAACGACCCTCGGGTTAAGCACCGCTTAACTCGCGGCCCCGATCATCCTGCCCAGATGTGCCGCTCCGGGACTCCCTGATGCCGACAGAGATTTTGATCGTCGACGACGATCCCGTGCAGCGTCGCCTGCTTTCCGCTGCGGTCGAACGGCTCGGCCATAAGGCGACGGCGGTAGAGAGCGGCGAGACGGCTCTCACCCTTCTGGCGAATGCCGACAGCGAAGCCATCGCGCTCATCATCCTTGACCTGGTCATGCCCGGCGTCGACGGCATGGCGGTGCTGGCCCGGCTGCGCGAGCGCGAGCGCTCGCTGCCGGTGATCGTGCAGACCGCGCACGGCGGCATCGACGTCGTCGTCAACGCCATGCGCGCCGGCGCCATCGACTTCGTCGTCAAGCCCGCCTCCGCCGAGCGCTTGCAGGTATCGATCGAAAACGCCCTCAAGGTCGGGGCACTGGAAGGCGAACTGGCGCGGATGAAACGCGTCGCCTCGGGCACTCTCACCTTTCGCGAGATACTCACCCACAGCCCGACCATGGAGCGCGTCATCCGGCTCGGCCAGCGCGCCGCTGCCTCCCAGATCCCGATCCTCATCGAAGGCGAATCCGGCGTCGGCAAGGAACTGATCGCCCGCGCCATCCAGGGCGGCAGCGACCGCAAGGCGAAACCGTTCGTCACCGTCAACTGCGGCGCCATCCCCGACAACCTCGTGGAGAGCATCCTCTTCGGCCACGAGAAAGGCGCCTTCACGGGCGCCGCCGACAAGCACACCGGCAAGTTCCGCGAGGCCCACGGCGGCACGCTCTTCCTCGACGAAGTCGGTGAGCTGCCGCTCGAGATTCAGGTCAAACTTTTGCGCGCGTTGCAGGACGGCGAAATCGATCCCGTCGGCGCCAAGCGGCCGATCCGGGTCGACTTCCGGCTGATCTCGGCGACCAACCAGAACCTCATCGACCTGGTCAAGGCGGGCAAGTTCCGCGAGGATCTCTATTACCGGCTGAACGTCTTCCCGATCCGCGTGCCGCCGCTGCGCGAGCGGCGTGAGGACATTCCGGCGCTGGTACGTCACTTCACCGCGCGCTTCGCCGCCGAGGAAGGCAAATCGTTCATCCGCGGCGTCAACGCGCAGGCGATCCAGATGCTGTCCCGCTACGACTGGCCGGGCAACATCCGGCAGCTTGAGAACGCCGTCTTCCGCGCGGTCGTGCTCGCCGACGCGCCGGTGCTGACGCCGGAAGAGTTTCCGCAGATTGCCGCTCATATCGACGGCAGCGCCTGGGTGGCGGACGCCGCTGCGCTGCCGAAATCCCGCGACGGCGCCTTGCCGGCCGAGGAGATCGCGGTCGACCCTGTAGAGTTCAATTTCGGCCTGCCGGCGGAACCGCAGCCCGCGATCGACGGCGACCGCATCGCGGCGCTCGACGCCGACGGCGAGGTCCGCCGCCTTGCCGACGTTGAGGCGGTCATGATCCGCCTCGCCCTCGACCGCTATGCCGGACGCATGACCACCGTCGCCCGCCGCCTTGGCATCGGCCGCTCGACGCTGTACCGCAAGCTCAAAGAGCTTGGCATTTCGGACACAGTGGCAGGAATTGCCGCCGAGTAGGCGGTAAATTCCGCTTGAAGCGCCTGCACCAAGGTTGAAAAGGCCGGCCCTTTGCGCTTCTGCTTAACTTTAAGCGTCCATCCTGCATGCGGTTTTTCCGGTCGAGGCTGACTACCATGGTCGTTCGCGCACTGATTGTAGCCCTTGCCGGGGCCTCCGCCCTGACTATCGCTGGTGGCAGCTTTGCTGCCGCACCGACGGAGAGGCCGCTGATAGAGCTGGCGCCCATCGGCCAGGTCGTCCCCACGAAAAAGCCAGCACCGTCGGCGAAGATTATCCGCGTCGCAAAGATAGCTCCGGCGGCAAAGACGGCCAAAAACGCCGGTGCCAGCGTCACCCCGGCTGCCGCCGACTACCCGATCTACGACAGCATCGTCGACCCGATGACCGCCGCAATCCGCGGCGCGCTCGCCGGTGCCGGCACGCAGGGCGCCTTCCTCGACAAGCGCGACGCGGCCGGCGTCGCCGAATACTATGCCGAGCAGGGTTACGCGCCGGTGTGGACCGCCGACGGCAAGCTCACCGAGCGCGCGCTGGGTATCATCGCGCGTATCAAGAACGCCGCCGTCGATGGCCTCGACCCCGCCGCCTATCCCCTGCCCCCGGCACAGCTCGGACAGGCAATGCCGGCGACCATCGAGGCCGTTGCCGGCGCTGACGTCGCGTTGAGCGACGCAATTGTCACCTACGCCCGTCACGCCCACTCGGGCCGCCTCGATCCCTCCGCGGTCAGCCCCAACTTCGATTACCCGGCCCACCTCGTCGACCCGCTCGAGGTTCTGGGCAAGCTGGTCACCACCGGCGACACGGACGCGGCGCTTTCCTCCTACAATCCGCAGCATCCCGAATTCCAGAAGCTGCTCGCCCAGCTTGCGCTGATCCGCAACACGCCGGTGATCACTCCCATCGTGGTGCCGGACGGACCGAGCCTGAAGCCGGGCATGACCGATCCGCGTGTCGCGATCCTGCGCCAGCGCCTGAAGATCACCGATCCGGCTGTCGATCCCAACCTCTACGACCCGGCGGTCGTCGTCGCCGTCAAGGCGTGGCAGGGTTCGGCCGGGCTGAAGGCTGACGGCATGATCGGCAAGAACGCGCTCGCCGTGCTCAACAAGCCGCCGGCCAATCCCGTTTCCACTATCATCGCCAACATGGAACGCTGGCGCTGGATGCCCGAGGACCTCGGGCCGTTTTACGTCCGCGTCAACATTCCGAATTTCAACCTCGACATCTATCGCAACGGCAAGGTGATCCACACCACCCGCATCGTCGTCGGCCAGACCGACAAGCAAACTCCGATTTTCTCCAACGAAATCCAGACCGTCGACGTCAATCCAACCTGGAACGTTCCGGCCTCGATTGCGGTCAAGGAGATGCTGCCGAAGTTGCTTTCCAATCCCGGCTCGATGGCCGGCTACCAGGTCTTCGTCAACTACAACGGCCATTTCCAGGTGGTCGACCCGACCTCGGTCGACTGGCAGAGCGTAGATATGAAGCGCGTGCAGATCAAGCAGCCGCCGGGCGACGACAATGCGTTGGGGTCGATCAAGTTCCTGTTCCCGAACCCCTACGCCGTGTATCTCCACGACACGCCGTCGAAGAGCTTCTTCCAGCGCGACTACCGGGCGTTGAGCCACGGCTGCATGCGCGTCCAAAACCCTTGGGATTTTGCGGCCGTCCTTCTCCAGGGCGAGCCGAACGTCACCGTTTCAGCCCTTAAGGCCATGGTGGGCGGCCCGGAACAACAGGTCCAGTTGGCCCACCGCGTGCCCGTACACATCACCTACTTTACGGCCTGGGTCGACGACAGCGGCGCCCTGCAGCTGCGGAATGACGTCTACGGCCACGACAGGCGCATGGAGCAGATGCTCGGGCTTTCGTGAGAGTCGGTTAACCAGCGTGATTTCGCCGGTTTTCGGCCCTGTTTAATGCAAATCCCGAGCGATTGCCTCGGGTTAAGGCGAACGGGGCTTCCCGAATCAGCCTTCTATTTGCCATGATCCCCCCATAATATTTGAGGGTCGTCGCCGTTCCGCGGGGACACTCAAAGTGCGCGCGTTAGTCACATTAGTCTTACGCGTTTGGTAAAGAGGCGTTAACCACATGCCTCGACAATGGAATTTTGGGTGAGGGGTGAGGCCTGCACGAGGTCTCAGTATAGGGACGGCGAGGATATTGTCGGTTCGGGGGATCCAAGCTCAGGCGCGCCGGAGACGACCTGTTGGTCGTAGGCTGGACCTCGTGCTGACACGGATTGCGGCGCTGGCGGCAGCCTGCCTGCTCAGCGTCGCGGCAACCGCGCCCACTGACGCCCTCCCCGAAGTCCTTTCGCTCAAGCTCTTCAACATCCACACGCAGGCCCAGGGCACGTTCGTCTTCAAGCGCAACGGCGTCTACGACCAGGCCGGGCTGGCGCAACTCAACGAGTTCCTGCGCGACTGGCGCAAAGACCAGCCGACCAAGATGAACCCGCAGCTCTTCGACCTGCTCTATCAGGTCTACCAGAACTCCGGTTCGCACGAGTACGTCCACGTCGTCTGCGGCTACCGTTCGCCTGACACCAACGCGATGCTTCGCCGCCGCTCCAAACTCGTCGCCCAGAACAGCCTGCACATGCAGGGCAAGGCGATGGACTTCTTCATCCCGGATGTACCGCTCGCCAAGCTGCGCGTCATCGGCCTTCGCCTGCAGATCGGCGGCGTCGGCTTCTACCCGACCTCCGGCTCGCCGTTCGTCCACATGGACGTCGGCAACGTCCGCCACTGGCCGCGTATGACGCGCGAGGAGCTGGCGGCGGTGTTCCCCGACGGCAAGACGCTCGATATCCCGACTGACGGCAAGCCGATGCCGGGCTACGCCGAGGCACTTGCCAGCTACGAGGCACGCAAGGCCAACGGCGGCGCCGTGGCAAGCTACGCCGTCGCCCGCAATTCGGTGCTGACCCCGGCGCAGGTCGCCAAGGCCGACGCGGCCGCCGACCGCACCGGCGGCGACGACGGCCCGATCCAGCTCGCTTCGAATGAAGACGACGGTGACGACAGCATTGCGGCCAACGCACCAGCGGCGCCCGCTGCCACGGCGCGGAAAGCCGTGGCGGTCGCCGCCTACGCCACCGCCGACACGCCGCTGCCCCGCGTCGCGCCGCGTCATCTGCTTGCCTTGCCCGACATGGTGGCGATGGGCACGCCGGATGATTCCGCCGCCCCTGCCGAGATCGCGCCGCCGGCGCCGGCTCCTGTAGCACGCGCTGCCGCGCCGGCCCCGCATCCGCCGATGACGCTGGTGCTGGCTTCGCTTACCGGCCCGACCCGTGGCACCCAGCCCGCAACCGGATCGCCGATGGCCCAGGACTTCGACTTCGGCGCCCCGCAAGACTGGTCGTCGCCGGCCGTTCCCGCCGCCCTCGCGCAGGCCATGGCCGCCCGCGATCAGGTGCGCCGCGGCGCCTCGCTGCCGATCACGCCGACCTCGGTGGTCGCCACCATTGACGTCAACCGGCCGCTGCGCGCCGAGGCCATCACCACCGCGGTGCTGCGCACCAACACCGACCCGACCCCGCTTTCGCCGGGGGTGCTGGCGTACGCCGAGGCGGACATGCCGGCCGCCCCCGACCCCGTGCGCGTGCACCGCGCTTCGATGACCTCCGCCGGCGTGCCGCTGCCCCAGCTCCGGCCGCGCATCGCCACCGGCCCCACCGGCCAGCCGGTGACCATCGCCCGCCTCGCCGTGCGCCCGCACATGGAAGCGCCCGCCCTGATGATGACCTCGCTCGACACCCAGGGCCTGCGCCTGTGGATGGGCGTCCAGTCGACCCGCCAGAAGACCTACGCACTGCTCACCATGCCCGACTTCGCCCAGATGCCGGGACTGCTGAGCGCCCCCTCGGTGACCTTCGGCGCCGGCTTCGGGCCGGTAGCCTACCGCGACCTGCGCACCGACCGCTTCTCCGGCCCCCTGGTCGAGCAGCCGTCGATGGTCGATCTCGGCGACGGATCGCTGATCGCTTCCATCCGCTAGAGATTTATCGTCTGGCGCGGAGGCGAGGTTGTCGCCTCCGTCGACACCGCCGACGCGCGCCTATTCGGCCGCCATCGCGATCGTCATGCCAAGCGCGTGGAGATAGAGGTCGAGCAGCGCCTCCTGCTCGGCACGCTCGCTGGAATCCTGCTTCCGCAGGCGCACGACGGTGCGCAGAATCTTGGTGTCAAAGCCGTTGCCCTTGGCCTCGGCATACACTTCCTTGATATCCTCCGACAGCGCCGCTTTCTCCTCCTCGAGGCGCTCGATGCGCTCGACGATGGCGCGCAACTGGTCGGCGGCGAAACTCACGGAACCTGAGGAAGAAGCGGCGGCCATCGGAACCCTCTCGTAACGCTGTGGCGAAGAATGAATGACCGTTTGTTGGCGGACTATCCACAGGCGGTCAAGCGCGTCTGGCGTTGTGTCCACCGCTTCCCTAAAATCCACCGGCGCGGACCTGAAATGCACTTGTGGACGACCTCCGGGGGGTGGCCGATTTGCCGACTTATCTTGTTACGTTCAAGCTTGCGTCCAATGCATCGATCGTCGAGCGGCACGACAGTTTGTTCAGGCAGTTCAGCCAAAGCGAATGGTGGGCCGAGACCGGCTCGACCATAGTCGTCAACGACGACGAGCCCATCGACGACTTCTGCGACCGGGTCTTCAACCGTTCCAAATTCGACGAGCTGACCGACGTCGCGGTGGTGTTCGACCTCGAGGACCGCGGCGCCCGTGCCCGCGGTAGCTTCGTCGACTTCGGCCTCTTCCAGATCGCGCCGTGGGTCGAGAGGGTCTAGTCGGCGAGCGAGCCATAGGTCTGCACGCGGTGGATATCCGCGTCGCGGTTAAGCGCCTTCAGGATGGCGGTGAGACGCTCGCCCCACGCGGCGACGCCGGCGGGCTCCGCGATCAGGTCCTGGCGTATTTCGATCAGGGCGTGCGCCAGGCCCCGGCGGGTGGCGTGGCGGTACATGGTGTCGTTGAGGAGTGCGCCGGCATAGGGCTCGTTGTCACCGACGACGAGGCCGCGGTCGCCGCGCAAGGCTTCGATCAGCGGCACGGCGAGGCGTGGGTCCTTGTCCCATAGCACGCCAGCGTGCCAACGCCGCCGCGCGCCCCGCCATACCGGCGTGAAGCTGTGCACCGAGAAGATCGCCGGGACTACGCCGGTGGCGAGCGCAGCATCGACCGCCGCGGCGATGGCGGCGTGGTAGGGCGCATGGAATGCGGCAATGCGGCGCCCCCGCTCGGCCGCGTCGACATGTGCGTTGCCAGGAACGACCGCCCCGTCGGAAAGACGCATGATCAGCGTCGGATCATCCTCGCCGCGATTGGCGTCGATGAGAAGGCGCGAGAAAGTCGACAGCACGGCCGGGGCGCCAAGGCTTGCCGCAAGTGCCTGCGTCACGGCCGCCGCGCCGGGGTCGTAAGCGATGTGGCGCTGGAACTCGGCCGGGGGCAGACCGAGGTCGCCGTACGAGGCCGGCACGCGGTTGGCGGCGTGATCGCAGACGAGGAGCAGGCCGCACGCCGGGTCGCCGTCGATGGTGGCGAACGGTGGGAACGCCGCCGCCGAGCGCATCGATCGTGGCTCCGGCGGGGTCGGGCTCATCTCCATGACGGCGAGGATAGTCGGCGCCGACAACGCGCGCCATCCGCTTCCCGCGCGGCTCATGATGCTGCCGTGTTGTGCGGGGACTGATCGCGCGCCCGGCGCGTTGACGGGGGCAAGGTCGTCGCGTCATAAGTGTCCGCCGTCGTTCGGGCGACATCCACCGTCAAGAGTTGGGCAAGTACTCCAAACCCGTGCCGAAGCGACCGCTCACCCTTTCCCGGCTGAACCGTCAGACGATCGTCATCGCCGCCGTCGCCGCGGTCGTGATTGTCTTCGTCGTGGTCTTCGTGATCCTGCGCGCCAGCACCGGCAAGGACCAGGCCGAGGCACGCCTGCTGTCCGGCACCAGCGCGACGGCCGGCGTTTCCGGCGGCCAGTCGGACTCCAATGGATCGGGATTGCGCCTCTGCAACCGCACGCGCAGCCGCGTCGGCGTCGCCATTGGCTACAAGGAAAACCGCCAATGGATCACCGAAGGCTGGTGGAACGTCGGGCGCGACAGTTGCGAGACGCTGGTGGCTGGTACGCTAGTATCGCGCTTCTACTACGTGTACGCCGTGGACTACGACCATGGGGGCGTCTGGGGCGGGAAAGCGGTGATGTGCACGCGCGACAAGATGTTCACCATTCGCGGCATCGAGGACTGCGTCGCTCGCGGCTTCGAGCGTTCGGGCTTCTTCGAGGTGGACACCGGCGAGCAGAAAAGCTGGACGGTGCAGCTCACCGAACCTGGCCCGCCCGCTGCCGCCGACGCCGGAGCGCCCGGCTGATGCGCCGCACGCGCAAGGTCAAGATCCTGGCGACGCTCGGCCCCGCCTCATCCGACCGGCGGACGATCACGAGCCTGTTCAACGCCGGCGCCGATCTGTTCCGCATCAACATGAGCCACACCGATCACGACGTGCTGCGCCGGCTGGTCGCGACCATCCGCGAGATCGAGGCCGACGTCGGGCGGCCGATCGGCGTCCTCGTCGATCTGCAGGGGCCGAAGCTCCGCATCGGCACCTTTGCCGATCGCACGGTCATGCTGACCGCCGGCCAGACCTTCGTCCTCGACAGCGATCCGACGCCCGGCAACGGCGAGCGGGTCGAGCTACCGCATCCGGAAATTCTGGCCGCGCTGGCGCCCGGCCATCGCCTGCTGCTCGACGATGGCAAGGTGCGCCTGCGGGTGCTTGAGGTGAGCCCGCACAGGGCGGTGACCAGCGTCGAGGTCGGTACCGTATTGTCGAACCGCAAGGGCGTCAGCGTTCCCGATTCGACGATCGATTTTGCCGCCCTTACGCCGAAAGATCGTGCCGACCTCGACGCCGGCCTCGCGGTCAATGCCGACTGGATTGCCCTTTCCTTCATCCAGCGGCCGGAAGACCTGATCGAGGTGCGCCAGATCGTGCAGGGCCGCGCCGGCATCCTGGCCAAGATCGAGAAGCCGCAGGCGGTCGAGCACCTCGGTGCAATCATCGAGCACGCCGACGCGCTGATGGTCGCGCGCGGCGATCTCGGCGTCGAGATGCCGCTGGAGCGGGTGCCCGGCATCCAGAAGCAGATAACCCGCGCGGCGCGCCGCGCCGGCAAGCCGGTGGTCGTCGCGACCCAGATGCTGGAATCGATGATCGCCGCGCCGACGCCGACCCGCGCCGAGGTCTCCGACGTCGCTACCGCCGTCTTCGAGGGTGCCGACGCCGTCATGCTGTCGGCGGAATCGGCCTCGGGCGCCTACCCCATGGAAGCCGTGTCGACCATGGACCGCATCGCCCGCGAGGTCGAGCGCGACCCCTACTACGTGCAGATCCTGCGTGCCCAGCGCACTGATCCGGAAGCGACGGGCGCCGACGCCATCTCCGCTGCCGCCCGCCAGATCGCCGAGACGCTGAACCTCGCCGCCATCTGCTGCTACACCTCGTCGGGGACCACGGCCGTGCGTGCCGCGCGCGAGCGCCCGCAGACGCCGGTGGTTGCGCTTTCGCCCGTCGTCGCCACCGCGCGCCGCCTGTCGATCGTGTGGGGCCTGCACTGCGTGGTCGGCGAGGAGCCGGCCGACATCGACGGCATGGTGGAGCGCGCTTGCGTCCTCGCCCGCCACGACGGCTTCGCGGTGCCGGGCGAGCGCATCATCATCACCGCCGGCCTGCCGCTGGGCACGCCCGGCGCCACCAACATGCTGCGCATCGCGGTGGTGGGCGACGAGCCGAAATAAGCCTCGGCGGACTCTAGATGTCCTTGCCGCCGGCCTTCTTCAGCATCTCGATGGTATCGCGCAGGCTTTCCTGCGCCGGATCGGCGGCGTAGGCGCGTTCGAACGCCGTCAGCGCCCGGCGGCGGTCGCCGAGCGTGATCATGATCATGCCGAGGCCGTCGAGGGCGCCGAAATGGCGCGGCTCAAGCCGGAGGGTGGCGGCGATGTCGGCGAGCGAACGATCGTAGTCGTCCATGTAATAGTAAAGCGTGGCCCGCTTGTTCCAGCCTTCGACGTAGTCCGGCCGCTTAGCGACGACATCGTTGAGGATGGCGAGAGCGCCGTCGAGATCGCCGGTGTTCATCGCGACGATCGCCGCCGCCATCTGCCCGTCCACCTCGACATCTCCGGAGCGCAGCCATTCGGCGAGAATGTCCTGCTCGAGCGCGCCGCCCTCCTCGCTCGACGGTGCGGCGCGCAACGCCTCGAAGAGCCGGTTAAGGCGGAGCGTCTTCTCCGGATTGAGCGGAACGCTGTTGGCCGGGGCATCGTGGCCGGATGCAGCCAGCGCGGCCGGCGCCTGCATGCTGGCGGCGATCAACGCGGCGGCAATGAGCGCTCGCATCGGCATGATTCGAAGGCTAGGTCCGGCAGCGAGGTCGGTCAAAACACGCAGGCGTTACCGCGCATCATAAGGCGCGGCCGCCGATCCCCTTGCTGTCCAGATCGTCGATCGCCTTCTTCACGCTGTCGAGATGCGGATCGATCGCGAGGGCCTGCTGAAACACTTCCAGCGCCTGCTTGTCCTTGCCGACTTCGCGCAGGATCGCGCCGAGGCCGGAGAGCGCCCCGAAATGGCGCGGCTCTATCTTCAGCACGTGCTCGATGTCGGCCACGGCGTGACCGTAATCCTCATCGAGGAAATAGACAGTAGCCCGGGTGTTCCAGCCCTCGGCGTAGTCGGGTTTCAGGGTCAGGATACGGTCGAGATAGTCGAAGGCCAGCGGATAGTTCTTGGCCTTCATCGCCGCAAGCGTCCACTCCATCATCAGGTTGACGGTGGGACTGCCCGAGTCCAGCCAGATCGCCGAAAGACTGTTCTCTGCCTGGGCGGCGACGGTGTCGTCCGTGGTGGTCTTCAGCGTCTGCAGCAACGCGTCGATCTTCTGGTCGCGCGTGGTGGTATCGCGCGTGGGTTCGGTCTCGCGCTGGCTCCCCGGCCTCGGCGCCGCGGACGCATCTGGTGTTGCGGCCACCGCGGGCAACGCGTTGGCGATGAGGCAGGCGGCGAGTGTCGCGATCACGATCCGCATCACGCAAGGATAGGGCGGGCGCAGTGGCCGGTCAAAGGCTGCACGCAATACGGCCGCCAATCGGTCCTATCGGCCCGCCAGCACCAGCGCCAGCGCAAGAAATTGAAGGACGGCAATCACGAGCGGGCCGAAGGTCTTCCCGGCGTCCCGCTGGCGGGCACCAATGACGGCGTCGGCGAGCTGGACAACGCCCGCCAAGGCAGCCAGCCACTCCACCACGACGATCGCGCCGGCCGCTATGGCAATGAAAACAACAATCGCAAGCGGCAGCGTCCGTGCCGCCGCGTACAATGCGAAGATGCGCGACGGCAACGTGCTGGGGCCGGGCACGACCGCCTCGGGCTTCACGATGCCGGCGACGGCGAAACCCGCCGCGACGAGGACGTTCATGGCTGTGATGATGTAGAGGGCGATCAGCATGGCGGTTGCCCGGGTTCCGTCCTCGGACTTCGGCGAAAGAGGCGATGAACGCGCCTACTGCTGATCTTAAGAAAGTGGAGCGACGCTTTGGCAGCTCTTGGCCGCCTATGCTCCGGAGTTCGGCGCTTTGATGAGTCCACTGGACTGATCAATTACGGCTGCGCCGCAACCGCGCCTCACCCCTGCCTAGCCTTGAACCGCCGGTTGGTCTTGTTGATGACGTAAACCCGGCCCTTGCGGCGCACGAGCCGGTTCCCGCGGTGACGGGCACGCAGCGATCGGAGGGAGTTGCGGATCTTCATGGCGCGGGCGGGTTTCTAAACAAACGAGCGCGGGAATGGCCCCGCGCCCTGATCGCGGCGGAAAATATGGGGCACGGTCGCGGGTGTCAAGGCTGGGAAGCCCTGCTTTCGCGAGGGCTTTGGGTCATCGGCATAGCCGCCGTTGGCGCCCTCGCCTAGGCTGGCGGCGAACCCGCCGCCGACGCTCCCATGAATTTCACCCTCCGTCAGGTCCGCTACTTTGTCGCCGTCGCCGAATCCGGCTCGATTTCCGGGGCCGCCCGCCAGCTTTCGGTCTCGCAATCGGCGGTGACCGAGGCCGTGAAGGAGCTGGAAGGCGACCTCGGTGCACTCCTCCTCGAACGCTCCGGGCGCGGCGTCACGCTGACCCACCGGGGCCAGGTGTTCCTGCGCCATGCCAACCGCATCCTCGAGACGGTCGCCGACGCCGGCCGCACGCTTCCGGGCGAGGATTCGCCGGCCGGCGAACTGCATCTTGGCGCTTCCTCGGTGGTCGCCGGCTACATCCTCGCCGATTTGCTTGCCCGCTTCCGCCGCGCGTTTCCGGCGGTCACCGTCGATGCCTTCGAGGACAGTCCTGAATATCTCGAACATCTCCTCGTCAACGGCGAGCTGGACGTCGCGGTGATGGTGGTTTCGCGCCTGCGCCAGACGGCGGCACTGGAGACCAGCACCATCGTGCAGTCGGCCTACCGGCTGTGGCTGCCGCTCGGCCATCCGCTCGCTTCGGCGAGGACCGTCAGCCTTGCCGACATCGCCGCCGCGGGGCAGATCATGCTGTCGCTCGACGAGATCCAGGAGACGGCGGAGGCTTTCTGGCGCGAGCATGGCCTGCGCCCGACGGTGGCCTTCCGTACCCGTTCGGTCGAAGCTGTGCGCAGCCTCGTCGCCACCGGCGCCGGCATCGCCGTGCTGCCCGACCTCGTCTATCGCCCTTGGTCGCTGGAGGGCGACCGCATCGAGGCGCGGCCGATGGTCGAGCAGATGCCGCCGGTGCGGGTGGGTGTCGTCTGGCGGCGCGGCTCGCCCCTGTCGAAAGCGGCGACGCGGTTTCTCGATGTCGTGCTTCCGCGCGGCGAGGAGACCGCCTGACGCATCGCCGTTTCCGATAGCAGCGTTTTGTATTTTGTATTTGCGATGGATCAGGCCGCGGGGCACACTTTGGCGAGAGTGGCAGGGGCGCCCCATCGGTCGCGGCCCCCTCCCGCCACCCGCAACAGGGGAGAATTCCATGAACAAAGCCATCAGGATGGCGACCGCCAGCGTGGTCGCCCTCTCGTTCGCGAGCGCCATTCCGGTCAGCGCCTTTGCCGCCATGACGAAGGTGGGACCGGGCGAAGGCGAGGTCGATATCGTCGCCTGGGCCGGCTACATCGAGAACGGAGCCGACGACAAGAATTACGACTGGGTCACCGGTTTCGAGAAGGACACCGGCTGCAAGGTCAACGTCAAGGTCGCCGGCCCTCCGACGAGATGGTGACGCTGATGAACGGCGGCGGCTTCGACCTGGTCACGGCTTCGGGCGACGCCAGCCTTCGCCTCGTCGCCGGCAAGGCGGTGCAGCCGATCAATGTCGATCTTATCCCGAACTGGAAGAACGTCGACCCGCGCCTGCAGAACGCACCGTGGCACACCGTGGACGGCGTCCACTACGGCACCCCCTCCCAGTGGGGCCCGAACGTGCTGATGTACAACACCGACGCCTTCAAGGGCACCGCGCCGACCAGTTGGAACGTCGTCTTCCAGGAGCAGAACCTGCCTGACGGCAAGTCGAACAAGGGGCGCGTGCAGGCATACGCCGGCGCCATCTACATCGCCGACGCCGCGCTCTACCTGAAAAGCGCCAAGCCGGAACTCGGCATCAAGGACCCCTATGAGCTGAACGAGGCGCAATATAAGGCGGTGCTCGACCTGCTCCGCCAGCAGAAGCCGCTGGTCCAGCGCTACTGGCATGACGCCACCGTGCAGACTGACGACTTCACCAACGAGGGCGTCGCCGCCTCCGGTTCGTGGCCCTACCAGGTGAACCTGCTGCAGGGAAACAAGAAGCCGATCGCCTCGACCGTGCCGAGCGAAGGCGCCACCGGCTGGGCCGACACCACGATGATGCACGTCAACGCGCCGCATCCGAACTGCGCGTATCTGTGGATGAACCACTCGCTCGAGCCCAAGGTGCAGGGCGACGTCGCCGCCTGGTTTGGCTCCGTGCCAGCCGTTCCCGCGGCTTGCAAGGGCGACGAACTCCTGACCGACACCGGCTGCTCGACCAACGGCTCCGACAACTTCGACAAGATCGCTTTCTGGAAGACACCGATCGGCAAGTGCGCCACGCAGGACGTCTGCGTGCCCTACTCGCGCCGGGCGAGCGACTACGTCGCCATTGTCGGGGGACAATGACCTGACGTTCTGAGGACAGCGACGGCGGCCGGGCTATGGTGCTTCCGATGAGCACGAACACTCCGGCCGCCGTCTCCTTCCAGGGCGTCGCGCGCCACTTCGGCGAGGTGCGTGCCGTCGACCAGCTCGACCTCGACATCGCGCCCGGCGAGTTCTTCGCCATGCTCGGGCCGTCCGGCTCCGGCAAGACGACCTGCCTCCGGCTGATTGCCGGCTTCGAGCAGCCGACCGCGGGGGCGATTTCGATTTTCGGCGAGCCGGTTGCCGGCGTTGCCGCCTACCGACGGCCGGTCAACACCGTCTTCCAGGACTACGCCCTCTTCTCGCACATGAACGTGCTGGCCAACGTCTGCTACGGCCTGACGGTGCGCGGCATGGGGCGGAGCGAGCGCGAGACGCTTGGCCGCGAGGCGCTGGCGCTGGTGAAGCTCGCCGGCATGGAGGCGCGCAAGCCTGCGCAGCTTTCCGGCGGCCAGCGGCAGCGCGTGGCGCTTGCCCGCGCGCTGGTGGTGCGCCCGAAGGTGCTGCTGCTCGACGAACCGCTCGGCGCCCTCGACCTGAAGCTGCGCGAGGAAATGCAGGGCGAGTTGAAGGGCCTGCATCGACGCCTCGGGCTGACGTTTGTGTTCGTCACCCATGACCAGGGCGAGGCCCTGTCGATGGCCGACCGCGTCGCCGTGTTCAACGACGGCCGGCTGGTCCAGGTGGGGCCGCCCGAGGAAATCTACGAGCGGCCGCGTAGCCGCTTCGTCGCCGATTTCGTCGGCGGCTCCAACGTCATCGAACCGGCGATGACCGCGACATGGATCGGGTCGCCGAGACCGGCGAGTCTGAGGCCGGAGAAAATCGGCGTGCTCGCCGATGACGCTGCCGCGCCCGACAATGCGGTAGTTGTCGCCGGCACCGTCAGCGAGGTGCTCTACCACGGCGCCACCAAGCGTATCGAAGTGGCGACGCCGGCCGGACAACTGGTTGCCGCCCTCTCGGCGCAGGGCGGGCCGACCCGGCCGGGCGAGAGCGTGCGCCTCGCCTTCGCGCGCGATGCGCTTCACCTGATGGACGGGCCATGAGTCTCGTCGCCGCCACTATCCCTGCCCCGCACGAGCGCCTGCTCCGCCGCATATCCGACGTGCTGACCGCGCGCCACGGCTTTTATCTGCTGCTGTTGCTGATTCCGCCGATGCTCTGGCTGGGCGTCGTTTACCTGGGCTCGCTCTTTGCCCTGCTGGCGGAAAGCTTCTTCGCCATCGACGATTTTTCCGGTGTCGTCGTGCGCTCGCCGACGCTCGCGACCTATCGCCAGCTTTTCCAGCCGGCGAATCTGGATGTCATCGTCCGCACCGCAACCGTTGCGGCGGTCGTGACCATCCTGGCGGTCATCGTCGCCTTCCCCATTGCCTATTACGCCGCGCGCTACGCCCGCGGTCGCGTCAAGGCGGCGTTCTATGTCGCCATCCTGATGCCGCTGTGGTCGAGCTATCTGGTCAAGGTCTATGCGTGGAAACTGCTGCTCGCCAAGGAAGGCGTCATCGGCTGGGTCTTCGCGCGACTGCATGCATCGTGGATTCTCGACGCGATCCTCGCACTGCCGACCGTCGGCGGACCGTCGCTCTCCACAAGCTACATCGGCATGGTGCTGGTGTTCCTCTATCTCTGGATCCCGTTCATGGTGCTGCCGGTGCAGGCGGCGCTGGAGCGCGTGCCGGTGTCGCTGATCGAGGCGTCGGGCGATCTCGGCGCCAGTCCCGGGCGCACGTTCCGCAGCGTGATCCTGCCGCTGGCGCTGCCCGGCGTCGTCGCCGGCGCGATCTTCACCTTTTCGCTGACGCTCGGCGACTACATCGTGCCCGAGATCGTCGGCCCGTCGTCGCTGATCCTCGGCCAGGTCGTCTATATCCAGCAGGGCACGGCCGGAAACATTCCCCTCGCCGCCGCCTTCTCGGTGGTGCCGATCGTGGTCATGGGCGTGCTGCTTACCATCGCCAGGCGGATCGGGGCGTTCGATGCGCTCTGACGGCGCCTCGCTTGGGCTGAAGATCGCCGCCGGCGCCGGGCTGCTGTTCATCTATGTGCCACTCGGCTTCATCGTGCTCTACGCCTTCAACGTCGACGATCGCAGCTTTGCCTTTCCGATCACCGGCTACACGCTGCGCTGGTTTGGCGTCGCCTGGGGCCGGCAGGACATCTTCGACGCACTCAAGCTCTCGGCCGGCATCGCGACGCTGGCGACCGCGCTGGCGCTGGTCCTCGGCACGCTCGCCGCCGGGGCGCTGGCCCGCTCGCGCTTCTTCGGCCGCGAGGCGATCTCGTTGCTGCTCGTGTTGCCGATCGCGCTGCCCGGCATCGTCACCGGCATATCGCTCCGCGCTGCCTTCGACCTCGCCAATATCCCGTTCTCGTTCTGGACGATCGTTCTGGGCCACGCCACGTTCTGCATCGTCGTCGTCTACAACAACGCCGTCGCCCGCTTCCGCCGCCTGTCGCCGTCGCTGGTCGAGGCCTCGATGGACCTCGGCGCCGACGGCTTCCAGACATTCCGCGTGATCGTGCTGCCCAACATCGCCACGGCGCTGCTAGCCGGCGGCATGCTGGCGTTCGCGCTCTCTTTCGACGAGGTCATCGTCACCACGTTCACCGCCGGCCAGCAGACGACGCTGCCGATCTGGATGCTGTCGGAGCTGGTACGTCCGCGCCAGCGGCCGGTCACCAACGTCGTCGCCGTATTCGTCATCGCCATCACGTTCCTGCCGATCCTTGCCGCCTACTACCTGACGCAGGGCAAGGATGCGGTCGCCGGCCAGGGCAAATAACAGGGAGCACCCCATGCACACCGAGATGCTGATCGGATCGCGCTTCGTGAAGGGCACCGAGCACGAGGAAAAGATCTTCAATCCGCGCACCGGCACGGTGATCCTGTCGCTGCCCGAGGCCTCGACCGAGCAGGTCGAGGCGGCCGTGGATGCAGCCGACAAGGCCTTCGCCACCTGGTCGCGCACGACGCCCGGCGAACGCGCCGGCTACCTGCTGCGCCTCGCCGACCGCATTGCGGCGGAGCAACAGGAATTCGCCGACCTCGAGGCGCTGAATTGCGGCAAGCCGCGCCACACGGTACTCCGCGACGAAACGCCGGCCGTCATCGACGTGCTGCGCTTTTTCGCCGGCGCCGCGCGCGTCATGCCGGCGTCGGCGGCGGGCGAGTACCTGCCGGGCTTTACCTCGATGGTCCGTCGCGACCCGATCGGCGTGGTGGCGTCGATCGCGCCGTGGAACTACCCGCTGATGATGGCGGCGTGGAAGATCGGCCCGGCGCTGGCCGCCGGCAACACCGTCGTGCTGAAGCCATCCGAGCAGACGCCGCTTTCCACGCTGAAGCTGGCGAAGATCGCCTCGGAAGTGCTGCCCGAGGGCGTGCTGAACGTCGTCATCGGGCGCGGCGAGAGCGTCGGCAACGCGCTGATCAATCATCCGAAGGTGGCGATGATATCGCTGACCGGCGACATCGCCACCGGCAAGAAGGTGCTGGCGGCGGCGACCCGGACGATCAAGCGCACGCATCTGGAACTGGGCGGCAAGGCGCCGGTGATCGTCTTCGACGACGCCGATATCGCGTCCGTGGTCGAGGGCGTGCGCGTGTTCGGCTATGCCAACGCCGGACAGGACTGCACCGCCGCCTGCCGCATCTACGCCGGCTCCAGGGTCTACGACAAGCTGGTCGCCGATCTGTCCTCGGCCGTCTCCACAATCGCGTTCGACCGCGCCGACGACACGCAGAACGAGATCGGGCCGCTGATCTCGGAGCGCCAGCGCGAGCGCGTCGCGAGCTTCGTCGAGCGCGCCAGCGAGGTGAAGCACATCTCGGTGGCGACGGGCGGCAAACGCGCGCCCGGCCCGGGTTTCTACTACACGCCCACCGTCGTCGCCGGCGCCACGCAACAGGACGAGATCGTGCGCCGCGAGGTGTTTGGGCCGGTAGTGTCGGTGACGCGCTTCACCGACCCCGAAACCGCGGTCGCCTGGGCGAACGACTCCGACTACGGCCTCGCCTCATCCGTGTGGACAAAGGACGTTGGCAAGGCGATGGCGGTGGCGGCCCGGCTGCAGTATGGCTGCACCTGGATCAACTGCCACTTCATGCTCACCAACGAGATGCCCCACGGCGGCATGAAACAGTCCGGCTACGGCAAGGACATGAGCGTGTATGCGCTGGAGGACTACTCGGTCGTGCGCCACGTCATGGCAAAGCTCTCCTGACGGTGGCCCGGAACCAAATGGTGCCGCAGCGCGTTGAGCCCGGCTATACAACGAAAGTCTCCGGAGAAAATCATGGGTATCACAAGAGCAGTGCTCGGCGCAGTGGCGGCAGCGGGCGTGGCACGCCTCCTCGCGCCGAAGGAAACCGACGAGGTTATCGAGAGCGCCAAGCGGGCAGTAAGCCGCACCATGACCGCCACCAAGCGGAAGGCACGGACTTCGACGAAAGCCGCCGGCAAGACAGCGGCAAAGACCGCTGCCAAGACGACGGCCCGTGCCAAGACCGCTGCCAAATCGGCGGTGAAATCCGCCGCCAAGAAATCGTCGCGGATGATGAAGTCCGCAGCGTCAAAGACGCGGAAGGCGGCCAAGCGCCCGGCCCGCAAGGCGAGTCGCTGAACTAGAATTCCTGGCAGCCAAAGACGGACGACGGCGCGGACATGCGTCGTCGTCGATAGGCGTAGTGCGCTGGAGCGACGTCGCGACGGGCCCGCCCCGCGCAGCGGCCGAAGATTATCGTTGTCAGCCACGAGCGCTCCGGAACGCATTTCCTGATGAATGCGCTTGGTCGGGCCTACGGCTACCCCGCCACCCAGTTCCTCAATTTCGACAACGGCAGTCTGGACATCAACTATTTCGATCCTCCAGCAGTGGCCCATTCGCTTGGCTCGGTGCTGAACGGCTTGCTGGTCAAATGGCATCACCCGGTCGATTTCTTCGAGGGTGTTCTCGACTAGGCGCTGCGCAGCGCCGTTATTCTCTATATCCATCGCGATCCGGCTGACGTCATGATTTCATTCTGGCGGTTCATTCAGCGTTGGCGCTGGCATGAAGGGCCGCGGGCGGGTGACGTCCTCGACTTCGCACGCAGCGAGCCCGAAGGACGCATGCTGCGCTATCAGATGAAGCAGCGCGGCAGTTTGCTCGATCGGTGGGCAAAGCATGTCGAAGGTTGGGTTGAAGCAGCCGAGGGTCGTGACCGTCTCGTCGTCATTCGGTACGACAAGCTGCGGGACCGTTATCGCGATACGATTTCAGGTCTCAGCGATCTATTGGGACAGCGCCCCGGCGATGTGCTTCCGCCGAACCGGACCACCAACGTCATTCAGGGCGTTCCCGCCGACCGGCTCGAAACGCCCGACACCGACGCGCTGCGCCAACTCGCGCTCGCCGAAATCGGCGACACGATGCGTCGGCTCGAATACGCTTGAAGAATTGGAAATCTACGGGCGCGGATGGTGGGCGCGACAGGGATTGAACCTGTGACCCCACCCATGTCAAGGGTGTGCTCTCCCGCTGAGCTACGCGCCCATCCGTTTCCGTGCCGACCAACAAAAGTCAGCCAAGGGGCGGGGTATACCGGCCCTTGCGGGCGGCATCAAGCCTGACGGCCCCTCAGGCAGCGAGCAGCTTCTCGACCTCGTTGACGAGATCCTTGAGATGGAACGGTTTCGACAGGACCTTGGCGTCCTTCGGCGCGTTCGAATCGGGATTGAGCGCCACCGCAGCAAAACCGGTAATGAACATCACCTTGAGATCAGGATCGAGTTCGGTGGCGCGTCGCGCCAGCTCGATACCGTCCATCTCCGGCATGACGATGTCGGTGAGCAGGAGGGTGAACGGTTCCTCGCGCATACGCTCGTAAGCACTTCTGCCATTGTCGAAGGCGACTACGTCGTGCCCAGCATTCTGCAGCGCCTTGACCAGAAATCGGCGCATGTCGTTGTCGTCTTCGGCAAGCAGGATGCGTGTCATCGGCGCGATTTTGTACCCCCGAATGCCGCGACGGCTACAAGACCGTCAGCGGGACGGCGATGGTTATTCTTACCCGAGTAAAGATCGCATGAACAGCGCAACCGCCGGCACCACCTAGCCGCCGTTTGCCGGCCTCAATCGAACCAAAACTGGAAAAGCTCGATGTCGTCGCGGTAGAAATCGGCGACAAAGGCCCGCGACTTGTCGTCGTAAAATGTCCGGTAGTCGCGCCGGTCGGGCGATTCATTGGCGACCGGGAGCGCCAACCTGACTCCAAAAACACGTTCAAGGACCGGTCCGATATCGGCGCTGATCGACTCCAGCCGAACGATCGCGTCAACCATAGGCTTTCCGCCAGCGTCGCAGACAAACTTCACCTGCGGCTCCAGATGGCGACGGCGATCAGACAGGCCCGGCGCCGGGAACCACTTGAAAAGAAAGTCAGCGAAAGAGACGCCTTTCCCGGCCGCCGCGAATTTGTATTCCGACACGAGCCGGGCCCAGGGATTGCGGACGACCGCGAACTTGAAATGGTCGTCAAAGTCGATGGGTGCGACGTGACCGCACGACAGGTATTCGGACGCATAGAGGTGCGCGAGCCGCTCGGGGCCGCAGCGAGGGTCGATGTTCTCGCGCATGAGCAACGGGGCGCGCTGCTGCCACGACAGGCCCATTCGTTCCAGAAACACCTGTTCGATGCTCTGGCCGCCCGCTTTTGGGATGTGGACGAAAATGGTGCGAAACCTATGGCAGATCATGCGGCCTCTGCTGGGCGAGGGCGCCCGGCTCGTCCAGGCGCACTATCCGTCGAAGATGCCCGTCCCATGCCTGGAGCGCATCATGCGGCGAAGCCGGGTCGATTGCACGCCTCCTCTGTGGACACAGCATGCCGATGTTGGCAACATCGTGTGCCTCCGCTCAACCCAAGAGTGCGTCCCACGAACCGCGCGATGCAACCCGCCACTGAATCTTCCGGCAAGCCCGCCTTCGAGGTGATCGCCCCCGTCGAATACCGTTTGCCGGTGGTTCTCAACTCGCCTCACAGCGGCGCTTGCTACCCTTCCGATTTCCTCGCCGCTTCGCGCCTCGACGAGAAAGCCATCCGCCGCTCTGAGGACAGCTACGTCGACGAACTGATGGCCGGGGCGGCCGCCCTTGGATCTCCCCTTCTCAAGGCCAACTTCCCGCGCGCCTGGCTCGATGTGAACCGCGAACCCTACGAACTCGACCCCAAGATGTTCGATGGGCACCTGCCGACCTATGCCAACGTGCGCTCGGTGCGGGTCGCCGGCGGCCTCGGCACCATCGCGCGCATCGTGTCGGAGAGCGAGGAAATCTACGCCCGCCCGCTCAACGTCGATGAGGCGCTCGGCCGCATCGATCTCGTCTACAAGCCCTATCACCGCCTGCTCCGCCAATTGGTGCTTGCGACTCGCGCCCGCTTCGGCGTCGCCGTGCTCATCGACTGCCACTCGATGCCCTCGACGGTGCGCGGCATGCACGGGCGGCTGCGCCCCGACGTCGTGCTTGGCGATCGCTACGGCACCAGTTGCTCAAGTGCGCTGACAGATCTCGTCGCCAGCCTGTTGGGCGGATTCGGTTATTCGGTCAGCCGCAACAAGCCCTACGCCGGCGGTTTCATCACCGAGCACTACGGCCAGCCGGCGCGCGGGCTGCATGCCATGCAGGTCGAATTCAACCGCCACCTTTACATGGACGAGCGGACACTTGAGAAGACCGCCGGCTTCGGCAGGCTCGCCGCTGACCTCACCCGTCTGCTGGCGGCGCTGGTCGATGCGTTCCAGGATGGATTCCTGTCCCTGCCTGAAGCCGCCGAGTAATCTTTGAGCGGAAGGCGGACAAGAAAAAGGGCCGCTCGCTTTTGGCGAGGCGGCCCAAGTCTAGGGAGGAAACGCCCAAGGAGGGCATACGGCATCACTGCCGCACTGCAATAATTGCTGAACGCATCGCACAAAATCAAGAGCCAAGGACTGCCTGTGGACGGACAGAATGACGCGGCGCAGCACATCGGCGACGGTCCCGAAATGACAGGATTCTGCGAGCTGTGGGCCCGTCGAGGCTTCAACGCCTGATGTTGCCCCTCAGTCACGCATCGCGCAAATGACCGCCCTCGACGCCCTCGCCGCCTTCCTGGATCGCCTGGCGACCGTTGCCGCTGATTCGATCATGCCGCATTTTCGGGCAGGCCCTGCGGTCGCCACCAAGCGGTCAGGACAGTTCGATCCGGTGACGATTGCCGACCGCAACGCCGAACAGGCAATGCGCACTCTTATCAACGCGAGCTATCCCGATCACGGCATCGTCGGCGAGGAGTTCGGGCCGGAGCGGCCCGATGCGGAGTTCGTCTGGGTTCTCGACCCGATCGACGGCACGCGATCGTTCATCACCGGCCTGCCCGTTTGGGGCACGCTGATCGGGCTGAAACGCGCCGGCAAGCCGATCCTCGGCATGATGGCGCAGCCATTCACCGGGGAGCGCTTTGCCGGCGATGGCAGCAAGGCCTGGTACACCGGTCCCGGTGGCGCCAGGGCCATAAAGACGCGCCCCTGCCAGGCGCTTGAGGTCGCTTCGCTGTTCACCACCACGCCCGCGCTGTTCGAGGGCGCCGATCGCTCCGCCTACAACCGCGTCGAAACGGCCGTGCGTATGCCTCGCTACGGCTGCGACTGCTACGCCTACTGCATGGTCGCCGCAGGGCATGCCGACGTGGTGGTGGAAGCCGGCCTGCAGCCCTACGACATCGTCGCGCTGATCCCGATTCTGGAAGGTGCCGGCGGCCAGATCACGGACTGGGCGGGCGGATCGGCGTCCGGCGGCGGGCGGGTCGTTGCCAGCGGAGACCGCCGGATCCACGACGCGGTCCTGGCAAAGCTGTCCGGTTAGAGGCGGCAGAAAACAGGGGGATTGACCCCGGCGTTCGACAGGGTATTGGAACCTTTCCGGCGCCGCCGGGTTAGCGGTTCATTCCCTTCCACTCAGCCTTTTCAACGGAGGAATTATCCATGTCGTTCGCATCGACAATTCGCAAATCGGCCATCGCCATTGCTGCCCTCGCGGCCATGACCGCGTCGGCTTACGCCGATACCGGCAGCGTCCACCTCAAGGTCGTCAAGGCCGGCTTCGGTATTGGCGGTTCGGGCGGCGACGGTTCTCTCGCGTTCCATGGCAGCAACTATCGACTGTCGATTGGCGGCTTGAGCGCGGGTTTCATTATCGGCGCCTCCGAGACCAGGTTCTCGGGCGCAGTCAGCCACATCCGCAGCCCGTCCGACATCGCCGGCGTTTATGCCGCTGTCGGCGCGGGTGCTGCCGCAGGCAACGCCGGCGCTGGCGTCATCACGCTCACCAACGAAAAGGGCGCCATCCTCACCCTCACCGCTAGCCGTGTCGTCGGTCTGATCGTCAACGTTGACCTCAGCGGCATGGTGGTTTCGCTGCGCTAGCAACGGTTTCGCTGCGTAGCCGGAATACCCGGCTCACGAGCCGGGAACAAACGCATCAAATGCGGCAAGGAATTGCTCGCGGATCTGATCGCGCTCCATCAGGAGTTCGTGGCGTCCGCCGGCAATGACGACCTTGCCGCCGGTACGCATGTCTGCGACAAAACGCTCGACCGCGGTGAGTGATACTACCCGGTCGAGCGCACCAACCACGACCAGCGCAGGAATCTTGATCGCGGCGGCGAACGGTGCGTCCTCCGTCTCGGCGAGCGCGCCTAGTGCGGCATTGTACCAGCCGAAAGTCGGCACTCCCACGAAGAGCTGCGGCAACTGGATGGCGAGCGCCTGGTTGCGGGCGAACCGGGCGGCATCACCGGTCAGCGGATTATCTTCAAAAGGAACACGCGCCATCGTGGCGTTCTCCTGACCGGGCACCCGGAGTTCGCCCAGCCCGACCGCCGTCATCACCGGCGCCAGCCGCCGTGCCAACGGCTCCGGGGGACGCATGCGCCCGAAGCCCACCAGCGGAGCGACCAGAACCATGCGGGTGAAACTCGCTCGACCCTCCTGGGCGGCGCGCAGCGCCACGAGCCCGCCGAGGGAATGCGCCAACGCAAAGTAGGGTGGCGCGCAGTCGGGCAGCACGACCTGATGGATGAAGGCGTCGAGGTCGCGATCGTATTCGGCGAACGAGTCGACGTGCGCCCTGTTGGCATCGCGGAGGCGCCGGTCGGAGCCACCCTGTCCGCGCCAGTCGAGGGCGGCGACGGCGAAGCCCCGCTTTCGCAGATCCTCGATCGTCTCGAAATATTTCTCGATCGCCTCGCCCAAGCCCGGCAGCAGACAGATTGTGCCGAGCACGGGACGGACACTGGCGCGCCAGCGCGCGTAACGGGTCCGCACGCCGTCGGCCGCAATCACCGTGCCGACGATGGCGACGTCAGGGATGGGATTGCCGTCAATGGCGATGAGCTCCATGACCGCCTGATTAGACGAGGGGGTCGGTCCGCTCAAGGAACGCCAAAATAAAACCGGCGGCGTCGCGGGGACGCCGCCGGTGTCAGGACCGGTACCGGAGGGGGGCGAAAGCGGCACCGGGCTGGCTTTTTCCGGCGTCGGGCATGAACGCACCCGACCGGACAATGTTGCCTATCTTAGCAACCGCGCCTGAACCGCGGCCAAAGAAGCCATTCATCGGTTGTTCAGTTTCGGTGCCGGCGAAGCCCTTGAAGCGGCATTTTGGGGTGCCCATCTATTGGGGGCGGACGCCCAGATGGGGTCCGCGGAACCGGCAGAAAGCCTGGCCCAATGGCGGGCTGACGCGGGTTCTGATCCAACCACAGTCGCTTCTCAAGGAGGACTATCCATGCGTACTTTCGATCTCAGCCCGTTCTATCGTTCCACCGTTGGTTTCGATCGGCTGTTCAATCTGCTCGATTCGAACGTGAACAACGAGGCGCAGACCTATCCCCCCTACAACATCGAGCGCACCGGCGAGAACGCCTACCGCATCACAATGGCGGTCGCAGGCTTCGGCGAAGGCGAGCTCACGCTGGAAGCCAAGGAAAACACGCTCACCGTCAAGGGCGAGAAAAAGGCCGAGGCAACGGAGAAGGAATCCGAATTCCTCTACCGCGGCATCGGCGCGCGCGCCTTCGAGCGCCGCTTCCAGCTCGCCGACCATGTCGAGGTCAAGGGCGCCACCCTTGAGAACGGCCTGCTCCACGTCGATCTCATCCGCGAGATTCCCGAGGCCATGAAGCCGCGCACCATCGCCATTGCCACCGGCAAGGCCAAGAGCGCCAAGCTGATCGATCAGGTTGCCGCCTGACCTCCCACGGGCATCCGTGACCTGACCATCGGAGGGCGTCCCGGCACCGGGGCGCCTTTTGCTTTTTGGAGTTCAGCCGAACAGCTCGGCGAAGCGGTCGACTTCCTCGGCCATCGTCTGCCAACTCGCCAGCAAGCGGACCAGAACCTCACCCGGACCCGGCCGCTCGGCGACCGGCAGGCATTCGGGGCTCCACGGATAGTAAACCGCGCCGGCAGCCCGCAGCCGCTGGTTGACCGCGGTTTCCAGGATGGCAAAGACTTCGTTGCCCGCGGGCTCAAAGGCCAGGCGCGCCTTGTTGGATTGGCGCAGCACCGCCGCGAGCTTCGCTGCCATGCGGTTGGCGTGGCGGGCAAGATCGAGCCAGTGGCCCTTGTCGAGATAAGCGGCAAGCTGGGCGGCGATGAACCAGTTTTTTGAAAAGCCCTGCCCCGCCCGCTGACGCGCAAAGCCGGCGTCGCGCGCTTTTGCTGGGTCGAAGAAGACAACGGCTTCCGCCGCGATGCAGCCGTTCTTGGTGCCGCCGAAGGAGAGCACGTCGACGCCCGCCTTCCACGTCATCTCGGCGGGCGACACGCCGAGGCCGGCGACGGCGTTGGCTAAACGCGACCCATCCATGTGGACGGCAGCCCCGGCGGCCTTGGCAATTTTCGCCAAGGCGGCGACCTCTGCGGGCGTATAGGCGGCGCCGAGTTCGGTGAGCTGCGTCAGGCTGACGGCGACGGGACGGCCGTGGTGAAAACCCTCCGCCGGAAATCGCGCGATCGCCGCCGAGAGCGTATCGGGCGCAATCTTGCCGGCGTCGGCGTCAAGACCGACGATCTTGGCGCCGCCGCCGAAGAACTCCGCCGCACCGGCCTCATCGACCTGAATGTGCGCCTCGCGATGGGCAAAGATGACGCCGCCCGGCCGGGCGTAGGCCGACAGCGAGAGCGAGTTGGCGAAGGTGCCGGACGCGACGAGGAAGACCGCAACCTCGCGCTCGAATAGTTCGGTAAAGCGCCGCTCGACAGCCTTGGTGAGTTCGTCGGCGCCGTAGGCCGGGCCACCTTTGCGGGCAGCGTCGCCGAGAGCCGTGATGACGCGCTCCGAGGCGCCCGACCAATTATCGCTTGCAAAGATCATCGCGCACTTGTGGAGCGGCGGCGAAAACCGCGCAAGCACCCTTGCACGGCGATGGTGATGCGCAACTAAATCGCAGGCTGTGTACCTGGAGTGCGGCCGCCAGCGGACTCCGCTTGCTGACCGATTCGAAATCTGTCATATATTATGAAATAGGACAGGATCACTGTCCAATTGGCCGCAGGGGACTTGGGGAAATTGCGGTTGGCGGAGATCGCGTGGCTCGATTGCCCGCGACGGCCCGCGGGGAGGAAAAAGCCGGTCTTCGCACGACGTGCGCAGCCGCCGACAAATGGGAACGACCGTTGCATGGGCATCGGCATGCCTTTCGGCAGGCCGACGGCTGGCGACGGCGGCGCAGGTGCGCCAGACTGCTCAAGACGAGTGAGGGCGATCATGGAAACGGCACGGAAGGACGGCACGTTGTTGTCGAGCGGAGCGATTGCTTCCGCCGACAAAGACGCTGCCGCTCGCGCCGCCGCCCCGCCCTTCGGGATTTCGGCTGACGTCGCCGACGGTCTGTACGACCCGGCGCACGAAAAGGACTCGTGCGGCGTCGGCTTCATCGTCAACCTGAAGAACCGGAAGTCGCACCGCATCGTCGAGGACGGCCTGCGCATTCTTGAGAACCTCGAGCATCGCGGCGCCACCGGCGCCGACCCGCTGATGGGCGACGGCGCCGGCATGATGGTGCAGATTCCGCACGCCTTCCTGGCGCGCGAGACGGCACGACTGGGCTTCGCCCTGCCCCCTCCCAGACACTACGCCGTCGGCCATGTCTTCATGCCGCAGGATGCGGAAATGCGGACCGTAATGGAGAAGGTCGTCGCCGCCGCGATCGTGCAGGAGGGACAGGTCTTTCTGGGCTGGCGCGACGTGCCTACGGACAACGCCTGCCTGTCGAAGGCGCCGGAGATTGCCGCCACCGAGCCGCTGCACCGCCAGGTGTTCATCGGCCGCGGCGCCAACGCCACCGACGAAGAGACCTTCGAGCGCCAGCTTTATCTGGTGCGCAAGGTCATTTCCGCGCGCATCTACGAGAAGTATTCCGGCCTGCAGAACGACTTCTACATCGTCTCGATGTCGTGCCGCACGCTGGTCTACAAGGGGATGTTCCTCTCCTATCAGCTCGGCGCCTATTTCCGCGACTTGCACGAGCCGGACTTCGAGTCCGCGTTGGCGCTGGTCCACCAGCGCTTCTCGACCAACACCTTCCCGTCGTGGCGGCTGGCGCACCCCTACCGCTACGTCTGCCACAATGGCGAGATCAACACGGTGCGCGGCAACGTCAACTGGATGGCGGCGCGCCAGGCAAGCGTATCCTCGCCACTGTTCGGCGACGACATCTCCAAGCTCTGGCCGATCTCCTACGAGGGCCAGTCGGACACCGCCTGCTTCGACAACGCGCTCGAATTCCTTGTGCGCGGCGGCTACTCGTTGCCCCATGCCGCGATGATGCTCATTCCGGAAGCCTGGGCGGGCAACCCGCTCATGGACGAGGAGCGGCGCGCTTTCTACGAGTACCACGCGGCGATCATGGAGCCGTGGGACGGCCCGGCCGCGATGGCCTTCTCCGACGGCATCCAGATCGGCGCGACGCTCGACCGCAATGGCCTGCGCCCGGCCCGCTACCTCGTTACCTCCGACGACGAGGTGATCATGGCATCCGAAGCCGGCGTGCTGCCGGTCGAGGAGTCGCGCATCGTCAGGAAGTGGCGGCTGCAGCCCGGCAAGATGCTGCTCATCGATCTGCGCGAAGGGCGCATCATCGCCGATGACGAGATCAAGGCGAGCCTCGCCAAGGCGCATCCCTACCGGAAGTGGCTGGCCAGGACGCAGATCCAGCTCGAGGAATTGCCGGAGGTCGAACCGCACCCGACGCGGAGCGACGTCGCCCTGCTCGATCGCCAGCAGGCGTTTGGCTACACCGACGAGGACCTGAAGACCCTGATGGAGCCGATGGCGACCACCGGCCAGGAGGCCGTGGGCTCCATGGGCAACGACGCGCCGATTTCGGCGCTCTCCGACAAGTCGAAGCTCCTCTACACTTACTTCAAGCAGAACTTCGCGCAGGTCACCAACCCGCCGATCGACCCGATCCGCGAGGAGTTGGTGATGAGCCTCGTCTCGTTCATCGGGCCGCGGCCGAATCTCCTCGACCTGACCGGTCAGGGCAAGCGCAAGCGTCTGGAAGTGCGCCAGCCGATCCTCGCCAACGAGGACCTGGAGAAAATCCGCGCCATCGGCGCCATGGACGACAATCCGTTCCAGTCGAAAACGCTCGACATCACCTATCCTGGACGCGAAGGCGCCGCCGGCATGGCGACAGCGCTCGACGCGCTTTGCGCCGCCGCCGGCAAGGCGGTCGGCGACGGCATCAACATCATCATCCTTTCCGACCGCATGCTGGGGCCGGACCGCATCGCCATTCCCTCGCTGCTCGCCACCGCCGGCGTGCACCACCATCTGATCCGCTCGGGCCTGCGCACGTCCGTCGGCCTGGTGGTTGAGACCGGCGACGCGCGCGAGATCCATCATTTCTGTGCGCTGGCCGGCTATGGCGCCGAGGCAATCAACCCGTATCTCGCCTTCGAGACGCTGACCGACATGCAGCGCGACCTTCCGACCGAAGTCGACGCGCACGAGGTCGTGCATCGCTACATCAAGTCGATCGACAAGGGTATCCTGAAGGTGATGTCCAAGATGGGCATCTCGACCTATCAGTCTTATTGCGGCGCGCAGATCTTCGACGCGATCGGGCTGAAGAGCGAATTCGTCAAGCGCTACTTCACCGGCACCGCCACAACGATCGAGGGTGCGGGGCTGGAAGAGATTGCCGAGGAGACGCTCCGCCGTCACCGCGATGCTTTCGGCCATTCGCCGATCCTGCAGGACAACCTCGAAGTCGGCGGCGACTATCAGTTCCGCCTGCGTGGCGAGGCGCACGTCTGGCGCTCCGAGACCGTCTCGGCGCTCCAGCATGCCGCCCGTGGTAACGCGCAAGACAAGTATCGCGAGTTCTCGCGCCTGGTGAACCACACCGAGGACAAGTACCTGACCATCCGGTCGCTCTTCCGTATCAAGGGCGCCGGCGAGGATGGGCGCCAGCCCGTGCCGCTCGAAGAAGTCGAGCCGGCGAAGGACATTGTGCGCCGCTTCGCCACCGGCGCCATGTCCTACGGCTCGATCAGCCGCGAGGCGCACACGACGCTGGCGATTGCGATGAACCGGATAGGCGGCAAGTCGAACACCGGCGAGGGCGGCGAAGAATCCGACCGCTACAAGCCGCTTGCCAACGGCGACTCGATGCGCTCGGCGATCAAGCAGGTTGCCTCGGGCCGCTTTGGCGTCACCGCCGAGTACCTCGTCAACTCCGACATGATGCAGATCAAGATGGCGCAGGGCGCCAAGCCCGGCGAAGGCGGCCAGTTGCCCGGCCACAAGGTCGACGCGACCATCGCCCGGGTCCGCCATTCGACGCCGGGGGTCGGCCTTATCTCGCCGCCGCCCCACCACGACATCTATTCGATTGAGGACCTGGCGCAGCTTATCTTCGACCTGAAGAACGTCAACCCGACCGGCATGGTGTCGGTAAAGCTCGTCTCCGAGGTCGGCGTCGGCACGGTTGCCGCCGGCGTCGCCAAGGCGCGCGCCGACCACGTCACCATTTCCGGCTACGAGGGCGGCACCGGCGCCGCTCCCCTCACCTCGCTGAAGCACGCCGGTAGCCCTTGGGAGATCGGATTGTCCGAGACGCACCAGACGCTGGTGCGCAATCGCTTGCGCGGCCGCATCGCCGTGCAGGTCGACGGCGGCATCCGCACCGGCCGCGACGTCATTGTCGGCGCCCTGCTCGGCGCCGACGAGTTCGGCATGGCGACGGCGCCGCTCATCGCCGCCGGCTGCATCATGATGCGGAAGTGCCACCTCAACACCTGCCCGGTCGGTATCGCCACGCAGGACCCGGTCTTGCGCAAGCGCTTCACCGGCAAGCCCGAGCACGTCATCAACTATCTCTTTTTCGTCGCCGAGGAAGTGCGCGAGATGATGGCCGCGCTTGGTTACCGCACGTTCACCGAGATGGTCGGGCAGATGCAGATGCTCGACCGCAGCGCCGTCGTCAGCCACTGGAAGGCGAAGGGCCTCGACTTCTCGCGCCTGTTCCGCAAGCCGCGCGCGCCGGAAGGCGTCGCCATTGCCCACACCGAGAGACAGAAGCACCCGATCGACGACATCCTCGACCGGCGCTTCATCGCCGAGGCGAAGTCGGCTCTGGAGAGCCGCAAGCCGGTGAAGATCACCGGCACCATCCGCAATACCGATCGCGCCGCCGGGGCCATGCTTTCCGGCGAGGTGGCCAAGCGCTGTGGCCACGCCGGCCTGCCCGACGACACCATCGCCATCAGCCTGACCGGCACCGGCGGGCAGAGCTTCGGCGCCTGGCTTGCTTCAGGTGTGTCGATCGAACTGATCGGCGAAGCCAACGACTATGTCGGCAAGGGCCTGTCGGGCGGCCGCCTCGCCATCCGGCCACCGACGGATTCGGGCATCGTGCCGGAAGACTCGATCATCGTCGGCAACACGGTGCTCTACGGCGCCGTCAAGGGCGAAGCCTATTTCCGCGGCGTCGCCGGCGAGCGCTTTGCCGTGCGCAACTCCGGCGCTATCGCGGTGGTCGAAGGCACCGGCGACCACGGTTGTGAATACATGACCGGCGGCGTGGTCGTCGTTCTGGGCAAGACCGGACGCAACTTCGCGGCCGGCATGTCCGGCGGCATCGCCTATGTGCTCGACGAGGACGACACTTTCGCCTCGCTGTGCAACATGGCGATGGTCCAGCTCGAGCCCGTGCCCGAGGAGGAAGAGTTGCTCGAGAAGCTTGAGCACCGCGGCGGCGATCTCGAATTCATGGGCCTGGTCGATGTTCTCGCCGACATGAGCGGCAACGACGCCGCGCGGTTGCGTATGCTCATTGCCAAGCACGCGCGCTTCACCGACTCGGCCCGCGCGCGCACCATCCTCACCAACTGGAATGCCTACCTGCCGAAGTTCAAGAAGGTCATGCCGGTCGAATACCGCCGCGCGCTTTCCGAGCTGAAGGCGCAGGAAGAAGCGGTACCGATGCGGCTGGCCGGCGAGTAATGCTTCATGGGTAAGATCACCGGCTTCCTCGAGATCGACCGGCGCGAACGCAAGTACACGCCGGCCGCCGACCGCACCCGCCACTACCGCGAGTTCACCATTCCGCTGTCGGAAGAGGCGGCGCGCGACCAAGCGGCGCGCTGCATGGACTGCGGCATTCCCTATTGTCACACCGGTTGCCCGGTCAACAACCAGATCCCCGACTGGAACGACCTCGTCTATCACGGCGACTGGCAGCGGGCACTGCGCAACCTGCATTCGACCAACAACTTCCCGGAGTTCACCGGCCGCATCTGCCCGGCGCCGTGCGAGGCCTCATGCACGCTGAACCTCATTGAAGCGCCGGTGACCATAAAGACGATCGAGTGCGCCATCGTCGATCGCGGCTGGACGGAAGGCTGGATCGTGCCCGAACCGCCGGCCATGAAGACCGGCAAGTCGGTCGCCATCGTCGGCTCCGGCCCGGCGGGCCTTGCCTGCGCCCAGCAACTCGCCCGCGCCGGCCACGAGGTTCATGTCTACGAGAAGAACGGCAACCCCGGCGGCTTGCTTCGCTACGGCATTCCCGACTTCAAGATGGAGAAGCGGCACATCGAGCGCCGTGTCGCCCAGATGGAGGCCGAGGGGGTGACGTTCCATTGCAACGTCCATGTCGGCATCGAGCTGGACATCGCCGAACTGCTCGAGCGCCATGATGCGGTGGCGTTGGCCGGCGGCGCCGAGAAGCCGCGCGACCTGCCGATCCCCGGCCGCGACCTCGACGGCATCCACTTCGCCATGGAATTCCTGCCCCAGCAGAACCGTCGCGTCAGCGACGAGCCGCTCGGCAATGTCCTGCCCATCCTCGCCGGCGGCAAGCACGTCGTCGTCATCGGCGGCGGCGACACCGGTTCCGACTGCATCGGCACCTCCAACCGCCACGGCGCCGGATCGGTCACCCAGATCGAGATCATGCCGCGCCCGCCGGAAAAGGAGGACAAGCTCCTCACCTGGCCCGACTGGCCGATGAAGCTGCGCACGTCCTCATCGCAGGAGGAAGGCGCCGAGCGCGACTTCGCCGTGGCGACGGTTCGCTTCGCGGGCGAGAACGGCAAGGTCACGGCGCTGCACTGCGCCCGTGCCAACGACAAGTTCCAGGCCATCCCCGGCACCGAGTTCGTGCTGAAGGCCGATCTCGTGCTCCTCGCCATGGGCTTCCTCGGGCCGGTTCAGGACGGCATGATCAAGGATCTTGGCGTCACTCTCGACAAGCGCGGCAACGTGCTCGCCGACGTCAGGAGCTACCGCGCCAGCCGCGACAAGGTCTTCGCCTGCGGCGACATGCGCCGCGGCCAGTCTCTGGTGGTGTGGGCGATCCGCGAAGGCCGCCAGTGCGCCCGCGGCGTCGACGAATACCTGATGGGCGCGACGACGCTGCCGCGCTGATCGGCGGCTAGACTTTTCGGGACGCCACGACCTCGAAGCTCGCAGCAGTGGCGTGCGTGGCGCCGAGCTGTTCGAGGACGCCGGTACGGGCGCCCTTGATACCGTCCTGGGCGGTCTTCATTTGCGCCTCGGTATCGAACAGCGTGATCGACATCAGTTTTTCCGGCCTGCCTGTCGAACAGGAACGTGACGCTTTCGAAGCCGTCTTCACGCGCGACGATCGGCAGCGCCCCCGTCTTCAATACCTCCCCGATCTTTGCGGGATCGCGCCGGGCTTGCGGGATATCGGCAGTAAGCACTCGAGCAAACATCTGTCTTTCCATGAAAAGGTTGTCGCTGGGGCAAACCTATCTCGAGAACGCGACGGTCCAAAGACCGTCGCTGTTTGTTTGCAACAGAATCGATCTCAATACCACTGCAGCGGCCGCACTTCGGCGGCGTCGCCGACCAGCGTCTTGAAGGCCTCCACGTCGCTGCCGTGGTAGTGATACGGATAGACGACCTTCGGTTTGAAGTCCTTCACCGCCGCCGCCGCGTGCTGAATGTCCATCGTGTAAGGCATGTTCATCGGCAGGAAGGCCACGTCGATGTTGGTGAGCGCCTTCATCTCCGGGGTTTCTTCCGTGTCGCCGGCGATATAGATGCGCTTGTCCCCGATGGTGAGGATGTAGCCGTTGCCGCCGCCTTTCGGGTGGAACTGCTGACGATCGGCAGTCGTGTTGTACATCGGGAAGGCCTCGATCGCGACGCCGTCGAGGGTTGCCGTATCGCCGTTCGCCATAACTTTGGTTTTGACGCGAAGATCGGCCGGCATCTTGTCGGCAACTTCGCTGGGCGCGACGATCGTAGCCTTGCCCGCCACCGCTTCCAGGATCGGCACGTTGAAATGATCGTCGTGGTCGTGGGTGATGAGGATCAGGTCGGGCGCCGGCAGCGCC
>DATCBY010000034.1:0-115676 GCA_036511595.1 Bauldia sp.
GACCGCCGCCACGTCGTCGTCACGCTCCGCCACCAGGTGGTAGCCGTGCAGGAAATAGGCGTGCCAGCCGTCGTCGCCGAAGGCGATGCCCTCGAACAGGGGATGATTCCGTGCGGCGACCATCGTGTTCCAGCCCATGTGCGGAACCTTCAGCTCCGGATCGTTCGGCGCGATGGCGCGCACTTCGCCGGGAATGCGATCGAGGCCGGGCACGACGGCGTGCTCGAGGCCGCGGGTGGCCAGCAACTGCATGCCGACGCAGATGCCGAAGAAGGGACGCGCCCGCTCGTCGATCGTCTTGTCGATCGCCTCGATCATGCCGGGGATGGCATCGAGGTTGCGCTTGCAGTCTGCGAAGGCGCCGTCTCCGGGCAGCACGACGCGGTCCGCCGCGGCCACCACTTCCGGATCGGAGGTGATCGCTACCGTTTCGCGTGAGCCGGAGGCCGCAATGGCGTACTGGAACGCCTTCTCCGCCGAGCGCAGGTTGCCGGCGCCGTAGTCAATGATGGCGACGGTCACAACGCCGATCCGGGCGCCGGGAAGAGACCGACCACGTCGCCGGCCTCTGCCGATGGTTGGATCATGCCGAGTACGGGACGCGCCGGCGGGGCAGGGGATGCGGGCGGCACGGCGGTGTCGTTAACAGCCAAATTGGTCGTCGAAAAGTAACGGATCTCGGCCTCTTCCAGCCCGCGTGCCTCTACCACCCCTGTCGAGCCGTAGCCCCGTCGCTCCAGCGTCCACCGGCGAAGCTGGTTGGCCTCCAGCGCGAACAGGAAGTGCAGGAGCACGATCGCCACACCCGTCGACAGCCGCCCGGTCGCGGCGCTTACCGCGCTGACCACAATCGCCACGACGATGTAACCGACCAGCACCAGCCACATGCGGCGGAAGGCCAGCCACGGAACCGCGACGAACAGCGCCGGCCAGCAGAAGCCTTCCTTGACGAAGATGACGCTCATCGGATCGGACGCGGCGGCGCCGTCGGCCCGGGGGGCGAGGACTGTGTAGATGGCCATGGGTCTTCCCTAGCCTGCGAGGCTGCCTTTGGTCGATGGGATGCGCGACTTCTGGCGCGGATCGATGGCGATGGCCGCGCGCAGTACGCGTGCCAGCGCCTTGAAGCAGGCCTCGGCGATGTGGTGGTTGTTCTTGCCGTAGAGATTCTCGATGTGCAGCGTCACGCCGGCGTGCTGCGCGAAGGCCTGGAAGAATTCGTGGAACAGTTCGGTCTCGAACTCGCCGACCTTCACGCGAGTGAACGTCACCTTCCAAACGAGATAGGGCCGCCCGGAAATGTCGAGCGCGGCGCGCGTCATCGCTTCGTCCATCGGCAGGCTGACGTCGGCGTAGCGCGTGATGCCCTTGAGGTCGCCGAGCGCCTGCTTGATCGCCTGTCCGAGCGCAATGCCGACATCCTCGACCGTGTGGTGCTGGTCGATGTGGAGATCGCCCTTCGCCTTGATGGTGATGTCGATCAGGCTGTGCCGGGCGACCTGTTCCAGCATGTGGTCGAAGAAGCCAAGACCGGTGCCGATTTTGGCCTTTCCGTCGCCGTCAAGATTGACGGTCACCGAGATGCCGGTTTCCTTGGTTTTCCGCAAGATCGTGGCGGTGCGCATGGCAGGGTTCCTTTCGCGCGGCCTTTTATCAGGTGGGCCGTACGATTGCCACACGGGCCGCCCCGGGGCGATTTGCACATGCGCTCCAACTACCTACATAGGTGCCGGACATGGGTTTGACCCGGCAATTTGAGGGGCCGGAAAACGGGGCCATCGTGGACCGTAGCGGCTTGCCAACAAGGATCAGCGGATTTGGAACACAAGGATTCCGCCACCTGGTACGGCACGACGATCGTGACCGTCCGCAAGGGTGGCAAGGTGGTCGTCGCCGGCGACGGCCAGGTTTCGGTCGGCCAGACCGTGATGAAGCACAACGCCAAGAAGGTGCGCACGCTCGGCAAGGGCAATGGCGTCATCGCCGGGTTCGCCGGCGCGACAGCCGATGCATTTACCCTGTTCGAGCGGCTCGAGGCGAAACTCGAGCAGTACCCCGGCCAGCTCACCCGCGCCTGCGTCGAACTCGCCAAGGACTGGCGCACGGACCGCTATCTGCGCCGTCTCGAAGCAATGATGATCGTCGCCGACAAGGGGACGACGTTGGTGCTGACCGGCACCGGCGACGTGCTCGAGCCGGAATACGGCGTCGCCGCCATCGGCTCCGGCGGCAACTATGCGCTGGCTGCCGCACGCGCTCTCATGGACTCGGACAAGGACGCCGAGGCCATCGCCCGCAAGGCCATGGAGATCGCCGCCGACATCTGCATCTACACCAACGACAACGTCACGCTCGAACAGCTGAAGTCGGATGTCTGAGACGCTGACCCGGTACGCGTTCCGACCGATGACTCACGCCGATCTGCCGCTGATGGCGGCATGGCTGGCCGAGCCGCAGTTCGCGCGGTGGTGGGGTGATCCGGCCGCAGAGCTGCGCGACGTGGAATCGAACCTCGCAAGCGACACCGTCCGGCCACTGGTCATCGACGACGACGAGCCCGCCGGTTACCTGCAGAGTTATGACATCCACGCCGAGACTGGGCATCCCTATCAGGAACAGCCGCCGGGAACGATCGGCATCGATCTCTCTATCGGCAAGCCGGAGCTGGTCGGCCGCGGTCACGGGCCGCGCGTGATGGACGCTCTTGCCAGCGAGCTTTTCGCCGCGGGAGCGCCGCGCGTCGTTGTCGACCCACACCCCGCCAATGTGGCGGCGATTCGCGCCTTCGCCAAGGCCGGTTTCCGGCCGCTCGGCGAGCGCACATCCATTTACGGTCCCGCCATCATGATGGCGCGGGACGCCTGAGGACAACACGAAATGCCCAACACCAGTTTTTCACCCCGCGAGATCGTCTCCGAGCTCGACCGCTTCATCATCGGTCAGGGCGACGCCAAGCGCGCCGTCGCCATTGCGCTTCGCAACCGCTGGCGCCGCCAGCAGCTGAAGGGCGCCATGCGCGAGGAGGTTCTTCCCAAGAATATCCTGATGATCGGCCCGACGGGCGTCGGCAAGACCGAGATTTCCCGGCGGCTGGCCAAGCTCGCCGGCGCCCCGTTCCTGAAGATCGAGGCGACCAAGTTCACCGAGGTCGGCTATGTCGGCCGCGACGTCGATTCGATCGTCCGCGACCTGGTTGAGGTCGGCATCGGCCTGGTCCGCGAGCGCCGGCGGAAGGAAGTTTCCGCCAAGGCGGAACTCGCCGCCGAGGAACGCGTGCTGACCGCACTGGTCGGTCCGTCGGCAAGCCCGACGACGCGCGAATCCTTCCGCAAGCGGCTCCGCGACGGCGAACTCGACGACAAGGAAATCGAGATCGAGGTCAAGGATACCGGCTCCAACGCGCCGCAGTTCGAGATGCCCGGCGGCTCGGTCGGCGTCGTCAACATCGGCGAGATGCTCGGCAAGGCCTTCGGCGGCAAGACCAAGACCCGGCGCGTCACCGTCAAGGATTCGCACGAGCTCCTCGTCAACGAGGAGTCCGACAAGCTGCTCGACACCGAGGAAGTCACCCGGGAGGCAATCGCGGCGGTCGAGAACGACGGCATCGTCTTTCTTGACGAGATCGACAAGATCGCGCGCGAGGGTAATTTCGGCGGCGGCGTCTCCCGTGAGGGTGTCCAGCGCGACCTGCTGCCGCTGATCGAGGGCACCACGGTGGCGACCAAGTACGGGCCTGTGAAGACGGATCACATCCTCTTTATAGCCTCCGGCGCGTTCCACGTCGCCAAGCCCTCAGACCTGCTGCCCGAGTTGCAGGGTCGCCTGCCGATCCGCGTCGAACTGACGGCGCTGACAAAGGACGACTTCGTCCGCATCCTGACCGAGACCGAGGCCAGTTTGATCAAGCAATACATCGCCCTGATGGCTACCGAGGGAGTCACACTGGAGATCACGCCCGACGCGATCGAGGCCATCGCCGCGTTTGCCGTCGGCATCAACACCAGCATCGAGAACATCGGTGCCCGGCGCCTGCAGACGGTGATGGAGCGGGTGCTCGACGAGGTCTCGTTCAGCGCCGCCGACCAGAATGGGCAGACCGTCACCATCGACGGCAAATACGTCGAGGCGCATATCGGCGACCTTGCCCGCAATATCGATCTTTCGCGGTTTATCCTGTAGACGGACGCGAATCCGCCGGAATCTGCCGGCTTTCATACGGCGCGCCGGGCGGGCTATCATCGCATCCGGCCACCTAAGGCGGCTGGTTCTCTCGACAGTTGAGGCCCATGAGGCGCTTCTCGCAGTCTGTTTCTCCGTTGCTGGGCTGTGCGGTGGTCGCCCTGGCGCTTTTCGGCACGTCTGCCGTCCCCTCGCTCGCCGATGACGCGCTGCGCAAGCTGACGATCGACCCGCCCGGCAATCGCTCGTCCCAGCAGCCCGCGATATCGACCAGCTCGGTTGCGCGCACCGCCGAGACCCACGGCGACTTCGATTCCAAGTATCGCGAGGTCTACGACCAGCTCGCCGGCGACCGCCAGCTTATGGACAAGATCGTCAAGGTCGCTGCCCTCTACCGGATCGATCCCGTGCACATCGTCGGCGCCATCGTCGGTGAGCACACCTACAACGTCGACGTCTTCGACAATCTGCAGGGCTATTACGTCAAGGCAATCGCCTACCTGAACAACAGCTCCCTCCGCTTCGAGTACAAGGGCGAGCCGGTCGGCAAGTTCGTGACGCGCCCGCAGTTCGCACCGTGCGCCGAAGCCGGTAACGATTACGCCCTGTGGAGCTGCCGCGACCAGGTCTGGCGCGACATCTTTCGCAACAAGACGGTCGATGGCGAAAGTTTCCCCGACGATCGCTTCGAACGCGTCTTCTTCCAGCCGTTCTATGCCGGCCAGACCTTTGGTCTCGGCCAGTTGAGTCCCCTGGCGGCGCTGAGCGTTTCCGACCTGGTGCATTCCGTCGGTGGATTGCCTGACCTTGATGTCGAGAAGGCCCCGGAGGTCTATCGCGCCGTCATGGATCCCGACATGACCTTGAATTACATGGCCGGGTTGATCGTCCGCGAGATCGATGCCTACTGTTCGGTCGCCGGCATGGACATCTCCGGAAATCCGGGGATCACCGCTACGCTTTACAACACGGGGGACGCGCTCGGCCGCGCCGGCGTGCTGGCGGCCGAGAATCGCAAGCGACGTAGCCAAGGCCTTGCGCCGACGCTCCCCAAGGAGAATTATTACGGCTGGCTTATCAACGACCGGCTGGCCGAGTTGCGGAAGCTGCTACCGCCGCAACCGGTTCCCGCAGCGGCGGGCAACCCGATACCGGCGGCCAAGCCATAAATCATCGCAAGCGGCGTACGCGCACGTAGAGAGCCCCGGCTCCGCCGTGGCTGCGCGACGCCTCCTCGAACCCGACGACCACCGCACGCATGTCGGCCGCCGACAGCCAGTGCGGCACCATGCGGCGCAGCACGCCGCGCTCGCCGCCATCGGCGGCACCCTTGCCGGTGATGACCAGCACCATCCGGGCATCGCCTTCCTGGGCGTCGTGCAGAAAGCGCTTCAGCCGCGCCTCGGCAGTTGCTTGCGTCAGCCCATGGAGATCGATGCGCATGTCGATGGATGTGACGCCGCGGGAGAGGCGGCTACGGGTGCGACGGTCCATCAAACTGAGCGTCGGTGGCGGCCGCCGCACGGCAGGTTTGGGCGACGCCGCAGCGGCGGGCGGCGGCGTTTTCTTCGCGGGCTTTAGTTTGGCGGGAGGAGCGGGCGGTTGTGGCGGCGCCTCGGAAACCGGCAGTCGCTGCTGATCGAACGGCGTCACGGTCTCGGTGACTTTCGTCCACAACTCCAGCTCCTCGACGGTCGGCGGCCTCTTGCCCCCCCTGTTCACGGGCTTTCCCCGCGCGGCATGAACACGATGAAGCGGCCACCGGCCCGCATGCTGCCGGCAATCGCACCGGCGGCGTCGCCTGACCCGAAGAAGATATCGCCGCGCGCCGGCCCGACGATGGCCGAGCCGGTGTCCTGCGCGATCATCAAGCGGTTGCACGCGGCGCCGCCGGGCAACGTCGTTTCGATCCACACCGGCGAATGAAAGGCGTGCTGGAGTCGGTCGACCGCCAGGCTGCGTCCGGCTGTGAGCGGCACGTTTGCCGCCGCCACGGGCCCGAGCGCGGCATCATCGACCGCCGCTTCGCGGAAAAAGATGTAGGACCGATTGCGCGCCATGAGCCCGGCGGCGTCCGCCGGATGGGCCGCCAACCACGCGCGGATCGTCGCCATTGTCACCTCGCCCGGCGAGAGTGCGCCCATTTCGATCAGCACCTTGCCGATGGGCGTATAGGGGTGGCCGGTCTTGGCGGCGTATGTGGCGCGCATGAGGCGGCCGTCGCCCAGACGGATGCGCGCCGCGCCCTGGATATGGATGAAAAACGCATCGACCGGGTCGTGCAGGTAGACGAGTTCGAGGCCGCGGCCGGCAAGCGCGCCAGCCGCAATCGCGCCGCGGTCGGCGTATTCGCCAAAGCCACCGGCGGTGCGGCCCGCGAAACGAAACGACATATCGAGCCCGGCAACAGTGCCAGGCTCGATTTCCACGAGGTCGGCGGGAGTGCGAAGGAGCGGAACCTGAAATTCCGTCGTCGGCAGGATAGAGCCCCGAACCTCCGGTTCGTAATAGCCGGTGAAGAACGCCGTATCGCCCACCGCATGGGGCACAAATTCCGTCTCGAAGAAGCTGCGTGCGCTGTCGGGTGACAGCTCGGCCGGCAGCTTGCCCGCGCGAGTAAGGATGCCGGCAAGCGCTGCAGCGTCGATGCCGAGCGCCCGGGTCTTTGGCGGATGGTCGCCGAGAACCCCGGCTCCGTTGCGGAAAGCTCCGAACGCCGCGGCCTGGTCGTCTTTCGTCCATCCGCGCAAGTCGCCGAACGAGAGGGGAGTCATGGGGGTCGCGCCGCGGTCGTCCCTGCCCATAACCGGCTCCGACGACTTTGCGCCGATCAGTCGACCGATTCGGTCGCCACCAGCTTCCAGTTGGGATCGCGCGAGGTTACGTCGCGCGCGAATGTCCAGATATCGGTGACGTCGCCGACGTGGGTCGGGTCGCCGTCGGTGACCTTGCCGCTCTTGTCGTGCGTCGCCGATACGAGCTTCGACAGGAAACGCACGGTCACTTGCCCGGTCGCGCCCTTGACCGCGGCCGCGGTTATCTCGGCCTTGTCGATGCCGACGAACTTGAACTCGATGGTTTCGCCCCGGCTTTCGCGCTCGGCCATCGCCGCGACGAAGCCGTCGTTGACGTCGCGACTCAGGAGTTGCTTCAGTGTCTTGCGGTCGCCCTCAGCGAACGCGGTGACGATCATTTCGTAGGCGCTCTTCGCTCCCGCCACGAACGCCGCAGGATCGAACGTCCGGTCGACCCCGGTCAACGTCTTCAAACTATCCGCCAGCGGGGTGGCCGCCGCAGCGATCACGCTGGTGCTGTCGTCCGCGCCGGGCGCGGTGTCGGGAGCGGCTACTGCCACAACCGCCGGCCGCCGGGGCAGATCGATCACCTTGTTGCCGATCGTCCCGGAAACGCTGTCGCGTCGCGAATAGGGATCGAAAGGCGGCCGCTCGCTGCCCGTTCGCTTGCCCAGTACGCTGCGTAGCCGCAGGAAAATGACCACTGCGATCACCAGAAAGATGACGGTGTAGATATCGACGAAGCCACTCATTCGCTTGCCGCGTCCTGACGCTTTACCCGGATACGCTTGTCGCCCACGCCACTGTGGCACGAAAACGCATATGAAATCGATGAATTACATATGGGTAACGTTAGGCTCCGCGCCTACCCCGTCAAGGCGGACCGCTGTCGCGCCGGGCTCGCTTGTCACTCACGACCCGAGCGTGTTAGCGAAACCGCCGCGCAAGAAAGCGGCCGGCAGGGCCGTCAGGGAGCCAAGAGTGAACATGACGGACATGGGCAACGACGGGCAGGCGGCGCTGGGTCAACCCAACCTCAGCGTGGTCGCCCAGTACGTGAAGGACATGTCCTTCGAAAACCCCGCTGCCCCGCAGTCGCTGCGACCGCGCAACAATGCTCCTACCATCAACATTTCCATCGGCGTGCAGTCCGCCCCGGTCGGCGACAACCAGTATGAGGTGGAGTTGCGCATCGACGCTCGCGCCGTCGAGGGCGAGGCGGTCCTGTTCGCCGTCGAACTGGTCTATGCCGGCATTTTCCGCTTCACCAACATTCCGGCCGACCAGGCCCGCCCGGTAGCGCTGATCGAATGTCCGCGGCTGCTTTTCCCGTTCGCCCGCCAGATCGTCGCCGACGCCAGCCGCAACGGCGGCTTCCCTCCGCTGCTCATCGATCCTGTCGATTTCGTCGGTATGTATCGCCAGCAGATCGCGCGCGAAACCGGGCAGGCCGTCCAGCCGAACTAGATCTGGAAGCCGGCGCGGCGGGCGATCGGGGCGAGCGCTGTCGCCGGGCGCGGCCCGATATGGCCGATGACCTCCGCCGCCGCGATGGTGCCGAGGCGGGCAGCCTCGCCCAGAGCCATGCCGCGGGCAACGCCGAAAAGAAATCCGGATGCGAAAAGATCGCCGGCGCCGGTCAGATCGGCGACGATCTTGACCGGAGTCGCGGCGACGGCCGTAACCGCTTCCGGCGTCACCACCAGCGCACCGTCGTCGCCGATGGTAACCGCGGTAAGCGCACAGTCGGTGCGCACTGCCGCGACGGCGGCCTCGAGGCTCGACGTGGTGTACAGCGATTTCAGCTCAAGGTCGTTGGCGAACAGGATGTCGACGGTGCGCGAGCGGACCAAGTCCTTGAATTCGGTGCGGAAGCGATCGACACAGAACGCGTCGGAAAGCGTTAGCGACACCTTGCGTCCGGCGGCGTGGGCTATCTCGGCGGCGCGGCGGAAAGCCAGTTTGGCCTGCGGCGGATCCCACAGGTAGCCTTCGAGATAGGTGATCGCCGCCGCCTCGACGACGCTCCTGTCGATGTCATCGGGGCCGAGCATCTGGCAGGCTCCGAGATAGGTATTCATCGTGCGCTCGCCGTCCGGGGTTATCAGGATCATCGAGCGTGCAGTGGGCGCCCCCTCGGGCAAGGGCGCGGTGGCGAAGTGTACGCCGATGCCATGCATGTCCTTGCGATAGAGAACGCCGAGAGGGTCGTTGGCGACTTTGCCGATGAAGGCGGCGCGGCCGCCGAGCGACGCGACGCCGGCGGTTGTGTTGCCCGCCGAGCCGCCGGACCGCTCGATCGCCGCGGGAATCGCCTTGTGAAGCGTCTCCGCGCGCGGCGCATCGATCAGGTGCATGCTGCCCTTGGCGAGCTTTTCCTCCACCAGGAAATCGTCCTCGATGCGCGCCATGACATCGACGATGGCATTGCCGATGCCAAGCACGTCGTAAGTGGTTTCGGGCATTGGAGCTTTCGGTGCAGGGGAGAATGCGGCGGCGACTATAGCGGCGAGCCGCGACGGCGCAACGCTCCGTCTTCCCTGACCGGCGGCGTCTTGTCCGGGTAGCGGCAGATATCGGCGATAAGGCACTCCGGGCACTTCGGCTTCCGCGCCACGCAGATGTAGCGGCCGTGCAGGATGAGCCAATGGTGGGCGTGCAGCTTGTAGCGCTCCGGGACGATGCGCTCGAGGCCCTGCTCGACGGCGAACGGATCGGCGCCGGGCGCCATGCCGGTGCGGTTTGAGACGCGGAAGATGTGCGTGTCGACGGCGATGGTCGGCTCGCCGAAGGCGACGTTGAGAACGACGTTGGCGGTCTTGCGCCCGACGCCGGGGAGCTTCTCCAGCGCCTCGCGCGTCCGCGGCACCTGTCCGCCGTGCTCCGCGACCAGCATGCGCGACAGTCCCACGACGTTCTTCGCCTTGGTGCGGTAAAGGCCGATGGTGCGAATAAGCTCGGTCACCGCATCGACGCCGAGCTTGACCATCTTTTCCGGCGTATCGGCTTTTGCGAAAAGCGCCGGCGTTGCCTTGTTGACGCCGGCATCGGTCGCCTGTGCGGAGAGGACCACGGCGACCAGCAGCGTGAACGGCGTCGTGTGGCGCAATTCGGTCTTTGGTGCGGGATCAGCGCGCTGAAAGCGTCGGAAGATTTCAGCAACCTCTTCGGGCGCCAGGCGGCGGCGGGAGATCTTGCGCGGACGCGAAGCGGTCTTTGCCGGCATCAATCCCGCTTGGCCACCAGCAGCGCCTCGACGCCGATGGTGATGGCCACCCCGACGGCGACGCAGGTCAATCCGATGAGAAAAAGACGAATCGAGCGATTGTAGCGCCGGCGTTCGAGTGAGTTCGGATGAAGAAGCGCCGAGAGAGCGACGAGCTGGAAGACGATCCCCGCCGCGAGCGGCGTCATGCCGATGAGATCGTGGAGATGCCACGGGACGGGATTGGTCGCCCAGGCGGTCAGGTAAGTGAGCGAGAAGCCGACGATCACGCCGACGGCGGTGACGCTGCCGCTGCGGAATATGCCCTCTATGCGCTCGGTGCCGTCGCCGTCCGTCATCGCCCGTGCCCGGTGAGACCAAAGCCCACGTATGATTTTTCGGTTCGCTCTCTATACTCATCGCCATGACTTCCGCCAACGGCGCCGGCGCTTCGGACCCCCCGATCTTTACCGCGGTGCTGACGCCGCATCGCTCGCTGGGGCCGCGGGGCTTTGCCGTCGTGATGGCGGTGATGGCGGCGATGTCGGCCGCAACCGGGTTCGTCTTCTGGCGGCTTGGCGCCTGGCCGGTTCCGGGCTTCATGGGCCTCGACGTGCTGCTGGTTTATTGCGCGTTCCGCCTCAGTTATCGACAGGCCGCGGCCGCCGAGGAGATCAGGCTGACCCGCTACCTGCTGACAGTGCGCCGGGTTGCGCCTGACGGGCGCTCGGCTGCCACTGGCCTCAATCCTTACTGGGCACGGCTGGAAATCGATCGTCACCCCGAGTTCGGCATACTGCGCATGGCGATTGCCTGGCAGAACCACCGTCTCGCCATCGGCGCTTTTCTTGCGCCCAGGGAGCGCGAAGTCTTTGCGCGCGACCTGTCGGCGGCTTTGAGCGTTGCCCGCGCCCGACTGCTGCCGTAGCGCAACGCGCAAGAATCGGGTGGCTGCCGGGGCCGTCCATGCCTAGATCGTGGGACAAGACGCGCCAGGAGGATCAGCCATGTCGTTCGCCATGCTTACCGAGGAGTCGCGGCCGATGCCCATGAAGCCCGCATCTTCCGACGACTATGCGGTTGTCCGCCGCACTATTGAGTTCATTTCCGCCAATTGGCGGGACCAGCCCTCGCTGGAAACGCTGGCCGAGGAAGTCGGGCTGAAGCCGCTCGCCCTGCAGCGCTTGTTCACGCGCTGGGCGGGGCTTTCGCCGAAGGGGTTCCTGCAGGCGCTTACCCTCGACCACGCCCGCGGCCTGCTGACGGAATCGGCCTCGGTCCTCGATGCCAGCTACGAGGTCGGCCTCTCCGGTCCGGGCCGCCTGCATGATCTCTTCGTCACCCACGATGCCATGACCCCCGGCGCCTTCAAGGCGCGCGGCGAAGGCATCGAGATCAGTTATGGCTTCCACGCTTCCCCCTTCGGCCAAGCGCTTCTCATGGTGACCGAGCACGGTCTCGCCGGACTCGCCTTCGCCGATGGAGGTGAGGAGCGCGCGGCGCTCGCCGACATGCGCGCCCGTTGGCCGCGAGCCACCTATGTCGAGGATGCCGCCGCGACGGCTGCGTATGTTGCCCGTATCTTCGATCCCGAAACCTGGCGTCCGGACCGGCCGCTGCGTATCTTCATGATCGGCAGCGACTTCGAGGTGCGCGTCTGGGAAACGCTCCTGAAATTGCCGCTCGGCAGGGCCACTACCTATTCCGATATCGCGGCGCACATCGGCCGCCCGACCGCCGCCCGCGCCGTGGGATCAGCCGTCGGCCGCAACCCGATCTCGTTCGTGGTGCCCTGCCACCGGGTGCTGGGCAAATCCGGCAGCCTCTGCGGCTACCATTGGGGCCTGACAAGGAAGCGCGCCATCATCGGCTGGGAAGCCGGAATGCTCGGCGGCGAAAGCTAATCATGATAGCCAGAAGGCTATAATAATTATGATTTGAGGATTTCCCGGCTCGCCACCGACGAGTCGGCGTTCAGCCGATAGATGATAACCTCTCCGGTTGCCAGCTCGAACTTGACGATTTCGTCCGGCGTCATGCCGTCGAGTGCCATGATCAACGCCCGCAACGAATTGCCGTGCGCGGCAATCAGCACGCGCTCGCCGCGCAGCACATGCGGCTGGATAATATGCAGATAGTAGGGCCAGACACGCGCGCCCGTGTCGCGCAACGACTCGCCGCCCGGCGGGGCGACATTGTACGAGCGGCGCCAGGCGTGCACCTGGTCCTCGCCCCACTTCGCCCGCGCGTCGTTCTTGTTGAGTCCGGCAAGTTCGCCATAGTCGCGCTCGTTCAGCGCCTGGTCGCGTGTGATCGCCAGGCCGTTCTGGCCGAGCGCGGCCAGCATCAGGTCGAGCGTCCGCTGGGCGCGCTTCAGCGCCGAGGTAAAGCAGAGATCGAAGGCAAGCCCGTGCTGCTTCAATAGCTTGCCCGCCGCCGTCGCCTCCGCGACGCCCTGCGGCGACAGGTCGACGTCGCGCCAGCCGGTAAACAGGTTCTGCAGGTTCCATTCGCTCTGTCCGTGGCGGACAAGCACGAGCAGACGGTCCGTCATCACAATTCCTCACGGGTAAGATCAGTGGCTGGCCAGTCCAAGCACGTCCGTCATCGCGTAGAGGCCGGGCTTCTTGTCGCGGCCCCAGAGCGCGGCCCGGATCGCTCCCCGGGCGAAGAGGGCACGGTCGCTGGCCTGGTGAGACAGCGTGATCGTCTCGCCGTTGCCGGCGAACAGCACGCTGTGCTCGCCGATGACCGAACCACCGCGGAGCGTCGCGAAACCGATGTCGCCGCTTTTCCGCGCGCCCGGATGTCCGTCGCGGACGCGAACCGAGTGCTCCGCCAGCTCGATGCCGCGTCCTTCCGCCGCCGCCGCGCCCAGCATGAGCGCCGTGCCGGAAGGCGCGTCGACCTTGCTGCGGTGATGCATCTCCAGCACCTCGATATCGAAGCTGGGGTCGAGCGCCTTCGCCGCCTGCCGCACCAGCGCGGCGAGAAGATTGACGCCGACGCTCATGTTGCCCGACCTGACGATGACGGCATGGCGCGAAGCCGCCTTGATCTTGGTGTCGTCATCGGCGGAGAGGCCGGTGGTGCCGACGACGTGGACGATGCGCGCCTGCGCCGCAAGTTCCGCGAAGGCGAGCGTTGCCTTGGGCACGGTGAAATCGAGGACGCCGTCGGCCTTGGCGAAAACCGGCAGCGCGTCGTCAACAACCGCAACGCCGTTCGCCGGCAGCCCCGCCAGCACGCCGGCATCAGCGCCGATCTCGGCGGCGCCCGCCCGCTCCACTGCTCCTGCAAGCGTGACGCCCGCCGTTTCGGCGATGGTGCTTATAAGCGTTCGCCCCATGCGCCCGGCAGCGCCGACCACGATCAGTCGCATATCGGCCATGGCGGGGGACTCCGGAGAACGGCGGTGGCCGGGATATATCCCGCCAGTCGGGCCAAGCGCAAACTACGGCTGCGGGCCGTCGTAGCCCTCGATGATGACCAGATCGGTGTCGATCGCTTCGCCGCGCACTTCAAGCGCCCGCTTGTACTCCGGCGACTGGAAGCATGCCTTGGCGGCTTCGAAGGTCGGAAATTCGATGATCGTGTTGACCGGCCACGCTTCGCCCAGCGGATTCTCGAAGGTGCCGCCGCGCGCTAGGAAGCGCGCGCCATATTTGTGGAAGGCTTCCGCATTCGCGGCGCGGTAGGCGGCGTACGTGTCCTGGTCCTTGATACGCAGACCGACGATCCAATAACCCTTTGCCACCGTTCGCTCCCTATGAAACGTGCATCGCGCCGGCAATTTCGGCGATGATCGCCTCGGCCGCGCGCCTCGGATCGGAGGTTGCCGTGATCGGGCGCCCGACGACAAGATAGTCGGCCCCTGCTGTGATGGCCGCGGCCGGCGTCGCGACGCGCTTCTGGTCGCCAGCATCGCCGCCCGCCGGCCGTATGCCCGGCGTGACGATGGCGATATCTGGTCCGACGATGGCGCGCACTACGCCTGCTTCCGACGGCGCCGCGACAATGCCGTCCATGCCGGACGCCCGCGCGTCGGCGGCGCGCCGCGCCACCAGATCGCCCACGGTTCCGCTGTAGCCGGCCTCGGCGAGGTCATGATCGTCCATCGAGGTGAGCACCGTGACGCCGAGCAGGCGAAGGCGAGCGTCGCCCCGCGCTGCGACCGCCGCACGCATCGCCTTCGGATAAGCGTGGATGGTGAGGAACGTCATTCCGATCGCGGCGATGCTCTGCACGGCGCCGGCGACGGTGTTGTCGATGTCGAGGAGCTTGACGTCGAGGAATACTCGCTTCCCCGAGCGCCCGAGGCGTTCGGCAAAGGCAAGGCCGCCGCCATAGATAAGCTGCAGCCCGACTTTGTAGAAATTTACGCTATCGCCGAGGCGTGCCACCAGCGCCTCCGCCTCGGCTACTCCGGGCACGTCGAGGGCAACGATGAGGCGGTCGCGTGGGGAAATATTCATGGGCCGCCTTGTCGCGGAAGGCGGGCGAAGGGTCAAGCCGCGCCGCCGCGTCCTAATCGCCCAGCCGCCGTGCCGTGTCGACGAGCTGCTTCACGACGACATCCAACATCTTCGCCGATGCCTCATCGATCAGCTCGCCCGCCTCGTCGAAGGCATGCTGGGCCGTTGGCACCTCGACCCGCAGCGGAATGACGATGCCACCAAGCGCTGTTGCCAGAATCTTGCGGAGGTCTGCGACCGCCCGCGCGCCGCCGTAACGTCCGTCGGAAGAGGCGCCGATGGCATAGACCTTGTGGCGGTAACGCATGGTGCCGGTGTGCTTGATACGGCTGATCCACGCGAGCGTGTTGACGAGAAGCGGCGGCAGGGAGTGGTTGTACTCGGGCGTCGAGATAAAGACGCCCTGATTGGCGATGAGGAGGCGCGCCAGTTTGGTGGCGTTCTCCGGCAGGCCTTTCTCGATTTCGAGGTCGCCGTTGTAGAGCGGCAGAGGATATTCGGCGAGCGAGATCTGCGTCACGTCGGCGTCGACGAGCGATATTGCCTTGGCTGCGGCTGCCGCGAGCTTGCCCGAGAGGGCGCCGGAGCGGATCGAGCCGGCGAAGACGAGAATGCGCGTGGGTGCCATGATGCCTTCTGCGACCGGAAACCCGAACTCAAGCAACTTAGGCCGCCGCCAGACAAAGTCAGCCGGCGCGGCGCTCGCGGCGATAGAGCCAGACGTGCGCCGGCGGCAGGTTTGCCAGCACGAATGCCTTACGCTCCACCGCGAATTGCCCGTGAGCGGCGGCAACCGGCGGCGACAGACCGTAGGAAAATTGAACAAGACCGCCGCCGGGCAGCACGCGGTCGAGGGCGGCGTTGATGAGCGCCCGCCGCGTCGCAACCGGACGCGTCAGGAGCGGCAGGCTGGATACGACGGCGGCATAGGGACCGGCAAAGCCTGGTGGCAACGCAGTCGAGAGTTCGTAGGCATCGCCCTGCACGACGTTAAGGCCGCGGAAGCGCTCGACCAGCATGGCGCAGAAGCCGGCATCGAATTCGACGGCAACGATACGCTCCGCCGCGATGCCGTGCTCGATGAGCGCGGCGGTCACCGGTCCCGTTCCGGGGCCCAGCTCAAGCACTGGCCAAGCCCCGGCGGCGGGAATTTCTCTCGCCATGGCGCGCGCCAGGCTCTTACCGGACGGACTGACGGCGCCGATCGCCATCGGCTTGGCGAGCCACGCGCGGAAGAAACGGAGATGGTCGGAGGTCACGTCCGCGGCGCCTTGCGGGACGCGTCGGCGGTCACCCGCCGAGGCCCTCCAGGAAGTCGCGCACGCGCGCGAAGAAGCCGGTCGATTCCGGATTGTTCTCCGCTGACGACACCTGCTCGAATTCCTCGAGCAGCTCGCGCTGGCGGCGCGACAGATTCTGCGGCGTCTCCACGGCGACCTGTATGTACATGTCGCCGACACGGCCCGAGCGCAGCACCGGCATGCCCTTGCCTTTAAGGCGGAACTGTTTGCCGGTCTGCGTGCCGTCGGGGACCTTCATGCGCGTTTTGCCGCCTTCGATGGTCGGCACCTGGAATTCGCCCCCGAGCGCGGCGGTGGTCACCGAAATCGGCACGCGGCAGAAGATGTCGGCGCCATCCCGCTGGAAGAACTCATGCGGCTTGACCGACAGGAAGATGTAGAGGTCGCCCGAGGGGCCGCCGCGCAAGCCCGCCTCGCCCTCGCCGGCGAGACGGATGCGCGTGCCGTCCTCGATGCCGGCCGGAATGTTCACGGACAACTTGCGATCCTCGGTGGTGCGGCCGGCGCCGTGGCATTCCACGCACGGATCCGAGATCACCTGGCCGCGACCCTGGCAGGTTGGGCAGGTCCGCTCGATCGAGAAGAAGCCCTGCGCCGCGCGCACCCGGCCGTTGCCGTCGCAGGTGGGACATGTCTTCGGCTGCGACCCCGGCTTTGAGCCCGAGCCTGAGCAGGTCGCGCAGACGATCTTGGTGGGCACCTCGATCTCCGCGGTCTTGCCCGCGTAGGCTTCCTCCAGCGTGATCTCCATGTTGTAGCGGAGATCGGCACCACGCTCGCGGCCGCCGCGGCTGGCATTGGTGCCGCGCCGGCCGCCCATCATGTCGCCGAAGATGTTGTCGAAGATGTCCGACATCGAGGCGGTGAAGTCGCCGGGGAAGCCACCTTGGCCTCCGCCATTCTCGAAGGCGGCGTGGCCAAAGCGGTCGTAGGCTGCCCGCTGCTGCGGGTCCTTCAGACATTCGTAGGCGGCAGCCACTTCCTTGAACCTGATCTCGGCGGTGTGGTCGCCGGGATTGCGGTCCGGGTGGTACTGCATGGCGAGCTTGCGGAAGGCCGCCTTCAGCGCCTTGTCGTCCGCTACCCGCGTGACACCCAGCACTTCGTAGAAATCAGCTTTCGCGGCCATCGTGTCGCTTTCAGCCCCTGAAATGCCGAAGCCGGGGCCAGAGGCCGCCAGCTTCGAGAAAGCGCCTTACGCTGACTTCTTCTTATCGTCGTCGACTTCCTCGAAGTCGGCATCGACGACGTCTTCATTCTTGGCGGAAGCGCCGTCCTCGCCAGGCTGGGCATCCGCGCCGGGCGACTGGCTCGCCGCGTACATCGCCTCGCCAAGCTTCATCGAAGCCTGCGCCAGCGTGGCGGTCTTCTCCTTGATCGCAGCCGAGTCGTCGCCCTCGATCGCGCTCTTGAGATCGGCAAGCGCCGTCTCGATCGCTCCCTTGTCGGCCGCGGAAACCTTGTCGCCGTAGTCCTTGAGCGACTTCTCGGTCGAGTGGAGAAGGGCCTCGCCCTGGTTCTTGGCTTCGACCAGCCCGCGCCGCTCCTTGTCCTCGGCGGAGTGCGCCTCGGCGTCCTTGACCATCTTCTCGATGTCGGCATCCGAGAGGCCGCCCGAGGCCTGGATGCGGATCTGCTGCTCCTTGCCGGTGCCCTTGTCCTTGGCCGAGACGTTGACGATGCCGTTGGCGTCGATGTCGAACGTCACCTCAATCTGGGGCACGCCACGCGGCGCCGGCGGAATGCCGACGAGGTCGAACTGGCCTAGTATCTTGTTATCGGCGGCCATCTCGCGTTCGCCCTGGAAGACCCGGATGGTGACCGCGTTCTGACTGTCCTCGGCGGTCGAGAACACCTGGCTCTTCTTGGTCGGGATGGTGGTGTTGCGGTCGATGAGGCGCGTGAACACGCCGCCCAGTGTCTCGATGCCGAGCGAGAGCGGCGTCACATCGAGCAGCAGTACGTCCTTGACGTCGCCCTGCAGCACGCCCGCCTGGATGGCGGCGCCGATGGCGACGACTTCATCCGGGTTGACGCCCTTGTGGGGCTCCTTGCCGAAGAAGTTCTTCACCACTTCCTGGACCTTGGGCATGCGCGTCATGCCGCCGACCAGCACTACTTCCTGTATTTCGGCCGCCGTAAGACCGGCATCCTTGAGCGCCGCCTTGCACGGGCCGACCGTCTTCTGGATAAGGTCGTCGACCAGCGCCTCGAACTTGGCGCGGGTGAGCTTCATGGTGAGATGCTTCGGACCGGACGCATCCGCCGTGATGAACGGCAGGTTAATCTCGGTCTGCGTCGCGGACGACAGCTCGATCTTCGCCTTCTCGGCGGCTTCCTTCAGCCGCTGCAGGGCGAGCTTGTCGCCGCGCAGATCAATGCCCTGATCTTTCTTGAACTCGTCGGCCAGGTAATTGACCAGCCGCATGTCGAAATCTTCGCCGCCGAGGAAGGTATCGCCATTGGTCGACTTCACCTCGAACACGCCGTCGCCGATTTCCAGTATCGAAATGTCGAAGGTGCCGCCGCCCAGGTCGTAGACCGCGATGGTCTTGCCTTCCTTCTTGTCGAGGCCGTAGGCGAGCGCCGCCGCCGTCGGCTCGTTGATGATGCGCAATACCTCGAGCCCGGCGATCTGCCCGGCGTCCTTGGTGGCCTGGCGCTGGGCGTCGTTAAAGTAAGCCGGTACGGTGATGACCGCCTGTGTCACCTTCTCGCCGAGGAACGACTCGGCCGTCTCCTTCATCTTCTGCAGAATGAAGGCCGAAATCTGCGAGGGGGAATACTTCTTGCTGTCTGCCTCAAGCCATGCGTCGCCGTTTGGCGCCTTCACGATCTTGTAGGGGACGAGTTCCTTGTCCTTGGCGACCATCGGGTCGTCGTAGCGCCGCCCGACGAGGCGCTTGACCGCGAAGAAGGTGCGCTCGGGGTTGGTGACCGCCTGACGCTTTGCCGGCTGCCCGACCAGCCGCTCGCCATCGTCGGTGAACGCTACGATCGACGGCGTGGTGCGCCCGCCCTCGGAGTTCTCGATGACCTTGGCGTTCTTGCCGTCCATGACGGCAACGCATGAATTGGTCGTGCCGAGGTCGATACCGATAACTTTAGCCATTATGTTCTGTCTCCTTGCGGCAGACCTAGCGGGTCCGTGAAGGCCCCTCGCGGTCCCTTAATTCAGATTCGCCCCCCAATGCTACGGGCGGCAGCGCCTGACCGTATATAAGAACGCTCCAAATCAGCCGCAAGCGCCGGATTCGGGCATTTCCGGGCAGGGCCGGCACGCGCGTTCACGGTCGGTCATGCGCCAAGCGCCGGTTAGGTCAGAAGAATTGATCGGTCGACTTCATCCCGTTCGGCGGAGCGCAACGCCGCGTAGATGGCGCGGCGATCGTCGAAGCAGTGAATGTCGCGTCGGTGCTGGCGCCCTATGCCCTTCGGCCAAGTGGTTGGAATTATATCGCCAACGCCGGTCGCCCAGCCAAAGTCGATGAGATGCAGACGGCCGTCGAGAATGGTGAGGTTGTCGCATTTGATGTCGTTGTGGCTACACTTCACTGCCTCCAGCTCTGCCAGAATGGCTTCGGCCTGCTCGCTCCAGTTTCCGGGCAAATTGTATTGCCGCACCGGCTCTCCCACATAGCGCAGCTTCAACTCGGATTGTTCCACCGCCCGCAGAGCCGGAACGACGCCGCTTCCGGCCAGAGCCCGCAGCCACGCAACTTCTCGCGCGAGAACGCCGAACTCGGCGAAGCGCTGGAATTTCTTGAGGACATGGTGGTTATTTAGATCGATGACGACCGTACTAGTCGCGGGCTGATCCACATAGATTCGGTACAGGCGCCCGTCCTCTGCCTTGAAGACGGCGACCTTGTAAACCTCTTGAGGCGGAAGGCTCGCCGAATCCATTGCATCAAGAACCTCGATCCGAAGTGTCGCCGCCGGGTCGACGGCGGCCAAGAACGCCGAGACCGTATCCGGAAGAGGTTCATTCATGCGCCACCGGCGACATTCCGACGGCGGTCCGCACGAATTTGATCAGAGTTGTCGAGATAATGGGTGTCCGCGGCAGGTAAACGACTTCGACGCCGCGGAAGCCCCGCACGCTCTCAAATCGCGGGTGCCCTTTCCAGTCGTCGCCGACCGCAAGATAACTGACGCCAAAGCGCTGAATGTCGCGCTCCTTCTGGTCGAGGTCGCGCTGCAAGAAGACCTCGTCAACGAAGCCAAGCTGCCGATGCATCACGAGTCCGTCGAAATAGGCTTCGCGCACCAGAACAAAGCCTTCGCGCTCGAACAGCGTAACCAGGCCCGCAGCATAGTTGCGGGCAGCTGTGTTGCCGGCGTACCCGAGACCAATGCGAATATCGATGTCGGTGTCGTCTGCGATGAACCCGCGTTCGCGGCAGAAGCCAAGTGCCGTGCCAACTCCGATCCACCAGTTGGGCACGCCGTCCCGAAAAGCTTCTGGATCGTTCAACAGGCGGGTCGCCCGGCGCAGGCTGATTTCGGGCGTAAGGTTGTCAAGACTGGGAATAGAAAGGGAGAGCGACTGACGTATGCGGCACCTCCCGACATCGAACGTTTCGGCGGTTCGCTCGCCAAGGAACATTGTCTCTGGCAGACACGCAAACATTCGCCGTTAACAACCGCCGCTATCGCCACGCTCCGCGCGTGAGATTGGATGCTGAACAACACCAGTCGCCGGAAAGTATCAAATTAAACATACCGCATTTTCCGCGCCGCCTAGCGTAATCTATTTGGCTGCCGCGGCCGTCTGCACCTCCTTTACGCTGCAGATCGTCATTATGCGTGGCTCCAGCACTGTATCGAACGTCTGAGCCCGAGCCGCTCACCCGCAGCCGCTTGCAGCCGTCCCGATACTTGTCGCGGCGGCTAACAGGGTGACAAGATCGAACTACGATGAAGACCTCGCCGGGGAAAAACGTCCAATTGGCCGGCTTTCGTTTGTTCCACGGCCTCCTCGACCGGGCGGCACAGGAGCAATTGGTTGCCGCACTCCGCAGTGCTGAGCTCGTTGCCCCTTTCTTCCGTCCGACGATGCCGCGCACGGGAAAGCCGTTTTCCGTGGCGATGACCAACGCCGGTGCTCTCGGCTGGGTCTCCGACAAGGACGGCGGATATCGTTATCAGGCGACCCATCCCGACAGCGGCAAGCCGTGGCCGGCGATCCCGGCGATGGTCCTTACGATATGGCGGCAGGTAAGTGGCTATCCGCAGGATCCGGAGGCATGTCTCGTCAACCGCTACGAACCCGGCGCCAAGATGGGCCTGCATCAGGACAAGGACGAGCAGGATTTCGACGCGCCGGTCGTCTCGATCTCTCTGGGCGACACGTGCCTTTTCCGCATCGGCGGGGTGCAGCGCACAGACCCAACGCAATCTCTGAAGCTCAAGTCCGGCGATGTCGTCGTGCTGGGCGGCGCCTCGCGCCTCGCCTTCCACGGTGTCGATCGCCTCTACCCCGGCACCTCAACGCTGCTCAACGACTGGCTGCCCGATGGCGGCCGCATCAACCTGACGCTCAGACGAGTGACCAGGCCAACGTAGGCGCCTCAGCCGCCGAGGTTGAATGCCGCCAGTGCCGCCATGTTAACGATGTCGGAATCGCGGGAACCCAGCGAGACGATCTGCACAGGCTTGTCGAGTCCGACGAGCAACGGACCGATGACGGTCGAGCCGCCAAGTTCCTGCAGCAGCTTGGTTGAGATCGACGCCGAGTGATAGGCGGGCATGACCAGCACGTTGGCCGGGCCCGACAGCCGACAGAAGGGATAGGCCGCCATCGTCTTGGCGTTCAGAGCCACGTCGGCGGCCATTTCGCCGTCGTACTCGAAATCGACATGGCGCTGATCAAGGATCTCGACCGCCTCGCGCACCTTGCGCGAGCGATCGCCCTCGGGCTGGCCGAAGGTCGAGTAGGCAAGTAGCGCGACCCGCGGCACATAGCCCATGCGTTTGGCCACACCGGCGGCCTCCTCGGCGATATCGGCTATCTCGGCCGGAGACGGCAAGTCGTGGACGGCAGTGTCTGCAACCAGCACCAGGCGACCGCGCGAGAGGATAATCGAGACGCCGATGACCCGGTGGCCGGGCTTTGGATCAATGACCCGGCAAACGTCGTCCAGCACGGTCGAGTAGTTGCGGCTGATGCCGGCGACCATTGCGTCGGCATCGCCCAACGCCACCATGCAGGCGCCAAAATGATTGCGGTCGTTGTTGATGAGGCGCTGCACGTCGCGGAAGAGGTAGCCCTTCCGTTGCAGGCGGGCATAAAGGAAGTCGGCGTAGTCGCTGTTGCGCTTCGACAGGCGCGCATTGTGGATCTCTATGCCCTCGCGAATATCGATGCCGGCGCGTTCGGCGGCGCTGCGCACTGTTTCCTCGCGGCCAATGAGAATGGCAGTGCCGAGCTTGTTGTGGGCGAACGACACCGCTGCACGGATCATCTGCTCTTCCTCGCCCTCGGCGAAGACAACGCGTTTCGGTGCCCTTCGCACGCGCTGGTAGATGCGCTGCAGGGTGCCGACGATCGGATCGCGGCGCGCCGACAACTGCATCTTGTAGTGGGCCATGTCCTCGATAGGCTTGCGCGCCACGCCCGAATCCATCGCCGCCTGGGCGACGGCCGCCGGAATCTCGGACAGCAGCCGCGGATCGAAAGGCACCGGAATAATGTACTGCGGCCCGAATTTCGGCCGCACCCCCTGATAGGCGGCGGCTACGTCGTCGGGCACGTCCTCGCGGGCAAGGTAGGCCAGCGCATTGGCCGCGGCCTTCTTCATTTCCTCGTTGATGGTGGTGGCGCGGACATCGAGCGCGCCGCGAAAGATGTAGGGGAAGCCGAGGACGTTGTTGACCTGGTTGGGATAGTCGGAACGACCCGTCGCCACGATCGCGTCGTCGCGGATGGCGGCGACTTCTTCCGGAGTGATCTCCGGATCGGGGTTGGCCATGGCGAAAATGATCGGCTTGTCGGCCATCGACCGGATCATGTCGTCGGTCAGTGCGCCCTTGGCCGACAGGCCGAAGACGACATCGGCGCCCTTCATGGCGTCGGCGAGGCTGCGCGCCTTGGTCTCGACGGCGTGCGCCGACTTCCACTGGTTCATGCCCTCCTTGCGGCCCTGGTAGATGACGCCCTTGGTGTCGCAGAGGATGATGTTCTCGGCCTTCATGCCGAGCGTCTTGACCAGTTCGATGCAGGCGATGCCCGCGGCGCCTGCCCCGTTGCAGACGAGCTTGGTGGTCGCCATGTCGCGACCGGTTAGATGGAGCGCGTTGATGAGGCCGGCGGCGGCGATAATGGCAGTGCCGTGCTGGTCGTCGTGGAAGACCGGGATGTCCATCAGCTCGCGCAGCCGCGATTCGATGATGAAGCAGTCCGGCGCCTTTATGTCCTCGAGGTTGATGCCGCCGAACGACGGGCCGAGAAAGCGCACCGCGTTGACGAATTCGTCAACGTCTTCGGTGCCGACCTCAAGATCGATGGAATCGACATCGGCGAAACGCTTGAACAGCACCGCCTTGCCTTCCATCACGGGCTTTGATGCGAGCGCACCGAGATTGCCGAGGCCGAGGATCGCGGTGCCATTGGAAACGACCGCCACCATGTTGCCCTTGGCGGTGTAGTCGAACGCCGTATTCGGATCGGCGGCGATGGCGAGGACGGGCGCCGCCACCCCCGGCGAATAGGCGAGCGCCAGATCGCGCTGGGTCGCCATCGGCTTGGTGGCGACGATCTCGAGTTTCCCCGGCCGGCCATCGGAGTGAAATTTCAGCGCTTCCTGATCGGTAACCGAAAGCCCGGCTTTCGCCGCGGGTTTTTTCTTCTCAGCCATACGTGATTGTCCCGGCGGCCGCGCTGGCGCGAGCCTTTGTCGTGTTGGGTTCCGGACCATAGCACTGCAGTCCGCCAAGACAACCGATGGCGAGGGCAAACGTCGGCGGAAAACGTCGCGGGCTTTATCGAAGCACTTCGCGCGATCTGGTAAACTCAAGCCGTCATGGACACCCGCGCGCCCGAGACCGACGCCGAGCCGATAGGGGCAGTCGCTACGCCGTCGACGCCGATGATGGCGCAATACCTGGAGATCAAGGCCGCCAACCCGGATTGCCTGCTTTTCTATCGGATGGGCGATTTCTACGAGATGTTCTTTGGCGACGCGGAAGTGGCGTCGCGGGCGCTCGGTATCGCGCTAACCCGGCGTGGCAAGCACCAGGGCATCGACATTCCGATGTGCGGGGTGCCCATCCACGCCGCCGACCCGTACCTGCAGAAGCTCATCGCCCTTGGCCACAGGGTGGCGGTATGCGAGCAGATCGAGGATCCGGCCGAGGCGAAGAAGCGGGGCGGCAAGGCGGTAGTGCGCCGCGACGTCGTTCGCCTGGTGACGCCGGGGACGCTCACCGAGGAGGCGCTGCTCACCGCCGGGCGAAACAACTATCTGGCCGCGGTCGCGCGTCAGCGCGGCGGCGCCGACGGCGGCGACGTGTTCGCCATCGCGTGTGTCGACATTTCCACCGGCGAATTCCGCGTCGCCGCCAGTGAGGCAGCGCGTCTTGCCACGGATCTCGCCCGCATCGATGCGCGCGAGGTGCTGGTCGCCGACGCGCTGTTCGCCGACCCGGAACTGGCACCCCTCTGGCGTGGACAGAAGGCGGGGGTGACGCCGCTGGCTGCGGCTTTTTTCGACAGCGCCACGGCGAGCGGCCGGCTCGCCTCGTACTTCGGTGTGCGCACCCTCGACGGTTTCGGTGCCTTTTCCCGCGTAGAGCTGACTGCCGCCGCGGCCGTCCTCGCCTACATCGAGAAAACGCAGATCAGGGAACGGCCCCCGCTTTCGCCGCCCGTCGCCGAAGCAGCCGGCGGCACCATGCTGATCGACGCCGCCACGCGCACCAACCTGGAGCTGACCCAAACCCTGGCTGGCGCCCCGGAGGGGAGCCTGATCGCGGCCATCGATCGAACCGTGACGGGCGCCGGCGCGAGACTTCTCGCCCGGCGTCTTTCCGGCCCTTCGACCGAGCCTGCGGCGATCAATCGCCGGCTCGATGCGTTGGCCTGGATGTTCGCCGATACCGGACGCCGCCAGGCTATCCGCGACGATCTCGCGGCGGCCCCCGATCTTTCCCGGGCGCTGTCGCGCCTGATGCTCGATCGCGGTGGACCGCGGGACATTGCCGCTATCGGCGAGGGTCTGGCGCGCGGTCTTGCGACCGCCGCGCACATCGGCACCTCCCGGGAGGTTCCGGCAGAATTGAGGGAGGCGATGGCGGCACTCGCCGCGGCTCCCGGTGATCTTGTTGCAGTTATCGGCGCCGCGCTCGGCGAAGATCTGCCGCACCTTAAGCGCGACGGCGGCTATGTTCGCGACGGCTATCGGGCTGATCTCGATGAGGCGCGCAAGCTCCGCGACGACAGCCGTCGTGTCGTTGCCGGTCTTCAGGCGGGCTACGCGGCGGATGCCGACATCCGAGCCCTCCGCATCAAGCACAACAACGTGCTCGGCTATTTCATCGAGGTCGGCGCTGCCGCCGCCGAGCGGCTGTTCGCACCCCCCCTTAATGTCCGCTTCATCCATCGCCAGACGCTGGCGTCGGCAGTCCGCTTCACCACCAGCGAGCTTACCGAGCTGGACGCCCGCATCGCCGGCGCGGGCGAGCGCGCGTTGGCGATCGAACTGGAGGTGTTCGCCGAACTGGTTGCCGCGGTCGCCGCCGCCGCCGACATCATCCGCGGCGTCGCCGAGGCGCTTGCCGTTATCGACGTGTCGGCCGCGCTGGCGCTACTCGCCGCGGCACAGAATTATTGCCGGCCGGCGGTCGATGACTCGCTCGCCTTCCGTATCATCGATGGCCGCCACCCGGTGGTCGAACAGGCCCTTCGTCGCGACGGGGAAGGCGCCTTCGTCGCCAACGCCTCTGACCTTGGCCCCGGTGCCGACGGCGAGGCTGGTCGAATCTGGCTGGTCACCGGCCCGAACATGGCCGGCAAGTCGACGTTCCTGCGCCAGAACGCGCTGATCGCCATCCTCGCCCAGATGGGTTCGTACGTTCCGGCGAAATCGGCGCACATCGGCATCGTCGACCGCCTGTTCTCGCGCGTCGGTGCCGCCGACGATCTCGCCCGCGGCCGTTCGACCTTCATGGTAGAGATGGTCGAGACAGCCGCCATCCTCAACCAGGCTGGACCGCACGCGTTGGTTATTCTCGACGAGATCGGTCGCGGCACGGCGACCTTCGACGGCCTGTCGATCGCGTGGGCAGCCATCGAGCACCTGCATGAGGTTAACCGCAGCCGCGCGCTTTTCGCCACCCACTACCACGAGCTGACCGCACTGGGCGGCCGCCTGCCGCGCCTCGTCAACGTCACCGTCCGCGTCAAGGAATGGAAGGGCGATGTCATCTTCCTGCACGAGATCGCGCCGGGCTCCGCTGATCGGTCGTATGGTATCCAGGTTGCGCGCCTGGCCGGTCTGCCGTCGGCCGTGGTCGAGCGTGCCAAGGCGGTCCTCAGTCAATTGGAGGAAACCGATCGCAAGGCACCGGTGCGCACCCTTATCGACGATTTGCCACTGTTCTCGGCGGCCCGTGCGGCGACCGTCGCCGTCATCGATCCCCTCGGCGAAATGCTCGACTCGATCGCGCCGGACGACATGTCGCCAAAGGAGGCGCTGGAGACGCTCTACCGGCTGAAAACGGCGCGGAAAGGGGGCAAAGCAGATTGATGGCGCCGTGTGTGAAACCGATATAGGTTCCGCGCCAAATCGTATCGCCTTCAGCCTTTGGGGCCAATGAACAAGCCCGCGACTGCACCCTTCGAGATCGATAGCGAAGCCCTGCGCGACAAGCTGGTCGCTATCGCCGGCAAGGGCGATGACCTGGCCACAAAAGCGCGCGCCGCGGTTGTTGCCCATCTCAAGCAGGTGCTCGCCGACGGTCGCGCCGCAGCAGAGAGACAGCTGATCGAGGATGGCAGGGGCAGGGCATGTGCCCGTCGTCTGTCCGCGCTGCAGGATGCTGTTATCGTCGCGCTCCACGGTCTTGCCATCCACGTCCACAAGGCAGCATCCGAGCGCATGACGGTGGTGGCGGTGGGCGGCTACGGCCGCGGCCTGCTGGCGCCGGGATCGGACGTCGATCTTCTCTTTCTGCGCACCGGCCGGCAGACCCCCGAGGCCGAAAAGGCGGTGGAGTTTATTCTCTATTGTCTCTGGGATCTCGGCCTCAAGGTCGGCCATGCCACGCGAACGGTGAGCGACTGCATCTCGCTATCGCGTTCCGACATGACTATTCGCACCGCCATTCTTGAGGCACGCTATATCGTCGGCGACCGCAAGCTCGCCGACGATCTCGCCGCCCGCTTCGACAACGAGGTGGTCAAGGGCACCGGCCGCGAGTTCATCGCGGCCAAGCTTGCTGAGCGCGACCAGCGCCACCGCCAGCAGGGCACTTCGCGCTATCTGGTCGAGCCGAACGTCAAGGAGGGCAAGGGCGGCCTCCGCGATCTCCACACGCTGTTCTGGATCGCCAAATATTTCTACCGCGTTTCCTCGCGGGACGAACTGGTCAAGGTCGGCGTGTTCTCGAAGGCTGAGCTGACGCTCTTCCGCAAGGCCGAGAATTTTCTGTGGGCCGTGCGCTGCCACCTGCACTTCATGACCGGCCGCGCCGAGGAGCGCCTGTCCTTCGACGTCCAGCGCGAGATGGCGCGGCGCCTCGGCTACACCGCGCATCCGGGGCTGAAGGATGTTGAGCGCTTCATGAAGCATTACTTCCTGGTCGCCAAGGACGTCGGCGATCTCACCAATATCTTCTGTGCTTCGCTGGAAGAGCACCATGCCAAGGTGGTGCCGCGCCTGAATCGCTTCTTCCGGCTGCCGGCGCGCCGCCCGCGCAAGATTCCCGACTCAACCGATTTCGTCGTCGACAACGGCCGCATCAACACGGCGACCGACAAGGTTTTTGCCCGTGATCCGGTCAACTTCATTCGCATTTTCCATCTCGCCGATCGTTACGATCTGGCATTCCATCCCGACGCAATGCAGGAGATTGCCCGCTCGCTGGCGCTGATCGACGCGAAACTCCGCGAAAACCCGGAAGCCAACCGTTTGTTCGTGGAGATACTGAGTTCCCGCCGCCAGCCCGAGCTGGTGCTTCGCCGAATGAATGAGGCCGGCGTCCTCGGCCGCTTTGTGCCGGAGTTCGGCAAGATTGTCGCGATGATGCAGTTCAACATGTACCACCACTACACGGTGGACGAGCACCTCATCCGCGCCATCGGCGTGCTCGCCGAGATCGAACATGGCGACCTCGCCGATGCGCATCCGCTGGCCAACGAGATCATGCCGGGCATCAAGGATCGCATTATTCTCTACATAGCGATTTTCCTGCACGACATCGCCAAGGGGCGGCCGGAGGATCATTCCGTCGCCGGCGAGCGCATTGCGCGGAAACTCGGCCCGCGCTTCGGCCTCTCGCCGGCCGAGACCGAGACCGTCGCCTGGCTGGTCGAGCATCACCTGACGATGAGTATCACTGCCCAGTCGCGCGATCTCAACGACCGCAAGACCATTCTAGATTTCGCCGGCATCGTGCAGACGATGGAGCGCCTGCGCATGCTGCTCGTCCTGACCGTCGCCGACATCAAGGCAGTCGGTCCGGGTGTCTGGAACGGCTGGAAGGGCCAGTTGCTGCGCACGCTCTTCTACGAGACCGAACCGCTGCTGACCGGGGGCCATAGCCAGGTCTCGCGCGACCGTCGCGTTGCCGAGGCGCGCGCGGAACTCGCCGCCGTGCTTGCCGACTGGCCGGAGAAGGAGCGGGTCGCATACGTCGAGCGCCACTATCCAGCCTATCTGCTGCGTGTCGACCTGCCGCATAAGCTCGCCCACGCCACCTTGCTGCGCCAGGTGACCCAATCGGGCCGCGGGCTGGCCACCGCCGTCGCCACCAACGCCTTCCAGGGCATTACCGAGATCACGGTCGTGGCGCCCGACCATCCGCGACTGCTGTCGATCATCGCCGGCGCCTGCACGGTGGCCGGCGGCAACATCGTCGACGCCCAGGTCTTCACCACCACCGACGGGCAGGCGCTCGATTCGATTTCGATCAGCCGCGAGTTCGCCGACGAGGAAGACGAGAAGCGTCGCGCCGGCCGCATCGGCGATCTCATCGAACAGGCGTTGTCGGGAACGGTTCGCCTGCCGGAGATCATCGCCGGCAAGGCCGCGCCGCGCGGCCGGCAAAAAGCCTTCACGCTCGAGACCAACATTCTCGTCGACAATTCGTGGTCGAACCGGTTCACCGTCATCGAGGCGTCCGGCCTCGACCGGCCGGGCCTCCTCTACGATCTCACCCGCGCGATCTCCGACCTCAATCTCAACATCGCCTCGGCCCATATCGTCACCTTTGGCGAGCGCGCAGTCGACGTTTTCTACGTGACCGATCTCCTCGGCCACAAGATCGCCAACGCCAATCGAGAGGCGACCATCCGCAGACGTTTGCTGGCAGCCTTCGACGGCGCTGCCGCCGCGGAGGCCGCCCGGGTCAAGAAGCGGGAACCGGCGTGAGCAGCCGCCGGCGCGCATGTCCCTTCTGAGGAACTTCGCCACCGTCGGCGCCGGCACGGCTTCCAGCCGAATTCTGGGCTTCGTCCGCGATATCTTCATCGCCGCCGCGCTGGGCACCGGCCCGGTCGCCGATGCGTATTTCGTGGCTCAACGCCTGCCTAATCTCTTCCGCCGCTTGTTCGCAGAGGGGGCCTTTGCGTCGGCTTTCGTGCCGCTCTTCACAAAGAGCCATGAAGGCGAGGGGGCCGAAGCCGGTCATCGCTTCGCCGAGGAATCGCTGGCGGCCCTCACCGCCGCGCTGATCGTCGTCACCGTTGTCGCCGAGATCGCGATGGTCTGGCTGACCTTCGGTCTGGCGCCGGGCTTCGCCAGCGATCCGTCGAAGTTCGATCTCGCCGTTATGCTCAGCCGGATCGCGTTCCCCTATCTGCTGCTCATATCGATCACCACGTTGCTCTCCGGGGCGCTGAACGGGATCGGCCGTTTCGCTGCCGCCGCCTTCTCCCAATCGCTGCTCAACGTTGTCCTCATTGCCGCGCTCGTCTTCCTTTATTGGAAGGGTGAAGTCGGCACCGTGCGTGCCGGCGTCCTGCTGACCAGCGCCATCACCGCCGGTGGCATCGTCCAGCTTGTCTTCCTGCTCGTCGCCTGCCGCCGCGCCGGTATCCGCCTCCGGCTAGTCCGCCCACGCTGGACGATAAATGTCCGCCGTTTGACGCGATTGGCGCTGCCGAGCGTGGTCGCCGGCGGCGTCACCCAGATCAACATCGTTGTCGGCACCATCATCGCATCGCTGGAAGCCGGCGCCGTCTCGTGGCTCTACTACGCCGACCGGCTTTATCAGTTGCCGCTGGGCATTGTTGGCATCGCGATCTCGGTGGTGCTGCTTCCCGACCTGTCGCGGGCGCTCCGCGCCGGCCGTCAGGATGTCGTTGACCACACCCAGAACCGCTCGATCGAGTTCGCCGCCGCCCTCACGCTTCCCGCCACCGTCGCCCTCTTCGTCATCCCCTACCAGATCATCGCGGTATTGTTTGAGCGCGGCGCTTTTACTGTCGCCGATACCGCCGCTACCGCACCCGCGCTAGCCGCCTACGCCCTCGGCCTCCCGGCCTTTGTCGCCATCCGGGTGCTGCAGCCGAACTATTTCGCCCGCGAGGACACGGCAACCCCGATGTGGTCAGGGGCCGTCTCTATGGTAGTCAACGTTGTCGCCGCTTTCGCCTTCTTCCATTTTTTCGGCCACGTCGGCATCGCCGCCGCCACTTCGCTCGCCGCTTGGGTAAACGCGATCTATCTCTACGTCGTTCTCCATCGCGGCAATCATCTCAACATGGACGCCGCCCTCCGCCATCGGCTGCCGCTCATGCTGCTGGCTTCGGTGCTTATGGGTGTGGTCGTCTACCTCGCGGCGTGGGGCCTGACGCCCTGGCTGACCGATCACCGCATTGTGGTGCGCGGGCTGGTTCTGGCGGGGCTGGTAGGGATCGGCGTCGCCTGCTTCGCGCTCTTCTGCCAGGTGACCGGCGTCATCGACTTCCGCCGGGTCGTCCGGGCAGTCGCCCGCGGTCGCACCTGACGCCCTTGCGCCGCCGCGATCACGGTCTTATTCAACCAGCCCTTCCCGTGACGGACCCGCGCGCATGACCGAATTCACCCCCCGCGTTTTCTCGGGCGTCCAGCCGACCGGCAATCTGCACCTCGGTAACTATCTCGGCGCCATCAAACGCTTCGTCGAACTGCAGGAGACCCACGACTGCCTCTATTGCGTCGTCGACCTTCACGCGATCACGGTGCCGATGTCGGTGTGGGGTGGCCCGATCGAACTCGCCAGCGCCACGCGCCAGGTGACGGCTGCCTTCATCGCCGCCGGGATCGACCCGAAGAAGCACATCGTCTTTAACCAGAGCCAGGTTTCCGCGCACGCCGAACTTGCCTGGGTGTTCAACTGCGTCGCCCGCCTCGGCTGGTTGAACCGCATGACTCAGTTCAAGGAGAAAGCCGGCAAGGACCGCGAGGCCGCCTCGATCGGGCTCTACGACTATCCCGTCCTGATGGCCGCCGACATTCTCGCCTACCTCGGCACGCATGTGCCGGTAGGCGAGGATCAGAAGCAGCACCTTGAGCTCTGTCGCGACATCGCGATCAAGTTCAACAATGACTTCGCCGAATCGATCGCGGCCAATGGCTACGGTGATCAGTTCTTTCCGGTCACCGAGCCGCTGATCACCGGGCCGGCAACCCGCGTCATGTCGCTCCGCGACGGCACCAAGAAGATGTCGAAGTCGGATCCGTCCGATTATTCGCGCATCAATCTCACGGACGATGCGGAAACCATCACGCTCAAGCTGCGCAAGGCGAAGACCGATCCGGAGCCTCTACCGCACGATGTCGATGGCCTGAAAGCTCGTCCCGAGGCCGACAATCTCGTCGGCATTTATGCCGGGCTGGCTGGCGTCACGAAGGAGGCGGTCCTGCGCGACAATGGCGGCGCGCAGTTCTCCCAGTTCAAGCCGCGGCTCGCCGAGCTTGCGGTCGAGAAGCTATCGCCGATCGCCGGCGAAATGCGCCGCCTGCTCGCCGATCCGGTGCATATCGACGCGATTCTTGCCGATGGCGCCGAACGCGCCGACGCCATCGCCCGGCCAGTGATGAAGGGCGTCCGGCGGATCGTCGGCTTCGTCAGCCGCTGAAGCGTGCCTTGCCCGGGCTGGTTCCGGGTGGCAGCATGACCGCATGGCGGCACGGCGCAAAAGCAGTGAGGAAGGTCACCGGCGAAAATTCCTCGTCGTCATCGACGACACGCCGGAATGTGCCCGCGCGCTCCGCTACGCCGCGCGTCGCGCCGAGCACACCGGCGGCGGCCTGATCCTGCTTTACGTCATCGGCACCGGCGACTTCCAGCATTGGCTGGGCGTCGAGAACATCATGCGCGCCGAGGCGATGGAGGCGGGGGAAACCGCGCTCGGACGTTTCGCCGACATGGCGCGGAGCTGGAGCAAGATCGAGCCGGAGCTGGTCATCCGCGAGGGCAATCGCTCGGAGGAGATCGTCAAGCTGATCGAATCCGACGAGGACATCGCTACCCTCGTGCTGGCCGCCGGCACCGACAGCGAAGGCCCGGGTCCGCTGGTGGCGGCGCTTGCCGGCAAGGCTTCCGGCACCTTCCCGGTGCCGATCACCATCGTCCCGGGCAACCTCGACGACGAAGCCATAGCCGCGATTTCCTGAAGGCACGCCGGAGTGTGACGTTACACATCAGGCCGGATCGCTTGATGTTCGCCGGGGTGAGGTCTAAATCCTTGTCAGATCAAGCCAAAGGCACCCGTCCATGTTCATTCAGACCGAATCCACGCCAAACCCTGCCAGTTTGAAGTTTCTGCCGGGCCGCGCCGTTCTGGGGTCGGGAACGGCCGAATATCGCAATCCAGATGAAGCGTCGGCTTCGCCTCTGGCAGAGCGGCTGTTCGCGGTCGGCGGCGTTGGCGGCGTGTTCCTCGGCGCCGATTTCATCACCGTCACCAAGACCGATGGCGAATGGCCGCACATCAAGCCGGCGGTGTTGGGCGCCATCATGGAACACTTCATGTCCGGCATGCCGGTGACCCGCGAGGATCAGGCAGCCGGTGCTGAGAGCTTCGCGCCGGAAGATGCCGAGACGGTCGCCGCCATCAAGGAGTTGATCGAGACGCGCGTGCGGCCCGCGGTGGCGCAGGATGGGGGCGACATCACCTTCCAGGGTTTCCGCGACGGCGTCGTTTTCCTCAACATGCGCGGCTCTTGCGCCGGCTGTCCGTCGTCCACGGCGACGCTGAAGAACGGCATCCAGAACCTGCTCCGCCATTTCGTGCCGGAGGTTCGCGAAATCCAGGAAGTCGCGGGCTAGCCGCACGCGCTTCTTCGGGATGACAGATGGCGGGGAAGCAGCTATCCCCCGCCGGCATGCGCCTCCTCGCCATCGACACCGCTCTGGAAGCCTGCTCGGTCGGCGTCGTCGCCAATGGCAAGACCGTGATGCGTTCCGAAATCATCGGGCGCGGGCACGCTGAAATCCTGATGGGTATGATCGAGGACGAACTCCGAGAGGCGGCGCTCACGGTGGCCGATCTCGATCGTATAGCAGTCACCGTCGGTCCGGGATCCTTCACGGGTTTGCGTGTCGGTATCGCCGCCGCTCGCGGTCTGGCGCTGGTGCTCGGCAAACCCGCCGTCGGCATTGGTACGCTGGCGGTGCATGCCGAAGAAGCCCGCGCCGCCAGGGGATTGCATCCGGCGCTTGCCGTGATTGCCGCCGGCCGCGGCGAGATCTACGGGGCGGTGTACGCGGCTGACGGCCGCGAGACTTTGACCGCGCAGGCGGGCTCGCCGGAGGTCTTCGCGGCTGTGGTGACCGACGGCATGCTGATCGCTGGCTCCGGCGCCGATCTCATCCTCGCCGCGCTGCCGATGGACAGCAAAGCGGAAGTCGCCCACCGGCATTCGGCCCCCGATATCGCCGCGCTCTGCCGCCTGGCGCTCGCCGCCCCTGCGCCGACCGCCGCGCCGCGCCCTCTCTACCTCCGCGCCCCCGATGCCAAGCCGCAGGGTAGCGCGCGGGTTGCGCGCCGATGATCGGGCGGTGGTTCATGCGTCCGACGGTGGACGGCGTCGCACCGCACGAGGCGGAGGCGCTCGCCGAGATCCACCGCGATGCCTTTCGGCGCGTGTGGAACGCCCACGACTTCAGTTCGCTGCTCGCCGATCCTTCGGTCTTTGCCCTGGCCCTCCGCCTTCAGCGGCCGTTCAGCCAGAGACACCTCGCCGGGTTCGTGCTGGTACGCTTCGCCGCCGACGAAGCGGAAATCCTCACCATCGCCGTCCACTCGCGCTTTCGACGGCGCGGCTATGGCCGTTTCCTGATGGACGATGTCATCCGTCGGCTTTACCGCGAACGCATCAACACGCTCTTCCTTGAGGTCGAACGAACCAATCGGGCGGCGGTCAGGCTCTATCAGGCGCTGGGATTCCAGATTGCCGGCGAGCGCCGCAACTACTACGCCGCGGCCACGGCCGGCGACGGCACCGCGCTTGTCATGCGCCTTCAAGTTCGCTAGCGCATTCCTTGCGCCGAGGGGAAGTGGCCGTGTCCGACAACAAAACCCAGAGCATCGAGGAAATGTGCGTTGCCAAGGGCATGCGCATGACCGAGCAGCGTCGCGTGATTGCTCGCGTCCTCGAAGCCGCCACCGATCACCCCGATGTCGAGGAACTATACCGCCGCGCCTCGGCTCTCGACCCGCGCATCTCCATCGCCACGGTCTACCGAACGGTCAAGCTCTTCGAGGATGCCGGCGTGATTGCTCGCCACGATTTCGGCGCCGGCCGCGCCCGCTACGAGCCGATTCCCGACGAGCACCACGATCACCTGATCGATCTCCGGACCGGTCAGGTCATCGAGTTCCGCAACGAGGAAATTGAACGCCTGCAGCAGGCCATGGCTGAACGTCTGGGCTTTCGCCTTGTCGATCATCGGCTGGAGCTTTACGGCGTTCCTCTGAAGGACCCGAAAAACGGCGAAAAATGATGGTTACCGGGATCATTTCCGGCGATTGCGCATTTAGCCGCCACGCTCCGGCCACGCCCTGCGGCTATTCTCAGCAGACATGAAAGCCGCTAAAGCAGACCGAAGGGATTGGGCGGTGGTAGCGGACACGCGACACGCTGTTTTTGAGTGCATGAACGAAACGGGCGAGGAACTGAAGAAAGTCTTCATCAAGACCTACGGCTGCCAGATGAACGTCTACGATTCCGAAAGGATGGTGGACGCGCTCGGCCCCGCAGGCTACGCGCTGGCCGACGCGCTGGAATCCGCCGATCTCGTGCTCATCAATACCTGCCACATTCGCGAAAAGGCGGCCGAAAAAGTCTATTCGGAACTTGGCCGCCTGCGTGAACTCAAGGAAACGCTGGCGCTGTCCGGACGGCGCCTGACCATTGGCGTCGCCGGCTGTGTGGCCCAGGCGGAAGGCGCGGAGATCATTCGGCGCGCCGGCGGCGTCGACATCGTCGTCGGGCCGCAGTCGTATCATCGCCTGCCGGAACTGATCGCCGCGTCTGCCGGCGGCACGCAGGTGGTCGAGACGGAATTCGCTGTCGTCGGGAAATTCGCGGCGCTGGATCGGATCGGCGCAACCAACGCCGGCTCGGCCGTTGGCAAGCGCGTCGCCGCTTTCCTGACCGTCCAGGAAGGCTGCGACAAGTTCTGCACCTTCTGCGTCGTGCCCTACACGCGTGGCGCCGAGGTGTCGCGTCCGGTGGACATGATCGTGGCGGAGGCGACGCGTCTGGCCGAGGCCGGCGTGCGCGAGATCACGCTGCTTGGCCAGAATGTCAACGCCTGGCATGGCGAGGGACCTGACGGTGGCGATTGGGGTCTCGGCCGGCTTCTCTTCCGGCTGGCCGAAATCCCGGGCGTCGACCGGCTGCGTTATGCCACCAGCCACCCGCGTGACATGGACGACGCCCTGATAGCTGCCCACCGCGATCTCGACGTCCTGATGCCCTACCTGCATCTGCCGGTGCAGTCGGGATCGGACCGGATCCTGTCGGCGATGAACCGCCGCCACACGCGCTCCGGCTATCTGCGCCTGGTCGAGAAAATTCGGGCGGCGCGCCACGATGTCGCCCTTGCCGGCGATTTCATCGTTGGCTTTCCTGGCGAAACCGAGGCCGATTTTGCCGACACGCTTTCGCTGGTTGACGAAACCGGCACGATGGGCGCCTTCACCTTCAAGTACAGCCCGCGTCCTGGCACGCCGGCGGCGACGGCCTCTGATCAGGTCGTTGAAGAGACGAAGAACGAGCGCCTTTACCGTCTGCAGGCGAAGATCGATGCCCGTCAGACGGCCTTCCTGCGCTCCCGCGTCGGCACCACGACGGAGGTTCTGTTCGAGCGGCGCGGCCGGGTCACCGGGCAGATCGTCGGCCGCTCGCCCTGGCTGATGCCCGTCCATGTCGACGGGCCTGAATCTCTTATTGGTTCCATCGCCCGCGTCGTCCTCACCGGCGACGGCACCAACAGCCTGTTTGGTTCGCTTGTCGCCGAGATGCCGGTCCATTCCGCGGGCCGCACCGCACTGGAGATGTCCCATTGACCGCTCGCCACGATTTCGCGGTAACTCCTACGCCTGACAATCGTGACCACATCGTCGTTGCTTTCGATGATAACCGGCTCATCCAGGAACTCTTCGGCGAGTTCGACCAGAACCTGGCTATCATCGAGCAGCGGCTGGGGGTTGAGGCGGTGGCGCGCGGCAATCAGGTGACGTTGCGCGGCTCCGGCGAAGCGCTCGCCCGCGCCCGTCTTGCCCTCGATATGCTTTACGTGCGCCTGCAGGCCGGCCACAGCATCGGGCCCGGCGATGTCGACGGCGCCGTCCGCATGGCGGCCTCCAGCGAGGCCCAGATGCACCTGCCGAGCCTTGAGCCTAAGGGGCGGCTCGCCATGGCGCAGGTTGGCACGCGCCGCCGCGCCGTCGTCGCGCGCACGCCGACGCAGGATGCCTACATCCGTTCCTTCGACCGCGCCGAGCTTGTCTTCGGGATCGGCCCCGCCGGCACCGGCAAGACCTACCTCGCCGTCGCCTACGCCGCGGCCATGCTGGAGCGCGGCACCGTCGATCGTCTCATTCTCTCGCGCCCAGCCGTCGAGGCTGGCGAGCGCCTCGGCTTCCTGCCCGGCGACATGCGCGACAAGGTCGATCCCTATCTGCGTCCACTTTACGATGCCCTCAACGACATGATGCCGCCGGAGAAGGTCGAACGCGGCCTGACCTCCGGCATCATCGAGGTGGCGCCGCTCGCCTTCATGCGCGGACGTACGCTCGCCAACGCCGTAGTCATTCTCGATGAGGCCCAGAACACCACGTCCATGCAGATGAAGATGTTCCTCACCCGCCTGGGCGAGAACTCGCGCATGATCGTCACCGGCGATCCCAGCCAGATCGATCTTCCGCCGGGACAGACGTCTGGGCTGGTCGAGGCGGTACGCCTGCTTGACGGTGTCTCCGGCATTGCGCAGGTGCGCTTTACCGCCGCCGATGTCGTCCGTCATCCTCTCGTCGGGCGCATCGTCGAGGCCTACGACGCCGCCGACCGCGCAAGGACCGCCCACGCGTCGCGATGATGTCGTTGTCGCACTCCGTCCGCATTCCCCTTATCGACATTACGCTCGAGGCTGGCGAATGGCCGCCGGCGGTGAAGCTGCATCCGCTGGTCGAGCGGACGGTGAAGGCCGCGCTTGTCGCGGCCGAGCCTCCGCTTGCCGCAGAAAGCGAACTCAGCCTGCTGTTCACCGATGATGCCCATGTGCAGCGGCTCAACCAGCGCTATCGTAGCAAGGACGTCGCCACGAACGTCCTGTCGTTTCGGATCGCGCCGACGGTGCCCGGGGTGTTTGGCCCGCTGCTCGGCGATCTGGTCCTTGCCGAGGAGACTATTCGCCGCGAAGCGGCGGCAGACGGGCTGGCGTTTGACGACCACCTTGCCCACCTCGTCGTCCACGGCCTGCTCCACTTGCTGGATTACGATCACGATGAGGATTCGGAAGCTGCGCGGATGGAGGGGCTGGAAAGCGCTATACTCGCCCGCCTCGGCATAGCCGATCCCTACGGCGGAGGGGACGGATGAGCGACAGCGACAAGCAGGCTTCCGGCACGGATATCTCCGGCGGCCAGGAAAACTGGCTCGACCGATTGCGTGCCGCGGTTGGCCTGAAGGGCTCAGGCTCGATCCGCGAGGAACTTGCCAATGCGCTCGCCACCGAGGACGTCGCCGCCGGCTTCTCGCCCGAAGAGCGCGCCATGCTATCCAGTATCCTGCGCCTGCGCGACGTGCGCGTCGATGACATCATGGTGCCGCGCCCCGACATCGAGGCGGTCAACATCGATATCCGTCTTGGCGATCTCTTCTCGCACTTCCTGTCTTCGGGCCACTCGCGCATGCCGGTCTACCGCGAATCCCTCGACGATCCCGTGGGCCTCGTCCACATCAAGGATTTGATGGGATACGTAACGCAGGGCGCCGAGGTACCGCCCACAGGCATGGTTGAGGAAAACGCGATCGCGCGCCCAAGGGAATTCGACCTCAGCCGGCTCGATCTGTCCAAGCCGCTCGCCGACACCAGCCTGGTGCGCAACATTCTTTTTGTACCGCCGTCGATGCCGGTCGCCGTGCTGCTGGCCAACATGCAGGCGAGCCGCATGCAGCTTGCCCTGGTCATCGACGAATATGGCGGCACGGACGGCCTCGTATCGCTCGAGGACGCGGTCGAAATGATCGTCGGCGACATCGAGGATGAATCCGACGAGGACACCGGGCCGATGATCGTACCGGACGGTAACGGCGGTTTTCTTGCCGACGCGCGCGCCGACCTCGACGAGCTCGCCGCCGCGATCGGCGAGGATGTCGCCGGGGGCGCCAGTGGCGAGGACGTCGATACGGTCGGCGGTCTGGTATTCGGACTTATCGGCCGCATTCCCGTGCGCGGCGAACTTATCTCCGCCCCGAACGGCTACGAAATCCAGATCCTCGATGCCGACCCGCGTCGTATCAAGCGCCTGCGTATCTATCGCCGTCCGCAGGAGCAGCGCCGTCGCCTGCGGCTGCCGCCGGAAGCCGGCAGCACACCTGTATAATTCGCATGCGCTAACGCTTGCCTTGACCCTGACACCGCGCTTCGCGAGGTTCGGCGGCCGATACTAAAATTCTGCAACGGAAGACGCCGTGCACGCCCTCGCGGACCGCATCATCATCCTGTGGGGCTGGCGGCGCTTTGGCGTGGCATGCCTTGCCGGGGCCGTCTCGGCGCTGGCATTTGCGCCCTTCGACCTGTTTCCGGTCCTCTGGCTTACCGTCCCGGTCTTCGTCTGGCTGATCGACGGCACCGCGGGAGGCGAAGGGGCGTCGCGGTGGCGCTCGCTCCTTTCGGCGGCGATCGTCGGATTTGGGTTTGGCTTCGGCTTCTTCCTTGCAGGACTGTGGTGGGTGGGCGTTGCCTTCCTCACCGACGCCGGGCCGTTCCTCTGGTTCCTGCCTGTGGCGGTTATCGCGCTGCCCGCCGGGCTCGCCCTGTTCTGGGCCTTCGGTGCAACGCTCGCTCGAATATTCTGGGTGGAAGGTTGGCCGCGCGCTCTTGTGTTTGCCGTCGCTATGGCGATTGCCGAGTGGCTGCGCGGCCATCTGTTCACCGGCTTTCCGTGGAACGCGTTCGGCTATGCTCTGACACCGACGCCCCTGATGATGCAATCGGCAGCGCTGATCGGCATCTGGGGGATGACGCTTGACGCGTTCTTCATATTCGCGGCGCCGGCTTTGCTGGCCGCGCACGAAGCAAACGAACGTCGCAGGGCGCGCCGCATCGCCGGCATCGCCATCGCGCTCCTCGTCGTTCATCTGGCCTTCGGCGAATTGCGTCTTGCCAACGGCCCCGACCCCTTGGTTCCGGATGTCCATCTGCGGCTGGTGCAGCCCGCCATTCCGCAGGACGAGCGCTGGGCCGAGGATCGCTCGGACGACATCATGAACCGCTACGTCGCCCTCAGCCGCAGTGGTCCCGGCGGCATGAAGGGCATCACTCATCTCGTCTGGCCGGAATCGGCGTTTCCTTTTCTTCTGACCGAGCGGCCCGGCGCCCTTGCCGCGATCGCCGATCTGCTATCCTCGGGCACGACGCTGATCACCGGCGCCGCCCGCGCCGATCGCACCGCGGGTCCGCCGACGCCCGTCTTCAACAGCGTCTATGTCATCGGCGATCAGGGTGAGATTCTGGCCGCCTATGACAAGGTTCATCTCGTGCCGTTCGGGGAATACCTGCCGTTTCGAAGTTTCCTGGGCGCACTTGGTCTGCGGCAGTTGATCGCACTGCCCCAGGGGTTTTCCCCCGGTCAGCGCCTGCGAACGCTCGCCATTCCGCACGCTCCGCCCTTCGGTCCGCTCATCTGCTACGAAATTATCTTTCCCGGCGCGGCGGTGGAGCCCGGCAATCGACCTGGGTGGCTCGTCAACGTCACCAACGACGCATGGTACGGCAACACACCGGGGCCCTATCAGCATTTTCTCGAGGCCCGCGTTCGCGCCGTTGAGGAAGGCCTGCCGCTGGTTCGGGCCGCCAACTCTGGAGTTTCGGCAATCATCGATCCGCATGGCCGGGTGGTAGCAAGCTTGGCCCTCGGCATGAGCGGCGTCCTCGATGGTGGTTTGCCGGCAAGTTTGCCCGCCACGCCATACGGCCGCTTCGGCGATGCAATCTTTCTGCTGCTTCTTATGGTTAACGGCGGATTGATAATCATCGCGAAAATTTACCGAACTCGTTGATGGCTTATGACGGACAATTGACACTAATACCGAACGCCTGTTCATTGTCGGCCGTCATCGGGCTCGGGCGTTCAGGGGTCGTCTGGGTATCGGCGGGCTCGACCGTCCAATCCTTTTCGATTGACAGTTTAGTCGCGCGCGAACATCACGACGCGGCTGCTGTGGCGGGTGTTTTCCAGTCGCGGCACAGAGGTATTTTGCGGCGTTATAGCGACAGGAAGCATCCGGAAGCGAATGGCTAACAAGAAGCAACCAAACCCGATCGACATCCACGTTGGGAGTCGAGTGAGACTGCGCCGCATGATGCTGGGCATGAGCCAGGAAAAGCTCGGCGAAAGTCTCGGCATTACCTTCCAGCAAATCCAGAAATACGAAAAAGGCACCAACCGCATCGGCGCGAGCCGACTGCAGCATATTGCCCGTGTGCTGACAGTTCCGGTCGCTTTCTTTTTCGAGGATGCGCCTGCAACTCCGGGGGACCATTCCGCAGGCGGAATTGCCGAGCCGGAGAGTACCAGCTACGTGGTCGACTTTCTTTCGAGTTCCGAAGGCATCCAGCTGAACAAGGCATTCGTGCGCATCAACGATGCCAAGCTGCGCCGGCGGGTAATCGATCTCGTCCGTGCGCTGGTTGGAGAAGAGGAAGAGGGCGGCTGACCGTTCTCGGCGGCGCCAGCCGGCCGCCGCAACCCAGCCCCGCAATTGACCACCACCAGTTTCGCTGCCAGAACCACCCCGGGATGGCCGGGTGACAATGATCTTCCGGCCGCGTTTGTTCGCTACGGGAGAGCCGTGTCCATGCCTCGCGCCACCTATCATTTCACCAGTGAGTCGGTTTCCGAAGGCCATCCCGACAAGGTCTGCGACCGTATCTCCGACACCATCGTCGATGCCTATCTCGCCGAGATGCCAGAAGCCCGCGTTGCCTGCGAGACACTGGCAACCACCAACCGCGTGGTCATTGCCGGAGAGGTGCGCGGCCCCGACGCCGTCCTCGACCGGATCGAGGACCTGACGCGCGGGGCTATCCGCGATATCGGCTACCAGCAGGAAGGCTTCCACTGGCAGACGGCCGAAATCGAGATCCTGCTCCACGCCCAGTCTGCCGACATCGCGCAAGGTGTTGACGCCGCCGGCAACAAGGACGAGGGCGCCGGCGACCAGGGCATCATGTTCGGCTACGCCTGCCGCGAGACGCCGGAATTCATGCCGGCGCCCATTTATTACGCCCACAGGATTCTGAAGCTCCTGACCGACGCGCGGAAATCCGGCGAGGCGAAAGTGCTGGGCCCTGACGCCAAGAGCCAGGTCACCGTCGAGTACCAGAACGGCAAGCCGGTAAAGGCGACCTCCATCGTCGTCTCGACTCAGCATCTCGACGGCAACATGACGTCGGATGACGTTCGCGCAGTCGTCGAGCCATATGTGATAAAGGCGTTGCCACCGGGTTGGATCAACGGCCACACCGAATGGCACGTGAACCCGACGGGGAAATTCTTGATCGGCGGTCCCGATGGCGACTGCGGACTCACCGGCCGCAAGATCATCGTCGACACCTATGGTGGCGCGGCGCCGCACGGGGGCGGCGCGTTCTCCGGTAAGGACCCGACCAAGGTTGATCGTTCTGCCGCGTATGCCGCGCGCTATCTCGCCAAGAACGCAGTCGCCGCTGGCCTCGCCGACCGGTGCACGATCCAACTCTCCTACGCCATCGGCGTTGCGAAGCCGCTGTCGATCTACGTCGATCTCCACGGCACCGGTAACGTCGAGGAAGCCAAACTGGAGAAGGCGCTCGGCGAGGTCATGGACCTGTCGCCGCGCGGCATCCGCCAGCATCTCGCCCTCAACCGGCCGATTTACGCGCGCACCTCGGCCTACGGGCACTTCGGCCGTGCCCCCGAAGCTGACGGCGGTTTCTCATGGGAGAAGACCGATCTGGCGGCGTCCCTGCGCGCAGCGCTTGCCTGACAGTCAATTCGCGGCCGCCCGATTGGCATGATCGAGCGCCGCGATAGTCTCTTCGGACGCCGCAAGGGCAAGCCGCTATCGGCGCGCCGCGCCGATCAAATGGCAACGGTATTGCCGACTCTCGCCCTCGATACCGGGGGTTCGCCGCCCGCTGATATCGGCGGCCTTTTCCCAGGCAATCCGTATCGCGTCGTTCTGGAGGTCGGTTTTGGTGGCGGCGAGCATTTCGTGGCCGGCGCGACGCGCGAACCGGAAACCGGCTTCATCGGCGTCGAACCGTTTGTGGCCGGCATGGCTAAAGCCGTCAGTGCCATTGTCCACAACAACCTCGGCAACATTCGCCTGTTCGGCGGCGATGCATCCGTGCTGCTCGACTGGTTGCCGTCGGTTTCGATCGATCGGGTCGATCTTCTTTATCCCGATCCCTGGCCCAAGAAGCGCCACTGGAAGCGCCGCTTCGTGAGCAAGGACAATCTCGCGCGGCTGGCGCGCGTGTTGAAGCCCGGCGGCGCGTTCCGGTTTGCCAGCGATATTTCCGGTTACGTTGAATGGACGTTGAGGCATGTGGCAGCCGAGGCGCGCTTTGTCTGGCTGGCCGAGCGCGCCGACGACTGGTTGCATCCGTGGCCGAATTGGCCAGGGACACGTTATGAAGAAAAGGCGCTGCGGGCCGGGCGTGCGCCGACCTATCTGGCGTTCCGGCGGGTGTGAGCCACCTATACACGACCCTCGGAGTCGAGTTATTCCAGTCCGGTGATCACCCAAAAGGCCAAGTACGCGTTCAAGGCGCTGTTCCACCTGGCGGCACAGCCGGCCGGAACCTCGATGCCGATCGAGGCCGTTGCGAAAGGCGCCGGCGTGCCGCGGAAATTTCTCGAGCACATCCTTCTCGACCTCAAGAAGAAGGGCATCGTCACCAGTCGTCGCGGCCGGGTTGGCGGCTATACGCTCATCAAGCGGCCGGACGAGATGACCATCGGCTCGATTCTGCGCGCCATCGACGGACCGATCGCACCACTGCCTTGCATCTCACGCACTGCGTATCGCCGTTGCACCGACTGCAAGGACGAGAAAATCTGTGTCGTCCGCCGTTTGTTTGCCGACACCTATTCGGCGACTCTATTGCTCATGGACGGTACGACGCTGGCCGAAGCTCTGACCGGCGCGCCGATCGGCGAATTCGGCAGCTCGATTTCGGGAACCTCTGCCCGCTGAGATTCTTTTTCCCGGTCTAGCCAGCATTTTGTCATGCGGCGCTTTGTTAAAGACGACTTACTATGTCGAGATAACGCCGTCCTGAACCGAGCAGTTCAACAACGGAGTTGTCCCATGCTGTCAAGACTTCGAACCTTCGCCGCCGCCCTGGTGCTGACCGCGCCGGTTGCGCTGGCGGCCACCCTGTCTCCGGCGTTGGCGGCAGACCAGACCATTCTCAACGTCTCGTACGACCCGACGCGTGAGCTTTACAAGGCGTATGACGCCCTCTTTGCGGATCACTGGAAAAAGCTCACCGGTGACACGGTCACCGTGCAGCAGTCGCATGGCGGCTCGGGTGCGCAGGCGCGTGCCGTCATCGACGGCCAGCCCGCCGATGTCGTAACGCTGGCTATCGAAAGCGACATCGATGCGATCGCCGCCAAGACCGGAAAGATTCCGGCGAACTGGAAAACGTTGCTACCGGACGACGCGGCCCCTTACTCCTCCACTATTGTTTTGCTGGTGCGCGCCGGTAACCCGAAGGGGATCAAGGATTGGGATGACCTGGCAAAGCCGGGCATCCAGGTGATAACCCCGAATCCGAAAACCTCCGGCGGCGCACGCTGGAATTTCCTCGCTGCCTGGGCCTACGCCAACGCCCACGACGGCAATGACGAGGCCAAGACCAAGGCTTTCGTCACGGCGCTCTACAAGAACGTGCCGGTCCTCGACACTGGCGCGCGCGGCTCGACGACTACATTCGTCGAGCGCGGCATCGGCGACGTGCTGATCTCCTGGGAGAACGAGGCGTTCCTCGCGCAGAAGGAAGCGCCCGGCAGCTTGGACATCGTTACGCCGTCCCTGTCGATAAAAGCGGTGCCGCCGGTCGCGCTCGTCGCAGGCAACGTCGACACCAAGGGAACGCGGAAGGTTGCAGAGGAATATCTGAAGTATCTGTATAGCGACGATGCCCAGAAACTGATCGCGGCGAACTTTTACCGCCCGGTCAATCCGAAGGCAGCGGCGCCCGAAGACCTCAAGCGCTTCACCGATTTGCCGCTGGTTTCGGTCGACGATCCGCAATTCGGCGGATGGGCGACGGCACAACCGAAATTCTTCGGCGACGGTGGCGTCTTTGACCAGATCTACAAACCCGCGTCATAAAGCGAGGAGATGAGCAGGTCGCTTGCCACAACGTTCGTTAAACCGAGCGTCATCCCGGGTTTCGGGTTGGCGCTCGGTTTTACGTTGACGTATCTCAGCCTGATCGTTCTGTTTCCGTTGGCCACTCTCGTGCTCAAGACCACGTCTCTGGGCTGGGCGGATTTCTGGAAGATCGCTCTCGATCCGCGCACCCTCGCGGCGCTGCGCATTTCCTTCGGCATATCGCTGCTGGCCGCGGCCATCAACGCCGTCTTCGGCCTCATCGTTACCTGGGTGCTCGTTCGCTATGAATTCCCCGGCCGCAAGCTGCTCGACGCCTTTATCGATCTCCCCTTTGCGCTGCCTACCGCGGTCGCCGGCATCGCGCTTACCGCGATCTACGCGCCCAAGGGGTGGGTGGGTAAATTCCTTGCGCCGCTTGGCATCAAGATCGCCTACACGCCGCTGGGCATCCTGATTGCGCTGGTTTTTATCGGACTGCCGTTCATCGTGCGCACCCTCCAGCCGGTTCTGGAAGACCTTGATCGCGAAGTCGAGGAAGCCTCCGCCACTCTCGGCGCTCACCGGCTGCAGACGATCCTCTGGGTGGTGATGCCGGCGCTGATACCTCCGCTTCTCACCGGCTTTGCGCTCGCGCTCGCCCGCGCCGTCGGCGAGTACGGTTCCGTCGTCTTCATCGCCGGCAATATTCCCTACGTGTCGGAAATTGCGCCGCTCCTCATCATCATCCGCCTGCAGGAATTCAACTACGCCGGTGCTACTGCCATCGCCACGATCATGCTGGCGATCTCCTTCGTGTTGCTGCTCGCCATCAACCTCCTGCAAACGTGGACACGCCGCAGGCTAGGCAATGGTTGACGCGGGGATCCCGGCGTCGGACGCTTTCCCGCGTCCTGATCTGGCCACGACTGAGCGGCGCGGCGTCCGTGTCTTGCTCATCGCGATCGCGGTCGCCTTCCTGCTTTTCTTTCTGCTCCTCCCGCTGGTTACTGTCTTTGTCGAAGCGTTCCGCTACGGCGTCGGCGTTTATTTTGCCGGACTCTCTGACGGCGACACGCTTGCCTCGATCAAGCTGACGCTTGTCGTCGCCGCCGTCTCGGTTCCTGCCAATCTTGTCTTCGGCCTCGCTGCCTCCTGGGCGATCGCCAAGTTCGAATTCAAGGGCAAGAGTGTCCTCACCACACTGATCGACCTGCCCTTCTCGGTGTCACCAGTCACATCGGGTCTCATCTACGTGCTGCTCTTCGGCGCCCAGGGCTATTTCGGCCCGTGGCTGGAAGTCCATCACGTCCACATTATTTTTGCCGTGCCCGGCATCGTCCTGGCGACGGTGTTCGTCACCTTTCCGTTCGTTGCCCGCGAGCTCATTCCGTTGATGCAGGAGCAGGGCACCCGCGAAGAGGAGGCGGCGGTATCGCTGGGCGCCGGCGGCGTCACGACGTTTCTGCGCATCACGCTCCCCAACGTGAAATGGGCGTTGCTCTACGGCGTGCTTCTTTGCAACGCGCGCGCCATGGGCGAATTCGGCGCGGTGTCGGTCGTCTCGGGGCACATTCGTGGCCTCACCGACACCATGCCGTTGCAGATCGAGATTCTTTACAACGACTACTCCTACAGCGCCGCCTTCGCGGTCGCCTCGCTTCTGGCGCTTCTCGCCCTCGTCACGCTCGCCGTCAAAACGCTGCTCGAGTGGCGGTTTGCCGGCGAAATCGCCGCGCAACGTCGCCACTGAGGGGAAAACGGGGATGGACGCGCGCGTTGAAAATGATGTGAATGGCGCCGGCGGTAGTCGGACGGGATGGGGCGAACGCGTGGACGTGACGGTCGAGAACGTCGAGAAGGCCTTCGGCGACACGCCGGCGCTGCATGGCGTCTCGCTCGAGATAAAATCCGGCGAGCTAGTCGCGCTGCTGGGACCCTCTGGCTCCGGCAAGACGACGCTGCTGCGCATTCTCGCCGGCCTCGATCTGCCGAGCGCCGGCCGCGTCATGTTCGGCGGCGAGGATGCGCTCCGCCTGACCGTGCAGCAACGCAACGTCGGCTTCGTCTTCCAGAATTATGCGCTGTTCCGGCACATGCGCGTTTTCGACAACGTCGCGTTCGGCCTCGACGTGCGTCCGTCCTCACGGCGGCCCGCCAAGCCCGATATCCGCACCCGTGTTCTGGAGCTGCTGAAGCTGGTCCAGCTCAATGGGCTCGACCATCGCTATCCCTCGCAGCTTTCCGGTGGCCAGCGCCAGCGCGTTGCGCTCGCCCGCGCCTTGGCCATCGAACCGCGCATCCTTCTGCTTGATGAGCCGTTCGGCGCGCTCGATGCAAAGGTCCGCCGCGAATTGCGTCGCTGGCTGCGCGAAATCCACGATCAGACCGGCCACACCACCGTGTTCGTCACTCACGACCAGGAGGAGGCGATCGAGCTTGCCGACCGCATCGTCGTACTGAACCAGGGCAAGATCGAACAGGTCGGCACGCCGGACGACATCTACGACAATCCGGCATCGCCCTTCGTCGCCGGTTTCATCGGCGAGAGCAATGCGCTGCCGGTGGTAAGCGATGCCGGCAAGCTGTCGCTGGACGATCGCGCCCTCGATCTCGTGGCGATCCCGGGCCCAGACGGTCCGCGCACGCTGGTCTTCCGGCCCCACCACGTCGACGTGCTGGGCTCCCGTCCCGGAGGCATCGCGGGCTGGGTTATTTCGGAGCGTCGTCACGGCGCCGTCCGCCGCCTCGAGGTCGAGATCGGCATGAGCCGCCATCGCATCGAGGTCGACGTGGCCGCCGATGAACCGCGCGCCAAGAAGGGCGATCGCATCAGCGTGCTGCCCAACCATTGGTGGCTGTTCGATGACGCGGCTGCAAAAGCGGCGCCATAGGCGCGCTTCCTCATAAGGTTGCGTTCCCCCGTCGAAGCGACTATATGAGCGCCGTCACCTCAAACGATCTGATCGTCTTGAGAGTGGGTCCGCCCGGACCCGCTCCTTTCGGTGTTAGACCGGTTTGATTGAAGGAAGTGCTTCAAGTGTCGGCAGCCCCTGAGCTGGAAAATCTCGAGGAAGCGCGCGTAATTGCCGAGACCGGTATCGAGGCTCGCATTGCCCGCATTGTCGAGCCGGTAGCCGAAGGCCTCGGCTTCCGCCTGGTGCGCGTCAAGGTTTCCTCGCTGAACGGAAATACCGTGCAGATCATGGCCGAGCGGCCCGACGGCACGATGACCGTCGGCGACTGCGAGGCGCTTTCCCGCGATATTTCGCCCGCGCTCGACGTCGAGGATCCGATGGACGCCGCCTATAATCTGGAGGTTTCCTCGCCCGGCATCGACCGGCCGCTCGTCCGCCGCTCCGATTTCATCAAGGCTGCCGGGCACGAAGCCAAAGTCGAGCTGGCGCGTCCTCTCGATGGGCGCAAGCGCTTCAAGGGCAAACTGACTGGCCTTGAGGGTGACAGTGTCGTCCTCGAACTCGACAAATCGAAGCTCGATGGCACCACGACGGTGAGGCTGCCGCTCGCCGATATCGGCGAAGCCAAGCTCGTACTGACTGATGCGCTCGTCCGCGAGACGCTGCGCAACGACAAGCGCAAGGCGCGCGAACAGGATCACGCCGGCCTCCAGCCGGAATACTAGGGAGAAGGACTATGGCCGTCAGTGCAAATCGCCTGGAACTCTTGCAGATCGCCGATGCGGTCGCGCGCGAGAAGGCGATCGACCGCATGATCGTGGTCGCCGCGATGGAGGACGCCATCCAGAAAGCGGCCCGCTCGCGCTACGGCTCGGAGACCGACATCCGCGCCGAGATCAACCCGAAGACTGGCGAGATCAAGCTGCAGCGGCTCTTGAAGGTTGTCGAGAAGATCGAGAACCCGGCGACCGACATCCTCATCGAGGACGCGCGCGGCCGCAACCCGGCCGCCCAGCCCGGCGACTTCATCGCCGAGCCGCTGCCGCCGATGGATTTCGGGCGTATCGCTGCCCAGTCCGCCAAGCAGGTCATCGTCCAGAAGGTGCGCGACGCCGAGCGCGACCGTCAGTACGAGGAGTTCAAGGACCGCATCGGCGAGATCGTCAACGGCCAGGTCAAGCGCGTCGAGTATGGCAACGTCATTGTCGACCTTGGCCGCGGCGAGGGCATCGTGCGCCGCGACGAACTGATCCCGCGCGAGACCTTCCGCTACGGCGATCGCATCCGCGCCTATATCTACGACGTTCGCCGCGAGCAGCGCGGCCCGCAAATCTTCCTGTCGCGCACCCATCCCCAATTCATGTCGAAGCTGTTCGCGCAGGAAGTGCCCGAGATTTACGACGGCATCATCGAGGTCAAGTCGGTCGCCCGCGATCCCGGTTCCCGTGCCAAGATCGCCGTCATCTCGCGCGATTCCTCCATCGATCCGGTCGGTGCTTGCGTCGGCATGCGCGGTTCGCGTGTCCAGGCCGTAGTGAACGAACTGCAGGGCGAGAAGATCGACATCATCCCGTGGTCGGCGGACGCCGCCACCTTCATCGTCAATTCGCTACAGCCGGCCGAGGTCGCCAAGGTCGTCCTCGACGAAGACGCCGAGCGCATCGAGGTTGTGGTGCCGGACGAGCAGTTGTCGCTTGCCATCGGCCGCCGCGGCCAGAATGTGCGTCTCGCCTCGCAGCTGACCGGCTGGGATATCGACATCCTCACCGAGCAGGAAGAATCCGAGCGTCGCCAGAAGGAGTTCCAGGAGCGCTCGCAACTGTTCATCGCCGCCCTCGATGTCGACGAGGTCGTTGGTCAGCTGCTCGCTTCCGAAGGCTTCGCCACCGCCGAGGAGATCGCCTTTGTCGATGTCGAGGATCTCGCCGCGATCGAAGGTTTCGACGAGGAAACTGCCGGAGAACTGCAGACCCGGGCCCGCGAGTACCTCGATAAGCTCGAGGCCGAGCAGGATGTCGAGCGCAAGAGTCTCGGCGTCGAGGATAGCCTGCGGGAAGTGCCTGGCATGACCACCGCCATGATGGTTGCCCTCGGCAAGAACGACATCAAGACAGTCGAGGATTTCGCCGGGTCGGTGCCCGATGAGCTGACGGGCTGGGTTGAGCGCAAGGATGGCGAGGCAACCCGACACGCCGGTGCGCTGGACGGCTTCTCGCTCTCGCGCGTCGATGCGGAGACGATGATCATGCAGGCGCGCGTCAAGGCCGGCTGGATTACCGAAGCCGACCTCAACCGGCCGGTGGAACCGGAAATGGCGACGGCCGAAGCCGCCGCCGTTCCGGCGATCTAGATATGGAACCACAGGCTTGCCGAAGACCAGCCAACCAACCGAACGTACCTGCATCGTCACCCGTGAGGCGAAGCCGCTCGACGCGCTGATCCGTTTTGTCGTGGCGCCGGACGGTTCGCTGGTGCCCGATCTCCGTCACCGTCTTCCCGGCCGCGGCGTCTGGGTGACGGCCGACGCCAGCACGACACGGACGGCGGAGAAGAGGCATCTCTTCGCCAAGGCGTTCGGCGGCGCGGTAAAGGTCGAGCCCGGCTTGGCGGAACGCGTCGACGGTTTGCTTCTCGCCGCCGCCACCGGTGCCCTGGCGCTGTCGCGGAAGGCCGGCGGGCTGATCGGCGGCTTCGGCAAGGTCGAGGCCGCGCTCGGCGGCGAGCCGGTGATCGCGGTCATCCATGCGGCCGAGGCGGGAGCGGATGGGGTCGCCAAGTTGCTGGGCGCCGTCAATCGCCGGTTCGGGCACGGTAACCTTCCGGTAATCCGCTGCTTTGGCGCCGAGCAATTGGATTTGGCATTCGGCCGAACAAATGTGATACATGCTGCGCTGCTTGCCGGGCCGGCAGGCGCAAACGTGCTGGCGCGGGTTGGGGATCTCGTCCGCTTTCGAGGCGGCAATGGCCCTCGCGCGAGCAACGGTGAACGCTCTTTCGATGCCCTTACTGATGTGAATGACCTGTCCCTCGGGACAATAGGAACGCCATAGGCACGCATGACTGATCAGACTGGGGACAAGACGATCAATACCCCGAAGCGCACGTTGGGCCTGAAGCGAGGCGCCATCGAGCGCGACACGGTTCGTCAGAGTTTTTCCCACGGCCGCACCAACATGGTTCAGGTCGAGCGCAAGAAGCGCCGCATCACGCTCCCCGGCGAGAAGCCCGAGGCGGTGGTTCCGGCTGCCCGTGCCGCTGCCGAAGTTCCGGCAGCGCCTGGCCGCCCGGCCGCTGCGGTTGCCGAAACCGTGCCGCAACCTTCACCGGCCTCGCGCGCCGGGCTGGTGCTGCGCCAGCTTTCCACTGACGAGATCGATGCCCGCGCCCGCGCGCTGGCGGATGCCAAGGTGCATGAGGCCGAGGATCGCCGCGCCGCCGCCGACGCGGCCGCCCGCCGGGCCGTCGAGAACGAACGCCTGGCGCGCGAGCGCACGGAGGCCGAGCATCGCCAGGCGGAGGAAGATGCCCGCCACCAGACCGAGGATTCGGTCAAACAGCGCGCCGAGGAGGCTGCCCGGCGCCGTTTCGGCGAGGAGGCCGCGAAGAACGCGACCGCCGCTGCTGCCCCGTCGGCCGCGCGGCCTGGCGCCGTCCGCACGCTGAAGGAAGTCGAGGACGACGGCGATCGTCCCGGTGGGCTGCGCGGACGCGTCAAGGCCAAGGCGCCGGCGGAGCCGAAGCCGGTCAAGCGCGTCGAGGACCGTCGCCGTGGCAAGCTCACCCTGGTTAACGCGCTCGACGATACCGAGCGCGCCCGGTCGTTGGCTTCCATCCGCCGCCGCCGCGAGCGCGAGCGTGCCCGCACCCATGAGGGGCCGCGCGACAAGGTCATGCGCGAGGTCGTCATCCCCGAAAGGATCACGGTCGCCGAACTCGCTAACCGCATGTCGGAACGCGCCGTCGATGTCATCAAGCATCTCATGAAGCAAGGGCAGATGGTCCAGGCCACCGATGTTATCGAGGCCGACACGGCACAGATCATCGCCGAGGACATGGGCCACACGGTGCGTCGCGTCGCGGAATCCGACGTCGAAGAGGGCCTGTTCGTCAAGGCCGACACCGACAGCGGCGACTTGGAGTCGCGCCCGCCGGTGGTCACCGTCATGGGCCACGTCGATCATGGCAAGACGTCGCTGCTTGACGCCATCCGCAAGACCCACGTCGTCTCGGGCGAGGCAGGCGGCATCACCCAGCACATCGGCGCCTACCAGGTCGAAGTGAACGGCGCCAAAATCACCTTCATCGACACCCCCGGCCACGCCGCTTTCACCGCCATGCGTGCCCGCGGCGCCAGCGTCACCGACATCGTCATCCTGGTGGTGGCTGCCGATGACGGGGTCATGCCGCAGACCATTGAGGCGATCAATCACGCCAAGGCCGCTAGCGCTCCGATCATCGTCGCGATCAACAAGATCGACAAATCAGACGCCGACCCGCAGCGCGTTCGCACTGAACTGCTCCAGCACGAAGTCTTCGTCGAATCGATGGGCGGCGATGTGCTCGACGTCGAGGTTTCCGCGACCAAGGGCACCAATCTCGACAAGCTGCTCGAGACGGTACTTCTGCAGTCGGAGGTGCTCGAGCTAAAGGCCAACCCCAATCGCGCCGCCGAGGGAACCGTCATCGAGGCGCGCCTCGACAAAGGCCGTGGCGCCGTCGCCACTGTGCTCGTCCAGCAGGGGACCCTCAAGATCGGCGATATCGTCGTAGCCGGCGCCGCCTCGGGTCGCGTGCGGGCGTTGCTCGACGATCATGGTACGCAGATCAAGGAAGCCGGCCCGTCGACCCCCGTCGAGGTGCTTGGTTTCGCCGACGCGCCGGAAGCGGGCGACCGCATGGCGGTGGTCGAATCGGAAGCCCGCGCCCGCGAGGTCACCGACTACCGCGTGCGCCAGAAGCGCGACAAGTCGCTGGCCTCGACCAATGCCGCCCGCGGCTCGCTTGAGCAGATGATGAGCCAGCTCGCCACCGCCGGACAGAAGGTCTTTCCTCTGGTCATCAAGGGCGATGTGCAGGGCTCGGTCGAGGCAATCAGCCAGGCTCTCGCCGCGCTTGGCACTCCGGAGGTCACGGCCCGGGTCATTCACTCGGGTGTCGGCGGCATCACCGAATCGGACGTCACGCTCGCTGCCACGTCGAGCGCCGCTATCATCGCCTTCAACGTCCGCGCCAATGGCCAGGCCCGCGCGCTGGCCGAGCGCGATGGCATTGAAATCCGCCAGTACAACATCATCTATAATCTGGTCGACGACGTGAAGGCGGCGATGTCGGGCATGCTCTCGCCCGAGCGTCGCGAGACGATGCTGGGCAACGCCGAGATCCTGGAGATCTTCAATATCTCCAAGGTCGGCAAGATCGCCGGTTGCCGCGTCACCGATGGTGTCGTCCAGCGCGGCGCCAACGTTCGCCTGATCCGCGACAACGTCGTCGTCCACGAAGGCAAACTATCGACCCTCAAACGCTTCAAGGATGAGGTGCGCGAAGTGCCGGCCGGCCAGGAGTGCGGCATGGCCTTCGAGAAATACGAGGACATGCGGGCCGGCGATGTCATCGAATGTTACCGCGTCGAGGAAATCGCGCGGTCCCTGTAGGAACCCTTTTTGCAAGACAACCGTCGTCGCGCGCCTTCATCCGGCGGCTTTCGCCCGCGCGACCTGACATTGGAGTACGTCGCAAATGCAGCGTAATGCCTCAATCAAACCGGGGGTAAAGTCGGGCCGGGCGCCATCGCAGCGACAGCTGCGCGTCGGCGAAGTCATTCGCCACGCACTTGCCGAGATTCTGCAGCGCGGCGACGTCCATGACCCGGTGTTCGAAGGTTCCGTGATCACCGTGCCCGAAGTCCGAATGGCCCCGGATCTCAAGTGCGCCACGGTCTTCGTCATGCCGCTCGGCGGCAAAGGCAATGAGGCAGTTCTCGAGGCTTTCGACCGCAACAAAAAGTATCTGCGCGGGGAGGTGGCCCGCCGCGTCAATCTGCGTGCCGCGCCCGATCTCCGCTTCCGCATCGACACCTCCTTCGAGCAAGGCGCCCGGGTCGATGCGATGCTGCGGTCGCCTGAAGTGACCCGCGATCTCGGCGCCGCCGATGCGGCCGCTCCCGACGGCAGCCCACCCAAGGACGAACCGCACTCCTGATGGGCGAGCGCAAGCCCAAGGGCCGCGAGGTCTCCGGCTGGCTCTGCCTCGACAAGGCCGCCGGGCAGACGTCGACCCAGGCGGTCGCCTCGGTCAAGCGGCTCTTCGGCGCGGCCAAGGTCGGCCACGCCGGCACCCTCGATCCGCTTGCTACGGGCATCCTGCCGATCGCGCTGGGTGAGGCTACCAAGACCGTTTCCTTCGTGCAGGACGGCCGCAAGGTCTATCGCTTTACGATCTGCTGGGGCGTCGAGACCGACACCGACGATACCGAGGGAACCGCCGTCGGCTCATCGGACAGGCGTCCCGATCGCACCGCCATCGAGACGCTGTTGCCGGAATTCACTGGCGACATCATGCAGCGCCCGCCGGCTTATTCGGCGATCAAGGTCGACGGCGAGCGCGCCTACGATCGCGCCCGCGGCGGCGAGGAGGTGAATCTGACTGAGCGCCCCGTCTCCGTTCACCGGCTTGCTATCGCCGAGATGCCCGATGCCGATCATACCGTGCTCGAAGCCGAATGCGGCAAGGGCACTTACGTGCGCGCAATTGCCCGCGACCTCGGCCGCCGCCTTGGCTGCCTCGGCCATGTTACGGCGCTTCGCCGCCTGACGGTCGGGCCGTTCGATATATCGGCAATGTTGCCGATGGAAACGCTCATCACCGCGCGCGAAGAGGGCAGCGTAGTTACTTTGGACCGGTTTCTGATGCCGATCGGTTTCGTGCTCCGCGATCTTCCCGAAGTTGCCGTTGCCGCCGCCGATGCCGCCCGCATCGGGCGCGGCCAGTCGGTCCTCTTCCGTGGCCGCGACGCACCGATTTCCACTGGCGCCGCCCATGCCACGCATGGCGGCAGAAGCATCGCCGTCGGCGAGATAGGCGAGGGGGCCTTTCACCCAAAACGCGTGTTCAGGGGCTGAAACGCGATCTAAACCAAGGCGTTAGTCCGCTCGGCCTTTTCACTGGCAATGACACGGCCTTTCGTCCATATTCCGCCCGCATTTCGCGAGGGTACAACCCCGAGGCGAAACGCTCCCCGACCGACGACCGCGCTGGACGACATCCCGGCCCTGGCCGTTGCTTGCGGATCAATCGGACAAAGCCGAAAAGGAAAATCCGATGTCGATAACTGCCGAACGCAAGCAGGCGTTGATCAAGGAATACGCCAACGGCGTCAAGGACACCGGTTCGCCGGAGGTCCAGGTCGCGATCCTCTCCGAGCGGATTGCCAACCTGACCGAGCACTTCAAGGGCCACCTCAAGGACAATCATTCCCGGCGGGGCCTGCTCAAGATGGTGAGCCAGCGGCGCAGCCTTCTCGACTATCTCGAGAAGGTTGACGGTGCGCGTTACCAGAAGATCATCGATCGGCTGGGCCTGCGTCGCTAGACGTGGAAGCCCGTGCCGGGGTCGCATGCGCGTCTCCGTTCGCCGTTGCCGAAAGATCGTGATTGAGTCCGCGCGGCGGCATGGGGCCGCCGCGGTATGAAAATGGATAGCCAGACAGCCATGGCAGGATCGCCAGCCGCTCTTCTCTGATTTCTGGAGGAGCTGCTCGTCGTCTTGCCCATGGCCTGTTTCGCTTGAATTGCGTCTGAGACGCATGAAAGGAAATGCCATGTTCGACATCCAACGTGTCGAGATCGAGTGGGCAGGGCGCCCGCTTGTTCTGGAGACCGGCCGCATCGCCCGTCAGGCCGATGGCGCCGTTCTCGCCACCTACGGCGAAACGACGGTTCTCGCGACCGTCGTCGGCGCCAAGGAAGAGAAGCCGGGAATCGATTTCTTCCCGCTGACCGTGAACTATCAGGAAAAGACCTTCGCGGCCGGCAAGATTCCGGGCGGCTACTTCAAGCGCGAAGGCCGGCCGACCGAGAAGGAGACGCTCACCTCACGCCTCATCGATCGCCCCATCCGTCCGCTCTTTGCCGCGGGCTACAAGAACGAGACCCAGGTGGTGGTCACCGTGCTCTCGCACGATCTGGAAAACGACCCCGACATCGTCGGCATGGTCGCTGCCTCCGCGGCGCTGACGCTCTCCGGCGTGCCCTTCATGGGTCCGATCGGCGCTGCCCGCGTCGGCTACATCAACGGCGAGTACGTGCTGAATCCGCTCATCGACACCATGGCGGATTCCAAGCTTGATCTCGTCGTCGCTGGCACCGGTGACGCAGTGCTCATGGTCGAGTCGGAGGCGAGCGAGCTCAGCGAAGACGTCATGCTGGGCGCCGTCATGTTCGGCCACCGAGGTTTCCAGCCTATCATCGACGCGGTCATCAAGTTGGCGGAAAAGGCGGCCAAAGAGCCGCGTCCGGTCAATAAGCCGGACAACTCGCCTCTCTACGCAAGGGTCAAGGCGACCACGGAGTCGGCGCTGCGGGCGGCCTACGCCATCACCGGCAAGACCGAGCGTCACAACGCCATCGAGGCCGCCAAGGCAAATCTCAAGGCGACGCTTGCGCCGGAGGGCGCGACCGATGCTCCCTCGGGGCAGCTCATCGGCGAGATGTTCAAGAAGCTCGAGAAGGCGATCGTGCGCGGCGACATCATCGCCAAGGGCACCCGCATCGACGGCCGCGACCTGAAGACGGTCCGCCCGATCGTGGCCGAGGTCGGCGTACTGCCGCGCACCCACGGCTCGGCGCTCTTCACTCGCGGCGAGACGCAGGCGCTGGCAGTAGCCACGCTTGGCACGGGCGACGATGAGCAATACGTCGATGCCCTGCAGGGAACTTACAAAGAGACATTCCTCCTCCACTATAACTTCCCGCCGTACTCCGTCGGTGAGACCGGCCGTATGGGTTCACCCGGCCGCCGCGAAATCGGTCATGGAAAGCTCGCCTGGCGCGCCATCCGCCCGATGCTGCCGCCGCATCACGAGTTCCCGTACACGCTGCGCGTGGTCTCCGAGATCACCGAATCGAACGGCTCTTCGTCGATGGCGACGGTGTGCGGTACCTCGCTTGCCCTGATGGATGCCGGCGTGCCGCTGAAGCGGCCGGTGGCGGGCATCGCCATGGGCCTGATCAAGGAAGAGGACGGCAAGTTCGCCGTGCTCTCCGACATCCTCGGCGACGAGGATCATCTCGGCGACATGGATTTCAAGGTCGCCGGCAGTTCGGAGGGCGTCACCTCCCTGCAGATGGACATCAAGATCCAGGGCATCACCGAAGAGATCATGCGCATTGCCCTCGATCAGGCAAGGGGCGGGCGCCTGCACATCCTCGGCGAGATGGCCAAGGCTCTGCCGCAGGCCCGTTCGCAACTCGGCGAGTTCGCCCCGCGCATCGAGGTCATCAAAATCCCGACCGATAAGATCCGTGAAGTCATCGGCACTGGCGGCAAGGTCATCCGCGAGATCGTCGAGAAGACCGGCGCCAAGGTCGACATCGAGGATGACGGCACGGTCAAGGTGTCGTCTGCCGACGGCAAGGCGATCACCGCGGCGTTGAACTGGATCAAGTCGATCGCCTCGGACCCCGAAGTCGGCATGATCTATCAGGGCACTGTGGTGAAGGCCGTCGACTTCGGCGCCTTCGTCAACTTCTTCGGCGCCAAGGACGGCCTCGTCCACATTTCGCAGCTCGCACCGGGCCGCGTCGCCAAGACCACCGACGTGGTCAAGGAAGGCGACAAGGTCTGGGTCAAGCTCCTGGGCTTCGACGATCGCGGCAAGGTTCGCCTGTCGATGAAAGTCGTTGACCAGCAGACCGGCCAGGAATTGGCAGGCAGCGGCGACAGGGCGGAGCGAGCGGAAGCCACCGGCTGACGATACGCATCGACGAAATCCAAGGCCCGGGCATTGCTCGGGCCTTTTTGTATTGGACACCGCTTGGGCGGAAAGCGACCCATAGCCGGCTGACAAGTCGCCGCGATCCCCCGTATGGCCCGGTTTCCCTCGAAAACTGGCGCTTCTCCGCGCGATCCGCTAGGGTCCGCCACAATTCATGCGCATTGTGACGGCAAAGGCGGCTGGTCCCGCCCCACCGCCATTTTGCGGCGGTTACGACCATGACTGGAGACGCCCGGATGCCGACGATCGCCCTGGTCGACGACGATCGCAATATCCTTGCCTCGGTCTCGATTGCCCTCGAGTCGGAAGGTTATCGCGTGCAGACTTACACCGACGGCGCGTCGGCGCTGGACGGGTTTCAGGCAACGCTGCCGGATCTTGCCATCCTCGACATCAAGATGCCGCGCATGGATGGCATGGAGCTTCTGCGCCGGCTCCGTCAGAAGACTGACCTGCCGGTGATCTTCCTCACCTCCAAGGACGACGAGATCGACGAGCTGTTCGGCCTCAAGATGGGTGCCGACGATTTCATCAAGAAGCCGTTCTCGCAACGCTTGCTTGTCGAACGCGTCAAGGCGGTGCTGCGCCGTTTCCAGACCCGCGACCCTGCCGACAAGAAGGGCGAGGAGCTGGCCGCCGCCCGTGTCCTCGATCGCGGCGCCCTGGCGATGGATCAGGAACGCCATACCTGCACGTGGAAGGCGCTGCCGGTGACGCTGACGGTCACCGAGTTCCTCATCCTTTTCGCGCTCGCTCATCGTCCGGGTGTCGTCAAGAGTCGCAACGCGCTCATGGACGCTGCCTATGACGATCAGGTCTACGTCGACGACCGCACGATCGACAGTCACATCAAGCGCCTGCGCAAGAAGTTCAAATCCGTCGACGACGACTTCGACATGATCGAGACGCTCTACGGAGTTGGCTATCGCTTCAAGGAAGCCTGACCGGAATGCCTTGTGGGCTGGGAAACCGCGATGACCGCCGGAATTGACGAGCGTCCGCTCAGTCATGCGCCGGATGCGGCGCCGCGGGCGGGTATCCTTCGCCGGTTGACGACCGCCTTCTCGCGCTTTGCCACGATTCACGTTTTTACCAGCCTCACCCGCCGTATCGTCGTTCTTAACCTCGCCGCGCTGGTTGTTCTTGTTTCCGGCATCCTTCTGCTCAATCAGTTCCGCGCCGGCCTCATCGACGCGCGCGTGTCGAGCCTCCTGACCCAGGGCGAGATCATCGCCGGTGCCATCGCCGCCTCGGCCACCGCCGATACCGACACCATCACGGTCGACCCCGACAAGCTGCTCGAGCTGCAGACCGGGCAGACCCTCTCGCCGGTCGAACAGGAGTTCGAGGGCACCGAGTTCTCCATCAATCCCGAGAAGGTGGCGCCGGTACTGCGCCGTCTGGTCACACCGACCCACACCCGCGCCCGTATCTACGATCGTGACGGCACGCTGATCGTCGACTCCCTGCACCTCGATGCTGGCAATCAGATCCTGGCGTACGATCTGCCGGCGCCCGACAGCGAGGCCTCGACGCCCTGGCTCGAGTCGATCTGGCAGCGCATCAATCTGTGGCTCTCCAGCCGCGACCTCTCCCGCTACCAGGAACTCGGCGCCGCCAACGGCCGGGGCTACTCCGAGGTCGTCGCCGCTCTCGACGGCCAGCCCACCCGTATCGTGCGCATCAACGACAAGGGCGAGCTGATCGTCTCCGTCGCCGTCCCCATCCAGCGCTATCGCTCGATCCACGGTGCCCTGCTGCTGTCGACCCAGGGCGGCGACATCGACGATATCGTCCATGCCGAGCGCCTGGCGATCGTGCGCGTGTTCCTGGTCGCCGCCGGCGTCACTATCCTGCTCTCCATATTGCTTGCCGGCACCATTGCGGCCCCGCTGCGCCGGCTCGCCGACGCGGCTGATCGCGTCCGCATGCGTGTGCGCTCGCGTCCCGAGATTCCGGATTTCAGCCAGCGCCGCGACGAAATCGGGCATCTCAGCCAGGCGCTGCGCGAAATGACCGGCGCGCTCTACGATCGAATCGACGCCATCGAGAACTTTGCCGCCGACGTTGCCCATGAGATCAAGAATCCGCTGACCTCGCTGAGGAGCGCCGTCGAGACGCTGCCGTTGGCGCGTACCGAAGATGCCAAGAAACGTCTTACTGGCATCATTCAGCATGATATCCGCCGGCTCGACCGCCTGATCAGCGACATTTCCGACGCCTCGCGTCTCGATGCGGAGCTTGGCCGTCAGGACGCCGTTCCGGTGGATCTCCGCCAGTTACTCTCCACTGTCGTCGGTATTGTGCGCGACGCCGGTCCATCGGATGGCCCCGAGATCCGGCTCGAGTTCGCCGAGGCCGACCCCTCCGGCTACTTCGTCATCGGACATGACAGCCGTCTTGGCCAAGTCTTCAACAACCTCATCGACAACGCCCGTTCGTTCTGCCGCAAAGACGGCATCGTGCGTGTCGTTGCCCGCCCGCGCAAGGATGTCGTCGAGGTCACCGTCGAGGACGATGGTCCGGGTATCCGCCCCGATCAGTTCGAGCGCATCTTCGAACGCTTCTACACGGATCGCGCCGATGCCGGCGCCGAAGGCTTCGGCCAGAACTCGGGGCTCGGCCTCTCCATCTCCAAGCAGATCGTCGAGGCGCACAAGGGCCGCATCTGGGCTGAGAATCGTACGCGGCCGAGCAAGAACGCCGGCGAGCCGCCCATCATTCTTGGCGCGCGTTTCACCGTGCGTCTGCCCGCTGCGTGAGGCGCGGGAGCATTGGACGACACGGTTCACGCCAGCGTCGCGCGTCTTCGGCATTTCGGCATCCTCATTCGCGGTGCCTCGGGTAGCGGCAAGTCCTCGCTGTTACTGGCGTTGCTCGACGACTCCGAGGCGATCCTGGTCGCCGACGATCGCGCCAGGCTGCGCGTCGAAGGTGGGCGCGTCGTCGCCTGCGCACCGGAGGCGATCGCCGGCCGGATGGAGATTCGCGGCGTCGGCATCGTTTGCCGTCCCTATGCTGCATCGACGGCTATCGACCTCGTTGTCGACATTCTGCCTCTCCCGGAATGTCCACGCCTGCCGAGCGAGGAAGAGCGCCGCGCGGTGCTTGCCGGGATTGAGGTCCCGCGCATTTTTATTGCCGTAGGCGCCCCCGACGGCGCCCTTCGCGTGCGGACCGCGCTCGACTGGCTCACAGCCGATATTTACGAGCAAGACACTGATAAATAAGACGTTTCAGAAGCCTCTTGCGTTGCAAAAACGAATGGTCAAGATGTGCCGCCGTTGCCCCAAGGGCGGGTCAGCAGAATGATTTCCAGGCCCGCGGAAGAAGGTCGATGATCGGACTTGTCCTCGTCACCCACGGGCGACTGGCGGTCGAATTTCGCGCGGCGCTTGAGCACGTAGTTGGCGTCCAGTCGAACATTGAGACGATTTCCATCGGTCCCGACGACGAAGTCGAGCGACGGCGAAAGGATATCCTCGACGCCGTGCACGACGTCGACGACGGCAGCGGCGTCATCCTTCTCACCGATATGTTCGGCGGCACGCCCTCCAACCTCGCCATTTCGGTCATGGAACCGGGCAGGGTCGAGGTGGTGGCTGGTGTCAATTTGCCGATGTTGATCAAGCTCGCCAGCATCCGCAGCGACAAGCCGCTTGGCGCTGCGATCGACGATGCTCAGGATGCCGGCCGCAAGTACATCAACGTTGCCAGCCAGGTCCTCAACGGCAAATAGCCCGTCGTCATGACCGACCCCGCGACCGCCTCCCCGTCTGTCCCACGCTTCAGCCAGGATGTGCCGATCACCAACAAGAAGGGGCTGCACGCACGCGCCTCGGCGCACTTCGTGCGCTGCGCCGAGCAGTTCGACGCCACCGTCACCGTCGCCAAGGAGCAGTCGACCGTGGGCGGCACCTCGATCATGGGCTTGATGATGCTGTCCGCCGGACCGGGCTCGATCATCCGCATCACCGCCGAGGGAACGGACGCCGCGGCGGCGCTCGCGGCGCTTGCGGCGCTTGTTGCCAGCCGGTTCGGCGAAGAAGAATAGAGCGAAGCTTCAACCCGCGCGTTGGGAACTTCGAGACATGGCGGTAAACGATTTCGAGGTCGTCGTTGTCGGCGCCGGAGCGGCCGGCATTGCCGCCGCGCGCAAACTCAAGGATGCGGGCGTCGACACGCTTCTGGTCGAAGCGCGGGATCGCATTGGCGGGCGGGCGTGGACCGTCGATGCTGTTTCTGGCGTGCCGCTTGATCTCGGCTGCGGCTGGCTGCATTCCGCCGATCACAATCCATGGCGCGAGATTGCCGAGGCACAGGGGCGCACTATCGACCGCACACCCCCGCCTTGGGCGCGTGCGGTCTCGCCGACCGGAGCGGCGGTTCCGGAAATGGCGGCCTATGGCGAGGCGATCGGCGCATTTCGCGGAAAGCTCGCGGATTTTTCCGAAGGTGAGGCCGATGTCCCCGCGTCCGCGTTTCTGGAACCGGGCAGTCGGTGGAACGGAATGCTCGGTGCGGTGAGCACATTCTTCAGCGGTGCCGAACTTGACCGGGTCTCAACCCGCGATCTCGCGCGTTACGACGATACCGGCATCAACTGGCGCGTCGTCGAAGGCTACGGCCGGGTGGTGGTTGAAAGCGGCGCCGGGCTTGACGTCAGGCTGAGCTGTCCGGTGCAGCGGGTCGACCGGCGCGGCAAGAGACTCCGCGTCGATACCGCCGATGGTCCGATCTCGGCGGATACGGTGATCGTCACGCTGCCCACCAGTCTTCTCGCCGCGTCGCCGGATTTTTTCATGCCCCCACTGCCTGACAAGACTGAGGCGGCGGCCGGGTTGCCCCTAGGCCTCGCCGACAAGCTGTTCCTGTCGCTTGACCACGCCGAGGATTTCGAGAGCGAAAGCCGCGCCTTCGGCCACACCGATCGTGTCGCCACCGCCGCCTATCACTTCCGGCCTTTCGGCCGGCCGCACATCGAGGCATATTTTGGCGGAACGTTGGCCGCCGATCTCGAACGGGCCGGCGCTGGCGCGTTCTTCGATTTTGCTGTGGCCGAACTCGTTGGCCTTTTCGGTGAAGGTTTCCGCGCACGCGTCGAACAGATCGGTCTGCACGCTTGGGCCGCCGACCCGTTTGCTCGCGGATCGTATTCCTACGCATTGCCAGGCCGCGCCGATGAACGGACACGACTCGCTGATCCAGTGGAGAACCGGCTGTTCTTTGCGGGCGAAGCCTGCTCGACCGCAGATTATTCGACCGCCCATGGTGCGCTGCTTACGGGGAAGGCCGCGGCTGAACGGGCCATCACCAGAGTCCGGCTCACCACATAAAGAAATCTTTATATCCTTATTGTCCCGTCCGCGATGCCCGGTTATAAGGCTTCCCGTCTGCCGCAAACCCCTTTCCTAGACTGCCAGGAGCACGTCCATGCCCGTCTTTTCAGACTATGTCGTCAAGGACATCGGCCTGGCCGAATGGGGTCGCAAGGAAATCTCGCTGGCCGAAACCGAGATGCCCGGCCTGATGGCTACCCGCGAGGAGTTCGGCCCGAAGCAGTCTTTGAAGGGCGCCCGCGTCGCCGGCTCGTTGCACATGACCATCCAGACCGCGGTACTGATCGAGACGCTGAAGGTGCTCGGCGCCGATGTCCGCTGGGCCTCCTGCAACATCTATTCGACCCAGGATCACGCCGCTGCGGCGATCGCCGCCGCCGGTACGCCGGTCTTCGCCATCAAGGGCGAGAGCCTCGTGGAATACTGGGAATACACCCACAAGATCTTCGAGTGGGCCGATGGCGGCACGCCGAACATGATCCTCGATGACGGCGGCGACGCGACGGTGCTAGTTCATCTCGGCAAACGGGCTGAAGGCGGCGACACGGCGTTTCTCGACAAGCCCGGTAACGAGGAGGAGGAAGTCCTCTTCGCGGCGATCAAAAAACGGCTGATGACGAAGCCCGGCTTCTATTCGGCGATCGCCGCCAGCATCAAGGGCGTCACCGAGGAGACGACCACCGGCGTGCATCGCCTTTACGAAATGCAGAAGAAAGGCACGCTTCTCTTTCCGGCGATCAACGTCAACGACTCGGTTACCAAGTCGAAGTTCGACAACCTCTATGGCTGTCGCGAAAGCCTGGTCGACGGCATCCGTCGCGGCACCGATGTGATGATGGCCGGCAAGGTCGCGATGGTCGCCGGCTTCGGCGATGTCGGTAAGGGTTCGGCCGCATCGCTGCGCCAGGCTGGCGCCCGCGTCATGGTCTCCGAAATCGATCCGATCTGTGCCCTGCAGGCCGCGATGGAGGGCTACGAAGTCGTCACCATGGATGACGCCGCGCCGCGCGCCGACATCTTCGTCACCGCCACCGGAAACGTCGATGTCATTACCATCGAGCACATGCGGAAGATGAAGCACCGCGCCATCGTCTGCAACATCGGCCACTTCGATTCCGAGATCCAGGTTGGCGCGCTCCGGAATCAGAAGTGGCACAACGTCAAGCCGCAGGTCGACGAGATCGAATTTCCCGACGGCAAGCGCATCGTGCTTCTTTCCGAGGGCCGCCTCGTCAATCTCGGCAACGCCATGGGCCATCCGAGCTTCGTCATGTCAGCGAGCTTCACCAATCAGACGCTGGCGCAGATCGAACTGTTCACCAAGCCGGGTCAGTACAAGCGCGAGGTCTACACGCTGCCGAAGGCGCTCGATGAAAAGGTCGCGCGTCTGCATCTTGCCAAGATCGGCGCGCAACTGACCGAACTGAACGACCGCCAGGCGGCCTACATCGGGGTCAGCAGCGCCGGTCCTTATAAGCCGGATCAGTACCGCTACTGACGCGAGCGGTGTATCTGCGCAACAGCACGCGACTTTTGCTCCGCGACCCGCTTCATGGGGATTCCCCAAGAGGCTATACATGGTGGTGATTCGCGAGGGCGCGTCGGGCTGTCTGCGGTCGCGTATCAAAGCCACCCATGAGTAGAGGGCTACGGCGGAAGGGTCCTTTGCATGCGATGGCATGGCGGGAGCGCGATGGCGATTCGCCGAGCCGGACATGTCGTCTTCCTCGCCGCTGTCGTTCCTACCGCCGCTGACGCCCGCGATACATCCGCTCTCTTTAACGACAACGTCGATCTTGCCCAGATCGTTCTCATGGCATCGCTGCTTGGCGCGGTCGCCTTCGCCGTGCTCAGCACCATCCAACTCATCCGCGCTCGCAATCGCGCCGAGACGGAAAGCGCCCGGCTACGCATCCAGGTCGGTGACCTGAAGTCGATCGCCGATCGCGCCGAGGCCCTTGTCAACGAAGAGGATCAGCGTCTCGTTGCGTGGGGCGCGCCCGGCGATGGGCCGCTCGTCGCCGGGAAGCTCCCGACGCTCGCCGGCGCGCCGGCCGATCACGCCAGCTTCCTTGATTTTGCCGGCTGGCTGAGGCCGGAGTCCGCTGCCCGCCTCGCGCATCTCATCGTTAGTCTGCGAAAAAAAGGGGAGCATTTTCAGCAGGTTGTTGCCACGGTAGAGGATCGCTTGATCGACGTGCGCGGGCGCACCGTCGCCGGCTCTGCCGTTGTGCGCTTTCGCGACCTGACCGGCGAGCGGCTGGCGCGAGCCGAGATCGAGGCGCGCCACGATCTCCTCGCCGCCGAGGTCGAGACGACCCGCGCCATGCTGGCCTCCGCGCCCATGCCGATCTGGCTCCGCGATCGGAAGAACGCCCTGGCTTGGGTCAACGCCGCCTACGCCGCCGCTGTTGAGGCCAAGGACGAAGCGGCTGCCGTTGCTCTCGGTCTGGAACTCCTCGACACCAACGGCCGCAACGCGATTGCCGCCGCCCATGTCGGTGATCCGGTTTTCGCCAAGCGTCTATCGGCGATTGTCGCCGGGGCTCGTCGTATCTTCGATGTTGCCGATATCGCCTCCGCCGACGGCAGCGCCGGTATCGCCGTTGACGTTACCGAAGTCGAAGCAGCGCAGGCGGCCCTCCGCCGCGAAGTCGATTTCAACGCCCGCACGCTCGACCAATTGCAGACCGCCGTCGCGATCTTCGGACCCGATCGCCGGTTGAAATCCTACAACGCCGCTTATCGCGCTCTTTTCGAACTCGATCCGGCTTTCCTCGAGTCGGCGCCCGATGAAGCGGCGATTCTCGATCGCCTGCGCGCCGCGCGAAAACTTCCCGAGCAGGCCGACTTCCGTTCCTGGCGGGCAGACCTTTTTTCTGCCTATCGCTCGGTCGAGGCGCGCGAGCAGTGGTGGCACATGCCGGATGGCCAGACGCTCCGCGTCATCGCCAACCCCCATCCGCAGGGCGGCGCCACCTGGGTTTACGAGAACGTCACCGAGCGACTCGATCTGGAAAGCCGCTACAACGCGCTAGTCAGCGTGCAGGGCGAAACCCTCGATCATCTTACCGAGGGCGTCGCGGTTTTCGGTTCCGACGGCCGCATCCGCCTCAACAATCCTTCCTTCGCCGACGTCTGGTCGCTGGACGGCGAATTCCTGGCCGGCCGTCCGCACGTCTCCGAGATCGTCGCAGCCTGCCGCCGTCCCGGCGACGACGACGCCATGTGGCATCGCTTTACCGCGTGTGTCGCCGGCCTCGACGAAAATCGCGCCTCGATATCGGGGAGGATGGAGCGTCCGGACGGTCGCGTCATCGACTATGCCACCGTACCGCTCCCCGACGGTCAGACCATGGTGACCTTTGTCGACGTTACCGATTCGATCCAGGTCGAACGCGCCCTGGTCGAGCGCAACGAGGCCCTTGAGGCGGGCGATAGCCTGAAAAACGCCTTCATTCACCACGTGTCGTACGAACTGCGCTCGCCGTTGACCAACATCATCGGCTTCGCCCAGCTTCTCGCCGATGCGCGGATTGGCCCGCTCAATCTCAAGCAGCGCGAGTATACCGGCTACATCATGTCGTCGAGCGCCGAGCTGCTGGCCATCGTCAACGATATCCTCGACCTCACCACTATCGACGCGGGCATCATGGGTCTCGATCTCGGCGAGGTCGACGTCGCGGCGGCGGTGGCCGCCGCGATAGACGAGGTCCATGATCGCCTCGATCAGGCTCACATTCGCATCGCGGTCTCCGTCGCCCCCGATGTCGGCGGATTGATCGCCGACGACCGTCGCGTTCGCCAGATACTCTTCAATCTGCTGTCGAACGCCATTGCCTTCTCGCGGGATGGTGGTCGTATCCGCGTCGCCGCCGCGCGGGCGCAGGGATTCATCGAATTCACCGTAACCGATGAAGGCGCGGGCATTCCATCCGGCTTTGTCGGCTCCGTCTTCGACCGGTTCGCCAGCCTGTCCCGGGGCGCCACGCGCGGCGGTGTCGGCCTCGGTCTGTCGATCGTCAAGAGCTTCGTCGCCCTCCACGGCGGCACGGTCGAAATCGCCTCGGAGGAAGGAAAAGGCACCGTCGCCAAGGTGCGCCTTCCGGTCCGCCCGGCGCTTGACGTCGCCGCTGCCGAGTGAACTCACTCGTCGCGTGCCGCCGTCCGAAGACGTTCCGCTTATCATCGACCTGCCCGACGAGGCGGCGACCGCTCGCCTCGCCGAGGACCTCGCCGTCCGCCTGATGCCGGGCGATGTCGTCGGGCTCTCCGGCGGCCTCGGCGCCGGCAAGACGACGTTTGCCCGGGCTCTCATCCGCGCGCTCGCCGATATCCCCGATCTGGAGGTGCCGAGCCCGACCTTCACGCTTGCCCAAACCTACGCCGCCGGGCGCTTGCCGGTGACCCACCTCGATCTCTATCGTCTGACCAGTCCGGCGGAACTCGAAGAGATCGGCTTCTTTGAAGCGATCGGCGAGGGGGCGGCACTTGTCGAATGGCCGGAACAAGGTGGCGATCGCATGCCGAGAGATTCACTCGACATCGCCTTCGCTATCTCGGGCAACGGCCGTCGCGCCACTGTGACCGGGGGACAGGAAATCCTCGCCCGCTTTGCCCGCAGCCGCGCGGTCCGCGCCTTCCTCGATCGCTCGGGCCGGCGAGGCGCTATCCGCCGGCACATGCAGGGTGATGCTTCGACGCGTACATACGAGCGCGTTGTCAGCGGCGGCCGCACGGAGGTACTCATGGACTGGCCGGCGAGTGGCCAGTTCACTGCCGGCGATCCGCGCGCCGCATTTCGCGCCCGCGACGCCCGCTCGTTCGTTGCCGTTGATCGCGCGCTGCGCGGCGCCGGTCTTTCTGCGCCGGAAGTTTGCGCCGGCGACACCGGCTCGGGGCTGCTGCTTATGGAATATTTTGGCCACGAAGGCGTCGTGGTCGACAGCGCTCCCGTCCGCGAGCGCTATCGCGTGGCAATCGAGGCATTGGCGGTCCTGCACAGGCAAGCACGCGATGCCGGCCTCCCGCTCCCCGAAGGCGGCATCCATCGCCTGCCCGCCTTCGCTGGTGCGGCGCTGATGGCCGAGATCGGCATATTCGCGGACTGGTACGTGCCTCATGCGATCGGCGCGCCGCTGGCGGGCGAAAGTCGCGCCGAGCTTATGGCGATCTGGATGGCGCTGGCCGAGCGGTTGGCGCGGGCCGAGCGGAGCTGGATGCTGTTCGACGTTCAGTCGGCCAATCTTTTTTGGCTGCCGGGACGGGAGGGCATCGCCCGCATCGGGTTCATCGACTTCCAGGATATGTTCGTCGGGCCTGCGGCCTACGACGTCGCGGCGCTCTGCCTTGATGCGCGCGTTGATATTGCTCCCGTTCTCACGGACGAATTGCGCGATCTGTACTGCGCATTGCGCGGCTGGGGGCCGGGCGTGGCGGCCGATTCTTTCGTCGAAGCGTTCGCGATCAGCGCAGCCTTGCGCACCATGAAGAACATGGGTGCCTTTGCGCGCCTGAATAGCGCCGGAAAGCCACATTATATCAGCCACTTGCAAAGGATGCGTGGGTATCTCGCCCGTGCGCTGTCGCACCCCGTTCTTTCCCCCTTGGCCCTCTGGTATGAGAGGCACCTGCCATCCTGAACATCAGGCCAAGCGATGTCCGACCAGTCGATCAAGCCGAAACGCGCCATGATCCTCGCTGCCGGCCTCGGCAAGCGCATGCGGCCGATCACCGTCACCACCCCAAAGCCGCTGGTCGAGGTTGGCGGCCGCGCACTGATCGACCGGGTACTCGACCGGCTCGAACGTGCCGGTGTCGATGACGTCGTCGTCAATGTCCACTACCTTGCCGATCTTGTCGGGGTCCACGTCGCCCGGCGTCCGCGACCCGCCGTCACCATCTCGGATGAACGCGACCGTCTGCTCGATACCGGCGGCGGCATCGCCAAGGCGCTGCCCAGGCTTGGCCCGGCGCCGTTCTATGTGATGAATTCGGACTCCTTCTGGATCGAAGGCGCGCGCCCGAATCTCGATTGGCTGGCCGCGGGCTGGCGCGACGATCGCATGGATGCGCTCTTGCTGGTTGCCGCGACTGTGCGCACGATCGGCTACAGCGGCCGCGGCGATTTCCGCATGGATCCGGCCGGTCGCCTTGTCCGCCGTCCCGAACGCGAGGTGGTGCCGTTCGTTTATGCCGGCGCCGCCATACTCCACCCGCGCCTGTTCGCGGATGCGCCGCTCGATCCCTTCTCGCTCAATTTTCTCTTCAACCGGGCAATGGAAGCCGGGCGTTTATACGGCGTGCGTCTTGACGGCCTGTGGCTGCATGTCGGCACGCCTGAGGCCATCGGCGAAGCCGAACTGACTATCGCCGACAGCGCCGCCTGACGGCAATGGCGGGAGCGCCGCAGCAACCGCGCGTTTTCACCATTCAGGGCGGCGTGCCCTTCCTGCCGACGCTCGCCGATGCTCTTGTTTCCGGCGAGCTGGTGTCGTTCGAGCGTGGCGATCCGCTGGCGCTCGCCGCCGTGACCATTCTCGTGCCGACCCGGCGCGCCGCCCGCGCCTTCGGCGATGTCCTCATCGATCGTCTCGGCAGCGAAGCAGTTATCCTGCCGGTTATCCGCCCGATAGGCGATCTCGACGAGGAAGACCATCTGCTGGCCGCGGCGGCGAAGTCGACGGACGAACGGCTTGCCCTGCCGCCGGCAATTGCGCCACTTACCCGCCGCCTGGCGCTTACCCGCCTGGCGCTTGCGTGGGCGAGCGGTATCCGTCGCGAAGTCCTCGGCCTCGCCGAAGACGAGCCGCTGCGGATCCCCGCCTCGGCCGCGGACGCGGCCCGGCTTGCAGCCGACCTCGAGCGACTGATCGACGACATGAGGACGGCCGGTGTTGACTTGTCGAAGATAGCGACGCTGGTTCCCGACGATCACGCCCGCTACTTCCAGCTCACCCTCGAATTCCTGCGCATCGTGTCGGAACGTTGGCCGCAGTATCTACTGGAAGCGGGGCGCGCCGATCCTGCTGCTCGTCGTGACAGCCTCATCCGGGCCGCGGCGGCGCGCATCGCCGCGCGCGGCTCAACCGGCCCGATCGTCGCCGCCGGCTCGTCCGGCTCAATTCCAGCGACCGCGCTTCTGCTGAGTGCGATCGCCCGACTGCCGAACGGCGCCGTGGTTCTGCCCGGCCTCGACCAGCACCTCGATGAGGCCGGCTGGGACGCCATCGATGCCTCGGAGGCGGACGCCGGCTTCGGCCATCCACAGCGCGCCCTCAAGCAGCTCATCCGCGCCATCGGCATTGCGCGCCAGGATGTGAAGCCGTTGGGCGCTCGGTCGACGGCAGGTGACGCGCGTAGCCGCCTGCTCTCCGAGGCGATCCGGCCGGCGGAGACCCTGGATGCGTGGGCAGCTTTCCATTCCACGCCCGAAGCCCTGGCGGGTATAGCGCTGCTTACCGCGCGCAATGAGCAGGAGGAGGCGACCGCCATCGCGCTGGCCATGCGCGAGACTCTGGAGACTCCCGGCGCCACCGCCGCGCTCGTCACCCCGGATCGCACGTTGGCCCGCCGGGTTGCCGCTGAACTCGGCCGCTGGAAGCTGACTGTGGATGATTCCGCCGGCGTGCCGCTTGGTCGCGAGCCGCATGGCATTTTTGCGCGCCTGCTGACCGAAGCGGCCGCCTCCGATGCCGAGCCGGTCAAGCTTCTGGCACTCCTCAAGCATCCTCTCGCGGCCTTCGGCATGTCACCGCCGCGATGCCGGCTGGCGGCGCGCGTTCTTGAAATCGCGCTCTTTCGCGGCCATCGCGTCGCCGGGGGAATCGACGGACTGTCGGCGGCCCTGGCCACTGCCAGAGCCGCCACAGCCACCGAGAAGCATGCGCCAGCTACCCGTCGCCGCCTCGACGAACGTCAGTGGACGCTTGCCGCCGAACTCGTCGTCAGCATCGTGGCTGTCCTCGCTCCGCTCACGAACATCATTCGCGCCAATACATCCGTGTCGGCTGCCGCCGCGGCCGAGATATTGACTGCGGCGCTTGCCGGGGCCGCGACCGACGATACTGGTAGCGCCGAAGCACTCTGGGGGGACGTGGCGGGCAATGCGCTGGCGCGCTTCCTGGCGGACCTCGCCGGCAACGCCGAGGCGAGCGCTCTGACGCTGCCCGCCGGCGATCTGCCCTTTCTGCTGGCGGCCCTCCTCGACGATGCCACCGTGCAGCGACCGGCCGGCGGCGATCCGCGCCTTCACATCTGGGGCACGCTGGAAGCCCGCCTGCAATCGGCCGACCTTCTCATCCTCGGTGGCCTTGACGAAGGCGTCTGGCCGGTCGCGACGCGCACCGACCCGTGGTTGTCGCGCGCGATGCGTGCGGCCCTCGGTCTGCCGTCGCCCGAGCGTCGTTTGGGCCTTGCGGCCCACGATTTCTTTCAAGCACTCGCCGCCACCAACGTCGTCGTCACTCGCGCGGAAAAGCGCGGCGGCTCACCGACCGTCGCATCACGCTGGCTGCAGCGTCTGCGCGCTCTCATTGGCGAGGAGCAGGCGAGCGAATTGGCGGCGCGTGGCGACCGTCTGGTCGATCTCGCGCGCTCTCTCGATGTGGCCACCGGCACAGTCACTCCCATCCGCCGGCCCGATCCGCGGCCTCCGCTGGCGGCTCGCCCCGCCAGCCTCTCGGTCACCGAGATCGAAACCCTGATCCGCGATCCCTATGCAATCTACGCACGCCGGATTCTGAGACTGGAGCCCCTCGATCCCCTCGGCCGCCCGCCCGACGGCGGTCTGCGCGGTACGCTTGTCCACGAAGCGCTCGGCAGGTTCATCAAGGAATGGCGTGGTCCCTATGACGCTTCCGCCGAAGCGCGGCTCGGAGCAATCGCCGCCGAGGTGCTGCGCGAGGTCGAGGATTTTCCCGACGTCCACGCCGTGTGGTCGATACGTTTTGCCGCAATCGCCTGCTGGTTCGTTGGGTTCGAGGCGGCCCGCGACAAGCGGGTTGCCGCGCGGCACGCCGAGATAGACGGCGCCATGCCGGTGCTGCCGGGCGTCTTCACGCTCCGCGGCCGCGCCGATCGCGTCGACCTCATGGTCGATCGCTCTGTTGCGATCTACGACTTTAAAACCGCGACGCCGCAAACCGACCGTTCCGTCTTCGCCGGCCTGACGCCGCAGATGACGCTGGAAGCCGCGATGGCCCGCGCCGGTGGCTTCCCGGGCATTCCCGCCAACGCTCTCATCAGCGACTTGGCCTGGCTGGCCGTCGGCAAGCTCGGCCGCGAGGATCCTTACACCACCGCAGTGAAGCGCGGCGAGAACGCCAACGATCTGGCTGACGCCGCCCACCGCCATCTAACGGAACTGGTGACGAAGTTTGCCGATCCGAATCATCCTTATCAGTCGCGCACGCGCCCGCGCATGGAAAACACGCGCTACGTCAGCGATTACGACCATCTCGCCCGCGTACGCGAATGGGCGCTCGTCGAGAGCCCCGAGGACGTGGCGATGATGATGGGACCGGTCGCGTCGTGAGCCTCGCCCCCGAAACGATCGACCCGGCGACGCGCCGGACACAGGCCGCCGCAACCGACCCCGGACGCTCGGCCTGGGTTTCGGCGAACGCCGGTTCCGGCAAGACGTTCGTTCTTTCCCGCCGCGTCATCCGCTTGCTGCTCGCCGGCACCGACCCGGGGCGCATACTCTGCCTGACATTCACAAAGGCCGCCGCCGCCGAAATGGCCAAGCGCGTCTTCGACATTCTCGCCCGGTGGACGACGTTGACCGACGATCGGCTCTCGGAGGAGATAGCGAAGGTCGAGGGCGTGGAGCCTGATGCCCGTCAGCTCGCCGTGGCCCGAACGCTCTTTGCCCGCGCCCTCGACACCCCCGGCGGTCTGAAGATCCAGACGATCCATGCCTTCTGCGAGCGGCTGCTGCATCAGTTTCCGTTCGAAGCCAATGTCGCCGGCCATTTCGAGGTACTCGATGAGCGCAATATCGGGGCGCTGAAGGACGGAGCCCGCCGCGCCGTCCTCGCTCGCGCCGCCGCGGCGCCGGACGGCCCGCTCGGCGCCGCCCTGCGGACGATTCTCGCCCGCGTCAGCGACCGCACGCACGAGGATAGTCTTGCCCAGTTCATCGAGGCACGCGACGCGCTCGGCGGCTGGATCATCGCGGAAGACGATCTCGAAAAGGCGATCGCCGCGCTCCGAGTCGCATTGGGCCTTCGCGTCGGCGAAACGTCGGCCGGCTTTCGTCGCGAGGCGGTCGATGGCGCGCCTCTCGACGGGGCCGCACTCCATCGGTTGATCGAGCGTCTCTCGGCCAGCGGCCCCACCGATGGCGCCGCCGCGGCCAGGCTCGCCCGCTTTGTGGAAGCCGGTGATGTCGACGTTCGCTTCACTGCGTGGATCGACTTCTTCTTCACCAACGGCGATTTGCGGAAATCTTTCGTCACCAAGGCGATCCGCCAGAACTGGCCGGGCCTCGGCGATCTTCTCGATACGGAAGGCGCGCGTCTCGTCAAACTCGTCGATCGCCTGCGCACCGCCGAGCTATACGAGATCACCGTTGCGATGCTTCGTCTGGCTGACGGCGCCATCGCCGAATACGATCGCCTGAAGCGCCAGCGCGGCGTCCTCGATTTCGAGGATCTGATCGTGCGCACCGCCATGCTGCTGGCGCGGAGCGACGCCGCCGGTTGGGTGCATTACAAACTCGATCGCGGCATCGAACACATCCTGATCGACGAGGCGCAGGACACAAGTCCGCGCCAGTGGCAGATCGTTTCCAGTCTGGTCGGCGAGTTTTTCGCCGGCGAAGGTGCCGTGGAACAGCTGCGCACTCTTTTCGCTGTCGGTGACGAGAAGCAGTCAGTCTTTTCCTTTCAGGGCGCGCTGCCGGCGTGGTTTGCCCGCATGCAGGCCGAACTCGGCCGGGCAGCGCTGGCTGCGGACTACGCCTGGGAAAACCTGGAACTGCATCTTTCCTTCCGCTCGGTGCCGAAGATCCTGGAGGCGGTGGACGCGGTATTTGCGTCCCCCAATGTCCATGCTGGATTGACCGCCGAGCCGCGCCCGACGCTCCATAGCGCCCGCCGCCGCAACGAGCCGGGCCGCGTCGTTATCTGGCCCCGCTACGAGCAGCCGGAGAAGCCCGAAACCGACGATTGGGTAAAACCGCTCGATCATCTGGGCGATGGCAGTCCGGAGGTGAAGCTCGCCCGCCGGATTGCGGCGACGATCAAGGATTGGCTTGAGCGCGGCGAGAGCCTGGATGCTGCCGGCCCCGACGGGCGTCGGAAACTTATCGGACCTGGCAGTGTTCTTATTCTGACGCGCTCGCGCGGCGCCCTTACCGACGCCATCAATCGGGAACTCAAGCAGAAAAAGATAGCCATCGCCGGCGCCGACCGGCTGACGCTCACCGATCACATCGCCGTCATGGACCTTATGGCGATCGGCCGGGTCATGCTGCTTCCCGAGGACGATCTCTCTCTCGCCGCCGTGCTGAAAAGCCCGCTCATCGGCCTCACGGAGGACGCGCTGTTCGACCTCGCCCATGATCGGCCCGGTTCGCTGTGGTCGGCACTCGCCGCCAAGGCGACGACGACGCCGGCCTTCGCGGTAGCGAAAGCGCGGTTCGATGAATGGCGCGCCCGCGCCGACTACGTCGACCCGCATGCGTTCTATGCAAGAATCCTGGGGGCGGACGGTGGCCGTCAGGCATTTCTCCGCCGTCTTGGTGCGGAAGCTGAAGATGTCCTCGACGAATTTCTGGCGGCGACCCTTGCCTATGAGCAGGCTGACGTCCCTTCGCTGCAGACGTTCCTGGCGTGGCTGGAGGCAGGAAAGACCGAGGTTCGCCGCGATCCGGACAGCCAGCGCCCAGAGGTGCGGGTGACGACGGTGCATGGCGCCAAGGGGCTGGAGGCCGATGTCGTGTTCCTGGTCGACAACGGAACCCCGCCGGTGATCGCCAACTACGTTGCCCGCGTCCTGCCGCTTTCGTCCGAACGTGACCCGCAACGACCGGGGCCGGTAGTATGGAACTACAGCACGCCGGCGATGCCGGCGGCCATTAGCGCCCGGATCGAGGAAGAGAAGCGCCGCGACGAAGAGGAATACCGGCGCCTTCTCTATGTCGGCATGACGCGCGCGCGCGATCGCCTCTATGTCGTCGGCATGATGAAACAGAAACTGAAGGACGACCGTCGCTGGCACGTACTGGTCCGCGACGCGCTGCAGCCCGAGCTGACCGAGCGCGCGCTTGCCGGCGGCGATGTCGAGCTTGAATGGCGAGGGGCGCCACAGTCGCCCGGACCTGCAGCCGCCTCAGCACGTCCAGCGGCGGTGAATGTCGATCTCCCGTCGTGGGCACGGAGTCCGGCGCCGGCGGCACCGTCTGCTTCCGTTCGCCTGACACCGTCATCCTTGTCTGCGGAGAATCCAGCTGCAGCGATGATCTCCTCCGGAAGCGGGGTGGGCGCTGGGGCCGCGCTCGAGCGCGGTCGCCTCGTCCATCGCCTGCTGGAAGCGCTACCCGACATCGCGCCGGAGAGGAGAGCGGACGCGGGCGCAGCCTACCTCGCCGCTTTCGCCAGCGCGTGGAGCGAAGCTGACCGCAGCGCGCTTCTCGCCGAGGTTCTCGCGGTCCTCGTCCATCCCGAATTTGCCGCAGCCTTCGCGCCCGGCAGCCGGGCGGAGGTCGAGATCGCCGGGAAGCTCGGCACCGCCACCATTTCCGGCCGCATCGATCGCTTGGCGATCACGCCGCAGCGCGTTCTGATCGTGGACTACAAGACCAACCGGCCGGCCCCGGACACGCTTGTCGCTGCGCCCCCCGCTTACATTAACCAGCTTGCCCTCTATCGCGCCGTTCTTCGTCGGCTCTACCCCGACCGGCCCGTGGCGGCGGCTTTGCTGTGGACGGACAGTCTGGCGCTTATGCAAATTCCTGAAGCCGCGCTGATTCTGGCCGAATCGGCCTTTGCCGGCGGCGAGGGCATGGGATTTTCAGCCGGAATCGCAGGGCTCGGCAGCGCCTAGCGACGGTTGCTTGACATGACCGCGAGGCCACCTAACTTCCAGCGTCCTGACGCCAAGCCGTAAGGGGTCCACAAAATGCCAGCCACCGTGACCGATGCCAATTTCGACAAGGATGTTCTGGGTGCCTCCGGCCCGGTCGTGGTCGATTTTTGGGCGGAATGGTGCGGCCCCTGCCGCCTGATCTCGCCAGCGCTGGAGGAGATTGCCTCCGAAATGGACGGCCAGGTGACCATCGCCAAGCTGAACGTCGACGAGAATCCGAGCATCACCATCCGCTACGGCGTGCGCTCGATCCCGACGCTGATCATGTTCAAGAACGGCGAGCCCACCTCCATGCAGGTCGGCGCCGCTCCCAAGGGCCGCCTGTCGGACTGGATCAAGGGCGCCATCTAGCTCGCTGCGCGTTTCAGGACCGGAGGGCCGAGGCCCCAAGGTTTTTTATTTGCGCGCGCGTTTGGTGTGCGTGGAAACCGATTCCTCGATCGTGCCGCGATTGGTTCTAGCGTCGATTTCCACAGGAGAGTCGCCGATGGCTATACTTCCAGTCACTGCCGCATCGTTTGACAGCCAGGTGCTGGGTGCCGCGCTTCCCGTGGTCGTGGACTTCACCGCCGAGTGGTGCCCGCCGTGCCATGCTATCGCACCGTCGCTGGAAGCGCTCTCCGATGAACTGGCCGGCCGGGTCAAGATCGTCAGGCTTGACGTCGATATCGATCCGTCGATCTCCGCCCGCTACGGCGTGCGCTCGATGCCGACGCTGATGATGTTCAAGAATGGCGAACCGACCGCGATTCAGGTCGGCGCAGCGCCGAAAGGCCGCCTGTCGGACTGGATCGTCAGCGCGATCTGAGTACTCAGGTCGGCGGCGTGCCGTTAGCTGCCAGCACCGCGCCCGCAAGATACAGCGACCCACAAATGAGCACGCGCGGCGGACTGTCGAATTTTTCGCCCGCGATGGCGTCGAGCGCCGCCGCAACATCGGCAACCGGAGCCGACGTCAGGCCGGCCGCTGCGGCGGCAGCCGCGAGATCTGCCGCGTCGCGGCTTGCCGCCGACCCCGGCACCGGCACTGTGTAAACGCGCCGCGCGAGGCCGGCGAACGGCTTGAAGAATCCGAGCGGGTCCTTGGTGTTCAGCATGCCCGAGATCAGGACCAGCGGCTTCGGCGCGCGTTCCTCGAGGTCCGCCATCGCTTCTGCGATCGCCAGCCCCGCCGCTGGATTGTGCCCGCCGTCCAGCCATATCTCCGCCTGCGGCAGTCGGGCGAACAGCGCACCGCTGGACAGCGGCTGCAGCCGCGCCGGCCAATCGACCGTGAACAGGCCCGTCTCGAAGGCGGCGCGGGGCAGGCCAAGTTTCGCCCGCCGCAGCGTCGCGATGGCGGCGCCGGCATTGGCGTACTGGTGGCGGCCGAGCAGGTGCGGCGCGGGCAGGTCGATGAGCCCGTCATCGTCCTGGTAGACCAGCCGCCCGCCTTCCGGATAAGCCAGCCAATCGCGATTGGCGACAAACAGGTCGGCGCGTACCCGCGCTCCTTCGCGTTCGATCTCGGCCAGAGCTTCCTGATTTTGCGACGCGATGATTCCCGGTCTGCCACGCTTCAGGACGCCGGCCTTCTCGTGGGCGATCGCCGTGATCGTCGCGCCGAGGAATTTCTCGTGGTCGAGCGATACCGAGGTAATCGTCGCGGCAAGCGGCGCAGCGATGACGTTGGTGGCATCAAGCCGCCCGCCGAGCCCGACCTCGAGCAGCACGATGTCGGCGGGATGGCGCGCGAAAATGTCGAAGGCCGCCGCCGTGGTGATCTCGAACTGGGTGATCGGCCGCCCGCCGTTGATCTTCTCGACCCGGACGAGGGCGTCAGCCAGCTCGTCTTCGTCCACGAAGTGGCCGCCGCCGAGGGCACCGAGGCGAATGCGCTCGTGGAAGCGCACGAGATGCGGCGAGGTGTACACGTGTACGCGTTTGCCGGCCGCCTCCAGCACGGCCCGCATGAATGCCGTAGTCGAGCCCTTGCCGTTGGTCCCGGCGACGTGGATCACGGGCGCCAGCCGCTGCTCGGGATGGCCGAGATCGGCCATCAGCCGCTCAACCCGGTCGAGCGCTAGGTCGATTTCCTTCGGGTGGAGCGTCAGCAGACGCTCCAGGATGGCGGCCGAACGGTCCATGCCGGACGAAGCAGCTATTCCGCTGCTGCCGGCAGGTTATCGGGCGGCGCGGTGACGCCCAGCAGGCGGCAGAGGCGGCTGATGGTCTCGCGCAACTGGTGGCGATGGACGACCACGTCGATCATGCCGTGCTCGCGCAGGAACTCCGAGCGCTGGAAGCCCTCGGGGAGTTTCTCGCGGATGGTCTGCTCGATGACGCGCGGACCGGCAAAGCCGATGAGCGCGCCAGGCTCGGCCAGGTGAATGTCGCCAAGCATCGCATAGGAGGCAGTGACACCGCCCATCGTCGGATTGGTAAGCACGACGACGTAAGGCAGCTTGGCGTCGTGCAGCGCCTCGACTGCGACGGTTGTGCGCGGCAACTGCATCAGCGAGAAGACCCCCTCCTGCATGCGCGCGCCGCCAGACCCGGCGAAGAGCACAAACGGCTGCTTGCGCTCGACGGCCGTCAGCATGCCGGTGATCATTGCCTCGCCCGCAGCCATGCCGAGCGATCCGCCCATGAAAGCGAAATCCTGCACGGCCACCACCAGCGGCACGTTCTCGACCGTTCCGGTCGCCACCTGCACGGCATCGACGGCGCCGGTCTTGGCACGCGCATCGCGTAGCCGCTCCGTATACCGGCGCTCGTCGCGGAATTTCAGCGGATCGATCGGTACGTCGGGAAGTGCGATGAGGTCGTAGTCGCTGCGGTCGAAGAAATAGTCGAGTCGCTGCTGGGTCGTCATCCGCATGTGATAGCCGGAGCCGGGGATGACGAAGTGGTTGGCCTCAAGGTCGCGATGGAAGACCATCTCGCCGGTCTCCGGACACTTGATCCAGAGATTCTGCGCCACCTCGCGCTTGTTGAGGAGACTGCGGATTTTCGGGCGGACGACGTTGCTGATCCAGCTCAAGGCTTGCCCTTCCTATTCTGCCGCTTCCGGTATGCCGCGCACGCCGCGCGCAAGTTCGACGACCAGCCCGGTGACGTCCGAAACCGTCCTTTTCGTGGCCCGGCCCCGGCCGTCGAGCGAAGCCGCCACCGCGCCAACGATCGCCGAACCTACCACAACGCCGTCGGCAGCGGCCCCGATGGCGCGGGCTTGCGCCGCCGTCTTGACGCCGAAGCCGACCGCCACCGGCAATGTGGTGTGCCGTTTGATTCTTTCCACCGCCTTGGCGACCCGCGATGGATCGGGTGTCGCCGTTCCGGTGATGCCAAGGATCGAGACGTAGTAAACGAAACCCGAAGTGTTGTTGAGCACCGCCGGCAGCCGCTTGTCGTCAGTGGTTGGCGTCGCCAGGCGGATGAAGTTTAGCCCGCGTTCGATCGCCGGCAGGCAGAGTTCGTCATCGGCCTCCGGCGGCAGATCGACGATGATAAGGCCGTCGACTCCAGCGGCCCTGGCCTCGTCGAGGAAGCGCGTGTTGCCGTAGGAATAGATCGGGTTGTAGTAGCCCATCAGGATGACCGGGGTATCGCCGTCGCCGGCGCGGAAGTCGCGCACCATGGCGAGCGTCTTCTTCAGCGTCGCTCCGCCCTTGAGGGCGCGCTGCCCTGACGCCTGGATGGCCGGACCATCGGCCATCGGGTCGGAAAAAGGCATGCCGATCTCGATGAGATCCGCGCCGGCCTTCGGCAGCGCCTTGATGATCGCTAGCGACGTTTCGTGGTCGGGGTCGCCAGCGGTGGTGAAGGTCACGAGCGCCGGACGGCCCTCCTGCTTCAGTACGGCGAAGCGCCGGTCGATGCGCGAGGGGGTTGTCATATCTCCATCCCGAGGTGCTTGGCGACGGTATAGACGTCCTTGTCGCCGCGGCCCGAGAGGTTGACGACGATGATCTTGTCCTTGTCCATCTTGGGCGCGCGCTTGCTCACTTCGGCGAGCGCGTGCGCGGATTCGAGGGCCGGAATAATGCCCTCTATCTTCGTCAGCAACTGGAAGGCGTCGAGGGCTTCCTTATCTGTTGCCGGCACATAGCTGACGCGGCCCGAATCCTTCAGCCACGAATGCTCCGGCCCGACGCCGGGATAATCGAGACCGGCGGAGATCGAATGGCCTTCGAGTATCTGTCCGTCGGCATCCTGCAGCAGGTAGGTGCGATTGCCATGCAGAACGCCGGGCCGCCCGCCGCTCATCGAGGCAGCGTGCCCGTTCTCGATGTCGAGGCCATGGCCGCCCGCCTCGACGCCCACGATCTCAACCTCCTTGTCGTCGAGGAACGGATGAAAGAGGCCGATGGCATTGGAGCCGCCGCCGATGCACGCGAGCAGCAGGTCGGGCAAGCGTCCTTCCAGTTCCATGATCTGCTGGCGCACCTCCGTGCCGATCACCGACTGGAAATCACGCACCATCTCCGGGTAGGGGTGCGGCCCGGCGGCCGTACCGATCAGGTAATATGTCGACTCGACGTTGGTCACCCAGTCGCGCAGCGCCTCGTTCATCGCGTCCTTGAGCGTGCCGCTGCCCGAGGTCACCGGGTGAACCTCGGCCCCCAGCATGCGCATGCGGAAGACGTTCGGCATTTGCCGCTCGACATCGGTGGCGCCCATGTACACCACGCACGGCAGTCCGAAGCGCGCCGCCACCGTCGCCGCCGCGACGCCGTGCTGGCCGGCACCGGTCTCGGCGATGATGCGCGTTTTCTTCATGCGTCGCGCCAGCAGGATCTGGCCGAGGCAGTTGTTGATCTTGTGGCTGCCGGTGTGATTCAGCTCCTCCCGCTTCAGGTAAATCTTGGCGCCGTCCCCGCGGCCGGAGGCCGCAGAGACATCGCGAAGATGTTGCGTCAGCCGTTCGGCGAAATAGAGCGGCGAGGGGCGTCCGGCGTAGTGCGTGTTGAGGTTGGTCAGCTCGGCGTGGAATGCCGGATCGTTCTTCGCCGTAGTGTAGGCCGTCTCCAGCTCGAGGATGAGCGGCATTAGCGTCTCGGCGACGAAACGGCCGCCGTGCAGGCCGAAGAAGCCGCGCTCGTCCGGGCCGGTGCGGAAACTGTTCAACTGGACCGTCACGACGCTGCCTTTTCCTTGACGCGATTGCCGACCGCCGACCGCGCATTGGCGATGAACTGCCGGATGAGGGCAGGATCCTTCTTGCCGGGTGCGATTTCGACACCGGAGGAAACGTCGACGCCCGCCGCGCCTGTGATGCGCAACGCCTCGACAACGTTGGCAGGCGTAAGGCCGCCAGAAAGCATGAGGGTCACCGCTGGCGCAAAGCCGGTGACGATGTGCCAGTCGAACGGCCGTGCGTTGCCTCCGGGCCGCTCGGCATCCCTGGGCGGCTTGGCATCGAGCAGCAGGCGGTCGGCGACCGTGGCATAGCGGTTGGCGAGCGCCAGGTCGGCAGTATCGGAGACACCGACCGCCTTCATGACGTTCGGTGCGAAGCGCCCGGCGATCGCCGCGGTCCGCTCCACGCTCTCCTGTCCATGCAACTGCAGCCAGTCCGGCTTCACGTGGTCGACGATAGCGGCAAGCGCCGCGTCATCCATGTCGACGACCAGCGCGGCGACCTCGGCACGCCCTCCGACCCGCTTCGCCAGCGCCGCGGCCCGCTCGATGGAAATGAAGCGCGGGCTCTTCGGAAAAAACACGAATCCGACCATGTCGGCGCCGGCCGCGAGGGCAGCGTCGAGGGTCTCCTCGGTCGAGAGGCCGCAGATCTTGACGATCAGGTCCATGGCTGCGGATTTGGCATGAAACCGGCCCCAAGTCCAACCTTGCGCAAGGCTCGATCTGGCGTGTTTTGGCCGCGGGCGGCGAAAGTCTAGAGCCGCCGCCATACGGCTATGGCCGCCGCCAGATCCTCGATGGCGTGGCCAACCGACTTGAACAGCGTGATCTCGTCGTCGGACCGTCTGCCGACGCTGCCACGGGCAATCTCGAAGAGGTCGCCGGCGATGTCCTTCTCGCTGATGATGCCGGTCGCCAGCGGTTCGGAGATATCGCCGCTCTCCCTCATTCCCGGGCGCGTGTCGACAAAGATGCGCGCCCGCCGGATGGCGTCGTCATCGGCTTCGCGCATTTCAGGCGTGTAAGAGCCGACGAGATCGACATGCGTTCCCGGTTTCAGCCAGCTACCGCGCACAAGCGGAGCCTGCGCCAGCGTCGCCACCGAGACGATGTCGGCCTGCGTGATCGCCGCCTCGCGGTCGTGGCTCGCCGTGACCGTCAGGCCAGGTCGGTTGAGCGCCGCGGCTAACGCAAGGGCTCGCTCCGGCGTGCGGTTCCAGATCGTGACGCGGCGGATTGGACGAACCGCAGCGTGGGCCGCGATCAAGCGGGGGGCGAGCGCACCTGCCCCTATCACGGCGAGATGACTGGCGTCGGCACGCGCGAGCACGCTTGCCGCGAGCGCCGAACTTGCCGCCGTCCGCCACAGCGTCAGCACTTCGCCGTCCATCGTTGCCAGCGCCTCGCCGCTGTCGCCGGCCATCAGCACGTAGGTTGCCAGCACGCTCGCCTTCCGGCGAAGCGCATTGTCGGGAAATATCGTGACCATCTTGACGCCCATGAAGCCGCCGCCGTCGGCTTCTGCGGCGACCTCTTGCCACGCGGGCATGAGGATGAGGGTCGCCTCGGCCGCGTCCGGCCGCGGAATGCGATGATGGTGGCGGGGTGGCGCAGCGACGGCCCCGGCGAAGGCGGCCCTGATGGCCTCAACCAGATACGGATAGTCGAGAAGGCGTTCGATCTCCTCGCCCGAGACGGCGCGCATGGAGTCAGGCGGCGTTGCGGTCGGAGCGCGGGCTGCCAAGCGCCGGCGTCGTGGCCTCCATCTGGGCCCTGAGCTGCGCCACGTCGGCGCGCAGGCGATCGGCACGGGCGCGCTCGGCGCGGGCGGCGTGGCGCCAGCGGCCTTGCCGGATCCAGGTTGCAATGCCGCCGATAATGATTCCGCAAAGCACGGCGAAGAACAGGAAGACATATAGCGGCGCGCTCACCGCCCAGCCATCGGCGACACCGCCGATCGGGTTCAGCGAGAAAATGACACTGCCGCGGTTGGCGACCGAAAGGACGACAACCACGACGGCGATGGGCAGCACGACAAAAAGAGCAAGAAAGCGTCGCATCGTCGAATGTTGCGCCTTCGCAAGCGCTTGCGGAAGCGGAAAATTCCGCGCAGGCGCGGGGCTATGTGTTCAGCCGCTCGCGCACTTCCTTGCCGGTCTTGAAGAACGGCACGTATTTCTCCGTCACCGCGACCTTGGTGCCCGTGCGTGGATTTCGTCCCGTCCGCGCCGGACGGTTCTTGACCGAGAACGCACCAAAGCCACGCAGCTCCACCCGGTCGCCGCGCGCCAGTGCCTCGGTGATCTGGTTGAGGATCGCGTTCACTATGTGCTCGACGTCGCGCTGGTAGAGGTGCGGATTCTGCTCGGAGATCCGCTGGACCAATTCCGATTTGATCATTGCGCCGCCCCCCGCCGGTTACTCGTCCCGGCTACTCGAACCCTGCCAAACCGACAGGAGACCGTCAAGCTTCAGGCTGTCCGGCAGGAAGCGGTCCAGCACCGCCGCCGGAAGAATCGACGGAGCCAGTCCCGTGGTCTGCGCGATCCAGATAAGCGCTGCGTTGGAGAGAGAAAAGATGCCGCGTCCTGCCTTCTCCGGTTGCCAGTCGCGGATCGGCAGCTTGGCGTCGATTCCCTTGCTTCCGAGCCACGCGATCGCAACATCCTCGCCGCCGATCTCGTCGATGAGTTTCGCGTCGAGCGCCTGCTGGCCTGTGAAGATGCGCCCGTCGGCGCGCGCCAGCGCGTCGTCGTGCGACAGGTGGCGTCGCTCCGCGACGATGCCGACGAACCAGTTGAAAGTGTCGGCGACGATGCCCTGGATTACGGCAGTTGCTTCGGGCGAAGCCGGCTTGAACGGGGACGGCTCGGCCTTGAGCGGCGCGCTCTTGATCTCCTCGACGTTGACGCCGATCTTGTCGAGCAGCGCGCTGACCTGCGGGAACATGAAGATCACGCCGATCGATCCCGTGATCGAGGTACGTCGGGCAACGATGTGGTCGGTGGCGATCGCCGCCATATAGGCGGCCGAGGCGCCGAAAGTGCCGACGGTGGCTACCGTCGGCTTGGCCGCAGCGAGCTTGCGCAGGTTTTCGTAGAGCGCCTCGCCGCCGGTGGTCGAGCCGCCGGTCGAATCGATCGCAACAATTACCCCCTTGACCGCCGGATCCTTGGCGAGCTTGGCGAGCATCTCGCTTTCCGCCCTGTCCTCGGCGATGAAGCCGGAGACCGATATCCGGGCTATCTGCGGCTTGGGAAACAATTCTTCACCGCCGCCACCGCCAATAACGGTTGTCAGTGCGACGACGATGACGAGAATGACGGCGATTACCCCGACCACCCGCCAGAAGGTCAGCTTGCGGCGAAGTCGGCGACGATCGACGATCTGGTCAGCGGTCATGGACATGGGATGTGGCCTCGACGTTCGGAACTCCCCGCCACTGTGGGGTTAGCGCCTTATAGCCGTGGCGGCAAGCGCGCTCCCTTTCGAAAAGCGAAGGGCCCGCCGGAGCGATCGGCGGGCCCTTGAATTGTGTGGCTGATGAAGAGAAAAAACTAACCCTTTTTGTCATCCTCGTCGTCATCATCACGCGCTTTGAGCGCCGCGCCGAGAATATCGCCGAGCGAGGCGCCGGAGTCGGTCGAGCCGTACTGGGCCACCGCCTCCTTCTCCTCGGCGATCTCAAGCGCCTTGATCGATACGCTGATCTTCCGTGTCTTCTTGTCGAAGGCCGTAACGCGCGCATCGACTTTCTCGCCCTTCGCGAAGCGCTCGGGCCGCTGCTCGGAACGATCGCGCGACAGGTCCGAACGGCGGATGAACGCTGTCAGGTCGGTGTCGGCGATCTTGACGTCGATGCCGGCCTCCTTGACGTCGATCACCTCGCAGGTGACTACCGCCCCCTTGCGGATATCGCCGGAAGCACCGGCTTCCTCGAACGGATCGGCACCCTTCACCTGCTTGATGCCGAGCGAGATGCGCTCCTTCTCGATGTCGACGTCGAGAACCTGTGCCGTGACCTTGTCGCCGCGGTTGTAAGTCTCGATCGCCTGCTCGCCCGGAACGCTCCAGTCGAGATCGGAAAGGTGGACCATGCCGTCGACGTCACCGTCGAGACCAACGAACAGCCCGAACTCGGTCTTGTTCTTGACCTCGCCCTCGACGATCGCGCCGACCGGGTACTTGGCCGCGAAGCTGTCCCACGGGTTGGCGAGCGTCTGCTTGAGGCCAAGCGAGATGCGCCGTTTCACCGGGTCGACTTCGAGGATCATCACTTCCACTTCCTGCGAAGTCGCGACGATCTTGCCGGGGTGGACGTTCTTCTTCGTCCAGCTCATCTCGGAGACGTGGATCAGGCCCTCGATGCCCGGTTCCAGCTCGACGAACGCGCCGTAGTCGGTGATGTTGGTGACGCGGCCCTTGAAGCGGGCGTTGACCGGGTACTTTGCCTCGATGCCCTGCCACGGATCGGCCTCAAGCTGCTTCATGCCGAGGGAGATACGGTGCGTCTCGTGGTTGACGCGGATAATCTGCACCTTGACCGTCTGCCCGATGTTGAGCACTTCCGACGGATGGTTGATGCGACGCCAGGCGATGTCGGTGACGTGCAGCAGGCCGTCGATGCCGCCGAGGTCGACGAACGCGCCATAGTCGGTGATGTTCTTGACGACGCCGTCGATGATCTGGCCTTCCTCAAGGCTCTGCACCAACTCCGAGCGCTGTTCGGCGCGGGTCTCTTCGAGCACCGTCCGCCGAGACACGACGATGTTGCCACGTCGCTTGTCCATCTTCAGGATTTGGAATGGCTGCGGCGTATGCATCAACGGGGTGACGTCGCGCACCGGCCGGATATCGACCTGCGAACGCGGCAGGAACGCCACTGCGCCGTCCAGATCGACGGTGAAGCCCCCCTTGACCTGATTGAAGATCACGCCGGTGACCTTCTCGTTCTTGTTGAAGCTTTCTTCGAGCTTGACCCAGCTCTCTTCGCGCCTGGCCTTCTCGCGGGAAAGGACCGCTTCGCCGAGCGCGTTCTCGATACGCTCCAGGTAAACCTCGACCTCGTCGCCGACCTTAATGTCGGACTCGCGTCCCGGGGTCGCGAATTCCTTGAGGGCGACTCGCCCTTCGGTCTTCAGGCCGACGTCGATGACCGCGAGGTCTTTTTCGATGGCGACGACCGTGCCTTTGATGACGCCACCCTCCATGAGCGCGTCTGCCTTGAAGGATTCATTGAGGAGGGCGGTAAAATCTTCCCGCTCGGGGGAACTGACAGCTGCAGCTAAAGCCATTTAAACTCCTGGGTTCGTCGGGTGTGCCGCCCGGCGGTTGGTGTTGATCGAACCTCGTTTTTCGAAAGCCGGCCCGAAAGGGCGCCCGCTTGTTGCGGCGCTACACGAAGAGCTTGCGAAATGAGGCAAGTGCCGTCCCACCCGCCAATGGCGGGATCCGCAGCTGCTGGTTGCCGGGCTCAAGGGCTTTTGGCCCTCACCCGCTCAACAATGTCAACGGCGGCGCGGAACGCGGTTTCTATAGCCATGTCCGTGGTGTCGAGCAAGTGCGCGTCCGCCGCTTGGGCGAGCGGCGCCGCCAAACGACCCGCATCGCGGGTGTCCCGCCGCCTTATTTCGGAGAGGATGCGCTCGAATTCAACGGCGCGGCCTTTGGCGGTGAGTTCGTCGGTGCGCCGGCGCGCCCTGACCTCGGGACTGGCGGTGACGTAGATCTTTACGTCGGCCCTGGGCACGACGGCGGTGCCGATATCGCGGCCGTCGAGCACCGCGCCGCCTGACCGCGCCGCAAACGCTCGCTGGAAGGCCATCAGCGCATCGCGCACCACCGGATGGATGGCAACCTGCGAGGCGAGTTCGCCTGCGTCGTGACCGCGCAGGCTCGGATCGGTAAGACGCGCCAGGTCGATTGTCGCCGCGATCTTCCCCGCAACCAGCGCATTGTCGAGATCGAGCTTCTGCTCGGCCATCGTCTTGCCGACCAGCCTGTAGAGCAGCCCGGTGTCAAGGTACGGCAGGCCATAGTGCGCAGCCAGCCGATGGGCGAGCGTGCCCTTGCCCGCCGCGGCCGGCCCGTCGATGGCTATGATCATGCCCGCGGGGCGCCGTCTGCGTCGGCGAGATGCGCGCCGAGCCCCACCATCAGGTTGCGGAATTCCGGATAGCTGGTGGCAATTGGACGGGCATCGTCGATGGTTACCGCATTCTTGCTCGCCAGACCGAGCACAAGAAAACTCATCGCGATGCGGTGGTCGAGGTGCGTGGCGACGGTGCCGCCGCCCTCCACGGTCGCGCCACCATGCACCTTCAGCGTCTCCGGCGTATCCTCCGCCTTGACGCCATTCACCTTCAGTCCCGCCATGACGGTGGCGACGCGATCCGATTCCTTGAAGCGCAACTCGCCTATCCCCTCCATGTGCGTGACGCCCTCGGCAAATGCCGCCGCCACCGCCAGCACGGGATATTCGTCGATCATCGACGGTGCCCGCGTCGCTGGCACGGTGATTCCTTTGAGTCGGCTTGCCTTGACGCGGATGTCGCCGACCTCCTCGCCGCCCACCCGCCGTTGGTTGGCAATGGCGATGTCGCCGCCCATCTCGATCAGCGTTTCGATGAGACCGGTTCGCGTCGGATTAAGCAGCACGTTCTCCACCGTTACATCAGAGCCCTCGACGATCAGCGCCGCGACGATGGTAAAGGCCGCCGAGCTCGGGTCGCTCGGCACGACGATGACTTGCGGCTTGAGCGCCGTGCCACCCTCCAGCCGAACGACGCGGGAGCCGTCCTCCGCCGTCTCGATCTCGATCGCCGCGCCGAACGCTGTCAGCATCCTCTCCGTATGATCGCGGGTCGCCGTCGGCTCGATAATCGTGGTCACCCCCGGCGAGTTCAGCGCCGCCAGCAGCACGCAGGATTTGACCTGTGCCGAGGGTACGTTCAGCCGGAATTCGATCGGGATCAAAGCCTCCGGACCCTTCAGCGTTGCCGGCAGCTTGTCGCCTGCTCGCGCCAGAATCTGCACCCCCATCCGCCGCAGCGGGTCGAACACGCGCCCCATCGGCCGCTTCACGAGGGAAGCGTCGCCGGTGAACGTGGTGGTGAAATTGTGGCTGGCGGCGATCCCCATCGTGAGGCGTGCGCCGGTGCCGGCGTTGCCGAAATCGACCACGCGGTCCGGCTCCAGCATGCCGCCGACGCCCAGCCCGGCAACGCGCCACGTGCCTTGGCCGCTACGTGTCACCGTGGCGCCGAAGGCGCGCATCGCCTCTGCCGTCGACAGCACGTCCTCGCCCTCGAGCAATCCCTCGATCGACGTTTCCCCGATTGCCAGCGCGCCCAGCATCAGTGCGCGATGCGAGATGGATTTGTCGCCGGGCGGCCGGACCGTGCCCTTCAGCGGTCCTGACCGCTTGGCGCTGAGCGGCCTTGCGGCGTCCTCGGTCGGCATGGGTCTGTGGCTCCGCTGCTGGGCGCTGCTCGGATAGCACAGCCCGCCAGACCCGTCACCCGGACGGACCGGACGCCAAAGAAATGCTTTTGACAGGGCCGGTCGCCCGGACTATGGGGGGGCCGCCCAAGGCTCCGGGACGAGGAAGAACGTGGCGAAAGCTCAGCTTGGCACCAAACGCATCTGCCCGAATTGCGGGGCGAGGTACTACGACCTCAACCACAATCCGATCATATGTCCGCGTTGCGGCACCCGCTTCGAAGTAGCCGCCGCTCCCAGCCGTACCCGCGCCGCGCCGGCCAAGGTCGTGCCCGAAGAGGTCGAGGTGGAAATCGACGTCAAGGATCCCGTCGAGGTCGTCTCTCTTGAGGAGGCCGACGACGAAGCGGCGGCAGGCGGCGCCGTAAAGGTCGAAGGTGGCGACGACGAGGAAGCGATCGAAAAGGAGGAGGACGATACCTTCCTCGCGGAAGAGGACGAAGAGGAAGACGTCGAGGACATCATCGGCGACGTCGACGAGGAGGAGACCTAGCTGACTGTCTCACGGCGGGCGGGCGAGGCTTGATCGTCAGAGAGGCCCAGCCTAAGGTCCGCGGCCGTCGCGGGGCCGGTCGGCCTCCCACCCCATAGTTTCCCGGTTAGGGGCCATAGCTCAGATGGGAGAGCGCCTGAATGGCATTCAGGAGGTCGGCGGTTCGATCCCGCCTGGCTCCACCAAAACTACCTCGCCACCCCAATCGCTTCAGATAAGGAACTATTTGATCTGTCGCGCCGCGCGCATCGAGGGCGCTTCCATGAGCGCGTGGAAAACGTAGGCAGCGAGCAGGGACGCCAGCACGGCGATCGCGATTCCAGTGATTTGTATGACCGGCCGCGCTGGAAGGCGTTCAACGAGTGTGAAGACTCTCCCTCCGATCGGATTGTGGAGGAGGTAGAGCGAGTAGGAGAGGCTGCCGGCGAGGGAGAGCAACCGCAAGTTCCTCGGCCACGGCGCGAGAATCAAGGCGCTGCCGAGGAGCCCGCTCAGCATATCGTCGGTTCCGACCGTTCGCGCACAGACTGCAGCGAAGGCGGCGGTCCACAGCGCCACCTCGACCCAGTGCAGCCGGCGTTCGAACCAGAGAAATGTTGTGAAACCGAAACCGAAGAGCGGGAGATAGCAGAAGACAAGGCGCGAATCGCCGCCGAGATAAAACGCGGCCGCCAATGCGCCGAGAAGGAAGAGACGGGCAGTCCATTGCGATCGGCTGATCAGGGCCGAGGCGGTGAAGAGCATGAGGATGTAGTACTGAAACTCGATTGCGAGCGTCCAATACGCAGCGTTAAGCCACTGCGCGCCATTCACCCACGGAACCAGATAGGCGACATGAAGCAGTACGTCGCGGAACTCGACGTGGGGAAGGATTGCCCGCGACCAGGGGGTGAGATAGGCAGCGTATGGAAGCGCCACGCATAGCATCACCGATGCGAGGTAAGGCGGCTCGAGCCGGACGATCCGGGCGAAGAAGAACCTGAGGCCATCCGTACGCAGGCGGTAGCCGCTCGCCGCCATCGCGTAGGGGATGATGAAACCCGAGATCACGAAGAAAACGTCGACGCCGAGATAGCCATATTGACCGCTGACCTTCAGGAGGCCCGGCGGGCAGTCGTCGTTGGCGACCGTGAAGTGGAACCACATCACCGCGAGGGCCGCCAGTCCGCGCATGTATTCGATGTGGGCGAGGCGATGCTGCGAACCCGCCCGCGTTTTCAGCGAAGGCCGCCCGTCAAGATTGCGCCAGCGGGCGAGCCTGAAAAGCCCGTTTGCGCCGCCATGGCCGGAAGGGAGCGCAGTATCGCCGCTGGCGTCGGCAGCCGCATGAGCGTGCTGTTCGACGGTGTTCATGGCAGCACGAACGTCGGGGGCGACGGTCATCGAGCGGAAGGCCCCTCCGCGCCGGCGCGTCGCTGCAGGGCGCCGATCGCGGAGACAAAGCCGAGAAGAGCGCCGACGAACAGCGCACCCCGCTGAGCCCAGACGAACTGGTCGAGGTTGCTGGCCAGGAGCGCGGCGGAAAGACCGAGGACGCAGAAGAGCGAGGATGCGTGCGCGAAGGCGTCGGCGCTGCGCCTAATGGCGAAACTTGCGGATGCGATCGGCAGCGCGAAGAGCCAGATGCAGATGACGAAGGCCGGCGTTCCGAGCGCCATCCAGAGGCCGAACACCGCGTTGTGCGGATCATAGTCCCAGTAGGGCAGAATGGAGCTGATATCCGCAACCGGAAACACCTTGTCGAAGGGCTTGCCGAACCCGGTGCCGAGCGGATGCTCTCGCACCGTCGACCAGAGATCCAAATTCTCGCCAGCGCGGTAGACGTTGGAGGAATAGTCGTTGGCATCGCTCGCGGCGAAGATCGAGCGCACCTTCTCGGCCGGGACACCGAGCGATCCCGGGTCGCCCCAGAAGAGAACGAGAAAAAGCCCGGCGGCGGCGGCCGCGGCCGCTAGCAGGCCAAAGGCAAGACGACGCTTGTCGATTAGGACAAAGGGCAGGAGCAGCGCGCCCATGCCGAATGCCGCATAGCCCGCCCGACGTAGATTGAGGACAAGTGCGGCGAGGAGCAGCGTTCCGGCCAAAAGTGCCAGGACGTTGGTGCGCAGGCGCCTGTCGTAGAGCGCAAGCGCGAGCAGGAAGAAGAAAGCGGCGCCGAAGAAGATCGAGTCTTCGTGCCCGACCAGCTCGCGCCAGCCGGAGAAGTGCGCATGCGCGAGGGCGAAGAACACCCAGACGGTGAGTGCGGCCTTGAGCACGATCGCCATGATCATCGCGCCGAGCATAAGCCGTAGGTCCGCATTGTTGCGGATGACCTGCGTCAGCAGGATGGCGATCGTCGCGATATGGAAATAGGGCCGCACCTGCCAGAGCGCCGGCTTTATCGCGCCCCCCGTCGCCATTCCCGTTCCGAACATCAGCAGGACGGCACCGGCGAACGCCGCTACGACCAACATTTCCGCGGTCACGGTCGGGCGCCGCCTCTCCACCCACATCCAGCCGATCGCCGAGGACGCTCCGAGTGCTAGCAGCGCCTCGATCGTGTTGAACCTCAGCCATCCGGCCGCATTGCCGGCGGCGGGATCGAAGAGCTTCCACCAGTTGTCGAAGAGCACGTGACCGAGGCGGTGCGCGACGGTCGGAAACTCGCGGACGGTGTCGTCGCTGAGGATCGGCAGGACGATGAGCGCGATGCATGCGATCGTCGTGACGGCGTGAAGGAGGCGCGCGACAGGGGCCGCGGCGTGCGATGCTGGGGCCGCCTCGACCGGCGCGCCGGCACGGCCGCCCGCAACCGCTTCCGCTCCTGCGGCAATGGCGGTCGTCAAGGAGTGTCTCCCGTTCCCGATGGGCGATGGCGCATGTCGTCCGGACCTCTCCGATCAGCCGAGGGGGACGAAATAGAGCCAGCCGAGCGCGGCCGCGACGAGCGCGGTCGTGCCCGCAAGCAGATACGCCCGCATGCGGGCCGCCGTCCGCGACGCCTGTCCGGCAACAACCCCGAAGAGGATCACGGCGAGCGACAGCGTGATAGTCGGCTGCGCCTGTGCGGCGCGGAAAGCCTTGGCGTCTCGCGTGGCGTCCGCGAGTTCGCGTTGCAACCCTTCGTCGTGCGGCTGCAGCGCGGCGGCCCTCTTGAGGAGGGCTCGCGCATCCGGATAGTGCTGATCGAAGCGCTCGATCGCAGCCAGCGCTCGCAGTGCATCGACGTTATCGGGTGCGGATGCGAGAAGCGCGTTCAGCAGGCGCCTCGCGCCCACAAGATCGCCGGTATCGCCCAACATGCGGCCAAGAAGAACCTGGGCGGCTTGGTCGGACGGTGCCTCATCGGCCCATCGGCGGACGGTGGAAAGCGCCTCCTCCTCTCGGCCCGGAGCGTCGCGAACGATCGTTGCCCAGTCAGCGTGCCAGCCGCGATCATCGGGGGCGAGGGCGAGGCGCCGATCCGCCTCCTCAGCGGCCTTTGCAAAATCCCTGGAGCCGTAATACGCCCACGCAAGGCCCTCGTGCGCCTTGAGGCTCGATGGGTTGTCGCTCAGTACCTTGTCGAAGTCCTCTATAGCTGCTTCGAACTTGCCCGCGTCGAGCTCACTGTTGCCGTCGGCCAGCGGCCCGCCATCGGCCGAGGCCCGCGACAAGAGGAGCAGGAGCAATACGAGCGCTGCGGTGGCGAATCTTGCCCCGGCACCGACCGTCCTGGTGGAAATGTACGCTGTCCCAAGCATAGGTCCGTCCGTGATACCCGCCACTCAGGCGGCAGGCGGCGCCGGAAGTCCACCGATTAGTGCGCCATTGGTTAAGTGCCGTTCGGCGCCGCGATGCGAGCCGTTGCCGCACGTGCCACGTTCCGGCGCGCCATGTGTCGGCGATTGCGGCGCGGGCGCAGAATGCTCGGGCATATGGACGAAAAAGGCGACCCTTATAGGTCGCCGATTGCGGCGATTGCGTTGGATGACGCTTACCCGCAAGTAGCAGTAGAGTTTCGTTCTCGTCGCGCGGCCGCCCACCGTAGGCGCGGCGACGCTGGCAATGAATACGCCGACGATCAGTGAGAGACAGAAAAAGAGACCGAATTTCTCTGTTCCGTTTCGCGCGTCTAGTAACAAACACTCCGGCAATGATCGCCGATCAGGCGACCGCAGAACGAGAAGACTCAGCGCCGCTGACTGGCGCGATCAAGCGGGCAGGATATTTCGAAGGCCATGGATTTTCGTTCAGTGCCATAATATGGCGAGGAGAATGATGATCGGAATAGGAACTCCGAGAAGCCAGAGGAGAATCGACCGGCCCATGGGCGCCTCCGTTTGAAGTGTCGACAAGCGGGCAGTAACGTGCCTGTGACACCAAGGTTCCGGGACCTCCGATTCAGTCGGGCGGCGAATTTTTCGGGTGGCTCGCGCCAAAAATGATGGACCGAGGGAACGTTCGTGCGGCCCTGGAGTTTTTCATGGACTGGAGGGCCTTAACCAATGGAGAGGCCTTATGAAGCTCTCGATCTATACATTGTCGATGCTGGCTGCGTTTGCGGTCGGCGGATCGGCGCTTGCCGCGACTGCCACTACGACTGGTCCAGCGGCAGCAGGCACCGCCGACATGACCGGCATGGCTTCGCTGGGCGTCGACATCAGTGCAGCGGGAACCACCCCTGATTCAGTCGCAACGTTCGTCGGCGGTTTGTCGACCGATCAGCAATCAGGCGTCAAGAACGGCTGTCAAAGCATTGTCGCCAATCCGACAGCGGCGAGCCCCAACGTTCTCGGCTTCTGCAAGAACTTGAACGGCGGCAACTAGCCCGCTCCACCGTATGTGACCCGGTCCTGGCGCTTGGCGGCAGGGCCGGGCGTCTATTGGCAGAGAGGCCAGACGCTCGCTGCAGCGCCAGCGTGGATGTAAAGCAGGGGTTCACCCGTTGGCAGCTCGCCGCGCGATGTCAGGATTTTCTGTAGCTCGGGGGAATACGCTGGCGTGAAATAGCTGAGCGGTTGAACGCCGTTCGGCATCTCGCCGGCTGCAGTCACGCTGCCGCTCGGCCATATGGCGAATTTATGGAATCCGAATTCGGCGCTTTTGGTAATGCAGGAGTGTGCGCGCAAGAGATCGGCGAAAAGCGTGCACGCCGAATCGCAGGACCCGGCGAAAGTCATGTGGATGTCGGAAGCCATCGCCTCGTCGGCAGCGTCTTCGAAAATCTTGACCTGACCGCCACGGCTATACCAGACCACACAATTGCTGTGCTGTGTCTCGGTGCAACCGAACAGTGTCTTGAGCGGCCCAGCGGTCGCCGGCGTTGCAATTGCCGCGGCTGCCAGTATCGCAGCGAGCAACAGACTAAGTCGCATCAGCGCCCCCACGCGAATCGCCCTGCAACGTAACCTATCTGCGTTTTCCCGGGCAAATGGGCTGCTCGCAAGCGTTGTGAAAACCTCGCTAACGGCGGCTCGCTTACACGGCCCCGCCACCAAATCTTGATTGGCCGCCCGAAACCTTTGATGGCAAGGGAGCGTAGTCAGTTCAGCGGGAAGGGAGGTCGCACATGTCGGTCACGTCATCCGCTAATTTGCCACTCGTCCCTGGAGGCCGCGTCCTCATCCGCCGCCACACGCTGTTGGTCCGCATCACGCACTGGATCAACGTCGTCTGCATTCTCTTCCTGGTGATGAGCGGCCTGCAGATATTCAACGCCACGCCGGCGCTCTATCTCGGCCAGAAGGCGGACTTCGCGCATCCCGTGGCGAGCCTGACCGCGCAGAACTCGCAGCAGGGTCCGATCGGCATCACCCAGATCGGCGGCGCACGCTTCAACACCACCGGCGTTCTCGGTCTCTCCACCTACGATGGCGAGCCCGCCGCGCGCGGCTTTCCTGGGTGGATCACGCTGCCCAGCTACCAGGATCTCGCCACTGGCCGGCGCTGGCATTTCTTCTTTGCCTGGCTCTTTGTCATTAATGGCGCCGTCTACCTAGTTGCCAGCCTCGCCAATCGCCACATCTGGCAGGATCTCGTGCCGACTGGCGCCGAGCTACGCGCTATCCCGAGCTCAATCCTCCATCACCTGCAGCTTCGCTTCGCCCATGTGCGCGAATACAACGTGCTGCAAAAGCTCGCCTACCTGATTATCGTGGTCGCCGTACTGCCGCTGATCGTTCTCGCTGGCATGACCATGTCGCCGGGCCTCGACAGCGCCTTTCCGTGGCTGGTCCACGTCTTCTTCGGTCGCCAGACCGCGCGCACTATCCACTTCATCCTCGCCACGACGATCGTGCTGTTTGTCGTGGTCCACGTCGTCATGGTTCTGGTCTCCGGCGTCTGGAACAACCTCCGCTCCATGGTCACCGGCCGCTACGCCGTTGAAGCCGAGAGCGAGCCCCATGTTGACTGAGCGCAAGCGCAACCCTTCACGGCCGACCCGGCGCGGGCTGCTCGTCGGCATCGCCGCCACGGCCGGCACAGCCGTCCTTGCCGGTTGCGATCAACTGGACATGGTCGCACAACAGGGCTCGTGGTTCCGCGACCGCGTCCTTCACCTGGGCGAGGATTTTAACCGCACGGTCCAGCGCTTTTTCCTGAACCCGAACAGCCTCGCCCATGAATTCACCGACGCCGACATCTCGACGGATTTCAAGGCGAACGGCAGCACCGATCCGGACGATCCCGCCTATCGGGCGATGGCCGCCAATGGTTTCGCCGACTGGAAGCTGGAAGTGGGCGGCCTTGTCGAAAAGCCGATGTCGTTCTCGCTCGCCGATCTTCGCGCCATGCCGTCGCGCACCCAGATCACGCGCCACGACTGCGTCGAAGGGTGGAGCTGCATAGGCAAGTGGACCGGCGTGCCGCTGGCGCTGGTTCTGGAGAAGGTCGGCGTCAAGCCGCAGGGCCGCTACGTCATGTTCACCTGCGCCGACATGCTCGAGCAGACCCTCGATGGCACCGGCCGCTACTACGAGACGCTGGGCTTTGAGGACGCCTACCATCCGCAGACCATCCTGGCCTACGACATGAACGGCGAGACGCTGACCGTCCCGCACGGCGCGCCGCTGCGCGTCCGCGTCGAACGCCAGCTCGGCTACAAGATGGCCAAGTACGTCATGAAGATTGACATCATCGACGACTACTCCAGCGTCAGCCGCGGCAATGGCGGCTTCTGGGAAGATCGCGGCTACGACTGGTACGCCGGCATCTGACGCGCGGCCTCTTGCAATCAGCGCCGATACCCGATTGCCTGTGCGCCGCCGCAACTTCGGCGGCGTCGGGGAGAAAATTTAATGGCTCGCGGCAGCAAGGACAGAGTCGTCTGGGGCGTGATTTCGACGGCCGACATCGGGCTGAAGAAGGTCATCCCCGGCATGATGAAGTCCAGGCACATCGAGATTCGCGCCATCGCCTCGCGTGCGCTGCCCGCCGCGAAAAAAGCGGCCAAAAAACTCGGCGTCCCGGTCGCCTACGGCTCCTATGAAGAACTGCTCGACGACCCCGAGATCGAGGCGATCTACAATCCGCTGCCCAACCATCTGCACGTGCCTCTCACGCTCGCCGCCGCAAGGAAGGGCAAGCACGTTCTGTGCGAGAAGCCGCTGTCGATCACCGCCGCCGAGGCCGAGACCCTGCGCTCGGCGCCGCGCGGCATCATCATCGCCGAGGCCTTCATGGTGCGTTGCCATCCGCAATGGATCAGGGCGCGCGAGATCGTCCGCTCGGGCAAGCTCGGCACGCTGCGCGCCGTGCAAAGTCTGTTCAGCTACTACAATGTCGATCCGCAGAACGTCCGCAACATGGCCGACATCGGCGGCGGCGCCCTTTACGACATTGGCTGCTACCCGATCGTCGTCTCGCGTTACATATTTGGCAGCGAACCCAGGCGGGTGATCTCGCTCGTCGATCGCGACCCGAATTTCCGCACGGACCGCACGACGAGCGCGATCCTCGATTTTGGCGAAGGACGCCAGGTGACCTTTACCGTCTCCACCCAGGCAGCCGCCTACCAGCGCGTTCATATCCTCGGCACCAAGGGGCGGCTCGAGGTGCAGATCCCCTATAACGCTCCGCAGGGCGCCGCGACGACACTGTTCCTCGACACCGGGAAGCAGCTCGGCGACGCTTCGGCGAAGCCGATCAGGCTGCCGATGGCCGACCAGTACCAGCTCCAGGGAGAGGCCTTCGCCCGCATGGTGCGTGGCAAGGAGAAGGTCGCCTTCGGGCTTGAGGACGCCATTTTGCAGATGCGCGTTCTTGATGCCCTGTTCCGCTCGGAGAGGTCGGGAAGCTGGGAAAAACCCTAGGCGGGGAGTCGCTTGAACCGACCAGCCGGTGCCCCCATATCTGGCTTGTCCCGGGTGCCGCTGTTGGGCTCGGGAGCCAAAGGTCGCTTGACGACGAGGACCGCCCCGATGACGCGCATTTCCGCGTTTTCCAGCCCACTTCTGCTCGGTTTCGATGAGATCGAGCGCGCCCTCGACCGCCTCTCCAAGGCGGCCGGCGACGGATATCCGCCCTACAACATCGAGCGCCTGGCCCGCACCGACGCGAAGGCGGAGACCTTGCGTATCACGCTCGCTGTCGCCGGTTTCGAGACTGACGATCTCGACGTGACGGTGGAGGAGAATGAGCTGGTCATCCGCGGCAGGCAGAAGGACGAACCGGCGCGCGAGTATCTCCATCGGGGCATCGCCGCCCGCCAGTTCCAGAAAACCTTCGTCCTCGCCGAGGGGATCGAAGTAACCGGCGCCTCGTTGCGGGATGGCTTGCTTTCGGTCGATCTGGCGCGGCCCCAGAGTGAGCGGGTAGCCCGGCAGATCGTTATCAACGGACGCGGCTGAAACCGGTCCAGGAGGGTAGTGCGATGACCAGTGAAAAGAATCTGATGACTCCGGAAAACTTCGCCGGCCTGGGCGGCGGACGGATCGCCTATGTGCGTCCGTTGAATGCCGATCAGGCGCGCGGAATGTTTCCGTCGATGCCCAAGGTTGCCCCCGGCCTTGAGCTGTGGGCGCTGCTTGGCGCCGACGGATCGCCGATCATGCTCGCCGACAGCCGCGAGGCCGTCGTGCTCAACGCCCACGAGAACGAGCTGGAGCCGGTCAGTCTCCACTAGCTCGATTATTGAAGGATATTTTTGTCCGCCTCTCGCTATTCGCGAGGGGCGGATTCGTTTCAGGCCGCGTGGTCGGCGGCGCTCTCGGTCAGCACGGCATAGAGTGCCGAGGCGTCTGACGAGGCCCTGAGCTTGCCGGCAATGCCCGGCTCGCGGAACAGGCGGGCGACGCGCGCCAGCGCCTTCAGGTGGTCGGCCCCTGCGCTTTCCGGCGCGAGCAGCAGGAAGATCAGATCGACCGGCGTTTCGTCGAGCGCTTCGAAGTCGATCGGCTTCGGCAGCCGCGCGAACATTCCGAAGATGTGGTCGAGCTTGGCCAGTTTGCCATGCGGGATAGCGATGCCGCCGCCGACGCCGGTCGAGCCCAGCTTCTCGCGCTTGTTGAGCGTGTCGAAGATATCGCGCTCCTCGACGCCTGTCATGGCGGCGGCCTTCTCGGCGATCGCCTGCAACACCTGTTTCTTGCTGTTCGCCTTGAGTGAAGGCAGGATTGCCTCCGGCGTTATGACGTCACTCAGGTCCATGTTGTCCACTCGTGCCAAATGCAGGCGGCACCGCTGGTCGCCGCCCGTGCTGCCCCACCTAGTGCGTCGTGCTTTCCTTTTTCGCGGAGAGCGCAGGATCGATCCAGCCGATGTGGCCGTCGCTCCGCCGGTAGACGACGTTGACGCCGCCATGCGCGGCGTGACGAAAGACGACGACCGGCGCGTCGCTGAGATCGAGCGCCATCACCGCGCCGCTGACGGTAAGGGTGTCCAGATCGGACGCCTGTTCGGCGATGATCGTCGGATCGCTCTCCGTCGCGGCCTCGCTGTTCTCGTCCGGCGCGGCGATTACATATTCCATCGCCGGCGTGGTTTCGCCGCGCCGGCCGTGACGATGCTCTTTCAGGCGCCGCTTGTAGCGCCGCAGGCGCTTTTCGATTCGCTCGGCAGCGCGATCGAAGCTCTGGTGGGCGTCCTGCCCGTGGCCATGGGCCTGGAGCACGATGCCGGTGTCGAGATGGATGGCGCAGTCGGTCTTGAAACCGGAGCCCTCGCGCTCGACAGTGACGTGACCGGTGAAGCCGCCGTCGAAATATTTCTCCAATGCGTCCGAGACGCGCGCCTCAACGTGGCTGCGAAACGATTCGCCAATGTCGACGCTCTTGCCGGAAATGCGCAGGCCCATGGGGGCTTCGAACCTTCTCGACTTCGTGGCTCGGTTCGCCAGCTTCGAGGCCGACGACCTTGGCCCCCATTTATGGCAACGACAGTAAATCGCCGGGCCGACTTTTAACGATGTTCCCGCTCGTCTGGGCCATCCTGCCGCCGCCCGGTGGCTGCTGGGCGCTCCTTCTAGGGAGGCCTGCCGCACAAGTCAACCGATAGGAAAAACCCTTGTAATCGCCGACGCTTGGCTCAGTCGGCGGGCTGCTTTTCGCGACGCCGCTGGACCGAAGAAGGGATGCGCATTGCCTCGCGATATTTCGCCACCGTGCGGCGCGCGATATCGACCCCCGAGTCGCGCAGCATCCTCACGATCGTGTCGTCGGAGAGGATCGCCGCCACCGGCTCATCCTCGATCAGCTTGCGAATACGGTAGCGTACCGCCTCCGCCGAATGGGCTTCGCCGCCTTCCGCCGAGGCGATCGACGCGGTGAAGAAATACTTCAGTTCGAAGATGCCGCGCGGCGTCGCCATGTATTTGTTGGAGGTCACGCGCGACACTGTCGATTCGTGCATGCTGATCGCCTCGGCGATCGTCTTCAGGTTCAACGGCCGCAGGTGCTGAACGCCCTCGGCGAGGAAGGCATCCTGCTGGCGCACGATCTCGCTCGCCACTTTGAGAATGGTCCGTGCCCGTTGATCGAGGCTCTTCACCAGCCAGTTCGCGGTCTGCAGTGCCTCGGCGAGATAGGCCTTGTCGCCGTCGCTTTTGCGGTGCCGCGCGACAGTCGCGTAATACGACTGGTTGACCAGTACCTTCGGCAGCGTGCCTGAATTGAGTTCGACCAGCCAGGCGCCGTCCGGCCCCTCGCGCACGATCACGTCCGGGATGACCGGCTGAACCTGCGCCGAGCCGAACGAACTGCCCGGCTTCGGATTGAGCGCGCGCAATTCCGCCAGCATCTCGGTGAGATCTTCCTCGTCGACACCGCACAGCCGCCGCAAGGCGGCATTTTCGCGCTTGGCCACCAGGTCGAGATTTGCCACCAGGCGCTGCATGGCCGGATCGAAGCGGTCGCTGTCACGGAGCTGGATTGCCAGGCACTCGGCGAGATCGCGCGCGCCTACGCCGACCGGTTCGAATGTCTGGATGATGGCCAGCGTCTTCTCCACGAGCGGTAGCGGCGCGGCAAGGCGCGTCGCGATACCCTCCAGATCGGCGCGCAGATACCCGGTCTCGTCGATCTCGTTGACCAGTGTCTGGCCGATGAGCAGCATTGCCGGCTCCTGCACGGCAAGCCCGAGTTGGCTAGCGAGATGATCGGCCAGCGTCCGCTCCTCGGCGACGAAGGCTTCGAGGTTGTAGTCCTCCGAGGAAACCGGTTGACGCGTCGGTGTCGTCTGCCAGTTTTCGGACGGCATGACGGGAGTTTCATTGGCGGGCTTTGCGGGGGCATCGTCGGGAAACACGTTGCTGAGGTCGGTGTCGAGCTTCTCGGGAATCCGGGCCGCCGCTTCCCTCTCCAGCCGCGTCTCCAGCCAGTCGGCGCCGTCCGAGTCTCCGCCTGCCTCGCCGCTCATGATTGTTTCGCCAAACGCGGCTGGGTCCGCGATGTCGTTCTCCGCGCCACCATCCGCTTCGCCGTCGCTTACGACCTCGAATCCTTCCTCGCCGTCGGCCCGTTCGAGCAGCGGGTTGCGCTCCAGTTCGGCGTCGACGTAGGCGAGGAGGTCGAGATTGGAGAGCTGGAGAAGCTTGATCGCCTGCATCAACTGCGGCGTCATCACCAGCGATTGGCTGTGGCGAAGCTCAAGCTTGTGTGAAAGCGCCATGGACGCGGAAGCCCTCGGTACGCGAGGCTTGCCCGATTGGTCCGGAAATTGCTTGCCTCGCCCCTTCGGTACCTGAATCCGGCGCCGGGTTAAAGGCTAAATTGCTCGCCTAGGTAAAGACGCCGCACTTCCGGGCTGGCAACGATGTCGTCCGGGCGGCCCTCGTAGAGCACTTCCCCCGAATGAATGATGTAGGCGCGGTCGATGAGGCCGAGTGTCTCACGCACGTTGTGATCGGTGATCAGCACGCCGATTCCGAGGCTGGTGAGGTGGCGGACGAGGTTCTGGATATCGCCGACCGCGATCGGGTCGACACCGGTAAACGGCTCGTCGAGGAGCATGAACGCCGGCCGGCTGGCGAGCGCCCGTGCGATTTCCGCCCGCCGCCGTTCTCCTCCCGAGAGCGACACCGCCGGCGCCTTGCGCAGGTGCCCGATGCGGAATTCCGAAAGCAGGGCCTCCAGATGGTCCTCGCGCTGCCGCTTGTCGGGTTCGACGACTTCCAGGATCGAGCGGATGTTCTGCTCAACCGTCATCGCCCGAAAGATCGATGCTTCCTGCGGCAGGTAGCCGATGCCGAGCCGCGCCCGCTGGTACATCGGCATGCCCGAGATATCGTGGCCGTCGATGTCGATAACGCCGCGGTCGGCGCGCACCAGGCCGGTAATCATGTAGAAGATGGTGGTCTTGCCGGCGCCGTTCGGGCCGAGCAACCCCACGGCTTCCCCGCGAGCCACCGCAAGACTTGCATCGCGCACCACAGAGCGGCCGCGGTAAGCCTTGACCAGGCCGCGCGCCACCAGCCATCCGCGTCCGCCGGCGTCGGGCACCAGCCGGGACGGCGGCTTGGCCGCGGCCCCGCGTTTTTTCCCGCGGCGCGGTTCGGCGCTGGGAGCATCCCGGTCAGCCGAGCGAGCGGCGGCACGGTTGTGCCCGGATCGATCCGTCCCCCGGCCGGAATAGCTGGAAACCGCCAACGCGCTGATACCTCTATTCAGTTGACCGGCAGATAAGCTGACCGCTCTCTGCCTGTCGAGGGGCTTGTGACCGGCGCCACTATTGGGCTGGCGTCGCGCCGGGCGATTGCCCGGGAGTGATCCCGCCGGGCGAAAATACGCCGCGGATCTGCTTGCCCGGATCCTGCTCGACACGCGCCCGCCCCGTCGCGAGGTTGACGATGAGGCGGCTGCCGGTAATCACGTTGTCGCCCTGCGACAGCACGACGCCGCCCGCAACCGTGATGGTGTTCGCCTTCATGTCGACCACCGCATTGTCGCCCGTCACCGTCTGCGCGCCCGACACCACCGAGATTTTCCCGCCCGCCTCGATCCGCGTGAACGCGCTGCTCGCCGTCGCGTCGGTGCCGGAATAGAGCGTCACCGTCCCCGCCTTCATCAGCGTGTTGCCGCGCTTGATCGTGACGCCGCCGCTGAACACCGAAATGCGCTGGGTACCCTCCTCATGCACCTCCAGCGCCTGCGCATCGACCTGGATGGGATCCTTCGACTTCGCCTGGAATCCGGCGAACAGGTCCGAGGCCGCGTCGGCAAGGGCCGGCGAAGCCGCCAGGCTGAGGCCGGCGAGAACGGCAGATGCGAATAAAAAATGTCTCATGGGCTGGTCGTTGCGCCGGATGGGGTGACTAGATCACCGGAAGGAAGATAGGTAACCGAGACGCCGTTGGAGAAGGCGAGGCGCTTTCCGCGATCGGTGACGGTGACTGCGTTGGCGTGGATGCTGCCTTCGGCCGTCGTCAATTCGAGCGGCTGGGTTGAAGTAAGCGTGCCCTTGCCGAGATCGACGTTGGCTTCCATGAACTTGCCGGTATAGCCGTTGGTCGTCTGCATGTTTATGCCGTCCTTGAGGACGAGCGTGTTGGTGTTGCCATTGTAAACTCCGACGCCGGCGTCGACGGTTGCCACGCCCGCCTCGTCGAGGCCGAAGTGGCCGACGATCGTCTTGAACGTGACCACCTTTGGATCGTCGAGACTCTGCACAGCGGTATCGGCTTTCACCTCGTAGGCACGGCGGGTTCCTTCGAAACCCGATATATGCGGTTTCTGCATGACGACGCTGTTCGATTTGACGTCGATGCCGGAAATTGCCACCAGCGAGGCAAGGTCTCCCGGGATGACGCGTGCCGTTGCCCACACCGCCAGCACCGCGACGATCGCCAGAGTCGGCAGGACGAACTTGAGCCGGCGCACGAGGCGGCTGTGCTTCGCGGCCTTGTCGAATGCCCCCTCGTCGCGCGCAAGGGAGGGATTGTAGCGCGCCCGCGCCACCGGGGCCGGCGGATCTTCCTCCAGAGTGTCGTTGCGGTAGTCGGTCATGATGTCCGTCGGTACGTCGCCTGTCCCGATCTCTGCGAAAGCCAGGGGGGACATTGTGAAGGCAAGCCGCCTCTGCCGCAATCGGAATGGCCGCCGTGAGAAAACGGCGCGAACAGCCGGCGGTGCCGGTGTCCCGAGCTATAGTCAGGAATGGGCGAAGATGTCCTCTTCGCCCCAGCCCGCAAGATCGAGGGCGGCACGCGTCGGCAGGAACCGGAAGCAGGCTTCCGCCAATGGACGCCGCCCCTCGCGCTGGAGTCGCTGCTCCAGCTTGTCCCGAATCTGGTGGAGATAGAGAACGTCCGCGGCGGCGTAGGCAAGCTGCGCCTCGGACAGAATGTCGGCCGCCCAGTCGGAACTCTGCATCTGCTTCGACAGGTCGAGGTCGAGCAGGTCCTTGGCGAGGTCCTTCAGCCCGTGCCGGTCGGTGTAGGTGCGCGTCAGCCGCGACGCGATTTTGGTGCAGAAGATCGGCGCGGCCATGACTCCGAAGGTCTGCTGCAGGACAGCGATGTCGAAGCGCGCATAGTGGAAAATCTTGGTGACCGACGGGTCCGTCAGCAGCGCCATCAGGTGCGGCGCTGCTGTCTGTCCCGCCGCGATCTGCACGACGTCGGCGTTGCCGTCGCCGCCGGAAAGCTGCACCAGGCACAGCCGGTCGCGCTGCGGGTTGAGCCCGAGCGTCTCGGTATCGATCGCAACTGCGCCGGCGTAGCGCACGCCTTCGGCAAGGTCGCCCTTGTGGAACCGGATGGTCATGGCAACGCAATATAGGGAAGAATACTTAAGAAGCGGAGACCGGCGATAATCTTGCACCTCAAGCGCTCGCCGCCGATGGGAAGACGCCCCGTAAGGTTCGGAATGCTTTGGCGCGCAGTGGGACCGGTGAAGCACAGGAAACGACAGGCCGGTAGCATCACCGAAACCCCACGATACAAGGCTTTGCTCGCCCGACTCTGGCGCTCCGTCAAATCCCTGTCTGGATCGCGTGGTTTTTGCGGACGCGATGCCAGGCGCGGGACAAGCGCCCAACGGCCGGCGAGCGGTACGCCCTGCTCCCTTCTTCCTCCCCGCTTTCCACAGGGTCTCATGGTTGAAACCCTGGAGCGCCGCCTTCAGACTTGAGCCGTTGTCCGCTTGGCGATCCCAAATCCCCGGCGGTCCAAGACCCCAAATGTCGAAACCGTCGGCTCATCCCTGCGTGGGGTGGACCGGCGGTTTCTGTTGATTGGCCCATTCCGGCGGACGCTCGATTATCCGGTCGGATACGCTTCGCGGCGTGGCCGCCTCATCGTCGCTCATTATGCTCGGACCGGCGGCGCTCAATCGATTGTACGATTTCGCACTTTAATCGTGGAACGCTTTGAAGATCGGCGCGTTGTTTCTTTGCCGCCAGCCCAGTCGCCTGGCGGCTGAAGCCCGAGGAAGTCACCGCAGGGAACCCGGGCGTGTTGTGATCCGCCACCCTTACCAAAGCGTCGCGTCGTGATCGCCCTCGGCCACCCGGGACAGCGGTCGCGCGCCCCGCGCGAATTCTCTCAGTGGCGTATTCCACCTCGCGACAACGCGACGCTTCTCCGACTGGCTGCGATTGACCTGGTGCCAGGGGGTTATCGCGAATCAGCGCTGGCAAACGCCCTCTGAGCCCTCACGGATAGGACGCCAAGACCGTACCAGAGCGCATAGACGAGGATTTGCCCTCTGGGTCGGGCCACGTACCAGCACAGAAGTCCACTACACCGAGCGCGATGGGTGCGTGGGACAAGACGTGCCCCACGACGGGCCTTCTTGCGCAGACCTGTGACGGTCGACGAAGCGGCATCGGAGCTGGCGAATCCAGGGGCCTTTCTGCCGGTCAAATGTCCGGCCTGCGGTGCTGCTCATTGGCATGGACTGGCGAAGCGGCCGGCTGTTGGGTGAAGACGACGAGGAATGAATCGTGGCTGGGGAGCCGTATTTGCTCGGCCGGCAATTTTGATAGGGTTGCTTGATCCCGTCGCCGAGCTGACCCCGCTACGCAGGCCCGCTAACGTCGTCGTGGGGACTTCCCGGGTCATCCTGCACGTGCCGCGCGTGCCGCGGGCGCACGACGTTCGGCCTCCACGAAGCTAGCGCGTCGCTTGTTTCGTTGGTATCCTCCGGCGACGAAGCCGGCCGGCAATCGCCCTTGGGAAATGGCCGCCGCTATTTCCCTCTGAGTGTGTCCTTGAGGCCGCCGACGGCGTTCTGAACCTTGCCCTCGACCTTGTCGGCCTTGCCCTGCGATTCCAGCTTGGCGTCGCCTACCGCCTTGCCAACCGCTTCCTTGATCTTGCCTTTGACGACTTTCGCCGATCCCGCAACTCTGTCCTTGTCCATGGTTCTTCCTCCAGCTGGCTCGAGATCCCTACCCCCCGAGCGGGAGAACGGATCGCCAATCAACAATTGGCCGAGAAGGGCTTCGTCGCCTTGATATCGATCAAGCCCATCCGTCTCTTTGGAGCGTTGGTTTCATACAGCCGAACACGAATCGCTGCGTGACGAACACAGAATAGTTGGATGCTAGGCCGTGAGCTCAGAACGTGTTGCGCGGGTGGCTGACGAGAGTCCGCTTCAGGTTCAACTCCGGAAGTCGGTCGAGATCGGACCCACCTCCGCAACGCGCCATAAGCTGACCTCCCCGCCTCGCAGAGCAATCGGGTCACCCGTGTTTATCGGGCGCGTGTTTTGGCTGCACCGACCAAGCGGCCGGCTCGTCGTCTTTATCTGCTTCGGCCGCCGCGGCCGTAGCCTGCACCCTGCCCGGCGTGTGGTGGGCGGGCGCGTAGATGGCATAGACCTTCATCGGTGTCGCCCCGATATTGGTGATGTTGTGCCAGGTCCCCGCCGGAACCATCACGCACCAACCGTTTGAAACTTCCTTTTCAAAAGTCAGTTTGTCCTTCGCGGCTCCCATCTGCACTCTGCCGCGGCCAGCGTCGAGGCGCAGGAACTGATCGGTTTCCGGATGCGCTTCAAGGCCGATGTCACCGCCGGCGGGGATCGACATCAGCGTTACTTGCAGATAGCGCCCGCTCCAGGCGACTGAACGGTAATTTGTGTTTTCTTTCGTCGCGCGCTCGATGTCGAACGATTGGGGCTGTGGCCCAATGTCTTTGATCCTGTCGGCGGTGCTACTCATGACTGATCTCCTCTAAGGTCGTCGACTTTCTCTTTCGATGCTTGCGTCTTGCGCATTTCGACCCGGCTCTGGCCGAGATCGATTTCCGGCGTCGCGCGCCCTCCAGATTTGCACGAGCAGCAGCGTAACCGTGACAACAGCCGGGCCGATGATGAACCCCGGCGCACCGAATAAGAGCAAGCCGCCAATCAGGGAGATGAATGCTGGAACCGTGTGAAGCCCAAGACGGTTTCCGACCAATATCGGTCGCAAGACGTTGTCGATAGTGCCGACGACGAAAGCGCCCCAGAGTGCGAGTATCAGGGCCTTATTCCAACTTCCGTCAAGTGCGAGCAGCACGGCCGCTGGAATCCAAATGACAAACGCACCCAGAAAAGGCACGACCGACAGCAAGCCCATAACCAGTCCCCAAAGCAGGGGAGCGGGCAGCCCGAGGAACCAGAACATCAATCCACCCAACCCTCCTTGAACAGCGGCGACGGCGAGTGTCCCGTAGACTGTCGCGTGGAGTGTGTCGTTGAAACGACGGAAGACCTGATCGGTCTCTGCCGGTGAAAGAGGCGACAGATCGCGTATCGCTTGTTGAGCGGCCTTTCGATCGCGTAGGAAGTAAAAGAGCAGATAGAAGGTCAACACGACTTCGACAACCTGAAGCACCGAGCCGCGAACGAACGAAGCGCCCAAGTTGCTGAGCCACGTCGCGAAGCTAGCCATCATCGCCGGCAAGTCGATCTGCTGTTCAATCCATGTTCCGACCGGAGCAATTTCCGGGTGAGCATCCAACAACCGCTGGACTGCGCCCGAGGCGAGCCTCGCTTGAATGGAGGCTGCGCTCGTCGCCGCCTCTTCGACGAGGCGCTCTGTGACGAAGGTAGCGGGAGCGGCAACTACCAGCGCCGACAGAAGGACAGAGATCATTGCGCTAAGACTGGCGTGGCGGAGCCTGGTCTCCAGCCTTTCGTGGAGTGGAGCAATCAGTACCGCCAGCGTGAGCGCCCAAGTGATCGCGCCCAAGAACGGAGCCGCCAGCAGAATGCACAAGCCAATCCCGACCGCGATCAATACCACGAGCATCGCCGGCCGAATCCTGTCGGCAATCGGCCGGTCGGTTGAAGCACCTGGTACTTCTGGCGTTGGCTCATTCATCGCGGCAAAAGAACACCGGCCGGCGCCCCCCATGCGTTGTGCCCAGCGAGCAATCTAATAGTTTGCGGCAACTCCAAATATTGACCGAGGTCAAGGGCAAGGTGGGCATAGTCAGGGATCTGCGCGGTCTTGCCGGCGTGGCATCCGCACCGCCCGGGGCGGACGATGGCATGTCTCCAATGTCAAAAACGTGAGCGACCGGGCCAACCGCCAGCGCCCTTTATAAGCCGGAAATACTTCCCGACGCCGACTCTACGACAATGTAGGCCGTCGGGGAGTGCAGTCTCTCGGGCGCCATGCGGTGGCGGTTGCAAGAAAGAGTACCACAGATGTGAACACTGCGACCCGGCGGCGGCGGGCGGGTGGCAGTGAGGTGCGCCGAATCCTATGTCAGGCCAATAATCGACATCTGTCTGCAGCCGAGATCGAAGTTTGTCATCGTCGATTGCCCCCCGCGCGGGCACACATACCCGGTCATCACGGCGGTTGAAATCGGGCAGTGCGCAAGTTGGATGGATCGCCGGGGGCCTGCAATGGATGCTGGGCACAGGCCGCAGCACGGCATGCCCACGATGGCTCTGCTTACGTCTTCGTCTCGGACGCGGGATCGGTTGATCCACCTCAATACAATCTGAGGCGAGGCGTCTTATTTTGAAATAATGGTCGCGCTTCTGCGACTGATGTGCGCGGAGGTATCGCATGTCTTGGTTGCGCCATACATTGGTTGCGCTGGGAGCACTGACAGCGGTGACGCTGGCAGCACAGGCTGCTGAAGCCACTCCTGGCTATGTAACGTCAAGCATCAGTCTGAGAGCTGGCCCGAGCACCAGCTACCCGAGGGTGGTGCTGCTGCAGCGCGGCGCACTGGTCGAAATTCACGGCTGCATCAACCGTTTCGCCTGGTGCGATGTTGACTGGCGCGGGTATCGCGGATGGGCGAAAGGTACATACCTTCAGGTGCTTTATCAGCAGCGCCGGAGGCCACTCGCGACCTACGGCAGATATCTCAGTATCCCGTTCATCGGCTTCGACCTAGATATCTACTGGAACAACTACTATCACAATAGGCCGTTCTTCGGCACGCTACCCCGCTTTCATAAGCAGGGCGGCCAGCCTCCGCAGGGCAATCAGCCTCCGCAAGGTGGCCAGCCTCCGAAGCGTGGCAACGGATGCCCGCAAGGCGCGCATTTTGTGAACGGCAACTGCGTGACCGGCCAGTCGTTCCAGGGCGGCCAGCCCCCCAAGGGCAATCAGTTTAACAAGGGCAATCAGAGCCCCAAGGGGACCCCGGGCCCCGGTGGTGGATGCCCGCCCGGCCAGACCTTCAAGGATGGCAAGTGCGTCGGCAAATAGCCCGGTGCCAGCGCAGCACGACGATCTGAGAGGCGGCCTTCGGGCCGCCTTTTCGATTCTCGCGGGTAGTGGCGCGAGAGAGTCGGCGCACTGCGCTGGACACCGTCCGACGGCCACCACGCCGATATGCTTGTTCTTGGCATCGTACTGGTGTTGGTGGACGATGAAGAAGTTGTCGCCGCCTCTCACTAGGCACCTTATTTGTCCAGCAGGAACCGATGAGCCGCTTGGGGACGCACCCTGAAAGCCACCTGGTTTCCCGCATCGGGTGGCTGAGAGCCGCGGTTTTGGGAGCCAATGATGGCATCGTCTCAACGGCAAGTCTGATTGTGGGCGTTGCGGCAGCTGCGGCGACGAGAAACGAGGTGCTGATCGCCGGCGTTGCCGGTTTGGTTGCCGGAGCCATGTCGATGGCGGCGGGCGAGTACGTCTCGGTTAGTTCGCAAGCTGATACCGAGAACGCCGATCTTGCACGGGAGCGAAAGGAACTGAGTGAGGACAGCACGTCAGAACACAAGGAGCTGGCCGACATCTACGTGAAGCGGGGCCTGCAGCCGGATCTTGCCTACAAAGTCGCCGAGCAACTGATGGTAAAGGACGCACTAGGGGCACATGCACGCGATGAACTGGGAATTTCCGAGATAACAACGGCCCGTCCCATTCAGGCGGCGTTTACTTCGGCGGCGACCTTTTCAATCGGTGCTGCAGCACCATTGTTGGCGGTCCTCTTCGCGCCCGCAGGCCTGCTTGTGCCGATCGTCTCGGTGGCGTCGTTGTTGTTCCTGGCCTTGCTCGGCGCTGTCGGCGCGCGAGCGGGCGGCGCGAACGTGCTGCGGGCTACCGCTCGGGTGACGTTCTGGGGAGCGCTCGCCATGGCCCTGACAGCCGGTATCGGAGCGGTGTTCGGGACTGTGGTCTAGCCGGCGGCACGCCGATCCTGTCGGTGAACGGGATGGTGCTCCGGTCGCACGACCTCTTGATAGGGACGGGCACTATGGGCGGTTTCCCCAATGCGGTCGCATCGCGCCACAAGCCGGCGAGCGACGCCGGCTCGTTCTTCGCCCCTTCAGTTTCTTTGCCTTCAACGTCCACCTGATGGCCCTCATGGCAACTGAGAAGCGAGAGGTGCCGCCGGGGACGTTTGGCGATGACGCGGGGGTGCCCTTTCACACCCTCGACACCAAAGCGGTTGGTTCCTTGATGGGGGTTTCGATCGATCAAGGGCTGTCGGCGGCCGAGGCAGCGCAGCGGCTTTCACGTTACGGTCCGAACGCGATTGAAGAGAAACCGGGACGTGGCGTCGCGAGCATGATCGCCGCGCAGTTCGCCGACTTCATGATTCTCCTTCTAATTGCCGCCGCTGCCATTTCTGGCGTGGTGGGCGACCTCAAAGACACGCTGGTGATTGTCCTCATCGTCGTCATCAACGCAATCATCGGCTTCAGTCAGGAGTTCCGAGCCGAACGCGCACTGTCGGCGTTGAAGAACCTGATCCCGTCGCGTGCGGTGGTGGTGCGCGACGGCAGGCACGTCGAGATTCCCGTTGCAGAAATAGTGCCCGGCGATTTGGTCGTGATAGAGGCCGGCAATCAGGTTCCGGCCGACCTGCGACTCATCGACAGAAACCAGATCCGCATCAGTGAGGCGACCCTTACGGGCGAATCCGTGCCGGTAGATAAACGGACGGAGGCGATCGCAGCAAAGGACTTGCCAATTGGTGACCAGCGGAACATGGCCTTCAAGGGCACAGCTGTAACGTACGGGCTCGGGCGTGGCATAGCCATCGCGACCGGCATGCACACCGAGCTCGGTAAACTCGCCAACTTGCTGGGCAAGCGCGCCGAAACCCAGACCCCCCTGCAACAACGGCTTGCGCGGTTCGGCAAGCGGTTGGCGCTGGTGGTGGTCGCCATCTGCGGTGTCATCTTCGTAACCGGCTTAGCCCGCGGCGAGCCGCCACTCCTCATGTTCCTGACGGCTGTCAGCCTAGCGGTCGCCGCGATCCCGGAGGCGCTGCCGGCAACAGTGACCATCTTGCTCGCGGTGGGGGCCCACACGATGGCCAGGCGCAACGCTATGGTTCGCCGTCTGGCGGCCGTTGAAACGTTGGGCTCGGTAACCTTCATCTGTTCCGACAAGACCGGCACGCTCACCAAGAATGAGATGGAGTTGGAGCGGGTGCGAATTGCCGATGGCTCGTGGAGCATTGGCGATTCTGCTTTGCAGGCTCCCGCCTGGACTGGGCTGCTCGCCGCCCTCGCACTCAACAATGATGCGCATCAGGACGACGACGGCAGCTTTTTTGGAGACCCAACCGAAGTTGCGCTCAAACGGGCGGCTGCTGAGCAAGGTACCGACCTGCGAGCACTGACCGATCGCTTTCCACGCACAGCTGAGTTCGCTTTTGATTCGGTGCGCAAACGCATGACGACCGTGCACCCCTCGGCCTCTGGATTTATCGCCTACGTCAAAGGCGCGCCGGAGGCCGTCATCGACCGTTGCGTGGCAGTTTTTACCGCGGGGAGCCCGCGCGCCGTCGATCGAGCGTGGTGGCGGGCGGACGCCGATCGGATGGCCTCTGCAGGCCTCCGAGTGCTTGCCGTGGCTCAGCGCCAGTTGACCGATTTGCCAGCGTTGTCGGATTCCGAAGAGGTGGAAAGTGAACTCACGCTTCTCGGTCTCGTCGGGTTGGTCGACCCACCACGGCCTGAGGTCGCAGCAGCCGTCCAATCCTGTCAGACTGCAGGGATTGCCGTGGTCATGATTACTGGCGACCACCCGGCGACGGCTCGTGCGATCGCCGGCCGATTAGGTATTCTCGAAACCGGCGGCGCAGTCGTGTCGGGCGCGGCCCTCGGTGCTATGTCGGATAGCGATCTCGCGAGCCAAGCCGACGTCATCCGCGTCTACGCCCGCGTCGATCCAGCTCAGAAGATCCGCGTCGTCGAGGCCCTCCAGGCCCGCGGTGAGTACGTCGCAATGACAGGCGACGGCGTCAACGATGCTCCGGCGCTTAAGCGTGCCGATATCGGCGTAGCGATGGGCAAGATCGGGACCGATGTCGCTCGCGAAGCTTCGAGCCTCGTCCTGCTGGACGACAATTTCGCCACCATCGTCGCCGCGGTACGTGAAGGTCGGCGAATCTATGACAATCTCCGCAAAGTCATCAAATTCATCATGACCGGTAACTCGGCCGAGATCTTGACGATCTTCCTGGCGCCATTTCTCGGCCTGCCAATACCGCTTCTGCCGATCCATATTCTGTGGATCAACCTGGTGACCGACAGTCTGCCGGCATTGGCAATGGCTGCCGAGCCAGAGGAGCATGGCCTGATGCGGCGCCCGCCAAGGCCCCCAAAAGAAAGCATCTTCGCCGGAGGAATGTGGCAGCACATGGTCTGGGTCGGCGCGCTGATTGGCGCCCTGTCCCTGACGACGCAAGCATACGATGTCGGTGTCGGATCGCGACACGCGCAGACCATGGTGCTGACGGTTCTTACGTTGTCGCAGCTGGTTCACGCTCTCGCGATCCGCTCTGACAGACTGTCGTTGTTCCAACAGGGTATCTTGAGCAACCTTCCCTTGGTCGGCGCCGTGACCTTGGTCGTACTCTTGCAGATGGCGGTTATCTACGTGCCCGTGATGAATACCGTCTTGAGTACGGCTCCCCTGTCTCCAATGGAGATGCTTGCCTGTGTAGGTGCGTCACTGATCGTTTTCCTCGCGGTGGAGGCCGAAAAGTGGCTGGTTCGTAGTGGTCGCTTGCGGCGGACGTAATCTCGAGGGATCCACTTTCGCTGAGGCAATCGTGAATCAAGACAGTGAAGCAAACGCGATAGAGCTTCGCGTACAAGAGATATCGCAACTCTTTAACACCCTCGATCCGTTCCCGTTTCGCGAGAGGGATCTCGACAGGAACGCGGAAGAGTTCATCGTCGGCTGGGCGCAGGAGCTGACGAAGAAGCATCCGATCAGAATCATCGTGCATCTTCCCGCCAAGGAGGCGGCAGCACTCAAGGCCGGGGAACTCGCCGCGGCGCTGACAAGATACTTCGACTACCGCGCCGGTGTTACAGCTCTCGATATTCATGAGCTCTTTCGCGTTGGGAGAAGGTCGCTCGCAATCGGAGTGGGGGTCCTGGCGCTGTGTCTGGCAGCGACTCAGTTGGTCGCGACCCAGTTCGGCGCCGGCCCGATCGACCGATTCTTCGAGGAAAGCCTGATCCTGGTCGGCTGGGTCGCCAACTGGAAACCGATCGAGATCTTTCTCTACGATTGGTGGCCGCTTGCACGTCGCCGCGATCTTTACCGCCGCCTCTCCACAGCGACTGTGGAGCTTAGATCTTTAGGGCAGGACAACGGCCGCTAGGCGCGGGGTCCTTTGCTTGGCGCATGGAGGCCGGAAGACGTTATCCGCGGCGCGCGAACCGAAGAGGCGCGTTAGGCTGCATTTCCTTTGTTCGGACCCGCTGTCGAACCGACGCCCACTGATCCAGGTCAATTCATCGTCGCGTACTATGTGCCAACAAGCGAGCAAAGCGCGAAAGCTTCGGGTGGAGACCGCCTTTGACAGGCTATCGCTTTCGTTCCCATGCGGGCACCGCGGCCGTCATTTTGACGTCAATCAAGGTGTCCTGTTGATTTAGGCGCTTTGAGTGTTCGACCGGCGGAAAGGAGGTCCTCGTGTCAGCGCAATCGAACTGTGCGGAACGCGTGGCCGCCACCGAGGTTTCGATTCCATCGCTGGGTCTGGGGGGGGGCACACTGCGCCTTCCCCGCGCGGCAAGCTGCCTCGTGGTCTTTGCGCGTGGAAGCGGCTCAAGCCGCCGTAGTCCCCGGAACAATGTCGTTGCCGAGGCTTTTGCGAAGCGCGGCATTGCAACACTCCTCTTCGATCTTCTGACACCCGAGGAGGAGGCGGACAGAGGAAACGTGTTCGACATACTACTTTTGGCCGGCAGGCTCGCTGAGGTCGTCGAATGGATCGGCAAGCAACCGACTGTGGGAACGCTGCCTCTTGGGCTCTTTGGCGCCAGCACCGGCGCGGCGGCAGCGTTGACCGCCGCAGCGCAGCTCAGAGATCGTGTAGGCGCGATCGTTTCGCGCGGCGGTCGCCCGGATCTTGCCGACGGCACACTCGACGACGTGCGTGCGCCGACGCTGATGATCGTCGGCGGCGCTGACGAGGGCGTCATCGAGCTCAATGAAAGAGCCTTGGCGCGATTGCCTGCGCCTAAGCGGCTTCAGATCATACCGGGCGCAAGTCATCTTTTTTCCGAGCCCGGCGCGCTTGATGCTGTTACCGAACACGCGGTCCGTTTGTTCGAGGTCCACCTGCGACCGCATCAATAGCGGGGACGCACGATGCCATTCAGAGACCGAACCGAAGCCGGCAGGAACCTGGCCGCGACGCTGGCGAAATTTAAAGACCAGAAGGTGGTCGTTCTTGCCTTGCCAAGGGGCGGGGTACCTGTGGCGAAAGAGGTGGCAGCAGCACTCGGCACCCCGCTCGATCTCGTTCTGGTGCGCAAGATTGGTGTTCCCGGCCAGGCCGAGCTCGCAATGGGTGCCGTGGTTGACGGTCCTGACCCGTTGACGGTGCGCAACGAAGACGTCATTCGACGGGCCGGCATCACCGAATCTGAATTCAATGCGGTGAGGGATCGGGAACTCGCCGAGATACGACGCCGGCGGCTTGAGTATCTGGGCAAGCGTCCACACCCGGATCTGGCCGATCGTGTTGCCATCATTGTCGACGACGGCATCGCAACAGGGGCGACGACCAGGGCCGCGTTGCGTGCCGCGCGTAGACAGAAGCCGCGAAGGCTCATCTTGGCTGTGCCCGTGGCGCCGACGGAGACATTGACGGAACTCGAGTCGGAAGCTGACGAGATCGTCTGCCTGGAATCGCACGACGTGTTTGGGGCAATTGGCTTCTTCTATTCCGACTT
>DATCBY010000035.1:0-14608 GCA_036511595.1 Bauldia sp.
CACGGCGGGGGCTCGCTTGAGCGCCCCTTACGGACTACCCGGACGGCACTCGAACGAGCGCCCGCCGCCCCTTCGGCTTTGTGCCCGGAGGGAGAAGAAAAGGAAGGAGACGAAGACTCGGATACGTGAGCGTCGCGAGAATGGGAACGCTTGCGCGCGTCATGGCCGGGCCTGACCCGGCCATCCACGAACCGCCGGGACGTCGTGGATCACCGGGACAAGCCCGGTGATGACAAGGAGGGAGGTTGCCGCCTTCGCTGGGAAATATGCGGAGAAGAGGATCTACCCCTTGTACTTGACCACCTTCTGCGTCTGCTCCCCGAGCCCGGCGACACCAAGCCGGATCTTCTCGCCGCCCTTGAGGTATCGCGGCGGCTTCATGCCCATGCCGACGCCGGGTGGCGTGCCCGTGGTGATGACGTCGCCGGCCTCCAGCGCCATGAACTGGCTGAGGTAGCTGACCAGATGCGCGACGCTGAAGATCATCGTCTTGGTACTGCCGGTCTGCGCGCGCTCGCCGTTGACGTCGAGGAACATGTCGAGGTTCTGCACGTCCTTGATCTCGTCGCGTGTCACCAGCCACGGACCCAGCGGCCCGAAGGTCGGGCAGCCCTTGCCCTTGGTCCACTGGCCGCCACGCTCGATCTGGAACTCGCGCTCCGACACGTCGTGGCATACCGCGTAGCCGGCGACGTGCGTCATTGCCTTCGCCTCGTCGATGTAGCTGCCGCCTTTGCCGATGATGACGGCGAGCTCGACTTCCCAATCGGTCTTCTTGGACGCCTTGGGGATGACGACGTCATCGTTCGGGCCAACGATGCAGGAGGGCGCCTTGTTGAAGACGATCGGCTCCTTGGGGATCGCCGCGCCGGTTTCGGCCGCGTGATCGGCGTAGTTCAGCCCGATCGCGATGAAGTTGCGCACGCCGCCGACGCAGGGCCCGATGCGGGCCGCCTTCGGCGCGGCCGGCAGGCTCTCCGCCTTGACCTTGCGGATCTTGGCGATGGCGCCGTCGGCCAGCGTCTCCGGCGTGATGTCGGGAACGACGCGGGAGAGGTCGCGCAGGACACCCTTCTTGTCGATGATGCCGGGCTTCTCGCGGCCCTTCGGTCCAAAACGAACGAGCTTCATGGGCGCAAACTCTCCAGCAGGATCGAGGTTCGGAATTGCCCGCGAGGCGTAGCCTGAACCCGGAGTCGTCTCAAGTCGCAAGCGGCAGACAATCGTCGTCACGGGCTGGCATTTTTTTGGTAGGTCAGTATTATTGACCTAATAGGCTGCCGATAAGCCGATAAGAAGACGAATCATGGAAACGCTCCTGCCTCTGCTGGGCTACGTCGTCGTGTCGGCCTGTACGCCCGGGCCCAACAATCTGATGGTGCTTACCTCGGGCGCCAATTTCGGCGTCGTTCGCACGCTGCCGCTTATCGCGGGGATCGCCGCCGGCTTTCCGGTGATGATCGTCGCGGTCGGTCTTGGCCTCGGCTTCGTGTTCGATGCCTACCCGGCAGTGCACACGATCCTGAAGTACGCGACCTTCGCGTACCTGCTGTGGCTGCCGTGGAAAATCGCCACGGCAAAGCGACCCGATGTCGCCTCGGCGGATGCGCGGCCCGTGACCTTTCTGCAGGCGGCGGCATTTCAATGGGTCAATCCGAAGGGCTGGGCGATGTCCATCGGCGCGCTGGCCCTCTTCACGACGGCGAACGGTAACAAGGTAATCCAGGTGGGTGTCATAGCCCTGTTGTTCGGGCTGGTCTGCCTGCCGAATGGCATCGCGTGGGCATTGTTCGGCCGCGGCATCGCCGGCTTTCTGGCGGACGATCGCCGCCGTCAGTGGTTCAACATCGGCATGGCGGTGCTGCTGGTCGTGTCGGTGACGCCGACGCTTTTCGAATAGGCTGCCTGGATGGTCGATCTGCCAACCATCAACGACGTATGGGCGGCTGCGAAAAGGATCGCCGGCCATGCCGTGCGCACACCGCTGATTTCCAGCCCGACTCTGGACGAGCGGGCGGGCGCGCGCGTTTTTCTCAAGTGCGAGAACCTGCAGCGCACCGGCTCGTTCAAGTTTCGCGGCGCTTACAATGCCGTCGCCGCGCTGACGCCGGCCGAGCGCGCGGGCGGCGTGGTTGCGGTTTCCTCTGGCAATCACGCGCAGGGCGTCGCCGAAGCGGCGCGCCTCTTCGGTATCGCCGCCACGATCGTCATGCCGGCCGATGCTCCTGCGATGAAGCGGCAACGCACCGAACGGAACGGCGGCCGCATCATCGCCTACGACCGCGCCACCGGCGATCGCGACGCGATTGCCGCGGCCCACATCGCCGTCCACGGCGGCGCGCTCATCCATGCCTACAACGACACCAGCGTCATCGCCGGGCAGGGCACCATCGGTCTCGAGATCGCCGCTGATTGCGCCGCGCTGGGCCTGATGCCCGACATGGTCTTGGTGCCGTGCGGCGGTGGCGGCCTCTCCGCCGGCATCAACCTCTCCATCGCCGATGGCTGTCCGACGGCCAGCCTCACGCTGGTCGAGCCGGAAGGCTTCGACGACTACCGCCGCTCGCTACGTGAGGGCCGTATCGTCGCCAATCCCACCGCAAGCGGCTCGCTCTGCGATGCGCTGCTGGCGCCGGCGCCCGGTGCCATCGGGTTTGCCATTAATTCGCGCAGCGCGCCGGGCGTCGTCACCGTGACCGACGCCGAGGCACTTGCCGCCGTCGCCTTTGCCTTCCGCGAACTGAAGCTGGTGGTCGAGCCGGGCGGCGCCGTAGCCCTTGCCGCGCTGCTCAGTCGCCGGCTCGATGTCGCCGGTGGCAGCGCCGTCATCGTGCTCTCTGGCGGCAACATCGATGAGGCCATGCTGGCGCAAGCGCTCGCCGCAACACCGGCCTGAAACGAAAACGGGCGCCTCGTGGGCGCCCGCTCCGAAAGAATGCCGCCGTCGCCGCGGCTAGTCGAAACGCCCGCTGGCGTGGGCAAGCATGGTGTAGACCTTGCCGGTGTCCGAGGTCAGGTAAGCGCTTCCCGCGGCGCGGTCCTTGCCCGATTTGGTCACTTCCGCAAGCAGCTTTTCGAAGTCCGCGACATAGCGGTCGACGGCCGTGCGGAAGTCCCCGTCGCGCTGATATTTCTTGCGTATCTCGTCGAACGTCTGCTGACCCGACATCGTGTAGAGCCGGCGCGTGAACAGGTTCTTTTCGCCCTTGTTATGCCGCGCCCACAATTCGACCGCGGCATCCTGATCGATGGCCTTGGCGATATCGGCGGAGATCGCTCCTAATGCCGCAGGAGCCGCGGCGCTGGCGCTCTTGTCGGCGATCGCGGCCGGCGCATCGCGATGGCGTTCGATCGCCGGGCCGCCGGCATCCTCGTCGGTTGATGCCCGGCGCAGCAGGTCCGATACCCAGCCCTCGCCGGCCTCGTCGCTGCCCGCAGCTGTTCGCAAAGCCGCCGGCGCCTGACGGGGAACGACCCGCGGCGGCGCCTTGACGACCGGTGCTACTGGCGGAGCCACCGCCGCCGCGCCGTTGGTGACGCGACGCGGTTCTGCACCGGCATGGCGTGGAGCGGCGATGGTGGCCTCGCCCGACGCCGGCCCGCTGACCATGGGTTCACCATTGACGGCCGTTGCCTCTATGCGGATGCGCGGTTCGCCAAGTGCAGGGCTCGACAGGTCGAGGTTCTTGCCGTGCCGGTTGATGATCTCGGAAAGCTCCGACAACGCCTTGATCTGGTCGCCGACAACGCGCCGCATCGCTTCGGCGCCCTCGCGCGCTTCTTCCGGTAGTTCCAGCACGCCGCGCCGCAATTCCTCGCGGGTAATGCTGAGGTCGCGCTGCACTTCCTGGGTCGCCTGCCGCATCTCGCGCGTGGCTTCGCCGAATCGCTTGGAGACATCGGTGATGGCCGCCCCCATGTCGGCGATGAGGGCCTTGTTGGCTTCGCGCACCGCATCGGCGGCCTTGCGGCTCTCCGAGCTGGCGGTGCGATTCATCGTTTCGAAGTTCTCGATGACGCCTTTAGTCGCGGTCGCGGTGTTCTCGGTCAGCATGCGGCTAACCGCCGTCGCGCGCTCCTCGGCCGTCTTCAGGGTCTCGGCAATGATGCGGGTGAACGACTTCATCAACCCGTCGAGTTCCTCGCTGCGCATCTTGAGGCCGGCGGTCAGGCCCTCGAGCGCCGGACGCCGTTCCTCGACCGTGGTCTGGATCTGGCGGTTGACGTCGGCGAGGTTCTTGGTAGCTCCCGAAAGCGAGTTGCTCTGCTCCTCGAAGCGCTTCACGACGGTGCCGACGCCCTCGACGATCTCACGCGATACATCGCGAAGGCGTGTGACCTGTCCACCCAGCTCTTCGGTAGAAAGCTGCGTTGTTTCGACGGCATGGCCGATCGCGGCGTTGAATTCGGTTGATCGCGCCGCGAGCTGCGTCTCGATCTTGCCGAGGTTGTCGGAGGTCGAAGCCAGCAGGTTGTTGAGGATGGTATTCGACTGCTGCAGCCGTTCCGCAATTTCGGTGACTTCGGTCCGCAGCGCGGTATTGGTGCTGGCAAAAGAGGAAGCGACCCTCTCGCCGGTTGAAAGCAGAGTGCGCGCAGCCTCCTCGCTGCGGCTGGCGACCATTTCGACGACCGAGTTTCCAGTCTGGTCGAGCGTGCGGATGAGGGCATTCGACCGCCCGTCGAGAAGCGAAGCAAGTTCCCCGCTGCGCGCGCCCAGCACGTCGTTGAATTCGCGGGTGCGCTGCTCAAGCGCTTCGGTAACCGCGTTGGCGCGCGCGCCGAACATTCCCTCGATCTCGTTGATGGCGCGGCCAAGCACCGTCGATGCCTCCGCCGCCGAAGCCCGTACCGTGCGGCTGGCTTCGGTCGATTCGTTAACCAGGCGCTGGGTCACTTCCGTCACCGCCTCGCGGATGGTGTGGGCGACATCCTCGCTCCGGCCGGCGAGGGAGTCGGTAATCGAGTTGGCGCGATCCGACAGCGTCTCGGCAAGGCTCTCGACGCGCGCGGTCATCTGGCCGCCCACCTCGATCAGGCGATCGTCGATGAGCGCAGAAAACTCCGTCTGCCCCGAGGTGAATGTTTCGGCGATCTCACGGGTGCGCTCGATCAGCGTCTGGTTGATCTGGCGCGAGCGATGGTCGAGCGCCTCGGCGATCCGGTGAGCATTGCTTTCCAGTGCCTCGGAGACATCCTCGATCTTGATGCGGATGCCATCGCCGAATTGCGACAGCTTGCTCGTCAGCGCGGACTCCATGCTGTGCGCCTGTTCGGTCAGCGAGGTAATGAGCTGCGGCCCCCGCTCGCTGACCATTTCTGAAATCCGCGCGAAGCGGCTTTCCAGCACGTCGCCAAGCTCCTGGCTGCGCGAGGCAATCACCTCGGAGAAACGGGTACCGGAGTCCACGATCCTGCCGTGGATCAACGTGCCCTTGCTCTCGATCGCGTCGGCCACCTCGGTTCCCGAAGTGATGATTTTCTCGTGAATTGTGACGCCGCGACTCTCGATGGCGTTGGCCACGTCGCGACCGGAGGCAAGAATTTTCTGGTGAATCGAAGTTCCGCGACTCTCGATGGCGTCGCCGATGTGCTGCGTCGCTTCGACGATCGAATCGTAGATCGCCGTGCCGCGTCCCTCGATGGTGTCGGCGATCTCGCGGGACGAGGAAAGGATACGTTCGTGGATCGAGGCGCCGCGGCTCTCGATCTCGTTGGCGATCTGGCTGCCCGATTCCACGATACGCTCGTGAATCTGATTGCCCTGATCGATGATCCGATCGGCGATGCGCGTACCGGAATCGACGATGCGCTCGTGGATCGTCCCGGCGCGGGAGGCGACCGTTTCGGCGATTTCGTTGCCAGACGCGATGATGGTCTCATTGATCTTCATGCCGCGGACGGCAATTGCCTTGGCGACTTCGCCGCCGACGGAAGCCAGCCGCTGGGTAAGCTCGGCGCTGCGTTCGTCGAAAGAATCGTACACGGAAGTGGTCGCCGAATTGATCGCTTCGCGCAGACCGTTGGTGCGCGTCTCGATCAGGTTGGCCATCGCCTCGCCGGTGGAGGCAAGGCGTTCGTTGAGCTCGGTTCCGTTGACTGCGATTGACTCGAAAATACGATCGCCCGTGCGTGACAGTCGGTCGGCCAGCTCGCCGCCGCGGTTGGTGATCGTCTCTGCGATGCGCGTGCCGGTCTCATCCAGCTTGTCGGCGATCTCCTGTCCGCGCAGCGCCAGATCGACGAGGAGGGAGTCGGCGTTCGACTTCAGCGCCTCATTGACCTCCGTGACGTGCTTCGAGATCGTGGCGGCGGCCATGTTGCCCGTCTCGCTGATCGAACGGGTAATGTCCTCGGTGCGGCCTTCGAAACCGGCGATGAGTTCGGCGCCGACGGACGACAGCGTGTCGTTCACTTCCTGCCCGCGCTCGGCGATCGTGTCGGCCATGGCGCGGCCGGTTGAGGACAGCGTCTCGTTGATCTCGGACGAGCGCGCCAGCAGCGCGTCGGTCACTTCCGAGCCGGTCTGCGCCAACGACACCGCGACATCGCTGACCGTGTCGGCGAGCCGCGAGACAAGATCCTCGCCGCGCGCCGAAAGCTGATCGACCATGGCTTCGCCGGCCGTGCCGAGGGCCACCGTGATCTGCTCGCCGCGGTCCGTGAGCGCCGCGGTGATGCGATTGCCGGCGGTGGTGACGTTTTCCGATATGGACTCGGAGGCAATGCGCAAATCCTTGGAAAGCGATTCCTGCGCCGAGACGATCGATGTGCGGACCCGTTCCGAGTTGATAACGATTGCCTCGCGCTGGCCGGCGAGATCGTCGATCAGCGAGCGCATGCGCGTCTCGTTGTCGGAATAGGAGCGCTCCAGCGCCGCCACTTCGTTATGAACGAGCAGCTCCAGTTCGCTGGCGCGGGCAAGCGCCCGCTCGATGCCGTCGCCGACCGCGGCGACTTCGCGACGGACCGCCTGGCTGACGTTGACGACCGCGTCGGTTGCCATGTTCTCGGGTTCCGACAGGCGGATTGCCATGTCGGAAACAGAACGGGCGACGAATCTGAGTTCCTGCGTCCGCCACATCGTCGAGGCGAACGCCCAGATGAGGCCGAGCGGCACGAACAGGAACAGCGCGACGTTGAGGAAGCGTGGGGAGGTCAGAATGTCGCCATCGCCGAAGATGCCGCCGGTCGAGGAGGCGTAGAGGACAACGAACGCTGCCCAGCCGAGCGACAGCACCGTTGCGATCGGGTAGATCAGCCGGGAAGGACGCCGCTGCATTCCGCTTGCGATCGAACGACGATCGTCGTTGGCAGCGAACCGGCCACGCCGCTGCTCCGCGGCGCGCGTCCGCACCGGCGCCGCTTGCTCGGCACTCGGCGCTTCGGCAAACGTCCGCGGCGGCTCGGAACGACGGGCTTCTTCGCGACGCGGCGGCGCTGCGGCTGCGGGATCGTTACGGCGAGGCGGCGCTGGCGTGCGCGGCCCCTCGTTGCGCCGTGGGGTCTCACCCCGGCGTGCGGGTTCAGGCGCGGCGATCCGTGGCTCTGATCTGGCGTCGGGGCGGTTCTCGGGGCGGCGGCGCGGCGCGCCCGCGTCATCCTGATCGGCGGCGACGCCTTCGTCCGGCGTGTAGTCGAGGCGCAGGGCCTCTTCGACGGCTGAAAGAGCCGTCTCGTTAGGGTTCTTTGCTCTGGGGTTAGTCGCCATTACATTCCGCCTCGCACCGTACGCAAAACCTTATTCAGCCTTTTGTCGGGCTCTGTTCGGCCCGGCAAACGCGTAACCGACAGACGTCGGAAAGGAGATCACGCGGCTCGCCCACACAGACGCCCCTGCCAGGGCGAGCACCACGCAACATCGGCCAAAACCGCCGACTACGCCTTACCTACGCCGCCTAGACGATCCTAGTGGCACATTCGTGGCAGAGGAACCCAAAAACAGCAACGACCGGGCGGGCAGACCCCAAATTGGTTCAAGAACATGGCTGGTCGCCTTCGAGGCATGCGCGAACAGGGCCGATAAGGTACGACCATCGTCGCCCGTTCCGCCATCTTTGTCGGCTTCGGGCGGCCCGGCCCGGTCCCGCCAGCATCGAGCCAACTACATGGTGGAAAACTCTCTTGTTGTCGTGGAAGGCGGCCGAATCAAAAGGAAAACGGACATCGAAGCAGCCGCCCGGCCGCCCTGGCTACGGACGCTGAGCACCGTTTGCGATGTTTTCGGGCCATGCCGCGGGGAAAAATATGCGACCAATGGGCGATGCCGTCGCGATTGCCGGCGCAGCCGCAAGCGCGTCTTTTTTCCGGTTAACGATGTCTTAAGATTCCCGGTCCGTTGCTGGATTGTCGATCCTGGATTCGCCCTGCGAGGACTCTCACCCGTGCACCGCGATGCAATCGATCTCGCCCACCTCAATCGCCAGACAGGCGGCGACGATGCCCTTGCCGCCGAAGTCCTTCGTTTATTTGCCGCCCAGGCGCCCGTCGAGCTTGTACGGCTGCGCTCCGCGTCGGCTTCCGAGCGACGGGAGGCCGCTCATCTCCTTGTCGGCTCGGCGCGTGCCATCGGCGCCGGCGAGGTTGCGAGACTGGCCGCTGAGATCGAGGCAGGCGGCAAGGGCGTCGACGCATTAGAAGCCGCCATTGTCGAGGTCATCGAGTTCATCGCTATCCACTTCGGCCCGAGCGATTCGATCCGCACTGGCAGCGCGCCGAGGAATCGCCTATAGACCCGCGCGGATTGCCGCCGAAAGCCTTTCGGCGGGCCACCTTCCCGTGCGTTCCCGACCTCAGAGCCGTATGGCCAAGATCACCTACATCGACCCTGCGGGCCAGCGTTATGAAGTGGAGGCCGAGAACGGCACCACGGTCATGGAGAACGCTATTCGCAACGGCGTGCCCGGCATCGAAGCGGAGTGCGGCGGCGCCTGCGCGTGCGCCACCTGCCATGTCTACGTCGATGAGGCGTTCAAGGAAATTGCCGGCCCACCCGAGCCGATGGAAGAGGATATGCTCGACTTTGCTTTCGAGGTTCGTCCCACGTCCCGCCTTTCCTGCCAGATCCGTGTCCGCGACGAACTCGACGGATTGGTCGTCACCGTGCCCGAGCGGCAGGGGTAGTTAACCCGTCGCCGCCGGGCCGGTTGGCGAGATCGTTTTTCTCGGCTGGGCCAAACCCCCGAACATTCTTGCTTTGCATCGCCGCGCTGAGCGGATAACTCTGCGCCCGCAAGCGACCGGAAGGTTTTTCTCTGATGGAACAATCTGCTGGAACCGAAGTCGGCGGCACCGTCGAGACCGATGCTGTTATCGTCGGCGCCGGTCCGGTTGGTCTCTTCGCCGTGTTCGAGCTTGGCTTGCTCGACATAAAATGCGCGCTGGTCGACATCCTGGATAAGCCGGGTGGCCAGTGCGCCGAGCTTTATCCCGAGAAGCCAATCTACGACATTCCCGGCTACCCGATCATCACCGGCGAGGGGCTGGTGCAAAAGCTGATGGAGCAGATCGCGCCGTTCAAGCCAAGCTTCCATCTCGGCCAGATGGTCGAAAGTCTGGCGCGCGAGGCCGACGGCCGCTTCCGCCTGACCACCGACGCCGGCACCGCGTTCCTCGCCAGGGTGGTGGTGATCGCGGCCGGTGGAGGCTCGTTCCAGCCGAAGCGCCCGCCGGTTCCTGGCATCGAAGAATATGAAGGCACATCGGTCCACTACGCCGTGCGGCGCATGGAAGATTTCCGTGGCCACGACGTGCTGATAGTCGGCGGCGGCGACTCCGCGCTCGACTGGACGCTGAACCTGCAGCCGCTCGCGAAGAGCCTGACGCTGCTTCACCGTCGCGACGATTTCCGCGCGGCGCGCGACAGCGTGAAGAAGATGCGCGAATTGGTGGAAGCGGGGAAGGTCAAGCTTGCGCTTGGCCAGGTGAGCGGGCTGAAGGGCGAGGCCGGTCAGGTCTCGCACGCCGTCGTCAAGGACAAGGACGGGACCGAAGTCCATCATCCCACGACGCGCATCCTGCCTTTCTTTGGTCTGACCATGAAGCTGGGGCCGGTTGCCAACTGGGGCATCAATCTCGACGAGAACCTGATCCCCGTCGGTACCGAGACGTTCGAGACTTCCGAGAAAGGCATCTTCGCCATCGGCGATATCAATACCTATCCGGGCAAGCTGAAACTCATCCTCTGCGGCTTCCACGAGGCCGCGCTGATGGCGCAGGCCGCGGTTCACATCGTGGCGCCGGAGAGGAAGGTCGTCTTCCAGTACACGACCTCGTCGTCGAGCCTGCAAAAGAAGCTCGGCGTTATTTGACCGCCGATGGCCCGTTGCGGGCCTCTTCGCAAGCCAGACCGTACTTCTCGCTCCACCGCTCGATAGACTCGATGACCGGCCTGAGTGCCGTTCCGACTTCCGTAAGCTCGTAGCTCGTCTTTGGCGGCATGACCGACTGCACGGTCTTCTTGACCATGCCGGCCTTCTCGAGCGTCGCGAGCCGCTGCGCCAGGGTAGTCGAATTCACGTCGCCGGCGTTGCGCGCCATGTCGTTGAACCCGACAGGGCCGCCAAGCAGCACCCGCACGATGAGCAGCACCCACTTCTCCTGAAGCAGGTTCACCCCCGCCGTAAGGTGCCGCGAGGGACACGCGGCTTCCGGGACTTCTGCCGCAACTGGAGCGTTTCTGGGCATGGTTCGATCTATCACAGGCGGAATGATTCCGGGAGTACTTGATTGTCTATAGTGCTATATCTATTTAGTTACACGATAGTTTCAAGTGCCAGAAGGAATCTAGAAAATGAACGCCGTTACCCCGTTTAAGCCAGACCCGAAGTACACCGCTCTCGCTGCGGAAGACACGATCGAGCGGACCAAAAAGGCGTTGGAAGCCAATGGCATAGAGGTCTTCGTCGTCGACAGCGCCGCGGAAGCCAAAGCCAAGGTCCTCGAGCTTGTCCCCGAGGGCGCCGAGGTGATGACCAACGCTTCGAAGACTCTCGACGAGGCGGGGATCAGCGCCGCCATCAACGATAGCGGCAAATACGATGCACTCCGTCCCAAGCTAATGGCGCTTTACGGCGACCCGGAAACGAAGCGCGAGCAGCGCAAGGTCGCCGCCGCTCCCGATTTCGCCCTCGGCAGCGCTCACGCGATTACCGAGGACGGCCACGTCATCATCGCGTCGGCGAGCGGTAGCCAGCTGGGCCAGTATCCGTATGCGGCCGGCAAGGTCATCTGGGTCGCCGGCACCCACAAGATCGTTCGCGACGACGCCGAGGCAGAACTGCGCCTCAAGGAACATGCGTTGCCGCTCGAGAATGAACGCGCGCTCGCCGCATACGGCTTCAACAGTGCGCTCCTCAAGATTTTGCACATTCGCGGCGACCTCCCCGGCCACTACACGTTGATCCTGATCCGCGAGCACATCGGCTTCTAGTCGACGTCACATGCCGGGTCGTCGCTTTGACGGCCCGGCGTGCGGCTGACACATTCGGTCGATGCAGGTTAGAACACGCCTTTTCGCCGATGACGGCGACATTCCCAACCACGCGCGTCTTCCGCTGATCGTCTACGCCCGCGCTATGGAGCCGGCCGCCGACATGGCCACATCGTTCGAGCACCTTTTTCGCTCACACGGTTGGAGCGGCACATGGCGTAACGGAATCTTCCCCTTCCATCACTATCACTCGACCGCGCACGAAGTGCTCGGCATCGCCGCAGGCGAAGCAGAAGTGCGTTTCGGGGGCGAGGCGGGTGAGACGATGCGCGTGCGGGCAGGGGACGCCGTTCTCATCCCGGCCGGAGTCGGCCACAAACGCCTCACCGCAAGCCCCGACCTGCTCGTGATTGGCGCCTACCCGGCCGGACAACGCGCCGACCTCATGCGCGAAGGCGCCGAGGACAAGGCAGGCATTCGCGAGCGCATCGCCGAAGTCCCGCGGCCCGCGACGGATCCGATCGTGGGCGCCGCCGGCCCGATGACGCGTCTCTGGCCGAAGTAGCTACTCCGCCGGCGCTCGGCTGGGCACAACCTCGGCCGCATCCACGTGTATGAACTTAACGCCTCCCAGCCACGAGGCGTATGCCGCCAGCAGGTTGAGGATCAGCGAGAACGTGAAAGCGAACGCGAGACCGTGCATGAATGGCCCGGAGATCAGCCCGGGAAAGAATTCCTTGCCTATGATGGTCGCGGCATTAGCCGCGGGCAGCGCCGCTAGGACATCATGCGGGATGAGCTTCGCCATCGGATTGTAGCCGAGGAACGCCGCGAACAAACTCGCCACTGGCGGCTCCGACGCTACCTGATGCGCGACTTCGACCGGCACGTTCTGCGCGACCAGACCCGCCTGCATCGTCTGCGGCAGGGTGGTTGCGAGGCCGACGATCATCAGGCTGAAGAATACGCCTATCGACAGTACCATGCCGGCGTTGACCGTAGTCGCCCGCATGCCCGATGCTTGGCCGCGCTCGCTCGCCGGCACCGAATTCATGATCTGCGTCGAGTTCGGCGCCACGAACAGCCCCGACCCGATGCCGTTCAGGAAGATCAGCACCGCAAAGCGCCAGTACGGAAAGTCGGCAGGCAGGAACATCAGCGCCCCGAAACTGAACGCACCCAGCACCATGCCGCCGACCGCGAACGGCCGGCCGCCGAAATGGTCGGAGAGCGAACCCGACAACGGCCCTGCGAGCAGGAAGCCGACAGTCAGCGGCAGCATGAAGATGCCGGCCCACAGCGGCGTGCTCTCGAACGAGTAGCCATGCAGCGGCAGCCAGATTCCCTGCAGCCAGATGATGAGCAAGAACTGCAATCCGCCACGCCCGATGGCAGCGGCAAGGCTGGCGATGTTGCCGGCCGTGAACGGCCGGATGCGGAAGAGCGCAAGGTCGAACATAGGTCGCGCGATCCGCCGCTCGACCCACAGGAAGAAGACCAGGATGAGAATGCCGGCGACAATCTCGCCGAGCACGACCGGACTGGTCCACCCCATGGTGCGTCCGCCGTAGGGCTGGATGCCGTTGGTGATGGCGACGAGCAGGAGGATGAGCGCCGCCGCGAACGTGATGTTGCCGATCCAGTCGAGCCGCTCGTGCCGGGGCGGCCGCGTATCGCGCAACTTCATATACGCCCACACCGTGCCAACCACGCCGAACGGCACGTTGATCCAGAAAACCAGATGCCAGTTCACGTCGGCCAGCAGGCCGCCAAGCAACAGTCCGATGAACGAACCGCCGATTGCCGCGATGGTGTTGAGGCCGAGCGCTAGCCCGCGCTGATGCGGAGGGAATGCGTCGGTGAGGATGGCGGTGGCGTTCGCCATGAGCAGTGCGCCGCCGACGCCCTGGATGACGCGCACGACGATGAGATAGAGCGCGGCGTCGGTGCCCTGGCCGGGGATCAGGCTCAACGCGATCGACGTCACCGTGAAGATGGCGAAGCCGAGATTGTACATGCGGGCGCGGCCAAGGATGTCGCCGAGCCGACCGAACGCAACGACCAGCACTGCGGTCGCCACCATGTAGCCCATGATCGTCCACAGCAGATAGTTGATGTTGCCGGCACCAAGCGGATCGAGGCCGATGCCGCGAAAGATCGCAGGCAGGCTGATGAGCAGAATCGAGCCGTTGATCGACGCGGCCAGCACCCCGAGTGTCGTGTTGCTGAGGGCGATCCAGCGGTAATGAGGGTCGGCATGGGAGGCCAGGGGGGTGGGCAAGCGAAATCCAATCGAGGTTCTGATGGCCGAGGCAGCAAGCTTGCGCCGGGCGGCAAACTATCCATAATATGAGGATACCCTCACAATTGAGGAATATATGAGACCGGCGCTCCCGCCAGCAAGAGCCAAGGCAAAGATTCCGAGTCAGGAACGCGGCAAACTGCGTGTCGCGTCCCTGCTCAAGGCCGCCGAAGGCGTCATCGCCGAACGTGGCTACGACGCCGCCACGATGACGGAAATCGCGGGGCGCGCGGGGGCTTCCATCGGGTCCCTGTATCAGTATTTCCCGACCAAGCCGGCAGTCGTTGATACGCTGCGCGCGCGCCTCTGGGATGCGCTGCATGCGGACCTGAAGGAGCTGTCGGCCTCCGCTTCCGGTTCCACCGCGCAGGAACTCGGCCGCGACTTGGTGGCGTTGCTGCGTGGCTTCTATCGCCGCCGGCCCGCCCTCGCCAGCATCGCCGAAGCACGCAGGTTGCCGGCAACGGTGGCGTCCGATGTGCGCAACCGCCTGCGCAAGGAAATAGTCAACGTGCTGTGTGCCTATGCTCCGCGGATGCCGCCCGATCGCGCCGAAACCGCCGCCGTCGTGATCTACCAGCTGATGAAAGCTGCAGCCGGGCTCGATGACGAGCCCCGTCTCAGGCACCGCGAAGCCGCATTCACCGAACTGGCGGCGATGGCGGAAATCTATCTCCTGCGCCTCGCACCGTCGCTACCCGATACGCGGCAACGACAGCCAGCCGAGGCGTGAGCTAGGCCGTGTTGACGGGTTTTGACGGGAGACCCGAGTTTTGATTCAAGGCTTCCTTTCTGAAGGAGGCAGCATTGAGTCGGGGCGATCTGACGGACGCGGAATGGCGCATTCTCAATTCATTGTTGCCGGAGCGGGGCGA
>DATCBY010000036.1:0-2974 GCA_036511595.1 Bauldia sp.
CGGTCGATGTTCTCCGGCGGCACCCCTTGCATGTCCCAATAAACGCCGGCAAAAAGCGGTGTGTAGACGGTGCGGCCATCGACAAGCACCAGCAACTTGTCGGACATGCTGGCGTTGCTGCCGACATTGAAACCGCGGGCGGAAATGGCATAGCTGTGTAGCGCGGCAATCTGGATGGGAAGGCAGCGACAATCTGGATGAGAATCCCGGCGTCGCGGCGGCACATGATTATCGTGTCGTGATTGTCGCGCAAGAGGGTCCTGGGAGTTTTAATTGACGCGGCGCGACAATCGGGAGCCGGTCTTGATTGTCGCTTGGGCCGGCGCTTATCTGGAGCCGCGTTTGCGTTCGAGGGCGGCGCGTCGTCGGTAGCTCTCGACGTTCATCTCGAAGATGGTGGCGTGGTGGACGAGGCGATCGACGACGGCGAGCGTCATCGCCTGGTCGGGGAAGATCTTTCCCCATTCACCGAAGGGTTGGTTGGCGGTGACCAGCAAGGATCGCCGCTCGTATCGGGCACCGATGAGTTCGAACAGGACACTGGTTTCGGCCTGATCCTTGGTGACATAGGCGAGGTCATCGAGGATCAGCAGATGGAATTTGTCGAGCTTGGCGATGGCGGCTTCGAGGGCGAGCTCGCGGCGGGCGATTTGCAGCCGCTGGACGAGATCGGTGGTTCGGGCGAACAGCACGCGCCAGCCGCCTTCGACGAGAGCGAAGCCGAGAGCTGAGGCCAAGTGACTCTTGCCGGTGCCGGGCGGCCCGAACAGGATCAAATTGGCGCCCATGCCTAACCAGGCATCGCCGGCGGCGAGCGCCATGAGCTGGGCCTTACTGACCATCGGGGCGAGCTCGAAGTCGAACGTGTTGATGGTTTTGCCGGGCGGCAGCCTGGCTTCGGCAAGATGGCGTTCGATGCGGCGGCGAGCGCGCTCGGCCACCTCATGCTCGGCCAGCGCGGCAAGGAAACGCGCCGCCGGCCATCCTTCCTTGTCGGCCTGGGCGGCGAGATCGGCCCAGACCAGCTTGACGGCGGGCAGCCGCAGCTCGGCCAGCAGCAGCTCGACGCGGGCGGCGTCGACGGGATTGGTCGTCTTCATGCCGCACTCCCTACCCGGACGGTCCCGAGCTCGTCGTAGAGATGAAGCGGCACCAACTCGACGGTGATGTCGGGGATGGCGGCGGCATCAGGGGCAAAGCATCGGCCCAGCGCATCAAGATCGGGCAGCCTGCCGGCATCCAGATCAGCCTGGATGAGCATGGCCAGTTCGGCCTCACAGCCGCGCTCATGGGCCAGCACCAACAACCCGACCATGGTGCGGCACGCCCGTTTCTCGGTGTCATTGGCCAGCAGCGCCTCGAAGGCGCGCTGATAGGCGCGGCGCGGGAAGAGCTGCTCGCGATAGATCAGGTTGAGCAAGGCCATGGGCTTTCGGCGCAGGGCATGGATGACGTGCCGGTAATCGACGACGTGGCCGTGCTTGCGGTCGGCGTGCGGGCGGCCACGGCGCAGCGTCATCAGCGGCGTCGAACCGAGGAAGCATTCGAGCCGGTCATCGTAGAGCCGCACGCGCAGCCGATGGCCGATCAGGCGCGAGGGCACCGAATAGAACACCCTCTTTAAGGTGAAGCCGCTGGTCGAGGTGACGGGGACGATGGTCTCCTCGTAATCGGTTGTCCGGCGCGCCGGCAGGGATTGCAGGGCCGCGCGCTCGAGATCGAGCCGCTTGGCGTTGCGCGCGTTGTGCCGCCCGACGATCTCATCGATAAAGCGGCGATAGGCCTCCAGATCGGCGAAGTCGCGCGTGCCGCGCAGCAAGAGCGCGTCCTCGATCGCCTGCTTGAGATGACCGTGTGGGCTTTCGATCGACCCGTTCTCGTGCGCCACGCCACGATTGTTGCGGGTCGGCTCCATGCCGTAATGGGCGCACAGCGCCTCGTAGCGGCGCGTCTGATCCTCCTTTGCGTCACGATCGAGGTTGCGGAAGGCGGCCGATAGGCTGTCGCTGCGATGCTGCAACGGAGCGCGCCCGAGCGCCCACAGCGCATTCTGCAAACCCTCGGCGAGCGCCACAAAGCTTTCCCCGCCGAGCACGACATGGGCGTGCTCCCAGCCCGAGAAGGCCAGCCGGAAGTGGTAGAGCCGGTGATCGAGCGGCACGCCGGCGATGCCGACGCCGCGATCGCCCATGTCAGTGAAATCGGATAGCCCCAGCCGACCCGGCGGATGCTCTTGCCGAAAGATGACGTCCTGCTCGGCCCCGTTCAGCGCCCGCCAGGTGCGGATGCGCCGCTCCAGCGTGCGCCGGATACCTGCACCGATCTCGGAATGGCGGCGGCGGAGCTCGTCGAAAATAGCGATCGGCCGCAGGCCCGGGGTGCTCTTGAGCAAGGGCACCACTTCGCTGACCCAAACCGCAGCCAGCGGATCGCGCCGCCGGCGGTTGCGCGGCACTTTCTTTTGCGACGGAAGCCGGGGGTCCTCTTCGATGCGATAGGCGGTGGCGGCGCTGAACCCGGCCTTGGCCGCGGCAACAGTCGGCGTCTCGGTCTGGCGAAAACTCATGAACAGCCTCGTCTGGCAATCGGTGATGTGGCGACCGGGCAAGGGGCAGTTCCTCATTGGCATGAAGAACCCGTCTCCTAGCCGGCCGGCCGCAACCGCCAGACAACACGGCCCCTTGCGGGGCCGCGCCGTTCGCCGGATTCGCAACGTCAGTCGGGCTACGCCCTCCTGCCGTCACGCATCCGGCGACATCCTCTCATCCAGATCGCCGCTCTGTTCTCATCCTGATTGCCGCGCCGCAGCCTGACCCTCACAATCAAGACGCTCAAGCGGCGCCGTCTTGTTTTTCGCACCGTGCCCGTGCCCGAGGCGACGATCGCGATGCTGCGAAAGCTCCCGCGGGATGAGCCCGGGCAGTTTTGGCCGATGCACAGGGTCACCGCCTGGCGCGTGGTGAAGGCGACGATG
>DATCBY010000037.1:0-43468 GCA_036511595.1 Bauldia sp.
GGAAGGAATCTACGCGCCGCTGGAACAAAACGACGGCGACGGATGCATCCGCGCCCGCTTCAGATCGTGGTGTACCGCTGTTTAGCCCGAAGTGACATTCGACTTCGTCGAATCAGCCGGGACGCTCGGCGCTGACGGCCGCGTAGACTGCCGCGTTGTCTTTTGCCTTGCGGAGGTCGGCCATCACCTGTGGGTCTCTCAACTTTCGGGCAACGCAAGCGAGCGCGTTCAGCGGATCGCTCTCGGGGGCAACTACCAGAAACACGATGTCGACCGGACGGCCGTCGACTGCCTCGAAATCAATCGGCTTTCTCAGGCGCGCGAGGAGGCCAAATGGCTTCCTCAGGTCCCGAAAGCGTGCGTGCGGGATCGCCACCCCGCTACCCATCCCCGTCGACCCGAGTTCCTCGCGCTTCAGAACGGCATCCGCGACCAGGTCGGGGGCAAGCTGCAGGCTCGCGGCCGCTCGACGGGAGAGCTCTCCCAGCAGTTGGACCTTGTCGAGCACCCGGGTCTCGACCATCGCGTCATTTGGCGAGAGAAAGTCGTTGATGTTCATTTGTGACCCCAAAAGAGTCGATGGACGTTGCATTGGTCGTCGGGCGACGACCCTCCGGTTCTGGCACTCAGTCAGGGGCGCGCAACCGGTAACCGATGCCGGTTTCGGTCAGGATGTACTGGGGACGGTCTGGCTCGGCCTCGATCTTCTGCCTGAGTTGGCGGACATAGACGCGCAGGTATTGCGCGTCGGTCAAAGGATCCCACAACTCACCAAGCAGGAATTTGTGCGTCAGAACCTTGCCGGCGTGCTGGACCAAGACGCGCAGCAGTTCGTAGCTGCAATCGCAGCCCTAGTCCGGTCGCATTTACGCTCGATAGTGGGTGGTGAGGCCTAGGATGCGGTTTGTCCGTCGGCGCGCATTGCCGCTCGACGTGAAACCGAGGTGTTCGCGTTGCGAATCGCCAGCGCTACGCTGTTCGTTGCCACGCTCTGTCTTCTCGGTACTTGTGCTGGCAATGCGTTCGCCGAAAGTGGCTGCACCGACGTCTACGAAACGGCGGGGCGCGGCGGTGCCGACATTAGGCACATCACGGATTTGTCAACACCAGCAGCGGTCCGGGATGACACCAAACCTCTAGGACTGATCAGGCGGTTGCTTGCCCACAGTCATGTCGTGACCTGGGTCCGTGCAGCAGCCGGCAAGATATTTGCCACCGATCGCGAGCCGCGCGACCCAAGCGATTGTGACTCTCCGGCGCGATCAGGCGTGGCAGACCGCTCAGTCGACCGTGGTGTATCCAGTCGGCTTGTTCCTTTTCCCCGGCAGCGCCCAATCCGGGTGGTTACAACCCAGTTTCAAAGTGTGTTTGCCACCACCACCGAGAGCCCGGGGACGAAGAACGTCGCCCGCGAACTCGCAATCCGCATGGAGCGGGAATCCACTGAACAATCTGTCTCCTTCCCGGTAGTCATTGGTCGCAAAGCGGTTAGCGCGCTCCGCCGCTCCTTGCGAACAAAGCATGAATACTATCTGCCGCGCCGAGCTCACATCGGTTGATGCGCCTTGCATATCGGCCACTGATCGCGAGCGCCTTAAATCCCGACAAGCGCCGCCGGCCGGTTGCCCCGTAAACGGTCAGGGTTGGCGACCCTATGACAGTCCCACGTTCGCGTGAGCGTGACGTCGTTCGGCTTTCCTTGACTGTGGTACCGCCAGCGCCTCGCGCCCGACCTCAGGGTCCAGGCCCGGCACCACCCGGCCACTTGCCGTGCTTCAACATTGGCGCTCAAACTCAGGCAGGCGAAGACTAGGGATTTTTGCAATCAGGAGGGAAAGAAAATGCGCCATTTGGGGGCGTCCGCGCTGGCTGCGGTGGCTGCGTTCGTGCTGGCACTTGGTCCCGCGTTCGCCGCGACAAGGCCGCCGCGCCCCCTCCCGCTCGCCGTGGAGAAGGCACCGCGCGAGGCCGGTGAGCCGATCATGGCGATCGTATCGCTCAAGTCCCAGCAGATCACTTTCTACGACGCCGACGGTTGGATTCTGCGCGCGCCGGTATCGACGGGCGTCGCCGGGCGCGAGACGCCAGCGGGCGTGTTCGCCGTCATCGAGAAGGACAAGGACCACCATTCGACCATGTACGACGACGCTTGGATGCCAAATATGCAGCGCATCACCTGGAACGGTCTCGCGCTGCACGGCGGGCCGCTGCCCGGGTACGCGGCCTCGCACGGCTGCGTGCGGATGCCCTACGACTTTGCGGAGGAGATGTTCGACAAGACGCGGATCGGCATGCGGGTAATCATTTCACCGAACGACGCGGCGCCGGTCGATTTCTCCCACCCCGCGCTATTTGTGCCGAATGCGGAGGCCATCGCAGCTGCTCCGGCTCGTGCCGACACGCTTGCCAGCGAGGCGGCGCAGGCTGCCGGAGCAGCCGACGAAGCGAAGAGAATTGCCGTAACAGCGGCGCGCGACGCAGCATCGCTCACGGCCGCGGTGCGAAAATTGCAGTCGCTTAAAACCCGCGCCGACGCCCAGCTCGCGTTCGCCGAGAGGGCGCTTGCCGCTGCAGATCAAGCCGAGGTGCGGGCCGAGAACCTAAGAAAAACGGCCGCCGCCAAGGCCTCAGAACTTGCAGCGCAGCTGGACGCAGCCAATGCCGACGCGAAGACGAAGGTCGACGCCGCTGCTCCTCCACCAGCCGACGCCAACACGGACGACGAAACGAAGAAAGCTGTTGCGACAGCGGCGCGTGAGGCAGCATTGCTCGCCGAATCGCTGCACAAACTGGAATTGGTCAAGACCCGCGCGGATGCCCAACTTGCGCTCGCCGACAAGGCGCTCGCTGGTGCAGATCAAGCCGCGGCACGAGCTCGGAATATAGAGCAGGCGGCCGCCACCAAGGCCGCGGCATTGGCAACCCAACTGGACACGGCGAAGGCAGACGCGAAGGCGAAAGTCGTTGACGCCGCCGCGAACAAGGACGCCGCCAAGGCGGCCCAGACCACGAAAGCCGCTGACGCCAGGCTAGCGAGCGATGCGGAGCTCCTGCTCGAGCCTGTCTCGATCTACATCAGCCGCGCGACACAGATGCTTTATGTGCGACGCAACACGCATAAGCCGGCACCGGACGGGGGCGGCGAGGTGTTCGACTCGACCATTGAGGTTCCCATCACGATCCGCGATCCCGAGAAACGAATCGGCACGCACGTATTTACTGCGGTCGCGAGCAACGACACCGGCCTGCGCTGGACGGCGGTCACGATCGACGACGCGGACGACGCCAAGGACGCACTTGACCGCGTCACCATCGCACAGGACGTGCTCGATCGCATCGCGCCGACAGCATTGCCGCGATCCTCGATCATCGTCTCGGACGAGCCGCTGAGCGAAGAAACCAACTATCGCACCGAGTTCGTCGCGGTGCTGAACAACTATCCTCAGGGCGGCTTCCTGACACGCAAGCCCACGACCGATGTCATTGCGAGCCAGGACGACGACGGCGGCTTCGACTTCTTTTCCCTTTTCCGAGGCAATTCGAACGTCCGCGCTGCCCGCCCGCGCGGCCGGGAAGACCGATTGCAGCAGGGGTGGTAAGCTCGGCCGCCTCGCCGCTGAGGGTCTCGGAGTTGAGAAGGCCGGCCCGGGCATACGCGAACTGCGTTGGGTCAGGCCGACAACGTTCAGTCAAGCTGACGACCTCGTGATGGCCGCCGATCTTAGCTGCCTCGTAAAGTGTCGAAATCCGAATACGATTAAGTTCAACCCGGAAGCGGTCGGCTAATCACCGATGTTATTGTCCGAGGTGGGTTCTCCAAGCATTGTGCGCCGCTTATGCACCTCATATCCGCCCTCTTCCAGACTGCTGGCGCCGAAGTACCCGAACAGGGCACGTAGCGGCAGGTCGTGCGGGTTGCGGAAGCCAAGCCATACGCTGGGGGACGTGAAAACGATATCCCCCGGGCCCATCGCGACCTCGCCGCCCTCGACGAGATGCGTCCCTCTGCCTTCGATGACATAGAAGAATTCTTCGACATGAATATCGCGGAACCCGCGTTGCGTGCGGTTGCCCTCGTAGAGTCCACGGCTACCCTCGGCCTCCATCAGCAGATCGATCGCGCGCTTTGACAGGGATACGGAATACGCCTGATCGCGGCGGTTGCGTGCCGTAGTTCCACGCTGAGGGGTTCCTCCGCCATGATCTTGGCGACCGTCTCCCGCAGAGAGGGCCGGAAGAGAAGCTCGGCCGCGTCGATGAGGGCGCCCGCCTCGGCGATTTCATCTGCAGGGAATTCTTCTTCGGCGGCGACAGTGTCGCCAGCGCATTGGTGGCCTTCTTCTCCGCAACGAACGCCTCGAATGCACCGCGGGCGATGCCAGGAGCAACCGCGGCAATCGAGAACGGGAAGATGGCCCACAGCGGCGTACGGTAGGCCGGGCTGGCGTGGTCGCCGGAGCCCGGCGTCTTGCCCGCCATCAGGTCCTCGAACTTGAGGATGCAGTGCTCCGGCACAAAAGCATTGTCGACGATGACGCTGTTGCTACCGGTGCCGCGCAGTCCGACGACATCCCAATCGTCGACGATACGACAGTCGCCGATCGGGACCATCAGCATGCGCACATCGGGATGCGCTGCGCCGGGCGGACCGAACATCGCCTGCAACAGCATCCAGTCGGCGTTGTCGACGCCGCTGCAAAACGACCACCGCCCCGAAAGCGGGACGCCACCATTGGCGGGCGTCACCTTGCCCGCCGGTGTAAAGCTCGCTGCGCTCAGCGTCGTGTCCGTCCAGAATTCGGCGCGCGCCTTTGCGGGAAAATGCGCGACCAGGAAGTCGTGGGTGGTCATCACGGTCCACACCCAGGCCACCGATCCGTCGCCCCGCGCCAGTTCCATGGCGATGTCGAGGACGGTATCCACAGGTACCTCCGGTCCTCCGCTGGAGCGCGGTCGCAGCAATTGAAACAGGCCGGCGGCGCGGATTATTTCGATCATATCCGCAGGTATTCTCCGCAGTCGGTTGATTTCGGCGGCGCGGGCTTGCAGAATCGGAACCAGTGCTCTTGCCTTATCGAGCAGTTCCGCGTCGCCAGAGACAGGCTCCCTCCGAGGGTTTCTGGAAGGCGCTGCGACGTCGGCGGGCAGCATGGATTGAGTCACCATCATCCCCTTGCGAGAACCGCCAGCTCACGCCAAGAGTTCTCGTATATGAACTAAAACATGGCCGTGAAATAGCAAATAGGCCCCGCTGTTGCTTGTCAAACGCGCCTGGCTCGAGTGACGTGCGAGGGCCGGCCGACCAAAGTCGAAGGCAACCCGACATCGTCGTCCGCATGCATCACACCGCCGCGTTCGCCGCCGGTTCCCGGGGAATGTCGTTTCCGTTGGGGTCGCTCAACACTGCCGTGCTGCTGACATCCAGCCTTGCGATGGCGCTCGCCCGCTCCGCGCCAACGAGCGCAATCGTTTCGGCGAGGCGCATCGTTTTCTTCTCGCCCCCGCTGCGCGGCCGGCTTTGGACGACGAACGCGGCCTCCAGGGGTTTTCGCGAGTTGGGATATCGCCGCCTAAAAATCCTCCGGCAAAAGCGACTGTACGATATTGCACCTGGTCGGACCGTCACCCGATTCCCGCCTATATTTGCCGTGGGGTTTGTTGCCAGGGCCTCTGAAAATGTTGGCCGAGGAATCGAATACGTTTGGAAGGCGGGACTTTCTGAATGGTGCGCTGCGGGTCGTGTTGAGGGCTTTGCGCAACGAGGAATCACTTCCCATTCCGTCGATATCCGTCCACCTTTTGCGGGAATATCCGACCTGCCAGATGTCTCTTGAGGAAATCGAAAAAGAGTTGATCCGCATGGCGATGGATCACAGCGTCAGAATAGCCCTAATCCGGTGAGACCGTCGGAGAGGTCTGAGCCTTCCAGACCAGCCTGGCGTGGACTCGAGGCACTGATCGCCAGTCTGTGGAAGGTGTGGAAGGTAGAGCGGGGCGCCGTACTCGGCGGCACGGCGCGCCGTATCCTTGGCTTCTAGCCGACCGCCAGGCGCGGTGGCGGCGCAGCTCGTAGCTTTTTCCGGTCCTTCGCCAAGTGGATATCGCGGGGCGCGCACGTATTCGTGCATCCACTTCGATCGCGGGAGGCTTGGGATGTCGCGCTGACGCTATTGGCCGTGAGCAGTCCTGCCGGGGAACTTGTGCGGACCGCAGCCGTTGTTGTCTGGGGCAAGGAGTTCGTTCATGTCTGATACCGATCTTGATTCTAGAGAATCCGCGACGCCTGGGCGCGCGACTCCAGTTTCCGCCGACATCCATGTCAACGGAACGGAAGACAGGGATGCCCCACAGGAAGCGACTACCCCGCCGTCGGCGCGCACCCGACATCAATCTTCGCGCTCGAAGGTCCGACACAACGCACCCAAAGACCGCCTTGTCTCTTCCCATAGGAGCAGTGCGCCAATACAGGAACGCGGTCGGGCAGACGCTGTGATCGTGCCGATTTTCGGCGCGTTGGCGGGGTTGGTTGCGATTACCGCGGTGGGCGTCCTGCTCGCTACCAGACGTAAAGCAAAAGAGCATCGCTTGCCGTGGTCCCACGTCCACGATTTGCCGGAACAACTTCGCAAGGAAATAGCAGCGGCCGAGCACTACGTCGGATCGGCATTTGCAACCTTCATAAGTCGCAACCGTCGAAAGTATGGGCTCTGAAGCGAGGATGGTTTGGTCCTACGAGCGTGGCCGGCCGCCCCGCCCAGCCCGGAACTGAGAACGAGGCGGCCTCGCATCTGCTCGACTCAGGGCTTCGCAGTCCCGAGCAACGACAATGAAACGTTAGTATCTGGAAAATGTTCCCATAACACCGACAGGTCAGATGATATCGTGGGTCACTGGCGGGAAGTTGTGAGACCAGACTAGAGTGTCTCGCGCCGTTGTGGCTATGGCCACCCGTTAGCCTGTAGCCTGTAGAATCGATTTGGTGCGAAAGGGCGCTGAAAGATGCGATTCGACCAGGGCCGGCCAGTAGTTATGCCGGCGGAGCCTTTGCGATTTGAAATTCTTTTGCAATTAGAGGGAGTTGATGAAACGGTCCGATCGCCTAACGGCATCCCTGACCGAGGATGGACGTTGCCGCCTGCTGGTCGAGGCGGTGACGGACTATGCCATCTATATGCTGGATCCCGAAGGCAACATCAACAGCTGGAACCCCGGAGTTCAGCGCTTTAAGGGTTACACCGCATCCGAAATTATGGGCGAGAATTTCTCCCGCTTTTATACCGACGAAGATCAGCGGTCGGGCCGCCCAAGAGGGCGCTAGAGACCGCCAGGCGCGAGGGAAAATTCGAAAGCGAAGGTTGGCGCGTCCGCAAGGACGGCACCCGCTTCTGGGCCTATGTCGTTATCGACCCAATCCGCAGTCCTTCCGGCGAACTCGTTGGCTTCGCCAAGGTCACCCGAGACCTCACCGAGCGAAAAGAGGCGCAGGACAGCCTCGAGAAAGCCCGCACCTCGCTGCTGCAATCTCAGAAGATGGATGCGATCGGGCAACTGACCGGCGGCGTTGCACACGACTTCAACAATCTCTTGATGGCGGTGTTGAGCAGCCTTGAGTTGATGCGCAAGCGCTTGCCGGACGACCCCAAATTACTGGGGCTTTTGGAGAACGCGGTCCAGGGGGCCCAGCGCGGCGCTGCGCTCGCGACCCGAATGCTCGCCTTTGCCCGCCGTCAGGTATTGAAGCAGGAAGCTGTCGACATTCCGACACTCGTCCGCGGCATGCGCGACCTGTTGCAGCGATCCATAGGGCCCGCAATCATCATCGAGACGCGTTTTCCCCTTGTCGTCGACAAGGCATTTGCCGATCCCAATCAGATGGAACTGGCGCTATTGAACCTTGTCGTTAATGCGCGCGATGCCATGCCGAATGGCGGACGGATCACAATCGCAGTCCGCCAGCGACAGGTTCCCGATATTCATGCCGCGGGACTGAAGTCCGGCCCATACATCTGCCTGTCGGTCAGCGACAACGGCAGCGGAATGGATGAGGAAACACTGGGGCGCGCAACCGAACCCTTCTTCACCACCAAGGGTCCGGGGAAAGGAACCGGACTTGGATTGCCGATGGTACACGGTATCGCGGAGCAGTCTGGCGGACGATTTATCCTTCACAGCCGCGCCGGCGAGGGCACCACCGCCGAGATTTGGCTGCCAGTGGCGCCCGCGGAAACGCCGGCGGATTATCAACAACTGCCGACGGCGAGCGCGCCCCCGGAAGCCTCGCGTGGATTGGTTGTCGTAGTCGTTGACGATGACACGCTGGTCTTGATGAATACCCACTCCATGCTGGAGGACCTCGGGCATATTGCTGTCTCGGTGTCGTCTGGCCGTGAGGCGCTGGATGTCTTGAGACGCCGCAAGGACGTCGATCTGGTTGTTACCGATCATGCCATGCCGCAAATGACCGGGCTCGCGCTTGCCGATGCGATCCGCAAGGAGTGGGCCGACCTGCCCGTCATTCTGGCGACGGGATACGCCGAGATGGAGGGCGGCTCGGTCGCCGGTTGGCAGAAGCTGTCGAAGCAGTTTACCGAGGCGGAGCTTGACCAGGCTATTCGGGACGCAGTTCGCCCGGGCAAGACGTCAATTCCGGCGAGCTAACCCGACCGTATCGATCTTGACCCGCCGGGGAGCGAGGGTTCCGCGGTGACTTCGCTCGCCATCGCGGTGTCGTGACGATCGCCGACAGGTCGTGCTGGGATCAACACTCGCCTGACGGCTTTACAATCCGCCCGGACAATTCCCAGGCGCAGGATCAGCTTGCGGTCAGTTTCGCGTCAGCTTGAGGTCAGGCTGGCGGCGTCAACTCTCCGCAATAAAAAAAAGACGTCGCTAGCGAGCAAACGACTTCCCACCCAGCCGCCCGAGAGGCACTGGGCGCGGGATTGAGCCGACAAATCGCCGACTGAACAGGCGACGCGGGGAGGGCTTTCCGCAGCCCCGCGCCAGGCGAACCCAATCGAGAGGAAACACCAATGACGCAATACATGAAGCAAGGGGGCGGGTTAACGCGCCGCTCCGCGCTGCTTAGCGGCGCCGGTATGCTCGGCGCATCGATGTTGCCGCCGCTCAGTCGGATGGCATTTGCCGCCGACTATCCGCCACTCGGCAACTTTCCCGACGGCGCTTCGGGATCGAGCGTCTTTGTCGGCATCGACGTTCCGTTGACCGGCACCTACGCCGACGCCGGAGCCGATGAGCAGAAGGGCATCGAACTCGCCATCGAGCATCTCAACAGCGGCGATCCGCTGATCAAGAACATCTCCCCGAAAACCAGCAAAGGCGTCCTCGGCAAGCAGGTCACTTCGGGCGTCGCCGACGAACAGGCGAAGGCGGCGATCGCCGTGCAGAACGCGACCCAGTTCATCACCGACAACAAGGCGATGGTGGTTATCGGTTCGGTATCGAGTGCCACCGCCGTCGCGCTGAACCATCTCGCGCAGGACAAGAAGGTTCTCTACTTGCCGGGCATCTCGGGCTCCAACGACACCACCGGCAAGGACTGCACCCGTTATTCCTTCCGCGCCTGTCACTACGCCTACAGCGCCTCCGCGGCGATCGCGCCGGTGCTGCTGAGCGCGCTCGGCAAGGACCGCAAGGCGGCGTACCTGACGCCGGACTACACCTACGGCCACACGGTCTATGACTCGATGACAAAGTTCACCGAGGCAGGCGGCTGGAAGACGGTGACCAACCAGCTGGCTCCGCTGGGCGCCCCCGATTACTCGGCGTTCCTCCTCAACATCGCCAACTCTGGCGCCGACGTTCTCGTCAATATCGGCTTCGGCAACGACGCGGTGAACTCGATCAAGCAGGCCAAGCAGTTCGGCCTCCTCGACAAGATGACCCTCGTCATGCCGTACCTGTCGCCGTTCCTGGCCAAACAGGTCACTCCGGAGCTGATGCAGGGCGTCTACGGCACCACCGAGTTCTGGTGGACGTACGGCGATAAGGATCCGATTGCCAAGCAGTTCGTCGACGCCTTCCAGAAAAAGAACGGCTACAATCCCGAATGGGGGGCCCATGCCGGGTATCTGCAGATCGCGTTGTGGGCAAATGCGGTGGAAACCGCGGGCACCTTCTATCCTCCGGAGGTCATCAAGGCCTATGAAAACGGTGAGCACATCAAGAACTCGACACTGGGCGATATCTGGTGGCGTGCCGCGGATCATCAGCTGGTCCGCCCGGTGTTCGTCGTGAAGGGCAAGAAGCAGGCTGACATGAAAGGCCCTGACGACTACTACGACATCGTCGATGTCATTCCGGGCGAGGGGCTGATGCAGGCTCCTGACGCGTTCGGCTGCAAGCTGGGCGACCCGACCTGATGCAGGGTGCCGTGCGCCCGGGAATGGAAACGTTGTGCTGAACTGGGGGAACTTCAGTTCGCAGTTGTTCAACGGCCTGGTCTCGGGAGCGCTGCTCGCGCTCATCAGCGCTGGGTTGACGATCATCTACGGCACGCTCGGTGTTCTTAACCTGGCGCACGGCGCCCTTTTCATGCTCGGCGGCTACGCCGGCTTCGTCGCGTACCAGTCGACGGGATCGTTCGTGGTCGCCGTCGTCGTCGGGGCGGTCTTCGTCGGCCTCGTCGGCGTCATCCTGGAGCGGGTATTGATCCGCTTCTTCTACGAACGGCCGGAGGAGGACCAGATCCTGGTCACCTTCGGCCTCGGCATTGTTCTCGTCGAGGTCGTGCGCGCCGTCTTCGGCAGCCTCACGCAGAATGTGCCGGCACCGGCATGGGCGGCAGGGGTCACCTCGCTCGGCTTCATGATCTACCCCACTTACCGGCTGCTAGTCTTCGGCATAGTCGCCGTAGCTCTGGCCGCGCTTTACCTGCTGCTTTACCGCACCCGTCTCGGCATGGTGGTGCGCGCCGGCATCGAGGATCCAACCATGGTCGACGCGCTCGGCATCAACATCCAGCGCACCTTCATGATCGTCTTCGGCATTGGCGCGATGGCGGCAGGCTTTGCCGGCATCGTCAACGCGCCGATCATATCGATCACGCCGAACGTCGGCGACGACATTCTGATCGAATGCTTCGTCGTCGTCATCGGTGGCGTCGGTTCATTTGCCGGCGCCATTGTTGGCGGAGTGGTCGCTGGCGAGATTCTCAGCCTCACCTCGATGTTCAACCCGAGCTATTCGGCCGTAATGCTTTTCGCGGTCATGGCTCTCGTCCTCGTGGCGCGGCCGCAGGGCCTGTTCGGCACGCGATGACGGAGCGCGCCTGATGGTCGGACGCTCGTTGCCCGGCTGGCTGGTCGCCGCGATATTGGCCGCTGTTCTTGTCGTCGCGCCCTTCGTACTGCCGACGATCGGCGCCAACGCAGACATGCTAAGCCGCATCCTCATCTGGGGCATCTTTGGCCTCGGCTTCGACCTTATCTTTGGCTACACGGGGCTGCTTTCGTTCGGCCAATCCGCCTTCTACGGCTCCGGCGGATTTCTCGCGGCCTACCTGCTTGTTTCCGGAAAGATCGGCGACGTGTTCCTGGGGCTCGCCGTAGGCACTGTGGGCGGGGCGTTGGTCGGGCTCGTCATCGGCGCCCTCGCGCTGCGCCGCACGGGCATTTATCTGGCGATGATCACAGTCGCCTTTGGTGAGATGTTCTTCTTCTTGGAGAACTCGCCGCTCTCCGCGTGGACCGGCGGAGAGAACGGTCTGCCCAACGTCCCGAAACCGGCCATCCACCTCGGCCCCATCGACTTCGCTTTCAACACCGACTGGCGCATGTACGGGTTCATTGCGGCGATCTACTTTCTTGGCTTCATTCTCGCGCGTCGCATCGTCAATTCGCCTTTCGGCCATATCCTGACGGCGATACGCGACAACGCTCCCCGCGCCCGCGCCGTCGGCCACGCGGTGCAACGCTACAAGCTCGCCGTCTTTGTCATTGCAGCCGCCTACGCCGGACTCGCGGGCGGCCTGGAAGGCGTGTTGCAGGGTTACATGGCCCCCGACGCCTTCACTTTTGACACCTCCGGCCAGCTCGTCATGCAGACGATCATCGGCGGACCGGCCACGCTATTCGGTCCGCTCATCGGCGCCGCGGTCTGGCTGTACCTGCGCAGCATTCTGCAAGTCGTCGGCTTCGGTCCGGCGTGGAAGCTCGTCCTCGGGCTCGTCTTTGTGGTGCTGATTGTCTTCCTGCGCCACGGAATAGTCGGCGGCATTCTGCAGTTTGCCGGACGCCGCACGACGCCGGAGGCGATCCCCACGTCGTCCGGGGCGCAAGGCCTGCATCTCGTCGAGCGCGTGGCGGAGCGACCGGCGACGCGCGGCGATGTGGTGCTTGAGGCCCGCGGCGTTGGCAAGCGCTACGGCGGTATCATCGCCAACTCCGATATTTCTTTCGCCGTGGCGGAAGGCGAAATCCGCGGCATCATAGGCCCGAACGGCGCCGGCAAGAGCACGTTCTTCAAGATGCTGACCGGCGAGATTCTCCCGACCGCTGGCCGCATTTTTCTGTTCGGTAAGGATATCACCGGCAACGACGTGACCGCCATCAGCCAACAGGGCCTGTCCAAGAGCTACCAGATCAATCAGCTCTTCCAGAAGCTGACCGTCCGGCAAAACCTGAATATTTCTGCGCTGTCGCGAACACGCGGCAAGTTTCGCCTCGATCTCATCCGCCATGTCGACGAGGTACCAGAACTGAACGCCGACGTTGCCGAAACGCTACGGCTGCTGAGCTTGACCGAGCGCGCGGATGCGCCGGTTTCGGAATTGGCCTACGGCGAAAAGCGCCGCCTCGAGATCGGCCTCGCGCTGGGCACCGGCCCGCGCATTCTGCTCCTCGACGAGCCACTGGCGGGCATGAGCCCGCAGGAGCGCGCCGATACAGTCAAGCTGCTGAAGCAGATTGCCCGCGGCCGCACTCTCGTGATCGTCGAGCACGATATGGACGCGCTCTTCGGCATGGCTGATCGCATCACCGTATTCAACGAGGGCCACATTCTTGCCGAAGGGACGCCGGCCGAGATTCAGGCAAACCCCGGCGTGCAGGAAGCCTATCTTGGCGGGGTGCACGCGGCATGAGTTACTTCGAGGCCGAGCGCATCAACAGTTACTACGGCGACTCGCACATCCTGTTTGATGTGTCGCTGCGCGTCGAGCGTCACGAGGTGGTCGCCTTGCTGGGGCGCAACGGCGCCGGCAAGAGCACGACCCTGAAGACATTGATGGGCATCGTCAGGGCGAAGTCCGGCACCATCCGCATCGACGGCACGTCGCTGGAAGGGCAACCGCCCCATTTCATCGCGCGCCAGGGCGTCCAGCTTGTTCCCGAGGAGCGTCGCATCTTCGGCGCGCTCACCGTCGAGGAAAACCTGGTGCTCGCCGCATTGAGCGCGCCGGAGGCGTGGCCGCTCGATCGCATCTACGCCATGTTACCGCGTCTGCACGAACGCAGGGGCAGTCTTGGCCGCGAACTCTCCGGCGGCGAGCAGCAGATGCTGGCAATTGCGCGCGCACTCGTCCGCGAGCCGAAGATCATCCTTCTCGACGAACCCTTCGAGGGTCTGGCGCCTATCGTCGTGCGCGACCTGCTGGCTATTTGCGAACGTCTGGCCGCGGAAGGGCAGACGATCGTCATCGTCGAGCAGAACCTCGCCGCGGCTCTGACACTGGCCCATCGCGCCTACGTTCTGAACAACGGCCACATCGTATTCGAGGGCAGCACGGCCGACCTGAAGCAGGCACCGGAAATCACCAGCCGCTATCTCGGCATTTGAGCGCTATTCGGCCGCGGCGCGCTGGGCGTTCGGCCCCGCCGGCGCGAAACGTATCTTGAATATCGCGCCATCGCCGACGTTGTCCTCGACCCATATTCGTCCCCCGTGCTGCGCCACGATGCGGCGACTAATAGCAAGACCGAGGCCGACGCCGCCGGGCTTGTCGGTCAGCGGATCGCCGGACTGGCGGAATCGTTCGAAGATAATCTCACGATCAGCGGGTGGCACGCCGGGCCCGTTGTCCGCCACGAACAGCTCGACAGCGTCCGCATCGCGGGACAGACCCAAGGTTACCTTGCCGTGGCCGGGGGCTGAGAATTTCGCAGCGTTGGCGAGCAGATTGACGACTACCTGCACCAGCCGGTCGCGATCGCCCAGGATCCACGCCGCCTCATCACCGAGATCGAGCGCCAGCTCTATCCGATTGGCGGCAAACACCTGACGCATGGAGGTCGCGCAATGCGCGGCAATCGGCGCGAGGTCGAGGACCGCCATCGCCACACCCGAATCCGTGGCCTCCACCTTGGAAAGGTCGAGCAGCTGATTGATCAGCCGCGTCAAGCGCTCTGTCTCGGTAACGACCACGCGAAGAAAATCCTGCCGTTCGGCGATCGGCAGTTCCGGATGGTCGCGGAGTATCTCGGAAAAGGTGCGGATGGAGGTGAGGGGAGTGCGCAGCTCGTGATTCACCGTGGCGACGAAGTCGTCCTTCAGGCGATCGAGCACCTGCAGGCGTGCATTCGCCTCGCGCAAACTTGCGGTCGCGTCCTCAAGCTCGCGCGATTTGTCCTCCAGCCGCCGGTTGGCCTCGATCAGCCGCGAGGTTTCGTCGAGTATGCTCATGACCTCGTCAACGCCGAGCGGTTCCTCATCGACCACGGCGCTGACCATGACGCGTGCGGACGCCGCGCCAACGACGCCGGCCAGCAGGCGTTCTCCGAAAAGCACCATCTCGGCGTCGGCGTGCAGCGCGGTCGCCGCGTCGACGCCGCGCGTTCGCGCCCATCCAGCGAAGGCTGCATTGGCGCGGTCGCGGCCGAGAAAACGCGCCGCCAGCGAAACCAGGTCGGGCAGGTAGGCTGTGCGACGCCAGATTTGTGCCGCGTCGTCGAACCGGAAAGCATCGACGAACAGCGCCGCCTGCGCGCGCTCGATGGCACTCTGGCGAGTCAGCAACGAAACGCCAAGGAACGCGCCGATGTTTACCAACATCGTCCAGAAGACACTGTGCGTAACCGGGTTGAGACCGGTAAGACCAAACAGCGCGTACGGTTTCAGCAGTGCGACGCCCAACGGACCGTCGGTGACGAAGGCGCCTGGCAGGGACCCCGACTGGGCTAACGACGGCAGGAACTGGGTATAGAGCCAGACGAGGAAGCCCAACGAAATACCGGCGACAGCGCCCGATTTCGTCGCCCCGCGCCAGAACAGCCCGCCGACGATCGCCGGCGCGAACTGGGCGATCGCCACGAATGACATCAGCCCGATCGACACCAGCGCGTAACGCTGGCTGTCCCAGCGCATGAAGATGTAGCCAAGCGCCATCAGCCCGGCCATCGCCGCGCGTCGTATCCAGAGCAGCAGCCGCGTCAGGTCCGGCCGCTGCGCCAGATCCAGCGAACGCCAGCGTAACAGCGCCGGCATGACCACGTCGTTGCACACCATCAGGCTGAGAGCCGTCGCTTCGACGACGACCATGCTTGCGGATGCTGACAGGCCGCCGAGGAATGCCACCAGCGCCAGAACCGGCTGCCCGGCGGCAAGCGGCACGGTCAGCACGAGGCTGTCCGGATCGGCGCCCAGCGGCACGATCAGGCGGCCGGCAATCGCGATCGGCAGGACGAACAGGTTGATCGCCAGCAGGTAAAGCGGAAAGAGCCACAGCGCCCGGTCGAGGTGCCGCTCGTCGACGTTCTCGACGACCATCACCTGGAACTGCCGCGGCAGGCAGAAGATCGCCGCAGCCGCCAGCAGGCTCATCACCATCCAATCGATGCCACGCGAAAGTCCGACATGCTCGTAAAGAGACTGCACCGCTTCCGACGCCCGCCCCTGCGCAAACAGGTCGCCGAAACCATGAAAAATGCCGTAGCCGACGAACAGCCCGACCGCCGTCAGCGCCACCAGTTTCAGGATCGATTCCAGCGCCACCGCCACCACCATGCCCGGATGGTGCTCGTCGGGATGAAGGCTGCGGCTGCCGAAGAGCATGGCGAAGATCGTCAGCACTATCGCGGCCCAAAGGGCACCGTCCGCAAGCACCGGCGTGGCGGCGGGATCGGCAACCGGTTGACCAGCGGTGAGAACATCGAGGCCGCTGGAGATCGATTTCAGCTGCAGCGCGATGTACGGCACCATGCCGACCACGGCGATGACGGTGACGAGGGCGGCGACCCCGGTGCTCTTGCCGAAACGCGCCCCGATCAGGTCGGCGATGGAGGTGATGCGGTTCGCCCGGCTGACACGCAAGATCTTGCGGATGAGGACCGAACCGAGGCAGAGCGCCAGCGTCGGGCCAAGGTAGATCGGCAGAAAATCGATGCCGGCCTGCGATGCGCGACCGATGCCGCCATTGAAAGTCCATGAGCTGCAATAGACGGCGAGCGACAGCGTGTAGACGAGGCTCGAGCGGGTGAGCCGCGTTGCGCGCGCCGACCCATGCTCGACGGCATAGGCGACCGCGAACAGCAGCAAGAGGTACGCCAGCGCCGCAGCGACGACGACCGGCGTGCTCATTGCGGCGAGTCTCCTCCGTCACCGCGCGACACTTCGCGCCCCCGTTCGAGCACCGCGGCAAGACCGCCGATGATCAGCCCCCAGGCACAGAACACGTAGACGTAGAGGGCGGGCCAGCCGAAGATTACACCGCCGCTGAAGAGGTCGAGCACCGGCGGGTTGAGAAGCACCACGCCTGCGGCGAAGAGGCCGATCAGGCGGTCGCGTCGCTTGCTCGACTGCTGCATCCCGGAACGCCCCGTCAGAGTTTGATGGCGCCGGCACGAGACGCGCGCGGTTGCGCCAGCATGGAGGCAACGCAGCCGACCACGTCGCGGGTTGCGAACGGTTTGGTCAGATAAGCATCGACGCCGAGTTCCAGGCCGGCCTGCTTGTCGGCCTCCCGCCCCTTGGCGGTCAGCATGACGATCCGCAGGCGGCCATAGTGCGGGTCAGCCCGCAGCACCCGGCAGACGTCGTAGCCGTTTCGCTTCGGCATCATCACGTCGAGAAGGACGAGTTCAGGCGGCGCCTCGGCGATCGCAGCCAGCGCCGCGTCGCCGTCCGCGACGGTGCGCACCTCGTGCCCTTCTTCCTGCATCAGGAAGGCAAGCGCCCGAAGGATATTCGGGTCGTCGTCCGCGATCAGGATCGAGGCCATGACCGGTTTCTCCCCAGCAATTGCCGCCGTTTACCGGCGATCCGCTGCTTGTCTAATTGGCAATAGCCTAGCACAATCCCCGGTATGCGGGTCCTGATTGTCGACGACGACAAGGAAGTGGCGCACCTGCTGGCGCGGGATCTCGGCGCGCACGGCTATACCGTCGATACGGTTGGCCGCGCCCAGCACGCTCTCGCGGCGGCGAGCGGCACCGATTACGCCCTTATGGTGGTCGACCTCGGCCTGCCCGATGGCGATGGCCTTGATTTTGTCCGTCAGATTCGGCAGCGCGGCAGCCACACACCGATCCTGGTGGTCACAGCCCGTCGTCGCGTCGAGGATCGCGTCGTCGGTCTCGCGACCGGTGCCGACGACTATCTGGTGAAGCCGTTCGCCTTGCCGGAGCTGCGGGCGCGGGTCAGCGCGCTACTCCGCCGCCCGGCCCACATGAGTCGTGCGGTGATCGCCGTTGCCGACATAGTAGTCGACCGTGACGCGCTTGATGCGTCGGTGGCGGGCGTCAGCCTGGACCTGACGCGCAAGCAGTTCCTTCTCCTGGAGGTTCTCGTGCGGCGCAGGCACCAGCTCACGCCGAAGCGTATGATCGAGGAGGCTCTCTACGGCTACGACGACGCCGTCTCCCCGAACGCCATTGAGGCTCAGATATACAAGCTGCGCGTATCTCTGCGCACCGCCGGCGCTCACGCGACGATCGAGACACGCCGCGGCATTGGCTACCGCTTGGTCGAGACGAAGGCGACGCCGGCGTGGGGTTCCGATCTCGCGGCGGCCTTCCTGGCGCGCCTAGCCGATGACCGCCGGGAGCTGGTAACGCTGGCGGCTCGCGCAAGCACCGACGGCGACGCTCCGCTACCCAGACTAGCCGAACTCGCCCACCGGTTGGCGGGCGCCGCGGGTACGTTCGGATTTCAGAGCATCGGCGCCGCGGCCGCCTCACTGGAAAAGGCCGCCGAGACTCCCGGGCGCCTGACCAGCACGCAAAGGAAAACGGCCGTCGCTTTGTCGGTTTCAAAGGCCCGCCGGCTCGTCGCGCTGATTGATCCTGTGCTCAAACGCTAAAGTCCGTTCGGCGAAGGCTGCTCAGCCAAGCGCCTCAAACCGTCCAGCGTGGCGATCGTGGCAACCGGCGGCAGGTCGCGATACTCGTCGGCTGGCCGCGCCGGTTGATCCAGACGGCGCGCAGCCCGGCGGCGACGGCGCCGGCGATGTCCCAGCGGTTGGACGATTGGAACGAGATCGCGGCTGGCGCGAATTTCAACTGGCTGCAGGCGAAGGCGTAGACCTCCGGCGCGGTCTTGTAGGTGCGCAACGCGTCGACAGAGAACGTCGCCTCGATGAATTGGCCGACACCAGCACTCGCGATGTTTTCCGCGAGCATCGACGGCGTGCCATTCGAGAGAACGGCTATTCGCTTGCCGCTGGCCTGCAGGCCCGCGAGGACCGCGTGCACCTCGGGATAGGGATCGAGGCGTCGATAGGCCGCAAGAAGGGCCGGCTTCAGGGCAGCGTGTTCAGGCGCAACCGTCACCAGGGCAAAATCCAACGCCTCCTCGGTGAGTGCCGCGAAATCGCGATACCGGCCGGCAAGTGCCCGCACCCACGTGTATTCGAGTTGTTTCTGCCGCCAGAGCGCCGAAAGCGCATCGCTGCGCGATCCGATCGCAGCGGCGTGACGGTTGATCGCCGAGTGGACGTCGAAGAGCGTGCCGTAGGCATCGAATACATAGGCATCAATGGACATCGGTGCGCCAATCCCCACTCCATCCGGGCAGGGGATGATAGCCGGACCCGCCGGGTCCGCGGAAGGGCGGTCGAGCCGCACCGCCACTGCACCAGGTCAGCCGCGAATACGTTGCTTGTCGCCGCCCACTCGTCACCAGCCAAACGCCGGTCATCGACGGGCGCGCTGCCGCGGTCGCCACGGCCGTCGCCACATTGAACACGATCAAAATAGCCGGTAAGGTCGAGCTCGCGTTGGGCCCGGCAAGCGGGGTCGCGTCTGCACTGTTGTCGGACGCAGCGGGAGGCGAGACACCCAGATGGCAAGCACTGGTTCGAGTTGGTTGCCGCCGGGAATGGGGCGACCAAAGCGCGCCGGTGTCGAGCCGGCTGGTTTATCCTCGTCGCTCGGGTGAAGGATCGCATTTGTTGCGCGACACGACGATCAGCGTCAACGGTGCGGTGCTTTCTGCGTCCTCGCTCGAAAAGCGGTTCAATGCGCTGGTCGTGCTCGACAAGGTCAATTTCAGTCTCGGTGCCGACGAAGCGGTGGGCATCGTCGGCCCGAACGGCGCCGGCAAGACGACGCTGCTCAATGTTCTGGTCGGCTCGCACCGGCCAAACGCCGGCACCGTGTCTTTTCGCGGCGAGGACGTGACGGCCCTCGACGCCGCCGACCGCTGTCGGCGGGGCCTGGCGCGAACCCATCAGATTCCGCGTCCCTTCACCGGCATGACCGTATTCGAGAACCTGTTCGTCGCCGCGACGTATGGTGGCGGCTTCAAGCGCGAGGAAGCGTACCAGCGCTGCATCGAGTCACTCGAACTTTGCGGCATGCTGCGGGTCGCCGACCGCCGTGCCGAGACGCTGGGACTTCTCGATCGCAAGCGTCTCGAACTCGCCCGTGCGCTGGTTACCAATCCGGTAGCCCTGCTGCTCGACGAGATCGGCGGCGGCCTCACCGACGGCGAGGCCAGCGAGCTGGTCGCCACCATCAAGACGCTGCGCACACGCGGCATCGCCATCGTCTGGATCGAGCACATCGTGCACGTCCTTCTCCAAGTGGCCGAGCGGCTGATCTGCATGGATGCAGGCAAGATCATCGCCGAAGGCAATCCGAAGGCGGTCATGTCGGATCCGGCAGTCATCGACGCCTACCTCGGGGGAAGCCTCGATTGAGTCTCCTCTCGGTCGAGAACCTGGATGTCCGTCACGGCCTTCTGCAGGCCGTTCGCGGTGTCAGCATCGCCGTTGACCACGGCGAGATCGTCGCGCTGATCGGCGCCAATGGCGCCGGCAAGACGACGCTGCTGCGCTCCATCGCCGGCGCCCATCCGCCGGTCGCCGGCGTGATCCGGCTGGACGGTGTGGACGTCACCCACGTCCCCGCCTATCGCCGGGTCAGCATGGGGATAGCCCTCGTACCCGAAGGTCGGCGCCTCTTCTCGGCGATGACCGTCGAGGAGAATCTCCTCCTGGCTGGGGCCAGCCGGCGCAAGGGGGAATGGAACGTCGAGCGGGTAATGGAAGCCTTCCCGATGCTCAAGGCGCGAAGGAGCGCACTCTGCGGCAGCCTTTCCGGCGGTGAGCAGCAGGCCACCGCCATCGGCCGCGCCCTGATGACCAACCCCCGTATCCTGCTGCTCGACGAAGTCTCCCTCGGATTGTCGCCGCACGCCGTCAATCTTGTCTATGCCTCGCTTGACGGGCTGATGGCCTCCGGCGCCACGATCGTGCTCGTCGAGCAGGATTTGAAGCGCGCCCTTCGCGTCGCCACACGCGTCGTGTGCATGCTGGAGGGCCGGATCGTCCTTGAAGGTCGCGCGCGCGAAGTGACCCGCGAACAGGTCACGCAGGCCTATTTCGGGCTGCGCCGGGACCACGCGCCGGCGGCGGAAAGCCACCCATGAACTTCGTCAACGCGATCATCCAGGGCATCCTGCTCGGCGGCTACTACGCCATGATCGCCTGCGGCCTGTCCTTCATGATGGGGGTGATGAAGATCATCAATCTTGCCCACGGCAGTCTGGCGATCGTGGCCGCCTTCGCCTTTTTTCTGCTCGCCGAGTACTGGGAAATAAATCCCTTCCTCGCCCTTCTCCTCGTCCTGCCGCTGATGGCCGCGGTCGGCTGGTTCCTGCAGCGCGGCATTCTGGAGCAAAGCGCGCGCTCGGGCGCGCTCGTGCCCATCCTCAGCACTTTCGGCCTTGCCATCGTCATCGACAATACGCTGTTCGAATATTTCGGCGCCGACACGCGTTCGCTGGCGCCCTTCATCGGCTCGCTGTCCTATGACAGCTGGTCGCTAACCAACGACATCTACGTTGGTAAGCTGGCGGTGGTGACATTTGTCGCCGCGATGGCGTTGCTCGGCGGCCTGCAGCTCTTGCTCACCCACACCCCGATTGGTCGCGCCATCCGCGCCACCGCCGAGGATCCCGATACGGTCGAACTGGTTGGCATCAATTCGCGCGCCGTAAACGCCATCTCGGCGGCGATCGCGCTGACGACGGTCGGCATCGCCGGCATGTTTCTCGCGATGCGCGCCACCTTCGATCCCTATGCCGGCCCGCTACAGCTTATCTTTGCGTTTGAAGCAGCGGTCATCGGTGGGGCCGGTTCGCTGTGGGGCACGCTGGCCGGAGGGGTGATCCTCGGCCTCGCCCAGACGCTCGGCGCCCAGGTCCATCCGCAGGGCTTTCTCATCACCGGCCACGCCGTCTTCCTGATCATTCTGTTCGGTCGCCGCTATGTCTCGCTGCGCGACGTCCGCATGATCCTGGGATCGCTGCTCAGGCAGCCGGCATGACGGCGCGCTCCGCCATAACCGTGCATCGCTGGACGGACCTTTCCGTCATCGTCGCCATCGTGACCGCCGTGGTCGCGCTGCTGCTGGCGATCGCTCCGGCGTTCCTTTCTGTCAACGTGATCGACCGGCTGACCACGCTGTTTATCTACGTTATCCTCGCCGTGATGTGGAATGCGCTGGCCGGCTATGGCGGCCTCATCTCGATCGGCCAGCAGGGATTCTTCGGTCTTGGCGCCTATTTCGCGATCCGGCTTTCCGAATGGGGCCTCAGCGTCTTTCCAAGCCTGATCGTCGCCGCCCTGCTGGTAGGCGTCGTCGCGTTGCCGGTATCTGTTTTCATGCTGCGGCTGAAGGCCGGGGAATTTGCATTGGGAATGTGGGTGCTGGCCGAGCTCGTACGGTTGCTCGTCAACCTCGATACGATCATCCAGGGTGACACCGGACGCTCGCTGATCGCGCTGTCGGCCTACGACGCCGGCACCCGGCTGGTTATCATCTATTGGCTGGCACTCGTCCTGATGGCGATGCTGCTCGGCGCCGTCTTTTTCCTTTTGCGCAGTCGCGTCGGTTCGGCGATCCAGGCGATTCGCGACAACGAGGAGGCGGCGACGTCCATCGGCATCAAAGTCATCGCCGCCAAGCGCATCATCTTTGTCCTTGCCGCCGTCGGCTGTGCCGCAGCCGGCACGCTGTGGCTGGCCACGTCGACCACTTTCCAGCCGCGCAGCTTCTTCGGCGTCCAGTGGACCGCCTACATGATCTTCATGGTGCTGGTCGGCGGCATCGGGCGCTTCGAGGGGCCGATCATCGGCGCCGTCATCTTCTTTCTGATTGAAACATGGTTCGGCGCCACCGGCGTCTGGTACCTCATCGGCCTCGGCTTGACCGCTCTTCTCTTCTCCCTGTTCCTCCCACGGGGCCTCTGGGGAACCATCGAGGATCGCTTCCAGATCCGACTGCTCCCCGTCGGATACAGGCTCAACATCGCAACCGCGGCGCCGGAGCGCGGTGCCCCGGATAGCACCAACATGGGTGGCGATGGTCCGGTCGCGGCCAGCGCGGAGCGCTGACTGACGGGCAAGGGCGAAGCGGGATCGCGCGTAAGCTAGAGCCTGCGCTCTTCCCCGACTCCATCGAATAGCGCAAGGCGTCCGGCGTAGCGCTTGGCGGCCGGGGAGACCCAGCCGCCAACCTTCGACGTGTGCAGCCCCAGGTTAGCCAGCGCCTCGGCAAGCTTCACCGCTGCCCCCACGCCTTCGACAACCGGCACGCCATGCTCGGCGGCAAGCGATGCCGCCAGATTTGCCATGCCGGCGCAGCCGAGGACGATCGCCTCGGCCCGGTCTTCGCGCAACGCGGCGGCGATTTCCGCCGAGATGCGCTGACGCGCGGGACCGTTGGCTTGCTCCAGCGCCAGCACCGCAACGTCGGCCGCGCGGACAGCCGCACAGCGCGACGCCAGACCGTAGCGCTGTAGGTTCTGCTCAAGGACCGGGATGGAGCGAGCAAGCGTGGTGACCACGCTGAATCGTCCGGCCACCAGCGCCGCCAGATGATAGGCGGCTTCACCGATGCCGATCACCGGCGCGTCGGCCAGCGATCGGGCTGCGTCGAGGCCGGTGTCGTCGAAGCAGGCGATGACGTGGGCATCGACGCCGGTTTGCCCGGCGGAAAGGATTTCGGCGAGGAGGCCCGGCAGACTCAGCGCTCCGTCGAAGAAGCCCTCGATCGAGGTGGGGCCGTCAGCTGAGGTGGCGGCAACAATCTCAGTACCACTAGCCGCCGCCGCGCGCGCCGCCTCCGCGATCTTGGCGGTCATCGAAGCCGTCGTGTTGGGGTTGACGACGTGAATACGCATCAGACGAGGCCCCTGCCGGCATCCGAGCCATGCCGCCGGCGGCGTGCCTGTACGAAGAAGACGCAGCCCAGGATGCAGACAATCACCGCCAGCGAAATGCCGGTCGTGACGGTGCCGAGGGCATAGATCACCGGCGTGGTGACCGTCGTGGTCAGGCCCTGCAGCGTCAGCGGCAGCGTGTTGACGGCGCCGACGGCCTGACTTGAGCGCGCGATCTCGTCCCACGAAAGGGTAAAGCCAAACAGCGCCACGCCAAGGAGCGACGGCGCGATAATCGGCAGGACGACATGGCGGAACGCCTGCCACGCGCTGGCGCCAAGATCGCGCGACGCCTCTTCGTAGGAGCGGTTGAACCGGTTGAAGACGGCGAACAGGATGAGCAGGCCGAACGGCAGCGTCCAGGTAAGATGTGCGCCTAATCCCGAGGTGAACAGGCCCATCAGGGTCTGGAAATTGTCCTGGATGGCGGCACCGATGCCGCCCAGCACCGTCGCCACCGGCGAGTGATTGTCGCTACTGCCGAACTGGTCGACGAGACTGTCGCCGGCGGCGGAGATGGATTGGTTGGCGAGCTGAAACTCCAGCGCGATGCCCAGCGATACGACGATGGAGGGCAGTGTCAGGCTGGCGATAGCGGTATAGAAAAGCGCGTTCCTGCCCCGGAATTTCCGGCGAAAGGCGAGCCCGGCCATCACCGAGATCACGACAGTCAACACGGTGACGACCAGACCGAGCTTCAGCGAATTCTCCAGCGCGCCAACAACGTTGGGGACGCCGATACCTGCCCACAGGTTCGAGAACCAGTGCAGCGACACGCCGTTCATCGGGAAGGTCAGGCCGCCGTTGGGCCCCTGGAACGATAGGATGGTGATGGTGATGATCGGCCCGTATAGGAACAGGACATAGAGGCCAAAGACGATCGACAGCACGTAGAAGATCCGCGAGCGGCGGTCGCGCATGGCTCACAGTTCCTTGCGGATGTCGACGAAGCGGATAAGCGTCCAGATGATCATCAGAACGATGGCAAGCAGGATGATCGCCTGCGCCGCGGCAATCGGAAACTGTAACGCGCCGATTTCCGTCTCGATGACCTTGCCGGCCGAGGCGATCTGCTGGCCGCCCATCACGCCCGTGGTGACGAAGTCCCCCATTACGATGGTGATGACGAAGATCGAGCCGATGGTGATGCCTGCTTTCGACAGCGGGATGATGACGTTCCACAATGTCTGCCAGCCCGTTGCGCCGGCATCGTAAGCGGCCTCGACCAGCGAACGGTCGATGCGCGACATCGAGTTCAGGATCGGCACGATCATGAAGACCGTGTTGATATGAACCAGCGCGAGCGTGACCGAGAAATCGGAGTAGAGCAGCCACTCCAGCGGCTGGTGGATGACGCCGAGGTTAAGCAGGATCTGGTTGATAAGCCCGTTGCGGCCGAGCAGGGGAATCCACGAGATCATGCGGATCACGTTCGACGTCCAGAACGGGATGGTGCAGATCAGCGCCAGCACGATCCGGGTGGTCGTGCTGCGGATCTCGAAGTTCAGGTAGTAGGCGATGGTGAAGCCGAGGACGAGGGTTACCGTCCACACGATGGCGCAGAATTTCAGCGTCGACAGATAGGTGCGGAACGTCGTGCAGAGATCGGGGAATCCGGCGCATTTGTTGAAGGCGAGTGCGTAGTTGTCGAGCACGAAAGCCGGTGCGATCGAGTAGCCGGTGTACGTCCAGAAGCTAACGGCAAGCGTGACAAGCAGCGGCAGGACGAAGAAGACCAGAAAAACGAGGGCAAGCGGCGCCGCCTGCCAATAGGGCCGCAGGCGGCCCTCGGCGTCGAGCGGCCGGTGACGCTTGGCGGAAGCGCCCCGGAGCGTGGCTCCGGGGCGTGCAGAGATTGTGGTTTCGGCCATCAGGCGGCGATGAACTCGTTCCACTTCTGAACCATGTACGCATTTTCGTCCATGATCGAGTTCCAGCACGCCACGGCGCCCATGCGGACGGCGTAGGAGCCGCCGTCACGAACCGCGCCGGCCTTCTCGAGCAGGCCGCCGTCCGGACCCTTGATGTCCTGCGCGGCGGGCTGCCTTCCATCCAGTAATCCCACTCGTAACCTTCCATGTTGGCCTTGGCGGTATCGAGGACGGCCGAGTAGTAGCCCTGGCGGTTGAGATAGGCGCCGGCCCAGCCCGACAGGAACCAGTTGACGAACTCGTAGGCGGCGTCGAGCTGCTTGTCCTTGAGCGTCTTCGGCAACGCGAAGCCCGAGGCCCAGGCCCGGTAGCCTTCCTTGAGCGGCTGGAAGGTGCAGGCGATGCCCTTGAGGCGAACCGCGGTCACCGCCGGCGACCACATCGACTGGATGACCGTCTCACCCGAGGCCATCAGGTTGACGCTCTCGTTGAAGTCGCTCCAGAAGGCGCGAAACTGTCCGGCCTTCTTGGCATCGATCAGGGTCGCGATCGTCGTGTCGATCTCGGCCTTGGTCATGTTGCCCTTGTCGCCGTACTTCACCTTGCCCAGGGCCTCGTTGACCATGGCGGCGTCCATGATGCCGATCGACGGGATGTTGAGGATCGACGCCTTGCCCTTGAACTGGGGATTGAGAAGTTCCGCCCAGCTATCGATCGGGCGGCCGATGAGGTCAGGGCGAATGCCGAGCGTATCGGCGTTGTAGGTGGTCGGAATGAGCGTCAGCCACTCGGTCGGCTCCTTGGCGAAGTTCTTCGAGTGCTGGCCTTCGAGATAGCACACCTTGTGCGGGGCGGTGCCCTGGTCGCCGATCTTCTTGCCGTCGATCTCGCCCTTGGCGATGACCGTGGCAAGCTTGTCGACCAGCTTGATCTTCTTGGCGTCCATGCCCATCAGGTTGCCCGACGGGACAAGGTTCTTGAGCGAGAAATATTCGGTGTCGACGAGGTCAAACGAGTCCGGCTGGGTGACGATGCGCTTGGTCACTTCATCGGTTTCGACGCTGACATATTCGATCTTGATGCCGAGGTCCTTGAAGGCCTGATCGGCGATCGCCGGCGACTGGTTGGTGGCCGTCGACAGATAGCGCAGCGTGATCGGCTCTGCGGCGAGGATCGCCGGGAATCCGGTAATGGCGCCGGAGCCTGCCGCCAGGCCGGCGAAGGCCGCGGTGCCCTTGAGGACGGAGCGGCGCGAAATGCCCCGTGTCTTCGTGTCTTTCATCAGTTCACACTCCTTCGGGTTATGTCGCCACAGGTCAGGCGGCGAGTTCGTGAATGTCTGCTGCGTCCCATTGAATCGCGGCGATCTCGCCGACCGAGAACGGCTGCTCGAAAAAGGCCCGCTCCGGCACCACTGCGGTCAGTTCCATGCCGTCGTTGGCGGTAAGCGCGACGGAAACCGTGGTGCCCTGGTATTCGACCTCGCGCACCGTCACCGGCCGGGCGTTTTCGCCAGGCAGCTTGAGGAGGCGCGTGCGGTCGGTGCGCACGCTCACCTTGCGGCCGTCTATGGGCATGACGTTGTGGCCGCCGATGAACTTGGCGACGAATTCGGTGCGCGGCGTGTTGAAGATTGCGGGCGGTGTCCCCGCCTGTTCGATCTTGCCGTCGTTCATCACCACGATCAGGTCGGCGAGCGCCATCGCCTCTTCCTGGCTGTGGGTGACGTGGATGAACGAAATGCCGAGGTCGCGCTGGAAACGCTTCAGTTCGGCGCGCACCTTGATACGCAGAAACGGATCGAGCGCCGACAGCGGCTCGTCGAGCAGCAGGATCACCGGATCGGTGACCAGAGCGCGAGCCAGCGCCACGCGCTGCTGCTGTCCGCCGGATAGCTGTCCCGGCAGGCGTCCGGCGTATTTTTCCAGCGCCACCAGGGTCAGCATCTCGTCGGCGCGGGCCGCGCGGGCCGCCTTGGCGACGCCTTTCATCTTCAGCGAGAACGCCACGTTGTCGCGCACGCTGAGGTGGGGAAAGAGCGCATAGCTCTGGAACATCATGGCCGTGCCGCGGGCGGCGGGCGGTTTGTCGGTGACGTTCTCGTTGCCGAGCAGAACGTCGCCTATCGAAACGGCCTCGTGCCCCGCAATCATGCGCAGCGTCGAGGTCTTGCCGCAGCCGGAGGGGCCGAGCAGGCAGCAGTAAGTACCGGCGGCGATGCGGAGATTGATGTTGTCCACCGCGACGGTGTCCCCGTAGGCCTTGGTGACGGCGACAAGTTCCAGATCGGCGGCGCGGGTCATGGTCTCCACCCTTCGGCTCGCCATCCCGTTCGCAAGGTCGGTGCCAAACCCGCCGGGCTGGCCAGCTTTCCCGCCTAAGCGATTGATTCAACTGCTGTTGCGCACCGGCGCGAGCGGACGGCAAAGGATCGCGGCGAACGCGGGCGCACGGCAATTGGGCAGCGCGCGGCGACCCTGCCCAAATTGTATACAATCGTTGATGAGAGTGGATACAGCCGCTCAGCGTGCTATGTAACGCGCGACCGTTCGCCCAAGGGGGAGCCTTGGAATCCGCTACCGAACCTCCTTCTGACGAAACGTCGAACGGCAAGCGCAGCGGCCGCACATTGACCGGCGCGCGCTCGGCACAAATCTACGGCTCGCTGCTCGAAGCCATCCTCGATCATCGGCTGTCGCCGGGGACCCGTTTGCCCGAGGACGACATCGGAGCGCTCTTCGGCGTCAGCCGGACGATCGTGCGCGCCGCGCTGCAAACCCTCGCCCACGAACGCGTCGTCACCATCCAGCCCAATCGTGGCGCGCAGGTCGCGCATCCATCCGTCGAAGAAGCGCGGCAGGTCTTCGAGGCGCGCTCGCTCCTTGAGCCGCGCATCGCGGCGCTGGCGGCGGAACGCGCGACGGTGCGCAATGTGGCGAGGCTGCGCTCCCACCATCGCAGCGAGGAGACCGCGATCCGTCAGGGCGACCAGCGGCGCGCCATCGCGCTGTCGGCGCGTTTTCACAACATGCTGGCCGAGATCGCCGGCCAATCCATCCCTGAGGGATTTCTGCGCGAGCTGACATCGCGCTCTTCGCTAGTCGTCGCTCTCTACTGGCAGCGCAAGGACACCACTTGCGAGCGCCATGCCCACCACGAGCTGCTCGGCGCGGTCGCGGCCCACAACGGCAAGCGCGCGGCGGACCTCATGCGCAGCCACCTCGTAGACATCTTCTCCGGCCTCAACCTGCGCGAGCGCGTGGTCAAGGAAGTCCGCCTCTCCGAATTGCTGTCGCGCGGAGACTGACCGCAGGCTACCGGCTCGATCGGCTTTATTTCTTCCCGCGGCGGAAGAGAAACGTCGGGAGAAAGAGCACTACCCCGGGTGTGAGCATGCGGAAAGCACTCCGCGCTTCCTCGGGCGTCAGCCTCGCCGTCATCGGCATGGTGCCGAAGATCTTGCCCTTGATCACCAGACTGTTGCCGTCGCGCCGGATGGCACTGACGGTCATCAGCTCCTTGCCGGTGTTGTCCTGAATCTTCGTGGGCATTTCCTCAGGTGCGGATCGCCTTGTCGAAGTCGATGCCCAGATCGTCGCACATCTTGATGGCGGTTCCGCGCCCGGCGCCATAAACGCCGCCGCCCGGGTGCATGAACGGGCCGACAAGGTAAAGCCGGTTGGCGCCTGGCACCGTGTACTGGCCGAGGTCGGGCGTCGGTCGATGGCCGACGGTCTGGTACATGAACGGCGCGCAGCCATGCATGTCGCCGTTGACGAAGGAGTTGGGCGAAGAGCGCTCCATGTCGAGGGGCGAAAGAGTCGTCCGCATGATGATGTTGTCGTCGGTGAGGTTGGAGATGAAGCGGCGGAAGTAGTCGAGGTTCGTGTCCGCCTCCTGTTCCTTGATTTCATCCCAGTAGGCCGGGCCGTGCCCCTCGATGTTGTAGGGCGCCATGGTGATCGCGTGGAAAATGCCGGCGCCGGCGGGAGCCCGCGTCGGGTCGGCGTGGGTCTCGTCGCCGCTGCCGGTCAGCGGCCGCGGCGGAATGCGCCGCCGGCGAAGATAGTCGAAGTCGTCAAGCAGGTCGGACAGGCGGTCGTAGGTGAAGTACTCAAGCATGGTCGCGCGCGTGATTTCCTCGCCGGCTAGATACTTCGTCCGCTCCTTCAGGTCGTAATGGCTGACGAAGAGGCTCATAGACGAGGTGTTCACCCGCTCGGCGCGGCGCACGACGCCCTGGTCCATCAGGCTGATGATGCCTGACTGGTCGTAGTACTGCGCCGTCGCGATGCAATCGACCAGGCTCGAGCTGCCGACCAGCGCGACAACCTTGTTGTCTTCCACCATCTTCTTGGCAATTTCCGCCGCCTTGTCCGGACGGGTCTGGTCGTCGTCCATTGAATAGGCGATTGGCCGCCCGTTGATGCCGCCATTGGCGTTGACGCAGTCAAAGTAGGCCTTGGCGCCGTTGGCGCCGTTGGAGATATCCGCCGCGCCACTCGCCGTCACGATGGCGCCGATCGGGATTGGCTGCCCCGTTGCGGGCTTGCCCGTATTGATTCCGCAATCGGCGGCAGAAGCCGCCGAAACGGCTAGTCCGGCAACCAGAGCGCAGGCCGCGCCGAGGAGCCACAGGGCTCTGGGTCTTGGCGGACACCCGCGTGCCTTGCCGGCGCGGCCCGCATCGTGGGCACCCGGTCTGCGTCGCAGACGAGCGCGGAAGCCAGATTAACCGGCAATTTCCCGGCGAACGATCGCGGCTCCCGCCACCATCGTCTGCATCTTTCCGAAGGCGACGTCGCGCGGCAGATATTTCAACCCGCAGTCGGGGGCGACGACGATCTTCTCAGCCGGCACATAGGGAAGCGCCTTACGAATACGCTCGGCCACCTTTTCCGGCGTCTCAACGTTCATGTCGGAAAGATCGAGGACGCCGAGGATGATCGTCTTGCCGGGCAGCGTGGCGAGCACCGACGTGTCGAGATTCGACTGCGCCGTTTCGATGGAGATCTGCTTCAGCGCCGTTCCGGCGAATTCCGGCAGGAACGAATAACCGTGCGGGCGCTGGTGGATGATCGCCGCGTAGCCGAAGCAGATATGCAGCGCGATGGTGCCGGTGACGCCTTCCAGCGCGCGATTGATCACCTTCAATCCATACTGGCGCGCTTTCTCCGGCCGCGCCTGCATGTACGGTTCGTCGATCTGCACTACGTCGGCGCCGGCGGCGAAAAGGTCCTTGATCTCGGCGTTGACCGCAGCGGCATAGTCGAGCGCCATCTCCTCGTCGTTCGGATAGAAATCGTTCTGCGCCTGCTGCGCCATGGTGAACGCGCCGGGCACGGTGATCTTGACCATCCGGTCGGTATTGGACTTGAGGAACTGCAGGTCGCGCACTTCCACGGCGTGTTTGCGCCGGATCTTTCCGGCAACGCGCGGTACCGGGTTGGGATGGCCTGAGCGGTCCATGGCCGTGCCCGGCTTATCGAGATCGACGCCTTCGAGCGCCGTGGCGAACCTGTTGGAGTAACTCTCGCGCCGCATCTCGCCGTCGGTGATGATGTCGAGCCCGGCTTCCTCCTGCGCCTTGATGGCGAGGATCGTGGCGTCGTCCTGCGCCTGATCGAGGTACTCGGCCGGGATCCGCCACAACTCCTTGGCGCGCACGCGCGGCGGAAGGCGCGCGGCCAGCTTGGCGCGGTCGATCAGCCATTCCGGTTGCGGATAAGAACCGACAAGCGAAGTTGGAAAAAGCTTGTTCATGCGGCGTCTCTCCCCGGCGGCGGCGCGTCTGGCGGCGCCCTGACCCAACCCGGGCAAACTTTATGGGAAGCGCCCTGCCTTGTCATGCTTCGCGGGCAAGGGTCGGCCCGCAAAATCGTGCCCGCCCGATCACTTGAGCCAAGACCCCGCACCCACCAGCGGCTATACTTCGTTCCGATCAAAGCCGTCACCATGGAGGAGACCGTCCTTGCGCAAGTTGCAGACCCAGGGCGTCCATCACATCACGCTGGTCGGGGCGGACCGGCGCAGCACGATCGATTTCTGGGAGGGCGTGCTCGGTATGCCATTCGTCTTCGATCAGCCGAACCTCGACGTGCCAGCGGAGAGCCATCTCTATTTCGACCCTGGCGACGGCCGGCTTATCACCATCTTCACCAACGAGACGCGCAAGCCCGATCCGACCGCGAACGCGACCGAGATCGGTGACGTCCATCACGTGGCTTTCTCGGTATCGCACGCGACGTTTTCGCAGGCGGTCGAACGGCTGGCGGAACGCGGCATCGCCAACAGCGGGCCGAAGGATCGCGGCTTCATGGATTCGATCTATTTCCGCGATCCGCTCGGCCAGTTGTTCGAGCTGGCTTCGTATCGCTTCGAGCCCCCGCAAGGCCGCACCCACGCGGAGGTGCTGCTCGCCGCGCATCACATCCGCGTCGCGCGTGGCGACTACAATATCAAGGAAGAACAGCTCGCCGATGCGATCGAGGACATGATCCGCGGCGATCGCGATAGCCTTTCCAAAGACCGCTCCGCCAAAAATCCCTATCGCAAGGCCAAGGCCGGCGAGGGCAAGGAACGCGTCATGGGAACCGAGCGGGCGACGACGAAAAAGCCGGCAAAAGGCAAGGTGAAGGTATCGTCGTAGGGTTCGCGCAGCGGTAGAGTAGCTTACGGCTGCAGCGTGTTGGCCAGCATTATCCGGGAAACCGCCGTCTCGCGGAAAGCGACCGGCCAGGCAAGAATGGGAGGAATGACATGACCGCCAAGCTTTACATACTGGAGGTTTCCAACACGAGCCGCCCGATCCGGGCGCTCATCGCCGAGAACAAATTACCGATCGAGGAGGTTGCGCTCGACTTCTACAAGGGCGAGCACGCCAGCGAACCGTATACCTCGCTCAATCCGAACGGGCTCGTGCCGACGCTCGACGACGAAGGCTTCGTCCTCACCGAAAGCTCGGCCATCATGAAATATCTCGCCGACAAATTTAATCTGGCGCTCTATCCGAAAGAGTTGAAGAAGCGTGCCAAGGTCAACGAATCGATGGACTGGTTCAACACCGGCTTCTATCGCGACTACGCCTACAACGTCGTCTATCCGCAGATCTATCCCCACCACAAGCGGCCCGGCGACGACGTGCAGAAGGGCACGATCGAGTGGGGCAAGTCGCAGACAAAAAAGTGGCTGACGGTGCTCAACGACCACTGGCTCGGCAAGGGCAACAAGTTCCTCGTCGGCAACGAGATGACCATCGCCGACCTCTTCGGCTACGCCCTGCTCACCTGCGGAATTGTCACCCGCGACGAGTTCAAGGATTATCCGAATGTCGATCGCTGGGTGAAGGAAGTTGCCAAGCTGCCGAGCTGGCCGAAGGTCAACGCGGCGCTGACGGGCTTCCGCGACTACGTCAAGGATCAGCAGTTCGTCAACGTCTGATCGTCCGGAAATTAGCTATCGATGGGGCGCCCGCGGGCGCCTCATTCGTTTGCAGGCGCCGCGTTCGACCAGTCGACCAGCTTCGACTTGTAGCTTGAACGCGGCAGCGTGCCGAACGGCAGCAGGTCGATTTCGGTGGTGACGACCAGGGCCTCGCGGATGCGGGCGCGGATGCGTTCGGCGAGATCGTCAGACGTCTGGGCCCCTTCGCCGACTTCGACCGCCACCGGCAGGGGCGGGTCCTGGCGGAAGTTTTTTCGGCGCGGGCGGACCGAGATCATCCCGCTCACCAACGGACTGAATTCGTTGACGATTTCACGGATCGCCGTCGGGAATACGTTGACGCCACGCACGATCAGCATGTCATCGGTACGCCCGATACAGCGCACCCTAGGCGCTGTACGCCCGCATGCGCACATCGACACCCACAGGCGGACATGGTCGCGGCTGCGGAAGCGCAGCAGGGGGGCGGCGCGATGGCGGAGGTGGGTATAGGCCAGTTCGCCTTCGGCCCCGTCGACCATCGGCAGCGTCTTGCCGTTCTGCGGATCGATCAACTCGAAGTGGACGAAACCGCGCCCGGAGAAATGCATGCCCTGCTTCTCGGTGCATTCGCCCCACAGCGACACGGAGATGTCGCCGAGTCCCATTGCTTCGGTCACCTCGGCGCCCCAGGCCGCCTCGATGCGCGCGCGCACGGCAGGCTCGCCGCCGCCCGGCTCGCCCGCAACCAGCACGCGTTCGACGCTCGATTTCGCTAGGTCGATGTTGCGCTCGTGCGCCCATTCGGCGATGTGGATCGCATAGGACGGCGTCACCACCACCGTGTCGGCCTTCAGCATTTCGATGGCCGTGACCAGGCGGTCCGTGCTGCTGCCGCCGACCGGTATATGCGTAAGCCCCATGCTGTTGAAGGCTTCCAGCGCGACGCCGGCTACGAACGGCCCGGCGTTGTAGGTCGAGATGAGGCGATTTCCCCGGCCCACGCCTGATGCCGAATACGAGCGGCTGGATATGCGCACCCAGTCTGCGACGTCCTGCAGCGTCAGCGGCACGTAGCTCGGCGTCCCGGTGGTCCCGCTGGTCGAGAAAACCCGCGCCACCTCGGACAGCGGCGGGATCAGGTGCGTGCCGATCGGGTTTTCGGGCGTGCGGCTGGCGCGCAGCTCGTCCTTTTCGGTGAAGGGCAGGGCGCTGATGTCGTCGAGGCCGCCTATTTCGGCGGCCGATCGGAAGCCGGCCCGGGTGAGCTTGCCGCGATAGAAGGCGGAGTGGACCAGGAGCCGCGCCGCCTGACGGCGATAGTCCGGGTCGTCGATCCGCTGCTGATCGCCCCACGGGCGGGCCTCGATGTCGGCATCGAACATGACGGCGGTCACGGCTGGTCGTGCCCGTCGTACGAAATCGCGTCTTCCGCCTTCGCCGCCATCAGGAAACCGATCGGGCGCGTCTGTTCTTCGGCCAGATGGGCCAGCAGCCCGGCGGTGCGCGCCAAGAGTGGGATCGCTTTGATCATGGCCGGCGGAAAATCGAGGTCGATCAGGCACGCGGCAATCGCCATCGACACGTTCATCGGCAATGGCCGTCCCCAGACCTTCTCGGCGGCTGGACCGAAGCGATGAGCAAGCGCGATTGCCTGTCCGGCGATCTTGCGTTCGGCGGCAAGCGCCAGGATGCGCTCGGCGCGCGGGTCGACCGGCTTGTGGAGGGGATGGCCGAAGCCCGGCATCTTCTCGCCGCGCGCGCGAATTTCACCGGCAATTGCCGCGACCACCGCGTCCGGATTGCCACCTGCCGCAACCCTTTTGCGCGCTTCCAGCAGCACGGCGCCACACGCCTCCGCGCTGCCGAGGATGACTGTCCCGGCGCCGAGCAGGCCTGCGGCGAGCGCTCCCTGCAGCGCGTCGGGCGCCGCGGCAAGCGTCATGCGCGCTGCCACTGCCGTCGGCGTCAGGCCGTGCTCGGCGATGGCGACGAGCAGGAGATCGAGGAAATAGCGCTGCGTCTCGGTGGGCTCGCGGCTGGTGAGCAGAAGATAGAAGTATCCGGTGAAGGTGATCCCGCCCATGAGATCGCCGGTGAGGTCGCGACCGCGCACCCGGACGTGGGTCGCAGTAGCTTCGGCAATCGCGGTCCTGGCCGTTCCCGGCTTCCCGATGAGCACCCGGCCCTCCCGATTGTTTCCGAACCGTTCCGCGAGTGAGCGGACGGCGGCGTTATGCCAGCTGGAGATGAGCCTTGTAGATCGACCGGGCCGTCGTCCAGTTGGATAGCATCCAATCTAGGTCACTATTGCGCTGAATACGACACTCGTTGAGTGCGGTAACGAGATGCCGGTTGGAGAGCTCGAGGTCAACGTGATCGTCCAGCCCATGGGCGTAGGTCGCCAGCGCCGTCGCGCCGGCGTGCAATTCGAGCGCATCGCCGATCCGCTGCAGAACCTCGGCGCGCCAGAGAGGATGGGTCGGGTCGAGCAGGGGCCGCAGCCGCGTCTGCTGGAATTGCAGGGCGCCGACAAAGATGGCGAGCTGTGCCGCGTTGCGCCTGTCGGCGGTCTGGATCGCGCCCTGCAGCGCACGGGCGGCGCCTTCCGGCAGCGCCAGCGATCCGTCGAGCCGATCCGATATCTTCTGCTGGAGTCCGTTCTCCGGAAGAATCGCCAGCAGCGCGCGACCGCTGTTTACGGCGTGCAGCCTTATCGCATCGAGCGCCGCCGGCAACGCCGCGCGGGCGGCGATGTCGGCAACGGCGCGCCGCTCGCCAGCTGCAGCGCGCATCGCCGCACCGCGGCGAGTCAAACCGGCGTAAGCGAGCACGCCGCCGCCGAGAAGCAGAAGCCCGGTGATGAGGATCTGGTAGGTGAACAGCCATTCGTTCCAGGAATTGGCGTTCGCCCGCGTCCACCAGACGACGAGCGCGAGCGCGATGAGGGCGAGGAAGACGCCGCTCCTCGCGTTAAGCCGCCAGCCGATGCCGACGGGCAGGATGCTGCGAAACGTCTTCAGGCGCGCCAGTCTGAATTCGGCGAGCGCCATGCCGAGGGCAATCGCAAGGCCCTGGATGATGAACTGCAACGACGAAGCCAGTCCCAGCATCTTCAGCATCTGCCCGAGATGGGTCAGGAACAGCGCCGCGCCGCCGACCGCGATCAGGCTGCCGATGCCGCCGCTGATGGCCGTGCCGCCGAGGACCGCCGCTGCGATCGGCGCCAGCAGATAGGGATCGCCGACGTTGAGCGTCGGGTTGCGGATGAAGGCAGACAGGAGGATGCCGGTGACGCCATAGAGGAATCCGGCGGCGCCGAACGCAGTGATCTGGTAGCCGGTGACGCTGAGGCCGGCGATCCAGGCTGAGCGCGGATTGGCGCCGACCGCAACGAACCGCCGCCCGATGGTGGTCTTGCGCAAGACAAAGGTGAGCATCGCGATCAGCAGCACCGCCACCCACACCGAGACGTTCAGGCCGAGATAGCGTGAGCTGCCCCAATCGGCGAGAAGCGGAGGGACGCGCGCCTCCTGCGGCAGCGATTCGCGATACCAGAGGGTCGCGCCGGCCGTGATGCCCGCTACGGCCAGCGTCACGATCAACGCGTTCAGCTTGAGAACGGCGACCAGGAAGCCGTTGATCAGTCCGACCAACGTAGCGAAAACCAGCGCGGCGACGATGCCGATGAGGATGGCGTCGTCGCTGCCGCCGGAGAAGCCCAACAGCATTGTGCTGGACAGCGTGATGATCGCCGGGATCGACAGGTCGATGCTGCGCGAGATGAGCGTCAACGCTTCGCCGGCTGCCGTGATGGCCAGGAACGCCGCGAACGGGATGGTCGCCAGGATCGAATTCGGCAGCAGGCTGCGCGGCGCGATGATGCCGCCGACGAGGAGCAGGGCCACCAGCGCGATCCAGATAGCCGCGAAGCGCAGCTGTATTGCCGGCCGCCGCGCCATTGCGGCGTTCGAACTCGCCGCTTCAGATGAGACGCTCATGGCGCCGCGACCGCCGTGCGGAGGTTGGTCATCGCAGTCTTCAGCCGCGCCCAGCCCCGCGCCACCGGCTGCCAGCCGGAATAGAGGAGCACGGCAAACAGCGTCAGGGCGCCGCTGATGATGATGCCGGCGCCGGTATTGAAGCCGAGCAGCGTGATGATGTTGAGGGTCAGCGTGAAGAAGAGAGCGCCGAGGATGGCGCCGACGAAAGACCCGCGCCCGCCGGAAAGCGCTGCTCCGCCGAGCACGGCGGCGGCGATGCTCGTCAGGGTATAGCTGGCGCCAACCGTCGGGTGGCCGACGCCGACTTCCGAGCACAGCATGAACCCGGCGATGACGGCGAGGACGCCGGAAAGCAGGTAACCGCGCAACTGGACGAGATCGATGCGTACCCCGTTCCGCTTGGCCGCCTCCTCGCGGAAGCCGACGGCGCGCAGCCTGAGGCCGCTGCGCGAACCGTAGAGCCAGAAGTCGCCGAGGACGGCGACCGCCAGAATGACAAAGAACGAAATCGGGATCGTCCCGATGCTGGTCTGCAGGACATCGATGAAGTCCTGGCTGATGACGCCAAACGGCGATGGCCGGCAATAGAGCGCCAGGCCCTGTAGCACGCTGAGCATGGCGATGGTGGTGATCACCGGGTTGACGCCGATGAAGCGCACCATGAAGCCGTTGACAAGGCCGACCACCGCGCCGACCAGCAGGCAGACCGCGATGCCGAGCAGGATCGCGCCCGGCCCCATGGCGTCGGCGATGATGAACGACGCGAGCACGACCACCAAGCTCATCAGTGAGCCGACCGAAATATCGAAGCCGCGCACCATCAGCACGTTGAATTGCGCCATGGTGACCAGCGCCAGCGGTGCAGCCGCGAGCAGGATATGGCGGATGTTGAGCGCCGACAGGAACACGTCGGATTGCGTCGCCGCGTAACCACCGACGGCGAGCGTGAGCACCAGCAGGAAGGCGAGAGGCACCCACCATTTGTTGCTGTTGCCGGAGACGATATCGCGGAAGCTGGTCCACGAGAACGGGCTCTCCCGCGACTTCGCCGTGACCGTCTCCGTCGAGACGGCGACCTCGCGCGACGTGAGGAAGGAGGCGACGATGCTCTCCTCGGTGATCGCCGAGCCGACCAGCGTGCGGATGATGCGGCCGCGCGAGAACACCAGTACGCGATCGCAGATGCCGGCAAGCTCGAGTGCGTCGGAGGAATTGACGATGCAGGCGACGCCCTGTTCCGCCTTGGCGCGGATGGCACGGTAGATATCGAAGCGCGCCTTGGCGTCGACGCCCTGCGTCGGTTCGTCGATCAGGACAATGCGGGCATCATTCAGGAAACTGCGCGCCAGCACGGTTTTTTGCTGGTTGCCGCCGGAAAGGCCGCTGATCGGCTGGTCAAGGGTGGGCGTTGCGATGCTCAGGTCGTCAACCAGCGCGGCGGCGGCCGCGCGTTCCGTGCCCGCCGACACGACGCCGGCGTTGGCGAACACCTCCAGCACCTGCACGGTAATGTTTTCGCGCACGCCAAGCGCCGGGAAGATCGACTCCTGGCCGCGATCGGCGCTGAGCGAAAGGATGCCGGAAGCGAGTGCCGCCTGCGGCGTGGTGCCCTTCACTTCCTTGCCGTCGCAAAAGATATGCCCGCTCGCCGGCTCGATGCGGCCAAGCGCCCGGATCGCGTCGCGCTGCCCGTTGCCTTCCGCGCCCGCGAAGCCAAGCACCTCGCCGCGCTTGACGTAGAACGTGACGTCGCGGAATCGGGCGCCGCTGAGGCCGGTGGCCCAGAACGCGACGTCGGCGGCTTCGATGTCGGCCTGCCGCCGCGTCGGATATTCGGCCTCGATCGGCCGGCCGACCATCAGCGTGATGAGATCGTCCTCTGACAGGCCGCCATCGACGGCGTAGGTGCCGTGGCCTTCACCGTCGCGCAGAATCGTGACGCGGTTGGCGAGCGCCAGAATTTCCGGAAGCCGGTGGCTGACGTAGACGACGGCAGCGCCCTTGGCGGTTATGTGCCGCAGGATGCCGCTGAGTTTCTCTACGCCGGCGAGGTCGAGGCTGGAGGTTGGCTCGTCGAGCAGGAGAACCCTGGGCTCAGTGGCGAGCGCCTTGACGATCTCGAGGAATTGCCGGTCGGCCGGCGTCAACTGGCCGACGAGCGTGTCGGGATCTATGCCGAGGTCATAGGGGGCAAGCTGCCGCGCCGCCCAGCTGCGGGCCGTCGCCACGGAGGGCGGGTCGAGGGCGGCGAGCACGAGGTTCTCGGCGACCGTCAGTTCGCGCACCAGCGAATCGTCCTGATAGACGGTGGCGAGGCCGAGGCTGCGGGCGAGTAGGGGATTGGCGACGGAGAGCGGTCGTCCCATGATCGAGATACGGCCGCTGTCGGGCACCACCGAGCCGCTGGCGATGCCGAGCAGCGTGCTTTTGCCGGAACCATTTTCGCCGAGCACGGCGTGAATCTCGCCCGTCCGCGCCTCGAAGCTGACGCGGTTCAGCGCCTGGACGCCAGGGTAGCTCTTGGAGATGTCGGTGAGTTCGAGCGATGGTCCGGCCATTCACCCAGCTTCCTTCCCTGCACAGCGGACGGGCGCGGACTTGTTGATCCGCGCCCGCCGAACTTAGCCGATTGCTGCCTGAGGCGGCTTACTTCTTGAACATCGCCTTCAGCATGTCGCCGTCGACGCGGGTCGAGCCGGAAGCGTCAAGCGGCAGGTCCGGGTTGCAGATGCCCTTGACGACCGGCCGGAAGCGGAACGGCACGTCGACCGTCGTCGGAATATCCTTGCCGGCGAGGTGCATCATGGCGGCCGTCAGAGCGACGCCCGACTGGAAGTTGTGACCCGAGGCGAAGTAGATGTGGAAGTCCGGGTCGGCGAGCTTTTCCCAATCGCAGAAGAGGCCCTGCTCGTCGGTGCGCAGCGCGACCGTGACCGCCGGCTTTTTGCCGGCCTCCTGGTACGCGCGGAGACCGCCGCGGAAGCCGTCGGCGTATTCGTAGACGACGCCGTCGACGCTGTCGTTCTGGGCGAGGAAGCCGGACATCGCCTGGAACGCGCCTTCCTGCGTCCAGTTGGTATCGGCCTTGCCAAGCAGCTTCATGCCGCCGAGCTTGGTCATCTCGGAGTCGGAGCACTTCTGCCAGCCGGCGCTGAGGCCGTTGCCAGGCGTGCCGCCGAGTTCGACCACGTTGATCGGCTTCTTGCCCTTCTCGGCTTCAGCCACGGCATCGATCATGCCGGTGCCGAGCTTGCAGAGATCCTCACTGACCGTGGTCAGGTAATCCTTGCCGGCGTCGCCGCCGACATAGGTGCCGTTATGCAGCACGACGGTAGCGCCGGCAGCAGTCGCTTCCTTGATCGAGGGCAGCAGGGCCGTGCCGGCATCGGCGAACACGACGATGACGTTGGCCTTCTGCGCGGTCAGGCCGCGGAGATCGGCGATTGCCTTTGTCGGGTCGGACCGGGCGGAAGTGTAGATGATCTTCTTGATGTTCGGATAGGTCAGGGCCTCCATGATGAATTCCATCTTGGTGACCTGACGCCAAACGTTCTCGCCGAAACCATCAGCCAGCGCGACGGTAAGATCGCCGTGCCCGGTGTCGCAGACCGAATCCTTCCAGCACTGCAGGGCCAGCTTGCGCTGGTCGTCGGTGAGGCCCTTGGCAAAGCGGGTGAACGACTCGGTGATGACCGGGTTCACTTCGGTCGTGCCGAGCGACTTCATCTCGAGGTCTTCGGCGGTCGCGGCGTTAGCGGAGGCGCCGGCAGCCAGCGCCAGAACGGCGCCGGCGAGGCCGGATACGGCCCACTTATGCATAATCTTCATAGGTATTCCTCCCAAGGTGTTGCTTCTTAGTTTTGGTGCTGCGGAGCGTCCGCAGGTCGTCGAGTTTCCTACTTCCCCTTTAGCCAGGGGTATCGCGCGGTATCTTTTCCCGCGTAGTCCGGATCGAGATAGATGAAGCAGCGCTGGATCTTCCAGTCGCGGATTTCAAACACGTCGCACCAGTTGCCGGCGGCCCACTCAGGCACGCCCGCCCGCCACGGTCCGTCCTTGTGCTCGCCGTGGCTGGTGCCTTCGCACACGACCACGTCGCCGCCGGAGAAGATCCAGTTGAAGTGCGAGTAGTGGTGGACGATGGACTTCAGCGTGCCGCCGACGTCGCCGAAGCATTTGCCTATTTCTTCCTTGCCGCGGGCAACGCCCCATTTCGGGAAGTAGACCTGGGCGTGATCGTCGAAGAGATCGAGGATCGATCCGCCCGTCGAGGTGACACCGCCGTTATCGAAGGCTTTCAGATATTCGATCGCCACCGACTTGCGCTGCTCGTCGGTCATCGTCTGCTTGGTCAGTGCCATTCCGGTCTCCTCCCTGTCGTCCCGTGAACACGCTGAATGATGTTTTTCTTCGGCCGGATTATTGCGCCGCCTCGCGATGGGCTGCGTTGGCGGCAAGGTAAGCGAAAGCCAGGAACGGCCCCAGCGTGGCGCCTCCGGCCCAATAAGCTCGGGCGGAAGCCGAGGCCACGCAATTGCCGGCGCCGTAGAGGCCCGGGATCGGCTTGTTCATGGCATCGAGCACCTGACCGTTGGCGTTGGTCGCCGGACCGCCCTTGGTGTCAAGGTTGCCGCCGGTCATCAGGGTCGCGTAGTACGGCCCTTTGCCCGCGAACGGGAACATGGTCGGGTTCTTCCCGGTCTTCGGTGCGGTCGGTCCGTTGAACAGCAGTTCGACCTGCCGCTCGCCGCGATGGAAATCGAGATCCTTACCCGCCTTGGCGAAGCCGTTGAACCGGCTGACCGTCGCCTTGAGATTCTTCGCGCAGTCGTCGGCGACTTTCATGTTGCCGATCTGGCGGGAATATTTCTTGACGCGCTTCTGGATGTGCGCGACCAGTTCGTCCCAGGTCGCGCCCTTGATGACGTGCGAGGAATCCGCGCCCTTCGGCACGATGAAGCGGCCGTATTCGTCGCTGGCCGAATGGTCCTGGCTGCGCTGGTCCCAGATCGCGACCATCACCAGGTTTGGGTATTCCGATTTGGTCGGGTCCCACTTGAAGAAGGCCTGCGCCGACTCGTTGTACGCCAGTTTCTCGTTGCTGACGCGCTTGCCGTGCATGTCGACGTAGATCATCGAGTCGCCGGACGGCGAGAACGTCCCGATCAGCGTCGGGTCGTGCTTCACCGCTTTTTCCAGCACGATCGGGCACATCCACGCGTAGTTCATGTTGCGCAGTTCCGCGCCGACCGCCGATCCGATGTGGACGAAGTCGCCTTCGTTGGTCGGCGCCGCGCAGCCGCCCAGGACGGGAGCGCTGAGGTAGTTTTTGCGTAGGTCAACGTCGTGGGTAAAGCCGCCCGAGGCGAAGATCACCGCCTTGCGCGCCTTGAAACGCTGGGTCTTGCCGGCTGCATTGTCGGCTTCGACGCCGACGACGCGGCCACGATCGACGATCGTGCGCTGGACCCGGTGGCTGGTGCGGATGTCGGCGCCGGCCGCCTTGGCGGCCTTGCTCATCGTGATAATCGCGTGCACGCCGCCATCCGACATGGACTCGCGCGCCTGCTTGGTAACCAGCACGCGCCCGAGCGGCGCCTTGTCTTCCGGTATCTCGGCCCAGTAGTCGGGCACGCCGGCGCAGTGGCGATACTCCAGCGCGCCCTTCTTGTTGAGAAGTTCTACGGCGGGCGAGGCATTGTCGTAAATCGCCGCACACGCCTCGTATTCCCATTCGCTCATGCCGAAGCGCGGATGGTTGGGATTGTAAACCTCCGGGCGCGACAGGCGCGCCATGTAGCGGATGCAGTCGTCCTTCGTGTCCTTGAGGCCCATCGCCCGCATGGGCTCGTTGTTGGGTACCCAGTACCAGAACGCCGCCTTCTGTGTCGTGCCGCCGAGCTGAGGCGCCTTCTCCAGAAGTAGCACCTTGTTGCCATGCCACGCCGAGAAGCAGGCCGATGCCAAACCGACACCACCGCCGCCGACGATCACGATATCGAATTCGTCGTCGAACCTTCCTGCCGCCGCCGGGGCGGGCGACTGACGCGCGATGGAACCCACGTGCATTCCTCCCAGATATTTTGTCCGCGCTTCGGCGCGGACGGACTTCAATATTATTGTGGACGCCTCCCAGCAGCGTCCAGCACCAGGCGGTCCGTTCGGATTGCGAACAGTAGTGCGCCATGCGCACAATCGATAGCAAGTCCCGGAGTCAACATCAACCGACTACGACGTGAACCAGACTGGTCGGCTGCGCTCGCAATGAGCAGCCGGGAGATCACGGCGCAGGCTCTGCGCATGCTCACCCGCGGTTTCCGCCACGCCCGTTCCGTAAACGAACGCGTGTGCGATTTGCGAACACGGTCGGCTCTGAGCCGCCACGCCCGCATTAGCTGGGCGGGACGTTGAAGCGCTTCACCCGCGGGTCGGCGCGACTACGTCGGGCGCGGCGAAAACCGGAGCGTCCGGGAGGCATGCGCCGCACCGATGGAAGGCGACGCTTGTCAATTGAGCGGGCTCAAGTTTGATGATTAGTTCGTGATCGCGGCC
>DATCBY010000038.1:0-3448 GCA_036511595.1 Bauldia sp.
CGCTGGAAAAGGGTATCGGCGCCGGAGCGGTGCTGCTGCTCGTGGGTCTGGGGCTGGCGCTTTACGCGGTGGGGGTCTGGGACGAAGTCGGGTTCGGCCCGCTCCGCCCGACCGAAACCATGCGGATCGTCATCCATGCGGCGACGTCGATCGTCCTTGGCTTCCAATTGATCTACGGGAGTTTCTTCATCAGCGTGCTGGAGCTCCGCGGCAGCCGCAGGGTTGCTGTCGAACCCCTGAGGCGGGTCAGCCTCGTCGCGCTAGCAAAATGAGGTTGGTCGGCCAGCCGAGCATGCCGACCGTGCTTATCCTATGCGGCCCCACACCGGCCGCGCGCGCGGCCCCCGACAAATCGGCCGATGACATGAGATTGAGCGTCTCCTCGCGGGCATAGAAGGTCTTGCCGAGGATGCGCAGGCCGGTCCGGAACGCGGCGGGCGGCAGCCAATGCAGGAGCGGCACAAGGGTGTGAATGCCGATTCCGACGAAGTCGCCCAGGCATTCCGATTTGATGGCGCCCAGGATTCCGACATGATGTCGCCCAGGGCTTCGGGCCTTGCTGGCTGGTCATTGGTGGCACCGATCGGTTGGTTTGGTCAAGCTCTCTCGGCCGGCTTCGACCGTGTGCGCCGGAGGCTGTCGCCGGACAGGTTGAGGCGGTGGGCATTGTGGACGAGGCGGTCGAGGATGGCGTCGGCATAGGTCGGATCGCCGATCACCGCGTGCCAGTCCTCGACGGGAAGTTGACTGGTGATGATGGTCGATCGGCGGCCGTAGCGTTCCTCGAGGATTTCCAGAAGGTCGTGGCGCGCCTGAGCGTCGAGGGGCTCGAGCCCCCAATCGTCGAGAATGAGGAGTTGGACGCCGGCCAGAGCGCGACTGATGCGAGCATATCGGCCGTCGCCTCGCGCGATCACCAGCTCGCCGAACAGTTTGGGGACGCGTTGATAGAGAACGGAGCGATTGTCGCGGCATGCCTTGTGACCGAGCGCGCAAGCAAGCCAACTCTTTCCGACGCCGGTCGGACCGCAGACAATCAGATTGTCGTGCACGCCGATCCAATCGCCGATCACGAGCTTCTGGAAGAGTTGGCGATCAAGGCCGCGCACGGCGCGGTAATCGATGTCCTCGACGAGCGCCTGCTGGCGCAGCCTGGCATAGCGGAGCCTGGCGGCGAGTTTCCTGTCGTGCCGGTAGGCCATTTCCCGGTCGAGCAGGAGAGCCAGCCATTCCGGATGGGTGAGTGCCGCTGCCTCGGCGGAAGTCTCGACCTCGCCGAAGGCTTTCGCCATGCCGAACAGCCCGAGCTGATTGAGCTGGTCGAGGGTGGGATGGGTGAGCATGTCGTCTCCTCAATGGTAATAGTGCCGGCCACGGATGTTGCGATGGAGGATCGTCACGGGGTCCTGGCCGTGCTGAGGGGCGGCGTGGCGATCGAGCTTGTTGTCGAGGATGGATTTGACGGAACCATAGGTCCGGGCCCCGATATCGAGCGCCCGCGCCGCGGCCGCTTCCACCCGGTTCGCTCCGAAGGCTTTGACCAGCCGGACGATGCCGAGGCAGGCGCGGAAGCCCTGCTCAGGATGCGATCGTTCTTTGAGGATCAGATCGCACAGCGCCGACGCCGACGGCCCTATCCCGGCGGCGTCGCGCCGGATGCGCTCGATCGTCCAGTCGGCGTAGCGCCGATGGCTCGACGGCATGTGGTCCTGCACCGTCGTATGCTTGCCGTTGCCGCTGGACCGCAGATGGGCGGCGATGCGCTCGCCCCTGGCGAAGACTTCCACGGTCCGCGCGGTGAGCCGGACCTCGACCTGATCCTTCGCGAAGCGGTAGGGCACGCTGTAGTAATGCCGGTCGACGTCGACGTGATAATCGATGCCGGCGCGGCGAATGCGCCACTCGGCGAACACGTAAGGCTCGATCGGCAGGGGTTTGAGTTGGGGCCGATCGAGTTCTTCGAGGAGCTGACGCCGCGTCACGCCGAGCCGGCGGATCGGCCGTTCATCGTTGACCCGGACCAGCAGTTCACGGATCGCCCCGTTCAGCTCCGCCAAGCTGTAGAAACACCGGTTCCGCAAGCGCCCGAGAATCCAGCGCTCCATGATCAGCACGCCGGCCTCGACCTTCGCCTTGTCGCGTGGTTTGCGGGGCCGTGTCGGCAGGATGGCGGTGTCGTAATGCCCCGCCATCTCGGTATAGGTCCGGTTGACCGACGGTTCGTAGAGACACGCCTTGATCACGGCCGTCTTGGTGTTGTCGGGCACGACCAGCCGCGGCACCCCGCCGATCGCTTCGAAAGCGCGCGTGTGGGCGCCGATCCAGTCCGCCAGCCCTTGGGTCCAGGTCGCCTCGGCATAGGTGAAGTTGGACGCGCCGAGCACGGCGACGAAGATCCAGGCCTCCCGGATCTCACCGGTCAGCCGGTCGATCACCACCGTCGCCCTGTCGCCGGCGTAATCGACGAACATCTTCTCGCCGCCGGCATGGGGCTGGCGCATCGTGACCGACAGCTTGCCTTCCCAAGCCCGGAAGAGATCGCAGAAGCGGGAATAGCGATATCCGTCGGGATGCTGCTCGATGTACTCGTCCCACAGGATCTGGAGCGTGACGTGCTTGCGCTTGAGCTCGCGGTGGATCGCCACCCAGTCCGGCTCGACTTGGCGGCGATGGCCCTGCTTCGTCCCGGCGTTCTTGTACAGAAGCGCTTCGAGAGCCCCGTCCGTCACATCGTCTGGCAGCGGCCAACCCAGCTCCGTGACCGCAAAGCGCTTCAGCGTCTCGCGCACCGTCGACGGCGCCAGTCCCGTCCGTCGGGCGATCTCGTGCTTGGAAGTCCCGGCAAAATCCAATCGCAAAATCTCGCGCACGTGGCGCATGGAAACTCTCCCCGCTGGCATCGATCCGCTCCTCAGCCAAAGCCAAAGAGCAGACCCTACGCACAGCCAGCAGAGGTTCCCGTCATCCCCCGTACCCGGGCGGCATCATCCCGGAATCATGGGCGAGGATTAATCGGAACGCTGGGCGGCAATTAATCGGAACAGGGGGGCGCCATCATCTCGGAATAGATGGGCGGCTTGCCCCGGAATCAGCAATCTGGTTGGAAAAAAGCGGGACGGCCCGTCTGGCTTGAGTGGCCGCCCCGCGATCGGTCACTCCGCGGCGTCGGCCATGGGAGCTTCCTGCGCTTCTTCCTCGTCGAGGAAGGCGGGCAGGTTCTCCTCGGCATCGGCGCCTGCGGCGTCCGCCGGAACTTCCGGCTCGGGCAGCCAGCCGGTCCCGGAGAGCAGCCGTTCCGCCTCCTTGGCCATCTCCGGCTTTTTGAGATGGTCGATGAGCTGGGCTGCCGCCTCACCCTTGGCCTCGCGCACCGCTTCGAGGATGCGGGTCTTGGTGACGCGGCCGAGATAGTTCTCGACCGTAGGCGTCCAGTTTGCGGCCATGTCGA
>DATCBY010000039.1:0-2585 GCA_036511595.1 Bauldia sp.
CGTGGGAGCGAAGTTCGACATCTATTCCGTGGTCCGCCAAATGAGCGCGACCGGCGTCGCCGTACTCCTCGCCTCGTCAGATCTTCCTGAGCTGCTTGCCATGTGCGACCGCATCGTGGTGATGCGCAACGGCAGGGTGGCGACGACGATCGAGGCCGACGGTGTAAGCGAAGAGATGCTTCTGGCGCATTACTACGAGCCCGAAACGCCAGTCGCTGCGCCGGCGGTCGGGAAGCTAGGCAAATGACCTCCGTCCTGCGGCGCTACGGCACCCTGATCGGTTTCGCGGGCGTACTTTTGTTCTTCTGGATAAGCCTTCCCGACACGTTCATGACCGGGCGCAACTGGCTGAACATCACCCAACAGGTGAGCATGTTGACCGTGGTGGCGGCCGGAATGACCATCGTCATGGCAATGGGCGACTTCGACCTCAGCGTTGGCTCGATGGCGAGCCTTTCTGGCATCGTCGTCGCAAAGCTCTTCACGCTCGGATATCCGGTGTGGGCGGCGGTCGCGGTCGCCCTGTTGGCAGGGCTTGCGGGCGGCGTGTTCAATGGCGTCCTGGTCAGCTTCATCGGTATCTTGCCGTTCATCGCCACGCTGGCGACGCTTACGATCTTTTCGGGCGCGGCGTTCCTCGTCAGTGGCGGCAAGACAATTTTCGGGCGGGATATTCCAGACTCATTTTCCGGCTTCGCGCGCGGCGGCATTCCCATAGGGGGCGGAGCACTCAATCTTCCGTACCTGACGATCGTCGGCGCCAGCGTCGTGGCGCTCGTCTGGATTCTTCTGGAACAGACCACCTTCGGCCGCCGGCTTTACGCTATTGGCGGCAACAGCGAGGCCGCGCGTTTGAGCGGCGTCAGACTACGCAGCCTCCGGCTCACTGCTTTTTCGCTCGCGGGTCTTGGCGCCGCCATTGCCGGGCTCATGTATTCGAGCCGTGTCGCGTCGGCGAATCCGACCCAAGGCAGCGGCCTGATGCTGAACGCGATCGCCGCGGTCTTCCTGGGCATGACCATGAGCGAGGAGGGCGAACCGCGGGTCCACGCGACCTTGATCGGTGTCCTGGCCCTCGGAGTGCTCGATAATGGCCTGACGCAGATGAGGGTCGACAGCTACGTCCGCGATATTCTGGTCGGCGCGATCATCCTGGCGGCCGTCGCTTCCAGTTCCTGGTGGAAGCAAAGACGGCAGGCAATTTAGAGCCAGACCTCAAGATCTAGTATGGAACTGAGAGTGAGCGAGAGAGAGATGCCGTATGACGCCAAGAGCCGACATCCTGCGGGTGAGCTCGGCCTTCGCTTGAGCCCCAATTGCTGCTGCTGGCCCGGGTAAACGGCAAGCCCTCGTCGGGAAGGACGGCGCGCCCTTCGGTCGCGGCTTCACATTGGAATAGGCCCGAGTTTGGTCGTCGGCGCCCGATGTGGAACTGCCGATTACTGCAGTATTCCTTGCAATGCAACGGGGCCGGCCATACATCCGAGTTAGCACTCGCCGCCATAGACTGCTAAAGCGCGAGCCGTGATGGTCCGACACCGGATCGTCTCCCTCTTCCCAAAGGAAAGCCCATGAAATTTCGCCCGCTCCACGACCGCGTGGTGGTTCGCCGCATCGAATCCGAAGCGAAATCCGCCGGCGGCATCATCATTCCGGACACCGCCCAGGAGAAGCCGCAGGAAGGCGAGATCGTCGCCGCCGGCCCCGGCGCGCGTGATGAATCCGGCAAGCTCGTGCCGCTCGACGTCAAGGCCGGCGACCGCATCCTGTTCGGCAAGTGGTCGGGCACGGAAGTGAAGATCGACGGCGAAGATCTCCTGATCATGAAGGAGTCCGACGTCATGGGCGTGATCGAAGGCAAGGCTGCAGTCCGCAAGGCGGCGTGACGCTCGCCTCGCTTCCGACCTGAGCCCCCGCAAGATTGAACAGAAGGAATACTTCAGCCATGGCTGCCAAAGACGTAAGATTTTCCACCGACGCTCGCGAAAGAATGCTGCGCGGCGTCGACATTCTCGCCAACGCCGTCAAGGTGACGCTCGGCCCCAAGGGTCGCAACGTCGTCCTCGACAAGTCGTTCGGCGCTCCCCGCATCACCAAAGACGGCGTTACCGTCGCCAAGGAGATCGAGCTCGAGGACAAGTTCGAGAACATGGGCGCCCAGATGGTGCGCGAAGTGGCCTCGAAGACCAACGACATCTCGGGTGACGGCACCACCACCGCCACCGTTCTGGCCCAGTCGATCGTGCGCGAAGGCGCCAAGTCGGTCGCCGCCGGTATGAACCCGATGGACCTCAAGCGCGGCATCGACCTCGCCGTCACCGAAGCAGTGAAGGACCTCGAGAAGCGCTCGAAGACGATCAAGACTTCGGAAGAGATCGCGCAGGTTGGGTCGATTGCCGCAAATGGCGAGAAGGAAATCGGCGACATGATCGCCAGCGCCATGAAGAAGGTCGGCAACGAGGGCGTCATCACGGTCGAGGAAGCCAAGACCGCCGAGACCGAACTCGAGGTCGTCGAAGGCATGCAGTTCGACCGCGGCTACCTCTCGCCGTACTTCATCACCAACGCCGAGAAGATGGTCACCG
>DATCBY010000040.1:0-18159 GCA_036511595.1 Bauldia sp.
CCAACTCCGGATGCTTGGATGGCGTAGTCGTCGCCGAACAGCTCGTCGATGTCGCTCTTGGCGTGCATCATGTAATCGTGTGCGGTCTGTGCGCCTGCTCAAGCAGGTGGTCGTCTGAAGTCATGTCGGTTGTCGTTGGACTATCCCTTCTGCCCATCGCGTCGGGCGATGAGCGTGTCGATGCACTGGTTGAGTTTAGACTCCACCGTAGCTGACCACCCTCTTTGACACCTGAGTTGACACCTGCGGGGCTGATTTGGTGTGAGAGGTCGCGATTATCGTCTCCTCGCGAACGCTGACCAACTCGCAGAATTGAGCCATTCAGAGAGGAGGCAGGAAGCCGTGAAAATGGCCCCCCGCAAGGTTATCTAAACCCTGTCCGGTGAGATGGCGCTAACCCTTTCCAGCATCATTCAAATTTAACCGAGACCCTTAAGCCGGCCCTGACTCCTCTGTGGCAGAGTGAGCCTACAAACGAGGTCCACAACAAACGGACCCGTGGGATGCGTTTTGAGGCGTCAAACAGTGGCCGGCGGAGCAACCGTCGGGTCGAGCCGGCACATCCGGCTCGACCCGCACACGTTGCCGGCCCGCAGCTTCCCGCACGGGGAGCCGGCGGCGGCAGCGTTCGTGATCGAGCGCAACCAGGCGCTCGTCAGCCTGCCCGTGAGCAATGGGCCGGCGCGGACGATGGCCGTGCCGATTGCCGCCTACCGCGGCGTGGCGGTGCGCATGGAAGCGATCGGCAATAACGGCGACGTGCGCGCATTCGTCGAACTGCTCCATGCGGAATCGGCGCTGACCCTGCTGCTCGCCAGCAGCGACACCCCCGAGGATCTGGCCGGCGACTGGCAGGCGTGGGGGCGGACGCTCGACCTGCCGCTGCTGGTGGTCGGACAGGACGGTTCAATGTCGGTACCGCTGCTCAACCGCGGCGTAACCATCGCGCCGCCGAAGCCGCGCCGCCGCCATTCGTATTTCGCCAAGCGACGTCCGCGCTTCCTGACGCGGCGCAAGACCGGACGGCCGGAGCTGATGGAACGGCTCAGCGGTCGCGAGATCATCGCGCGGAACTAGCGCCGGTCGCACTTCATGCGGTCGCGCGCAGAAACGCGTCGACCAGCAATCCCGCAAACAGGATCAACCCGTAGTCGCGGTTCGACTGGAAGAGCCGCAGGCAGCGGTCGCCGTCGGCTATGTCGAGCGTCTGGACCTGCCAGGCGAGATGGACGGCGCCGACCGCCAGAGCCAGCCAGGCGACGACGCCGGCGCCGGCAAGCCCGTAGGCGGCGGCGAAAAGCACTGTCGCTCCGGCATAAAATAACGCGAGGAACGGCTTGGTGCGGGCACCGAAAAGGCGGGCGGTGGAACGGACCCCAATAAGGGCGTCGTCCTCCAGGTCCTGATGGGCGTAGATCGTGTCGTAGCCGATGGTCCACAGGATCGCGCCGGCATAAAGCAGCAGCGGAGCCAGTGCGAGCCCGGCGAAGATCGCCGCCCAGCCCATCAGAGCGCCCCACGAAAACGCAAGGCCGAGGCCAAGCTGCGGCCAGTCGGTGACGCGCTTCATGAACGGGTAGACGATCACCGTGGCGAGCGACAGGACGCCAAGAAAAATCGCGAAGCGGTTGAACTGGAGAAGGACGACGAGCCCGACCAACGCTTGCGCGACGAGGAAGATTTTCGCGTTGCGCACGGTGATCTGGCCGCTCGGAATCGGGCGGGCGCGCGTGCGGGCGACTTTGGCGTCGAGATCGCGGTCGACGATGTCATTGTAGCTGCAGCCGGCGCCGCGCATGGCGACGGCACCGACGAGGAAAAGGACGAGGTGCCAGAAATTCGGCGGCTGGTGGAGCGCGTCGCTCGCCAAGGTCGAGGACCACCAGCAAGGCAGCAGCAGCAGCCACCAGCCGATCGGGCGCTCCAGCCGCGCCATGCGGGCGTACGGACGCCACGCCGACGGCAGGACGCGATCGGCCCAGTGGCCGCGGACCGCGTCGGGGATGATGGGATCCATTTCGATTCGCGACCTGGTTCGCTCCGCTCACGAAGCTCGCGGCCCTCTCCCTATGGGAGAGGAAGTGCCGCGGCAAGTCCGGGGGTGAGGGTCGACCGACGGAGTCTGCTGGCTCCCCGCCTCTCGCGGGGACGACAGGAACATTTTATGCTAAGCGCCGCGCCATGAAGGTTCTCCTCATCGGATCGGGCGGGCGCGAGCATGCGCTGGCGTGGAAAATCGCGCGGTCGGCGCTGCTGACGCGGTTTTACGCGGCGCCGGGGAATCCGGGGATCGGCGAACACGCCGAGCTTGTCGCGATCCAGGCTGACGATCAGGCGGGGGTTCTGGCGTTCTGTCGCGCGCAGGGCATCGAGTTCGTCGTAGTCGGGCCGGAAGGGCCGCTGGTCGCCGGGCTTGCCGACGCGCTCGCCTCGGTAGGCGTCGGCGTGTTCGGGCCAAGCCGGGCGGCGGCGCAACTGGAGGGCTCCAAGGGATTCACGAAGGTGCTCTGCGACGAGGCGGGGATTCCCACGGCGGCTTACCGGCGCTTTAGCGACGCGGCCGCGGCGGCGGTGTATGTGCGCGCGACCGGCGCGCCGATCGTGGTCAAGGCGGACGGACTGGCCGCCGGCAAGGGCGTGACCGTTGCGGCGACGGTGGACGAGGCGCTCGCGGCGGTGGCGGCGTGTTTCGCCGGCGCGCATGGCGCCGCCGGGCGCGAGGTGGTGATCGAGGAATTTCTTGGAGGCGAGGAAGCGAGCTTCTTTGCGCTCACCGACGGCGACGCGGTGGTGCCGCTGGCGACGGCGCAGGACCACAAGCGGGCGGGCGACGGCGACACCGGGCCGAACACCGGCGGCATGGGCGCCTACTCCCCTGCCCCGGCGATGACACCGGCGCTGGTCGAGCGGACGCTTGCCGAAATCGTGCGGCCGACGGTTGCCGCGATGGCGGCGCGGGGCACGCCCTTCCGCGGCGCGCTCTATGCCGGCCTGATGCTGACGGTGAGCGGGCCGAAGCTCATCGAATACAACGTGCGCTTCGGCGACCCCGAGACGCAGGCGCTGATGCTGCGGCTGGACAGCGATCTGCTGGCGCTGCTGAAGGCGACCGCCGAGGGACGGTTGGCGGGCGTGGCGCCGCGGTGGAGCGGCGATGCGGCGCTGACGGTCGTGATGGCGGCGCGCGGGTATCCCGGAGCGTATGCGAAAGGCGATGTCATTGACGGGATAGCACGAGCGAACGCGCTGCCGGGGGTGAAGGTTTTTCATGCGGGCACAGCGCTTGCCGATGGCAAACTGGTAGCGGCGGCCGGCCGCGTGCTCAACGTGACGGCGCGCGGGGCGACCATCGCGGAGGCGCAGGCGCGGGCCTACGCCGGGGTGGCGGCGATCGACTGGCCGGGAGGATTCTGCCGGCGGGATATCGGCTGGCGGGCGGTTTAACCGGGCGGCGAGCCTTGTGGCGACACCTGGGGTCCCCGCTTTCGCGGGGATGAGCGGTGCGTGAGGTGGATTCTCGGGCGCCCTGACCTTTCAAAGCACTCCCGAATCCGACAGAATCAGCCGCATGCCGATCCGCCGCCTCAGTGAGGACATGGTCAACCGCATCGCCGCCGGCGAGGTGGTTGAGCGGCCGGCGAGCGTGGTGAAGGAACTTGTCGAGAACGCCATCGACGCGGGTGCGACCCGTATCGAGGTGGTGACGGCGGCGGGTGGCGTGGCGCTGACGCGGGTTGTTGACGACGGCGGCGGCATGAGCGCCGACGACCTGGCGCTGGCGGTCGAGCGGCACTGCACCTCCAAGCTGGACGGCGGGCTGGACGACATTCGTTCGCTGGGCTTTCGCGGCGAGGCGCTGGCGGCGATCGGCGCGGCGGCGCGCCTCACCATCGTCTCGCGGCGGCAGGGCGCGGCGTGCGGGTTCGAGATTACCGTCGATGGTGGCGCGGGGTCGGCGGTGCGGCCGGCGGCGCTCAGCGGCGGCACGCGGGTCGAGGTGCGCGATCTCTTTTTCGCGACGCCCGCGCGGCTGAAATTCCTGAAATCGGAGCGGGCGGAATCGGCGGCGATCAGCGACGTGGTGAAGCGGCTGGCGCTGGCGCATCCGGAAATCCGTTTCGACGTCGCCGGCGAGGACCGGGTGGCGACGGACTATCCGGCGGCCACCGGCGAGGAAGCGCGGCTGACGCGAATCGGCCAGGTCATAGGCGGGGATTTCGCGCGGAACGCGGTTGCCATCGACGCCACGCGCGAGGGCGTGCATCTCGCCGGCTACACCAGTCTGCCGACGTTCAGCCGCGGCAACGGGCTGGCGCAATATTTCTTCGTCAACGGACGGCCGGTGCGCGACAAGCAACTGCTCGGGGCGCTGCGCGCGGCCTATGCCGACGTGATGAAGCGCGAGCGCCATCCGGTGGCGGCGCTCTACCTGACGCTCGATGCCGGCCAGGTGGACGTCAACGTCCACCCGACCAAGGCCGAGGTGCGTTTCCGCGATCCCGGGCTGTTGCGCGGTATTATAGTGGGCGCGATCCGCGAGGCGCTCGGCATCGGCGGGCGGCGGGCGACGACATCGGGCGCCGAGGCGACGATCGCGGCGTTCAGGCCGGCGTTCGTGCGGCCGCAGCGGCCCGTGCCATTCAACTGGAAAAATGACGGCGGCTGGCGGGCAGACGGCAACGCAGCGCTGGCGGGTGGCTTTGCGGAACCATTGCAGGCAGCGTTCGAGGCGGTCATGCCGTCGGCCGATGCCAACGTTGCGCCGCCGGATCCCGCACTGGTGGCGCGACCGCTGGGGGCGGCGCGGGCGCAGATCCACGAAACCTACATCGTGGCGCAGACGGAAGACGGGCTGGTAATCGTCGACCAGCATGCGGCGCACGAGCGGCTGGTCTACGAGCGGCTGAAGCGATCGCTCGCCGAACGCGGTGTCGCCACGCAGATGCTGCTCATCCCGGAGATCGTCGAGCTGTCGCCCGACGATGCCGAACGCATCGCCGAGCGGGCGGTAGAACTTGCCGAGGTCGGGCTCGCGGTCGAGCGCTTCGGGCCGGGCGCCATCGCGGTGCGTGAGACGCCGGCGATGCTCGGCGTAATCGACGCCGGCGGGCTGGTGCGCGACCTCGCCGACGAAATTGCCGAATGGGAACGGACGGCGACGGTCAGGGAGCGGCTCGACCGGGTGGCGTCGACCATGGCCTGCCACGGCTCGGTGCGCGCCGGGCGGTTGCTGAAGCCGGCGGAGATGGATGCGCTCCTCCGCGAGATGGAAGCGACGCCCAATTCCAACGTGTGCAATCACGGCCGGCCGACCTATATCGAGTTGAAGCTTGCCGATATCGAACGCCTGTTCGGCCGGCGGTGAACGGGTTAAGGTCATGGCCATGAACAGAGTTGAACGGGTCGGGCGCGGCGGCGAAGCGCGGCTGCGCTACCTCGATGGCGATTTCCAGGTGCTGCTGCCCGGCGCCTACGTGAAGTGCGCGGTGAGCGGCATAGAGATTCCGCTCGACGAGGTGAAATACTGGAGCGTCAAGCGCCAGGAAGTCTACGTCGACGCTGCGGCGGCGCTGAAGCGCTTCCAGGAAACCGGCAGCATCTGAGGTTTTACGATACGCGGTGGCGCGGTTGCGCCAACGCCGCCTTTTGCACCGCCTCGTCGATCATCTCGCCGATCGCTGCCGGGTTCTCGAACTCCAGCATGACGTGAAATGACTCAACGCGATCGCGCAGCCTGGCGAGCGCGCCGGTCTTGCGCGCGAGGCGAACGAAGTCCTTCTCCGTGGTGACCATGCGCAGCTTCTCGGTGTCGGCTATGTGCATCAGCCGCACGGCATCGACCTCACCGTAATTGTAGTGATCGGCAAAGCTCAGGGTGCGGACCACCGGGGCATGGGCTTCCTTCAGGGTGGCGAAGAATTTGTCGGGGTGGCCGATGCCGGCGAACGCGAGGATCGGTTCCTTCCGCCAGTCCTTGTACCGCGTCGGCCTGATTTGTGCACGTAGCACCGGACGTCCGGCACGGGCGGCGGCGCGGATGAGCGGATCGGCGGCTTCGCCATCGCCGACCACGAGGAGCGCTCCGGCACGGCGCATCTGCGGGGGGAGCGGCGCGCGCAACGGCCCCGACGGCACGGTCAGCCCGTTGCCGACGCCCGCGGCGGCATCCACGGCGACCAGAGCGAGATCGAGGGCGAGGGCCGGATTCTGGAAACCGTCGTCCATGATGATGATCTCGACGTTTTCCCCGGCGAGGCGCCTGGCGCCGGCGACGCGATCGCGCGAGACGACCGTCGGCGCGACGGCGGCCAAGAGCAGCGCCTCGTCACCGACCTGATCGGCGGTGTGGACGGTGGGGTCGACGAGAATCGGCGCGCGCACGTCGCCGCCATAGCCCGAGGCGAGCAGGCCGGGCTTGAGGCCGCGGCTGCGCGCGACGCGGGCAAGCGCGATAACCGTCGGCGTCTTGCCGGCACCGCCGACGACGAAATTGCCGACGCAGACGACGGCGACCGGAGCGCGCCAGGTCGGTGGCTTCGCCATCCGCCAGGTGGCGGCCGCCGCCCAGATGCGGGCAATCGGCCACAGAGCCAGGGCGGCGGCGTTGGGCTCCGTCCGCCACCAGAATTCAGGCGCCGTGCGCCTCATGGCGATGGGGATTCTCCGGCGAGATAGGGCTGCAAGGCGCGCATGGTGAGATCCAGCGCACCTGAAAGCGGCGCCAGCGCGGCGACGGCCGCGGCGGCGCGATCGGCGGCGGCTTTGGGGTTGGCAAGCAGGCGGCCGACTTCCATCGCCAGTCCGCGGCCGTCGGCGATGACGGCGCTCGGCAGTGCAGCATCGAGACGCGAGTAGATGTCCGCGAAGTTGTGGACATGGGGGCCATGCAGGACGGCGGTGCCAAGCCGCGTCGGCTCTATCGGGTTCTGGCCGCCGTGGGCGACCAGCGAACCGCCCAGGAAGGCGACCGGCGCGACACGGTAGAACAGTCCGAGTTCGCCGAGCGTGTCGGCGAGGTAGACATCGACTTCGCGGACCAGCGGTTCGCCGCGGCTACGCTGGGCAAGCGACAGACGGCGCCCGGCCAGCATGGCGCGCAGCGCGTCGCCGCGTTCCGGGTGGCGCGGCACGATGACCGTAAGAATGCCGGGATGATTCACGCGCAGGATGCGATGGGCCTCGGCGACCATTTCCTCCTCGCCCTCGTGGGTCGAGGCGGCGACCCACACCGGCCGCTGGCCGATGTCGGTGATGAGGCGATCGAGGTCGCCGGCCGCGGCGGCGAGCGGCGGCGCATCGAACTTGAGGTTGCCGGTGATCAGCACGTTACCGGCACCGAGCGAAGCAAAGCGGGCGGCATCCTCGTCCGACTGCGCCAGCGTCAACCCGATACGCGAAAACAGCGCGCGGGCGACGGAGGCAAAGCGGCTCCAGCCGCGGAAAGAGCGCTGGGACAGGCGGGCATTGACGATGGCGAGCGGCACGCCGGTCGCCGCCAGGCGGGTGACGATGGTCGGCCACAGCTCCGACTCGACAAAGATGACCAACTCCGGCCGCCAATGGGCGAGGAAGCGATCGACGAAAGAGGCAACATCGAGCGGTCCGAACTGGTGGAGGGCGCGGCTCGGCAGGCCGCGAACGGCAATCGCGGCGGAGGTGAGCGTGGTCGAAGTGAACACCACCTGGAGACCGGCGCCGGTCAGCCGGGCAATCAGGGGAACGACGGCGTTGGTCTCGCCGACGCTTGCAGCGTGGACCCAAACGAAACGGCCGGCCGGACGCGCGAGCGAAGCGCGACCGTAACGCTCGCCGAAGCGGCCGCGATCCTCCTTGCCGCGCCTGGCGCGGAGGGCCAGCGCGAAGGGGACCAGCGGACGAAGGGCCTCACCCAGCAGCCGATAGCCGGCGAGGACCAGATCGGCGAACGGCTCAGCCACGGCGCCGCCCCACTATTTCATAGGCGCGGAGATCGGCGGCATGCATGTCGTCCTCGACCTGCTGCCGTATCTGCTCCTGCAGCTCCGGGCTGGCGTCGCGAGGGACCTCGACTACCCTGCCGAAAACGCAAGCGGCGCGACCGAACGGCAGCGGTATCGTTGTAGAGTCCCACGTGCCCATGGTGATGTAGCGGCTCGAGGCGAGCGCCAGCGGCACGATCGGCCGCCTGGTGAGGCGTGCGAGCGCCACGATGCCGGGGCTCACCTTGCGGCGGGCTTCCTTCAGGAAATCGGCGGTGACGCCGACCGTGCGGCCGGCGTCCAGCGCCGCCTTCATACCGCGGAAGGCGGACACCGCCCCCTTCTCGAACATGCGCGAAGGGTCGGCGGCGCCGGAGCCACGCACAAGGCCAAGATCGAGGTTGCTGATCACGCGGGCAATGAGCTCCGCATCGGCGCTTTTGGAAACCAGCACGTCGGCCGCCCAGCCCTTGGGACGGGTCAGCGGCAGAAGAAACGCCTGACCATGCCAGACCGCAGCGATAAAGGGCGCATGTCGCTTGAAGACCTCGACGTTGGTCCACGGCTCGAAGGTCATCGGGTTGGTGGCGTTGACGAGACGCAAGGTGGTCGACAGGGCGCGGGCTGCGACGCTCAGCACCAAAGGCGACTGCCGCAGCCGCTTCGACAGGCTTTCACGGGCGGCCGGGGCATTCGTCTGTTCACTCACGGGCGTCACCTGTGGAATCGGGATCGAGCAGGCGATGCAGGTGGACGATAAAATAGCGGACACGTGCGTTGTCGACGGTAGCCTGGGCCTTGGCCCGCCACGCATCGTCGGCGGCGCCGTAGTTCGGGAAGACACCGACTATGTCGAGGGCAGCCAGATCGACGAAGGTCACCTCGTCAGGGCTATCGAGTTCGCCGCCGAAGACCAGATGAAGCAACTGCTTGGCCGGCGCCGTCTGCAAATTCATGTACCCGACTCTTGGAACCCGCCCGCAGCCATTCCAAAGATGCCCACCATAGCGAGCGCCACGGAATCCCGCGAAAAGCCGCGGTCGATTTGGTGCATGAAAACGCCCGGCGCCGCAAGCCTCAGCTGCCGGCGACGGTTAGCCCGGGAACGGCGACGGTCGGGGCGTTGGTCGAGAAACGGTAGGCGAGATCGTTGGCCGGGCGCATCTCGCGGAAGATGTCCGCGAGATTGCCGGCGATGGTGACCTCGCTCACGGCGTATCCGAGTTCGCCGTTCTCGATGACGAAGCCGGCGGCGCCGCGACTATAATCGCCGGTGACGATGCTGGCGCCATGGCCGATCAGTTCGGTCACATAGAGGCCGGTGCCGATCTCGCGGATCATTTCCTCGGGCGACTGGGTGCCCGGCAGCAGGGTGAGATTGGTCGAGCCGGGCGACGGGTTGGCGCCGCCGCGGGCGGCGCGGCCATTGGTTTCCAGACCCAGTTCGCGGGCGGTCGCTGAATCGAGAAACCAGGTGCGCAGGATGCCGTCGCTGACGATGTCGAGGGGGTCGCCGGCCACCCCTTCGCCGTCGAAGGGCCGCGAGGCCAGGCCGCGCGGGCGGGTCGGGTCGTCCGTAATGCGGACAGAGGCGGCAAACACTTGCTTGCCGAGCTTGTGCTTGAGGAAGCTCGTCCCGCGGGCGATGGAGGCGCCGTTGACGGCCCCGGAAAGATGGCCGACCAGGCTGGTGGCGATGCGTGGGTCATAGACGATGGTGGCGCGACCGGAGGGAATCTTGCGCGGGTTGAGACGGCGAACGGCGCGGTTGCCGGCGTTGCGGCCTATCGTCTCGGGATCGTCGAGGTCGGCGCTATAGACCTTGTTGTCGAAATCGTAGTCGCGCTCCATGCCGGTGCCGATGCCGGCGATGGCGGACGCCGACAGGCCGAAGCGCGAAACGAGATAGGAGCCGGAGAAGCCGTCGGAGGTGGCCAGAACCATGCCGCCCAGCGACCAGCCGGCGGAGCCGCCGCCGGAATTGGTGACGCCGGGAACAGCGCGGGCGGCATCCTCGACGGCAAGTGCGGTCTCGGTGAGCTCTGCGGCGGAGGGCACAGTGATGTCGAGAAGATCGCGGTCGGGGAAATCGCGGGCGAGCTTCTCCTGATCGGCGAGGCCGGCGTAACGATCCTCCGGAGCCACCTTCGCCATGGCGACGGCGCGGGCGGCCAGTTCGTTGGGATCAGCAACCACGTTGGCTGAAACGCTGGCGGAGCGCCGACCTGCGAAGACACGGAGCGTAAAATCGTCGCCCTCGGCGCGCCGGGTTTCCTCGACCTTGCCGAGGCGGACATCGACGGAAAGCGCGATGCCGCGCACGCAGACCGCGTCGGCGGTATCGGCACCGGCGCGGCGGGCCGCGGCCACCAGGCGCGCGGCGCGTTCGGTAAGGTCGGTCTGGTCGAGAATCTCGCTCATCGGGCTCGTACTCCTGAGTGCGCCTGATCTATGGTCGATGAGGGTCATCGGCAAGACTGCTTCGGCGCAGGAAGGCAATCTGGGTGTCGCCGATATGGCGGGTCTCGACCAGTTCAAGGCCGACGACGGGGGCGATCTTCGCATCCGCCGCCTCCTCAAGCACGACCAGCGCATCGTCGGCGAGCCAGCCGCCGGCCAACGCCGCAGCGAGCGCCTTCTCGCCAAGGCCCTGGCCGTAGGGCGGATCGACGAAGGCGAGGGAAAAGGGCGGCAGGTTGCCGGCATCGCCGAGCCGGGTCGCATCGCGCCGGAAGATGCGGGTACGGCCGGTCAGGCCAAACGCCTCGACATTGCCGCGGATCAGTCCCCTCGCCTCCACCCCGTCCTCGACGAAGAGAACGTAGGCGCTGCCGCGGGAGATTGCCTCGAGGCCGAGTGCGCCGGTGCCGGCGAAGAGATCGAGTACGCGGGCGCCCTCAACCGGATCGCCATAGGCGTGCGCAAGAACATCAAAGAGCGTCTGACGGACGCGATCGGCGGTCGGGCGGATTCGCTCGTCGGCGGGAGTCAGCAGCGTGCGGCCGCGGAACTCACCGGCGACGATGCGCACGCGATTCCTGCCTTGGCTTCGCGGGCTTGCCGGGCCTGCCGGGCCGCGTGTGGACGTGCGGCGTCGGCGCCGGGCTGGCGACAGGCGGCGGGCGGACCGCCGCCTCGAAATCGGCGTGGGCGTCGCGGGCAAGCTTTTCGCCCAGCTGATCGCGCAGCACGCGGCCCCTGATCTCACGCGTCTCGCCGGGGACTAGATCGCCAATCTGGAACGGCCCGTAGGAGACTCGAATGAGACGGTTGGTGTCGAGATCGAGATGAGCGAGGAGGTTCTTGACCTCGCGGTTTTTGCCCTCGCGAAGGCCGAGGGTCAGCCAGAGGTTCGATCCCTGCACGCGGTCGAGCGTGGCTTCGACCGCGCCGTACATGACGCCATCGATGGCAACACCGTCCTTCAGCGAATCAAGCGCCGACTGCGTCACCTTGCCATGGGCGCGGACGCGGTAGCGGCGGAGCCAGCCGGTGGCGGGAAGCTCGAGGACGCGGGCGAGGCCGCCATCGTTGGTCAACAGCAGCAGCCCTTCGGTGTTGATGTCGAGGCGGCCGACGGCGACGACGCGCGGCAGATCCTTCGGAAGCGCCGCAAAGACCGTCGGGCGGCCTTCGGGATCGCGGGCGGTCGTGACCAGGCCTTTCGGCTTGTGATAAAGCCACAGCCGCGTGCGCTCGCGTTCGGGCAGCGGCTCGCCGTCGACGGCGATACGGTCGCCGGGGCCGACGTTCAGCGCCGGTGAGGCTATCTCCCTGCCGTTGACGGCGACGCGGCCCTCGGCGATCCAGCGCTCGGCATCGCGCCGCGAGCAGAGACCGGCGCGGGCAAGTACCTTGGCGATGCGCTCGCCGGGATGGGTGGCTGGAGGCGGCTTCATGATGCCGGTGATTAGCAGAGGGGCAGGATCGGCGCGAGGGGAACGGCCATGAGCACCGCGGAGGGAATGGCGGTTGCGCTGGCGGAGGCGCGCGCAGCGGCGGCGCGCGGCGAGGTGCCGATCGGGGCCGCGATCGCGCTGGACGGCAAGATCATCGCCCGCGCGGGGAACCGGACGCGAGCGGAAGACGATCCGACGGCGCACGCCGAGATGCTGGCGATCCGCGCCGCAGCGGCGGCGATCGGGTCAGAGCGGCTTGTCGGCGCGGACCTCTACGTGACGCTGGAGCCCTGCGCCATGTGTGCGGCGGCGATCTCATTCGCGCGGCTGCGGCGACTCTACTTCGGCGCATCCGATGAAAAAGGTGGCGCGGTGGAAAGCGGCGTGCGTTTCTTTGCGCAGCCGACGTCCCATCATGCACCGGAGGTCTACGGCGGACTGGCGGCCGACGAGGCCGCGACGATGCTCAGGGAATTTTTCCGGGCGCGCCGCTGACGCGAGCACCGACGAGGGCCACTAGTTGCTGTCGTCCTTTTGCCAGAACCAGTGGAACTTTTTCTTCTTGGTCGTCGTGGCGTCGAACTCGACCGGGGCGTTCGGATCCGGCACGCGATAGTCCACCGGCGGATCGGTCAGATAGCGGCGAACCGGCTTGCCGTTGGCGTCGAGCTGGCTGTTGCCGCGCGCATCGGCAAAGAGCTTTTTGACCTTGACCTGATCCTCGGCGCTCAACGGAGCACTGGTGGTGGCGCGTGTGGTCGGGCCGGAGAGATTGCCGCCACCGCCCCCGTCGGTGCCGGCCACGGCCGACGCCGGAAGCTTGAGCGTCGGCAGGGGCGCGCCGCTTGCCTCGCGCGCCGCAGTGTCGGCCTTGATCCTGGCGGCGGTCAGATCGGGATCATTCGGCCAATTGGGCGGCGTCGTACTCGCCGTCTGGTCGGCGCCGGGAGCCGGCAACTGCGCAGCCGCGGGCGGCAGCACGACCTTCGGGCGGGGCCCGTAGTCGATCGGCTCCCTCTTGTGACCGGAAAGAAGGGCGATGCCGGCGAGGTCCTGCACCGTCTGCGCTCCGGGCGTCGTGCCGGTGCCATAGGTCGTGCCGGAACAGCCGGCCAAAGCGACAGCAAGCGCGATCGCTATTCCGGCCGGAGGCGCGGCGCCCCGTCGCAAGAGAGAAATGAGGTCCAGCATCCGATTCGTGTATCCCAAGGCCCGAAACCGCGACCCAACGCGCGTGGGCGTTGTCCTATCGCCTTGAAAGCGGGCGAAAATCCGGCCGTTGCGCCGATTATAGGTAGCGGAAACTCGGCGGGGCGACAACCCGCGCGGTGGCCTACGCCGTGCCCACGAGCGCCTTGTCGAGTGGCGAACCGGGGCCCGCTTCCGCAAGCATGGCGCGGGCAGCTTCAGCATCGCGGTGCATCTCAGCAATCAACGAGGCGGCCGAGGGAAACTTCAGCTCCGGGCGAATCCAGCCGACAAAAGACACCCCGACTTCCTCGCCGTAGAGGTCGCCCTGAAAATCGAAAAGGTGCGCTTCGAGAATGACGGCGGCATTGTCGAAGGTCGGACGGCGGCCGTAGCTCGCCACGCCGTCGAGGATGGTGCCGTCGGCGCGCTGCATGCGGACGGCGTAAATGCCGTGGCGGAGGCCGCAGTCCGGCTCTACCCGGAGGTTCGCGGTCGGAAACCCGAGGTCGCGGCCCCGGCGATCGCCGGCGACGACCCTGCCGACCACAAACCAGCGATAGCCGAGGCGGGCGTTGGCGACGGCTATATCGCCGGCGGCGAGGTTCTCGCGAATGGCACTGGAAGAAACCGGGCCGCCGCTCGCCGCGTCATCGACCTCGCCGATGATGGTGACCGGGAAGCCGGCGCGCTTGCCCGCCGCCGCAAGCAACTCAGGCGAGCCGGCCCTGCCCTTGCCAAAGTGGAAATTGAAGCCGACGACGGCCGCGGCGAGTTTCAGCCGGCCGATCAGGATCTCGTCGACGAAGTTTTCGGCAGGCATCGTGGCGAGGGCTCGGTCGAAGTTCGCAACGACGAGGCCATCGATGCCGAGCGCCTGCAGGAGACGCGCCTTGGCGGCCGGCGGCGTCAGCCTGAAGACGGGCGTCTGGGGGCGGAAGAACGAGCGCGGGTGCGGTTCGAAGGTAAGCACCACCGCCGGCACGCCGCGCTCGGCGGCTTCGCTGCGGGCAGCCGCGAGCAGCGCACGATGGCCGCCGTGGACGCCGTCGAAATTGCCGACCGCGACCACGCCGCCGGTCAAAGACGCGGGAACCTTATCGAGCGAACAGGCAGTCAGCGGCGGAGGACGGACGCCGGAGGGCATGGCAGACATCGGTCGGGCTTCGGGGATCGGAACGGGTCCGGGCGGTTAGGGAAAATGGGCGGTGAGGCTTACGCCTTCAACCGGACCGGTCAAGTCGGCGCCCAGATCAGCCGCTTCATCAGGGCGTGTGCGGACAGGCCAGCCGTGCGGAGAAAGGCGTGGATGGCGGCAAGGTCGGGCAATTCACGATCGCCGAACACGCTGGCGTGGATACCGGCAGTGATAAAGACGACGTCGATTCCCTGCGACACGGCACCGCGGATATCGGTGTCGATGCCATCGCCGAGCGCGAGAACCTTCGATTTTGAAACGGCGGGGACGAGGCGGCTGAGGGCGGTCTCGTATATCGGGGCGTAGGGCTTGCCAACGATGATGGTCTCGCCGCCCTGCTCCCGGTAGCGCTCGGCAAGCGCGCCGGCGCACCAGACCAGCCGGTCGCCGCGTTCCACGACGATGTCGGGATTGACGCAAAGCATGGGCACGCCGCGCGCCTTCCAGGCGAGGAGACTCGCCTGATAGTCCGCCGGCGTCTCGTTCTCATCGTCGAAGAGGCCGGTGCACGAAACCAGCTCACAATCGTCCTCCTCGGCGAACTCGACTTGAAGACCGAAATAGATCGGAAGATCGCGGTCCGGCCCGACATGATAAATCTTCACATGCGGCCGCGCCGCGAGCACATGACGTGCGGCGTCGCCGGAAGTGACGACATCGTCATAGGCAGCGCGCGGCACGCCGAGCTGATCGAGCTGCTCGACGACGTCGGCTTTTGGACGCGGCGCGTTGGTGATGAGGATGACCCTGCCACCGGCGCGGCGATAGGCAATCAGCGCCTCGGTCGCCGCCGGATGCGCCCGGACGCCGTCGTGCACCACACCCCAAACATCACAGAGAAGCGCCGGATAGGCGGGGGCGAGGTCGGCGAGTCCCGCCACGAATGCCGGCGTGGGAGTGTTGGCCATGCCTTGGCCGTATGGAATCACGATGAATCGGTCAAGAGGCATATCGCGCCGCGCCAAATCGGGACGCACGACCGTCCGCCGCCATACGCTTTGTTTACCGTGATGCCGCATTAGTTGGTGAGGATTGCGGTCGCCGGAAAGCGGGGTCGCCGGCTCATGGTCTTCGCTGCTCCATTGCCGGTGGGTTCCGCCGCGCGGTCGGCGCCGGACTGGCGTGCGCCGAGGCAGCCAGTCGGCGTGGCGATCATCGACGGCGACGCGGCGCAACGGCGTAATCTCGCCAGCATGATCGCCGAGCGGAGCGCGGGGCGCTTTGTTGCCGTGACGTTTGCAAATGCCGGGGAAGCTGAAGCCGCGGTCCGTGCCGAGCCCGTCGGCATACTCATTGCCGACCTCGAGACGATCGGCGGCGCGGCGCGATTGCCGCAAATGAGCGTTGCGCGGACGACCATCGCCACCACCGTCAACGCCTCGCTGACGACGGCGATCGCCGCGGTGCGTGGGGGCGCGGCGGATTTCCTGGTCAAACCGATCGGAGCCAAGGTGCTGATCGAGCATCTGGAGGCCGTGGTGGCCGGCTGGCAGACCGAAACCTCGGCCGCGCCGGTGCCGAATGTCGTCACGCCTGCCCCCACTGATTTCGCCGGGTTCATCGGGCGCTCGCCGCCCATGCTCGCTGTCTACGAACAGATCCGGCGCATGGCGCAATCGCGGGCGCCGGTGTTCCTTACCGGCGAGAGCGGCACCGGCAAGGAACTTGCGGCGGAAGCGATCCACACGCTGGGAGCGCCCGGCGACGCGGCGCGACCGTTCGTGGCGATCAACTGCAGCGCCGTTCCGCGGGACCTGATGGAAAGCGAAATCTTCGGGCACGTGCGCGGCGCCTTCACGGGCGCCACGGATAACCGCAGCGGCGCCGCCGAACTTGCCGATGGCGGCACGCTGTTTCTGGACGAACTGACCGAGATGGAACTCTCGCTCCAGGCGAAACTGCTGCGCTTCGTGCAGACCGGAAGCTTCCGGCGGGTCGGCGGCAGCGAGGCGAAGCGGGTCAACGTGCGCATCGTTTCGGCGACCAACCGCGATCCGCTCACCGCGATCGCCGGCGGCCAGTTGCGGGCCGATCTCTTCTACCGGTTGCATGTGCTGCCCATTCACCTGCTGCCGCTGCGCGAGCGGCGCGAAGACATCCTGCCGCTGGCGGAAGCGTTCCTGGCGCGATTTGCGGCCGAGGAAGGGCGCGCGTCCCTCGCCTTCGACGCCAGCGCGACGGAAATGCTGCTCGCGCACGCCTACCCCGGCAACGTCCGCGAGCTTGCGAACCTGATCCGGCGTGCGATCGTGCTCGCGGACACGCCAGTGGTGACGGCCACCTTGCTCAGGCAATCGATTGCCGGCCGTGGCGACGTCTTGCCTCTCGCCAACAGTCGCACCGACGGCGCGGCGGAGACCGTCACTTCCTACCGCGAGCAGGAACGCGCGATCATCGAGTCGGCGCTTACGGCGTTCAGCGGCAACATCCCCAAGGCGGCTGCGGCACTCGACATCAGCCCCTCGACGATTTACCGCAAGCGCCAGATCTGGGCGGAGCGGTCGGGACCCTAGGTCGATTTGGCCCGCTCTTTGCGTTGAGCAACGCCGAAACCCGATCGAGACAGGGACTGGGAAATGATATCTGCGATCTGCCGGCTCGCGCGATTGGCCGGCCTGACCCTGGCGGGTGGGCTCCTGCTCGCGACGGCCAACGGCGCCAGCGCCGGGCCGGTCATGGACGCCGCGGCGCAAGCGGAAAGCCTGCTTGGCACGGGCAAAAGCGCGGACGCGCTGACTGCCTTCGATCAAGTAACGGACGCCGCCTGGGCGGCCCTGCCCTTCCAGTTCCGGAACATTCTCCTGGTCGATCAGGTCAGCGGCTACGGGCGTTACCAGCCGCACCAGGGTTCGACCTACAAGGCGGGCGACACGCCGGTCATCTACTTCGAGCCCGTCGGATACGGCTTCGGCGACGTCGACGGCCTGTCGCGGATCGGGATCAGGACCGGCCTCGAGATCCGCACGCCCGGCGGGCTGGTGCTCGCCAAGACCGACGATTTTGGCGAACTCGAATGGAAGGGATTGGCGAAGAGCCATGAGTTTTACGGGTCGCTCAGTGTGGCGCTGCCAGATTTGAGGCAGGGCAACTACGAGCTGATCCTGACGCTTACCGACGAGACATCCGGCAAAACGACGGCGACGACGCTTCTTTTCGACATCGCAGCGTAGATGCCCCCAGCCAGCGACTTTTCATCTTTGATGGCCGAAATGCGCGATTCCTAGCTTCTGCCTATTGACTCGGAACGGCGCGGTTCTTAAATCCGCTGCGCGTTTGGCACTCACTAAAGCCGAGTGCCAACACCATATGCGGATAGAGCCGGACCCAGGCCGGGTCGGCGCCGTTCAAGAGGAAACACAATCCATGAAGTTTCGTCCCCTCCACGACCGCGTGGTCGTTCGCCGGGTCCGGTCCGAAGAAAAGACGGCCGGCGGCATCATCATCCCCGACACCGCCCAGGAGAAGCCGCAGGAAGGCGAGATCATCGCCGCAGGCCCCGGCGCACGCGACGAAGCCGGCAAGCTGGTGCCGCTCGACGTCAAGGCCGGCGACCGCATCCTGTTCGGCAAGTGGTCGGGTACGGAAGTGAAGATCGACGGCGAGGATCTCCTGATCATGAAGGAATCCGACGTCATGGGCGTGATCGAAGGCAAGCCGTCGGCCACCCGCAAGGCGGCCTGACGCTTTTCGCGATCGCATCCCGAACAGAATTCAAAAGGAACTGAAGAACCATGGCTGCCAAAGACGTAAGATTTTCCACTGACGCGCGCGACAAGATGCTGCGCGGCGTCGACATCCTCGCCAACGCCGTCAAGGTGACGCTCGGCCCGAAGGGCCGCAACGTCGTCCTCGACAAGTCGTTCGGCGCTCCCCGCATCACCAAGGACGGCGTCACCGTCGCCAAGGAGATCGAGCT
>DATCBY010000041.1:0-2809 GCA_036511595.1 Bauldia sp.
TTCCGGGTCGGCTTCGGGCACCACGGCGGCCTCGAGCACGGCGGGATGGGTGATCAGCGCGCTCTCGACCTCGAACGGCGACACCCAGATGCCGGAGACCTTGAACATGTCGTCGCTGCGGCCGCAGAAGGTGTAGCGCCCATCGCTGTCGCGAATGTACTTGTCGCCGGTGCGGGTCCAGTGGCCCTCAAAGGTCTGGCGGCTCTTGCTGCGCTGGTTCCAATAGCCTTCGCCGGCGGAGGGTGCGTCGACCAGCAACTCGCCGACCTCGCCATCGGCCACATCGGCACCGGCCTCGTTGACGAGCCGCACCTTGTAACCGGGCACCGGGCGCCCCGAGCAGCCATATTTGATATCGCCCGGCGCGTTGGAGAGAAAAATATGCAACAGCTCGGTCGAGCCGACGCCGTCGAGAATATCGACGCCGAAGCGTGACTTCCAGCTGTTGCCGACCGATTCCGGCAGCGCCTCGCCGGCCGACGTGCAAACCCGCAAACGGCTGCCGCCGCGCTCGTTTTTCAGCGTGTCATCGTTCAGCATCGCCGAAAACAGCGTCGGCACGCCGAAGAAGATGCTGGGATTGTACCTGTTCATCAGCGCGAACATGGTCGCCGGCGTCGGGCGCTCGGAGTTGAGAACTGTGGTGGCGCCGACCGACATCGGAAAGGTCAGCGCATTGCCGAGGCCATAGGCGAAAAACAGTTTCGCCGCCGACAATCCGACATCGTCCTCGCGAATGCCGAGCACCTGTTTGGCGTAGGTCTCCGCGGTCGCGGCGAGGCTCGCATGCAGATGCCGCACGCCCTTGGGCATGCCGGTCGAGCCCGACGAATACAGCCAGAAGGCCGGTTCCTCGGCATGCGTCGCCACCGTAGCAAACGAATCGCTTTCGCGCGCGATCTCGTCGGCGAGCTTGTTGTGGCCGCGGGCGTCGTGACCCGAGACAACGACATGCTCGAGATCCGGCATCCGCCCGACCATGTCCTTCACGACCGGGAGCAGCGCTTCGGAGATGAACAGCACCCGGGCGCGGCAATCCGCCAGCACATAGGCGTATTGATCCGACGTCAGCAGCGTGTTGAGCGGCACCGGCACCACCCCGGCGCGGATCGCGCCAAGAAACACCATCGGGAAATCGACGGTGTCGAGCATGATCATCGCGACCCGCTCTTCGCGGCGGACGCCAAGACGGCGCAGCATGTTGGCGACGCGCCGGCTCTGCTGCTGCAGCGAGCCATAGGTCAGCTCGGAAACCGTATCGGTAAAGGCGAGCTTGCCGCCGCGACCCTCATCGACATTGCGGTCGAGCAGCCAGCTTACGGCATTATAGGAACCGGAGGCGCTCATGCCGCGCCCCGAGAACTCAAGCGTGTCACGACGTTTCTCCCCAACTTTAAGAATTATAATTCATAGAAAGCCACTCCCCGCGCTTGCTGTCAATCCTCTTCGGCATTATGTTTCCGAAACACGCGCATTCGTGGGGCGACATGACCGAACACGATCCCGAAACCGGCTTTCTTGAACAGCTCGGCCAGCGTGTCCGCACCATGCGTGCGCTGCGCGGCATGTCGCGAAAGGTGCTCGCGAAGGTCTCCGGCATTTCCGAACGCTATATCGCCCAGCTCGAAAGCGGCAAGGGCAACGTCTCGATCGTGCTGCTGCGCCGGGTATCGAACGCGATGGCCGCGCATCTCGAAGACCTCATTCCGACAGGCGAGCCGGCGCCGGACTGGCCGGTGATCCGCGACCTGCTGCGCAAGGCGACGCCGGACCAGATCGCCCAGGCCAAGGATGTCCTGTCCGGTCATGCCAACGGGGCCTCGGCGCAGCGGATGGCGTTCGCCGGCATCGCCCTGATCGGTCTGCGCGGCGCCGGCAAGTCCACCCTGGGCAAGATGCTGGCGAAGAAGATCGGCTGGCGCTTTGTCGAGCTCAACAAGGAGATCGAGGCGCAGAACGGATTGTCGGTCGCCGAAATCATCGCGCTCTACGGCCAGGAAGGGTTCCGGCGCATGGAGCAGGCCGCGCTCGGGCAATTGCTGGCGCGACGCGAGCTGACCGTGCTGGCAACCGGCGGCGGCATCGTCTCGGAGCCGCTGACATTCGACCTGATCCTGTCGTCGTTCTACACCATCTGGCTCAAGGCCGAGCCGGAAGAACACATGGCGCGGGTGCGAAGCCAGGGTGATCTGCGCCCGATGGCGGACGATCGCTCGGCGATGGCCGAGTTGCGCAACATCCTGCTCAGCCGCGAACCGCTCTATGCCCGCGCCGCTGCCGTGGTCGACACCGCCGGTCTTTCCGTTAACGAGGCGGCGGCGCGCCTGATCGACGCGGTGGCGCCGGTGCTGCAAAGCGACGCGCGGGCGTTTGGCCAGCGCAGCGCGGTGTCGTGAAGCGAGGAATCCGCTTGCCTCGAATGGCAAGGCTAGTAATTTGATTTCACATCGAATTCGGCCCGCGTCGCCAGCTCGGAAGGTATCGTCGCCATGATGAGCCAGGAACAGAATGACCTGATCACCCGCACCGGGCCGAAGGACGCCTGCGGCAGGCTGATGCGGATGTACTGGCAGCCGGCGGCGCTGGTCGACGAGTTGCAGGGACCGCGCCCGGTCAGGCCGGTCAAGCTTTTGGGCGAGAATCTGGTGTTGTTTCGCGACGACCAGGGCCGCTACGGTCTGATCGAGCGGCATTGCGCCCATCGCGGCGCCGATCTCGCCTTTGGCCGCCGTGAGCATGGCGGCCTGCGTTGCGCCTTTCACGGCTGGCTGTTCGACGTGTCGGGCCAGTGCCTCGAAACGCCCGCCGA
>DATCBY010000042.1:0-6295 GCA_036511595.1 Bauldia sp.
CCCGCCTGTCGGTGACCGACTGGGTCGAGGGCGGTTTCAATCCCGACGAGGCGGTAATCGTCGCCCGCACCCTGAAGGACGCCGGCGTCGCCTACATCTGCTGCTCGAGCGGCGGCAACGATCCGGCGCAGAAGCTCACGCCGGGCCCGTCCTATCAGGTGCCCCTGGCAGAGAAAGTTCGCCGCGAGGCCGGCGTGCCGACCCGCGCCGTCGGCATGATCGACGATCCCCACATAGCCGATGCCATAATCAGCGGCGGCAAGGCCGACATGGTTGCGTTTGCCCGCGCGATCCTCGCCGATCCGCGCTGGCCCTGGCGAGCCGCTGCCGCGCTCGGCGCTCCGATGCACCACGTCGCCCAATACGCCCGGTCGGTGCCGCTCATCACCAAATGGACCGCAGAGCCGGCCCGTTCCAACGCCGCCTGACGCTCCTGAATCCTGCGGAAAATCAATGGGCTCGCGCCTTGCGGCGCGGGAGGGCGCTCCCTATTATCCGCGCCCGAAAAGCCGTCGGCACAACCGACGGATGCCGCCAGGACCTTCGCGATGCTCGACTCGATCCGAAAATATGCCAACAGCTGGGTCGCCCAGGTGCTCATGGGCGTTCTGGTGCTCAGCTTTGGCGTCTGGGGCGTCGCCGACGTATTCACGGGATTCCGCGCCAACGATATTGCGAGCGTCGGTTCGACCCAGATCACGGCGACCGACTACCAGCGCGACTACGAGGCGATGATGCACGCGCTCAGCCAGCAGGTCGGCCAGGAGTTGACGCCGGATCAGGCACGGCAGGCCGGAATCCCCGGTCAGGTCATCGGCCGGTTGGTCAACGAGGCAACGCTCGACAACGCGGCGATGAAGCTGAAGCTCGGCATCTCGGACGGCACGTTGGCGCGGACGATAGCCGCGAACCCGCAGTTCATGGCCGATGGCAAGTTCAACCGCCAGTACCTTCAGCAGGTCATTCGCCAACAGGGCTTTACCGAGAATGATTTCATCATCGACCAGCGGCAAGCGTATCTGCGCAGCCAGCTGGCCGAAGCATTTGCCGGAGCAATCACGGCGCCGGAGACGTATTTGCGTGCGTTTCAGGACTACAGCACCGAGCAACGCGCGATCAGCTACGTCACACTGGCCGCGCCTGCCGCGACGGCAATCGCGGACCCGGGCGAGACCGACCTCACGACCTATTTCAACGCGCACAAGGGTGACTGGAACGCGCCGGAAGTGCGCGCCGTCAGCTATTTCCGTCTGAGCCCCGCCGATGCCGCAAGCGCCGAAGAGGTCTCCGACGACGAGGCTAAAAAGGCCTACGATGCCCAGCCCGATCGTTTCTCGACGCCAGAGCAGCGCGATGTCCAGCAGCTCGTCTTCAAGGACAGCGCCGACGCGAGTGCGGCCGTGGCCTCGCTTGCCGGCGGCAAGACGTTCGACGATCTGCTCGCCGATCGCGAGATGAAGGTCGGCGACGTCGATCTCGGCATGATGACCAAGGCGAAGATCGCAGATCCTGCGGTTGCCGCCGCCGCCTTTTCGCTGGCCGAAGGCGGGGTCAGCCCGCTCGTTACCGGTCAATTCGGGCCGGCCCTCGTCCGGGTCACCAAGATCGCGTCGGGAACAACCACCTCGTTCGATCAGGCCAAGGCTGACCTCAAGAAGGAAATCGCGCAGCAACACGCCGCCGCCGAGATCGGCGACATGCGCGACGCCATCGAGGACGCCCGCGCCGGCGGGGCGACGCTGGCCGATGCCGCCGCCAAGTATGGCTTGAAGGTCGTTGTCGTCCAGGCGCTCGATGCGTCCGGCAATGACGTGAACGGCAAGCCGGTCGCCGACCTTCCCGCGGGGCTGGCGGCCGCCGCCTTCCAGACCGACGTCGGCCTCGAGAACAATCCGATCCAGCCTGACGACAGCAGCTACGTCTGGTACGACGTGACCGGCGTGACCGCGCCGCACGAGCGACCGCTGGCTGATGTCCGCGACCAGGTGATGAAGAGCTGGAAGGATAGCCAGCGCACCAAGCAGCTCGACGCCGCCGCGGCCGCTCTCAAGACCCGCCTCGACAACAAGGAAGACCTCGCGACTGCGGCCGCCTCCTTCGGCCTGACCGTCAAGAAGGCCGACAAGCTGACCCGCGTGACAAAGCCGAGCGGCGATCTCTCCGCCGACGCGCTTGCCGCTATATTTGCGGCCCAGCAGGGAGCGGCTGCGGTGGCGAACGGCCCCGATCCGATGACACGGGTCGTACTGGTGGTCGACGACATCGCGCCGCCCCAGTTTGTTGCAAGCTCGCCCGAAACCGCGGAGGCCCAGCGGCGGCTCACCGGCCAGCTCACTAACTCCCTGCTCGGGCTGTACGTCGCGCAATTGCAGACCCAGTACAGCGTGAAGTTCAATCAAGGCGCACTCCAGCAAGTGCTTGGCGGCGGCAATTCGGCGAACTGAGCGCCGGGCAGACGGGCGCGCCATGCTGATCGAACCTGCACTGGCCGATTTCACGGGGCGATACGACGCAGGCGAGCCGCAGGTCGTGTGGACCCGTCTGGTCGCCGATCTCGAGACGCCGGTTTCCGCAATGCTGAAGCTGTCGGCCGGGCGCTCGGACTGCTTCCTGCTCGAGTCGGTCGAGGGCGGCGCGGTGCGCGGGCGTTACTCGATCATCGGCATCGAGCCCGACATGATCTTCCGCGCCTTCGGCGCGCACGCCGAGATCAACAACGACCCGAAGACCGAGCGCCACGCCTACGAGGCGATGCCCGAACCGTCGCTGCTGGCGCTGCGGCGAGTGATCAACGAATCCCGTATCCGCCTGCCCTCGTCGCTGCCGCCGATGGCGGCGGGGGTCTTCGGCTACCTCGGGTACGACATGGTGCGGCAGATGGAGGAGTTGGGAGACCCCAACCCCGACCCGCTGGGATTGCCGGACGCGATCCTCTACCGCCCGACCACGATCGTCATTTTCGATGCAGTCAAGGACGAGCTGACGGTCGTTTCGGCTGCCCGCCCCGCCAAAGGAGTGCGGGCCGACCAGGCGCATGCTCGTGCCGTTGACCGCCTGGTGGCGGTGGTCGATGCCCTCGATACGCCGCTCGATAAATCAGCCGACGTCGGCCAGGCCGATCCCGACATCGCCATCGTTTCCAACACGCCGCGCGACCGATATCTCGCCATGGTGCGGCAGGCAAAGGAATACATCGCCGCCGGCGATATTTTCCAGGTGGTGCTGTCGCAGCGCTTCGAGGCGCCGTTCGACCTCCCGCCCTTCGCGCTCTACCGGGCGCTCCGCCGCACTAACCCCTCGCCGTTTCTCTACTATTTCGATTTCGGCGATTTTGCGCTTGCAGGCTCCAGCCCGGAGATACTGGTGCGTGCCCGCGACGGCGAAGTCACCATCCGGCCGATCGCAGGAACGCGGCCGCGCGGCGCGACGCCTGAGAAAGACAAGCGCCTCGCCGCCGAGTTGCTCGCCGATCCCAAGGAGCGCGCCGAGCATCTGATGCTCCTCGACCTGGGACGCAACGATGTTGGACGCGTCGCCGAGATCGGCACGGTAAAGGTCACCGACCGCTTCTTCATCGAATACTACAGTCATGTGATGCACATCGTGTCCAACGTCGTCGGCAGGCTCGGCCGCGAACACGATGCGCTGGCAGCGCTGATCGCCGGCTTCCCCGCCGGCACCGTGTCCGGTGCGCCAAAGGTGCGCGCCATGCAGATCATCGACGAACTGGAAGTCGACAAGCGCGGCATCTATGCCGGCTGCGTCGGTTATTTCACCGCCGACGGCGACATGGACTCCTGCATCGTCCTGCGCACCTCGATCGTCAAGGACGGCAAGATGTACGTGCAAGCGGGCGCCGGCATCGTGGCGGACTCCGTGCCCGAGAAAGAGCACGAGGAATGCGTCGCCAAGGCGCGGGCCTTGTTCCGCGCGGCGGAGGAAGCCGTGCGGTTCGCGTCGGGCGTGGGTCGGGGGCAGTAAACCTCTAGGCGTCGATATATTCGGCGCGCGCGGTCGGCGGCGGGACGGGCAGCCGATCTTCCTTGAGGCCGTCAATATGCAGGCGGATCGCTCCGCCGATGTTCTGCTCCGCCTCGGCGACCGTGGCGCCCGTGGCGACGCAGCCGGGCAGGTCCGGCACATAGGCCGAAAAGTTGTCACCCGCCTTTTCGATCACCACCGCATAACGCACTACTTGCTCTCCTTGAGACCGGCCTGCTTCAGAATGCTGTTCCGCGTTCCCGGCGAAAGGTCATCCGATGGCTTCCCAGCGAACGTAACACGTCCGGCTTTTCGACGATGCTTGTACTGCCGATGGCTTCCGCGGGTGACGATGAGAAACCAACCGTCATCCTCGATAGTTCGAATTGCCTCGTGGACTTTCACGATATTTCCCGCCGTGAGAACATAGGAAGAACGCAGGCAAGAATTTGTCAAGGACCAGCGAGTTGCGTCCGACGCAACAAAATGAGACAGGACAAGGCCATGAACGTCCTCGTCATCGATAACTACGACAGCTTCACCTACAACCTCGTCCACTATCTCGGCGAGTTGGGCAGCAAGCTCGTGGTCCGCCGCAACGACAAGATTTCCGTCGACGAGGTCGCGGCGATGGACCCGGACGCGATTGTCATTTCGCCCGGTCCTTGTACGCCCAATGAGGCGGGCATCTGTCTCTCGCTCATCGAGCGGACCGGCGCGGAAATTCCGATCTTTGGCGTTTGTCTCGGCTATCAGGCGATAGGGCAGGTCTATGGCGGCGATGTCGTCCGCGCCCCCACCCTGATGCACGGCAAGCTGAGCGAGATCAGCCACACCGGCCGCGGCGTTTTCCGCGGCATCAACGGCAGCTTCCACGCCACGCGTTACCACTCGCTGCAGGTCGATCCGACGACCATGCCGGCAGTGCTGGAAGTAACCGCCACCGCCGACGACGGCGTCGTCATGGGCGCCATGCACAGGACCAACCCGGTTCACGGCGTGCAGTTCCACCCGGAATCGATCGCCTCCGAGCACGGCCACCTCATCCTGAAGAATTTCCTGGATATCGCCGGCGCGTGGAACGCACGCCACCGCATCGCGCGCTCGGTCGCTTGATATGGGCGACCTGAAGGCAACGATCGGCAAGGTCGCGGCCGGCGATCGCCTTAGTCGCGCCGAGGCCGAGGAGGCGTTCGGCATCCTTATGTCCGGTGAAGCCACGCCGGTGCAGATCGGGGCATTCCTCACCGGCCTGAGGCTCCGCGGCGAGACTATCGATGAGATCGCCGGCGCGGTCGCCACCATGCGCGCCAGGATGACCCCCGTCGAAGCCCCGCCCGGCGCGATCGACGTCGTCGGCACCGGCGGCGATGCATCGGGCAGCTACAATATCTCCACCGCCTCAGCCTTCGTCGTGGCCGGCGCCGGGGTGCCGGTCGCCAAGCACGGCAACCGCGCGCTGTCGTCGAAATCGGGCGCCGCCGACGTGCTGCAAGCGCTCGGCGTCAATATCGACCTCGATGCCGAGCGGGTTGGCCGGTGCATCCGCGAGGCGGGTATCGGTTTCATGTTCGCGCCGGCACATCACCCGGCAATGAAGAACGTCGGCCCCACCCGCGTCGAACTCGGCACCCGCACCATTTTCAATCTGCTGGGGCCGCTGTCGAACCCCGCCGGCGTCAAACGGCAGATGATCGGCGCCTTTTCCAGGCACTGGATCGAGCCAATGGCACGGGTTCTGAAAAATCTCGGCTCCGAGAGCGTCTGGGTGGTGCACGGCTCCGACGGGCTGGATGAGATCACCACCTCAGGCGCGACCAGCGTGGCCGCGCTCGAAAATGGCAAGATACGTCTGTTTGAGGTGACACCTGAGGACGCGGGACTTAAACGCGTTAAGCCGGAGGCGCTGCGCGGCGGCGAAGCCGGTCACAACGCCGCAGCCTTGCTCGACGTGCTCAAAGGCAAACCGGGCGCGTTCCGCGACGTGTCGATCCTGAATGCGGCAGCGGCCTTAATCGTCGCCGGCAAGGCGAAGGATTTGAAGGAAGGCGCGGCACTGGCGGCCAAATCGATCGATGGCGGCGAGGCCGAAGGCCGGCTTGATCGCCTGATTGCGGTATCCTGCGCCGTGGAGGCGTGATGTCCGACATCCTCGCCAAAATTGAAGCCTACAAACGCGAGGAGGTCGCGGCAGCCAAGCGCGCCCGCCCGCTGGCCACACTTGAGGCGCAAGCCAAAACGGCATCGCCGCCGCGCGGTTTCTTGAAGGCGATCGAGCTGCGGATAGCGGGCGGCGACTATGCGCTGATCGCCG
>DATCBY010000043.1:0-40053 GCA_036511595.1 Bauldia sp.
CCCGCGCCCCGCCCCCGTTACCACCGCGGTCTCGCGCTTGAGCTTCATGATTCAGCTTCGTTGACCTGGCAGGGTCGCCACGCGTCCCACGATAGTTGGTTGCACTCCACGTTTCCATCTGCGCAAGCAGCGCAAGAACCGTCGCGGCCTAGATTGCCGGTGCGGGGACCGGGAGGCGGGTTCGCGTATTAAGCTCGCAGGCGCGTAGTGATACGCCTTTTCACGACTCCGAATTTCGGGGCGCTGGATCGAATCGCCTCATCGACATAGCTCTCTGTCAGGTGGCCGTAGTGCTTCTCGACCATCGACGTGCCGCTGTGGCCAAGATTGCGCGCGATCACCATTAAGGGCATTCCGCCCATGACCGATAAACTTGCCCACGTGTGTCTTAGCTGATGGATTCCGACGGGCGGGTTGATCCTAGCCCGCCGGCACGCTTCAAGCATGGGCCGCGCCTGTTGTGACGCCTGCCACGCCTCGCCGTTCGCACGGGGCAACATTGGAGAGTCATTCGCTCGCCCGGCAGTTAGCTGGGTGAAGAACGCCACGCCCTCGTCGTTCAAAACCACATCGCGCGGCTTGCCCGACTTCGATTTGCGAATCGCAATCTTCCCGCGGTGAAAGTCGCCCACCTGTAGGGCGCAAAGTTCTCCGTATCGACAGCCGGTGATCAACCCGGCATGTACGAGGTCGCGAAAGCCGCTGGTCTTGTCGGCGGCATTGATCAGCCCTTTGGCCTCACTAACCGTCAGAAAGCCCGGACGGGCGGCATCAACTTCGCCAAACGGTTTGACTCGGCGCCAAGCTAAATCGTCATCGACCAGCCCGCGTTTAAACGCCCTGTTGAGCGCAGCCTTGAGCATTGTGAGTACCCGGTTCGTCGTCGCGCGCCTAGCGCGCTTCCTGTCTTCGGTGTTCGGGGCGGGTTTGTGGTTCTGAGGTTCCCCATTTCTAGTCCGGACTAGCGCGGGTGTCGTAGCGAGACGATCGCGCCAGTTAGTCAAGGCATCGGTCGTCAGCTCGTCCACGCGAGTCTCGCCCAAGGCGGGGAGAATATGCCTCGCTGCGGTCGACTCCACTTCGTCCGCGGTTTTGCGCTGTGCCTTGAGATATTCAACGTAGTCGGCGATTGTATCGCCGACTGTAAGTCGTCCTCGTTTGGCCGGCCGCGCCGCGCGGTCATGGGCGAGTTTTTGCGCGTCGGCAAAGCTGAGGACCCGGGTGCCGTCAGCGTCTTGGAAGTCGTCGGCAACCCCCAGCAGGTGGACACGGTAGGGGCTGCCCTTATCGGCGCCCCGAAGGCTGCGATAGACCCGGTAGCACCAATTGCCGGGGGCGTCTTTCCGGCGGCGGCGGTAGCCCAAGTGCAATGCGCCGGGAATAAGTGTTCGCCAATGCGGCGCGGGTCGCGCCGGCAGCCGCTTGCGGGCCTCGCGAGTCTCCAGTTTTGCGTCTCGGACGGTTCTTGCCACAGTGCCAGCTTCCCACAGAACCCGGTAAGGTGGGCTAATATGGGCTAATATACGGGGGCCAACCGGCCTTTACTAGAAGATACTTGGATAGCTCAGTCTGCTGTAAACGCTTTGATTTTCCTAGTATCTTGAGGTAGGCACAAGTTTGTGTCAGCGCTCTCTCACGGCGAAAACAGGGGTTCGATTCCCCTAGGGAGCGCCATTAGAATGTTAACCCGCTGAGGCGGGTTTTCATTCGGAAGGTCCGCCTCTTACCGCCGCGCCAGTCGTGGAAAGCCGCCTTTCCTATCGATATGATCAGGCTCGCCCGCGTTTGGAAAGTTAGCGATGACGGCAGCTGAATTCCGGCAAATTGTGTTGAGCATGCCCGATGCTGTCCGAGGTTCGCATATGGATCATCCAGATTTCAGGGTCGGGAACAAAGTCTTCGCGACGCTGGGATACTCGGATGCCAACTGGGGAATTCTAAAACTTACTACCGAACAGCAAAATATGATTGTGACTGCGGAGCCGAGACGCTTCAAACTTGCGAACGGGGCGTGGGGCAGGCGTGGAAGCACGCTCGTATTATTGGAGGCGTTGGACCACACCGCAGCTACAAACGCCGTCCGGATGGCCTGGGAAAATATCGCTTCCACGTAGATGGCCGCCGCGGGTCGATTCCGGTCCGTCTACCCGGTACGTCGGACATTGTTTGTTTTGGGCCCGGTAGAAGCCTGTGATTTGTCATGTCCATCAGCGCCTCCAGACACTTTCCCCAGGGAACGCCGTTAGATTGGTTAACCCGCTGAGGCGGGTTTTCATTCGTCAGATCAGGCCGTTACCATCGCGCCAGTCGTGCAAAACGGTGGTATGGAATGGCTCACGAACTACATGCTCCGCGACCGCGACGGCACCTACCATTTCGCCCTGTCATCGCCGATACGCCGCGCGGCTTTGTGCCGAAGCCTGGATGCAAAAGAACGACTGGAAGGCCATGCTTGTCGCCGACGACCCGAGCACCACGAACCGCCGCTAGTCCGTACGCAACCGTCCCGGCAGTTTTCGAGACCGTTGGCAAGACCGGAGACACAATGAACAGCCTCCCGAGGCAAGTGGCATCAACCCTGACGCTCGTCCTCATGGGCCTGTCGATCAGCGGTGCTTGCGCGGTCGCGCAGGAGGGGCCACAGGGCATCACTGAGCCCACCGTCTTTCCTCCCTTTAGCCGCAGTGCGCCCGACTGCAGCGCGCCACCTGGGCTCAATCCCGTGTTGGCGTATGTGCAGGAAAACGACAGAGAGTTTCTCGAGGGAGTGAACCACGGACTCTCTCGCGCTGCTGCGGACCGGGGGCTGGAATATCGGCGGGTTCTGGCAAATAGCGATGCTTCGAATGCCGCGGCCGAAATCCAGACCTTCCTTGACGCCAAGGTCGGCGCGCTTGTTGCCACCTCCTCGGACCCCGCTGTCGTAAGTCACAACCTTCAGAAGATGATTTGGTCCGGCGCTTTCGTCGGCACCATTGTTCCGCCGCCGGCTACGCTTCTGCTGAACGCTCCCCAATATGAAACTGGGAAGGTCCTCGCCGACGCCGCGATCGCCTTTATCCAAAATAAACTCGCCGGCCACGCCAAGGTCGTCCTTCTGACCCAGGACACGATGCAGTATCTGGCCCCACGTTTTGAGGCGATGCGGAACGAACTCGGCAAGCTGCCCGGTGTCACCGTCGTTGCCGATATCGCGCCCAGTCCCGTGAACGAGCAGGGTGGGTACGACACAATGAAAACCATCCTCCTCGGCATCCCCGATGTCGACGTCGTTCTTGGCGCAGATGCTGTTGTACTTGGCGCGCTCCGAGCGCTGCGAGAGGCGCACAAGGATCGCGCCGACCAATTCCTTGGCGGCATTGATGGGGAGCCTCAGGCGGTGTCCGAAATCAAGGCGGAAACCGGCGCATATAAGGCGAGTATCGCGCTCTCCTCCCCGGTCTTCGGATACGCGATGGGACAGTTTGGCGCCGATTGGCTGCTCGGCAAGAGTATCCCGCAGGCGATGGATATCCTTCCGATCGCGCTCACCAGCGAGAATTTGGCAGCGTACGAGGCAGATCTTGTCGATCCCGCTGCAGCCTTCAACGACCCCAAGCGTCGTGACTTGTACCTCAGAATGTACGGCAACATTTGCTACGATTCCCGAGACCAGTACGTGAACTTTCCGTGGTCGTCTGAGACCCACGATCTGGCCGGTTCACCACCAGCGCAATAGTGCATCGGCGCCACATTCCATGCTTTGGCATTTTGACGCGCGATCTGTCATGAAAATTAGCTGATATGCCTATCAGCGCCCGCTCATTCGTTCGATCGCAGCTGCTGTTCCTCGCCGTTGGCTTTGTGGCGCTGGCGGCGGTCGTCGCCGTCGCCTTCTGGTTGGGGGGCCGGTCAGCCCAACTTGCTGAGAAGATATTGGCGGCTCGCGATCTGAAGACGGTGTCAGTCGAGTTGCGCGCAGCCGTTCAGCGAGCGGAGTCGAGCCAACGCGGATTCCTCTACACCAACAACGAGGTCTATCTGGCGCCATTCAGTTCCGCCGAGGCCGATGCAAAGCGTGGAATAGCCGGACTGGGTGCGAGGGTCGAAGACTATCCGACGCTTTCACCCGCGGTCGCCCAGTTGGCTTCGGTCATCGATGCCAAGTTCGCCGAAATGGAACAAACGATCAGCCTGACCAGAAACCGCCAGCCGGGAGCTGCACTCGATCTGGTGCTCACCAACCGCGGCAAAGCGCTGATGGACGAGGCGAATGTATATATCACCGGCGTGAGCCTCGCGGCGGACCAGCGACTATCGAGCCTGGTTGCTGAACAGGCGAACAATGCTGGATGGCAGCGGATCGTTTCCACGGTTGGGGCGCTCGTGGCGATCGGCGCCGCAGCGGCCGCCCTGCTTACCATCCTTCGGTATGCGAGCGAGTTGGGCAGAGCAAGGGATGCCTTGAGCAACGCGAATTCCCAGCTCGAGAACAAGGTAGAAGCGCGCACCGCCGACCTGGTCAGGAGGACGGAAGAAATGCGCGAAGCCAAGAATCGGACGGAGTTGTTGATGCAGGAGGTCAATCACCGGGTCGCTAACAGTCTCGCCATGGTGTCCTCGCTCGTTGGATTGCAGGCCAACACCGTGAGTGATGCAGCGATGAAAGCGGTGCTGGATGAAACGCAGGCGCGCATCCACGCGGTCGCGATGGTTCATCAGCGACTGTACTCGTCCCGGAACGTGTTGGAAGTTGCGCTCGACGATTACCTGCGCAGCGTACTCGACACATTCCAGTCGGCAATGGGCGACGCGAACCGCATCAAACTAAGTTATCAGCTGGAGCCACTTTCGCTGAAGACGGACGCAAGCATCAACCTGGGTGTGATTGCCGCCGAGTGGGTGATGAACGCGGCCAAGTATGCCTATCCCGGGCGTGCCGGTGAGGTGCGGGTTACGCTCAGAAGACTCACGGATGGCAAGGCCATATTGGTCGTCGAAGACGATGGCGTGGGGAGGGGTGACGGGCGGCCGAAAGGTACCGGCCTCGGAACCCGCATCGTCACCGCGATGGCTCGGTCGCTGGATGGAAGTGTTGACTATCGTGACCGCGCTCTGGGCCTATCCGCACAGCTCACCTTTCCGGTCGCGGCTGCGTGAGTGAGGATGGTTTCGCGGTCCCGTTCAGTGTGAGATCCGCGACCGAATATACGGAAGCGAGCATGGACGACGTTGCCAGCAATCACCCGTCGCCTGGGCAGCCACCGCCAGTTAGCTCGTTTTCGGCCGCAGACGTCGCGCGGCGGGTTCTGCGCCTCGCCGCAACGGGCGGTCTTGGCACTCTTGGCGCCAACGGTGCGCCCTTCGTCTCGCTTGTGACGACGTCGACGACATCCGCGGGCGAGCCGTTGTTGCTCCTCTCCGACATCGCGGTCCACGCCAGGAACCTGAAGCGTGACCGACGCGTCGCGCTTCTTCTGGCTGCGTCCGGCGGACAGGATGGCGACCCGCTTGCCGGTATTCGCCTCACGGTTTCGGGCACCATTCTCGAAGAAGTTGACGCCCGTTGTCTGCGTCGCTTCCTTGCCCATCACGCAGAGGCCGAAGGGTACGCAACGTTTCGCGATTTTCATCTCTACCGGTTGGAAATTGTCGGTGGCTATCTGGTTGCCGGGTTCGGGCAGGTCGTTGATCTGGCGCCGCGTGAGCTCCTGGTGGATTGCTCGGATTGTGCCGAGTTGATCGAAGCGGAAGTAAGTGCGATCGAGCACATGAATGCCGATCATGCCGAAGCTCTCGCGCTCTACGCGACGCGGCTGCTTGGTATGCCGCACGGCGCTTGGACAGCGACCGGGGCCGATCCTGAGGGTCTCGATCTTCGTGCGGGCGGGTTGCGAGCGCGGTTGCCATTTCCTGAGAAGGTGCGGAACGGTGGCGACCTGCGCGCGATCCTTGTCCGCTTGGCCAAAGATGCGCGTGTGCGTATCGGCGGTCGAAGCACACCGGGACCGTGACGGTTCGGGGTTGTCGGGATCCAACGGAATGGCAATGCGTACTGCCAATCTCCTGAGAAGACTACCGCTTTGCCATGAGAGAACGATGCTTCAAGTGCTGACGCACAAGCGGGACCGCATCGGCGGCGAGGGGGCAAAGAGTGCAAATTGATTTTGTGGGGCCGCAATCGTTCGAATTGATGTACCAACCGTCGCTTGATGCCTTGGCCGCAGGCGGACACAAGGGTCGCTGGTTCAAGACGCCGGCGGAATACTGGGCGGCTGCAGATCCTGCAAACCTCGATGTGCTGGTCGCGATCGGCGCACTCAAAGTCGGCGCCGACTTCTTGGATCAGGCGCCAAATCTGCGGGCGTTGATTTCACCCGTGACCGGGACCGAGGGCTTCGACGAGGCGGCGGCTTCGGCCCGAAATGTCCTGGTCGCGAATGGCCAGATTCTGGAGAACTATGTCAGCATGGCCGAGGCGACGGTCATGCTGATTCTTGCCGCGCTCTACGACCTTAACGGAACGCAGCGGCTGTTGGCGGAGAACGGTCCACGGCCGCCGCGTCCGCGCGCGCGCATGTTGATGCGAAAGACAGTCGGCTTGATCGGCTTCGGCCAGATCGCGCGGGCGGTTGCCGCGCGGCTGGAATCCTGGGACTGCCGCATTCTGACAACGATGCGCACGGCGCGCGCGCTGCCTGATCGGGTGAAGGGGGTGCCGCTAGGGACGCTGTTGACGGAAAGCGACGTCGTGGTCGTTCTTGCGGCACTCAACGATGACACGCGAGCGATGCTTGGCGAGCGGAAGCTGAGCGCGATGAAGCCGGACGTGGTGTTCGTCAATGTTGCCCGCGGCGGCATAGCCGACGAGCACGCGCTGGCAAGATTGGCGCGCGAGCGGCCGGAAATGCGTATCGCGGTCGATGTTTTCAGTCCCGATCCGCTCCCGCTCGATAGTCCGCTGCGGAGCCTTCCGAACGCCATTCTGACACCTCACATGGTGGGCCACACGCGAGAAACTCTGGATCGGCTTCCAGTTGTGCTGCTTGCGAATATCGAACATGTTCTCGCCGGCGAAGTGCCTGACTATGTGCGTAACCCGAAAGTCATCGACGCTTGGCGCGCGCGTTGGTCGGGTCGCGAAGCCGTGTGAGTACCCCAACGGACTTCGCTGCCGGATATCGCCCTCTTTGGTTCAGACTGCTTCTGCTTCAAATAGGATCACTGGTCCACGGGCTACGTCGGTGATAGTGCCCTGTAGCGGAAGGGCAGATGATGGAATCCGAGCACCGGTCGAACGGCAATTTCCTGGCGGTCAACGCCGATGAAAACTCAGAGGTGCTGCGCGGACTGGCGTCGCCGGTGCGCGTGCGCATACTGAAACTCCTCACCGCGCGTGGTCCATTGAATGTGAATGAGATCCGCGACGCGCTCGATCTGCCTCAGTCGACAGTTGCGACCAACGTGCAGGTTCTGGAATCGTCCGGCCTGGGAATGTGGCGCACCGTTGCTACCTACCTTGCGGGCGCCTGAAACATTTGCGTTACAGCCTCGCCGTAGCATCATTGCATGAAAGCGCTCGAGGGTCGCCGCGGGGCGGTCTTGAAGCTGGTTGGGCGGATGCTGCTTGCCGCGCTGGTCGGTACGCTCGTCGGCTCCCTCATGGGCTTCGCGGTCGATCTCTACATCTCAACGCAATCCGTCGCGCTCAGTAGCGACACGCCGTGGACTGCCGAGGGCGCGCCAGTCGGGGCGGTCGCGGGCTTGGTGATATTCGGTGTTTTTTCGCTTCGCCCTAGACGAGGACGGAATTGAGAAGGGCTCGGTAATCGTCGGCTGCCGGTGTCCGCGGATTTGTAGCGTGACTGTGATCGGCGAGGGCGCGCTCGATCACCCAGTCAAAAATATCGGCGCGGACACCGAGACTGGCGAGCCCGGTCGGTATAGCGAGCCGCTGGTTCAGGCCGTCGAGGGCATCGGCCAGATCGCCGACCAGTCCCATTGCTTTGGCCAGTCGTTGAAGCTTGTCGCCGGCGGCGGCAGCGTTGAAGCGTACGACGGCGGGTAAGAAAATGGCGTTCAACGTGCCGTGGTGGAGTTGCGGCGACTTCAGGCCTCCCAAAGCGTGGCTGAGGGCGTGGACTGCGCCCAGGCCCTTTTGGAACGACAGCCCGCCTTCCAGTGCGCCCATCATCATTTCTTCGCGCGCGGCGATGTCGGCGCCGTTGCGGTACGCCCTTTCGAGGTTGCGCCAGATGCGCCCGGCACCATCAAGGGCGATGGCCTCAGCCGGGGGGTTGAAGCGCGGTGACAGAAATGTCTCGATGCAGTGGGAAAGGGCGTCCATTCCGGTAGCCGCGGTAAGGGCCGGCGGCAGGCCCAGTGTCAGTTCCGGATCGCAGATGGCCCGCTTTGGAATGAGATGCGGGCTGATGAAGCCGAGCTTGCGGCCATCGGCCAGCGTCAGCAGTGCAGCGCGACCGACCTCCGCTCCCGTGCCGGCGGTCGTCGGCACGGCGACCACCGGCGCCACCGGCCCGATCTGCTCAACGCCGCCGTAGATGGCGGCATAGCCCTCCAGGGCACCGGCGTGGGTCGCGCTAAGCGCAACGCCCTTGGCAAGATCGATCGGCGATCCGCCGCCGACGGCGATCAGCCCGTCGCATCCGCCGGCACGATAGGCGGTCAGCGCCGCGGCGACGGCTTCCTCCGTTGGATTGGGTGGCACGTCGAGGAATACCGGCGAACCCTTCGGCGCCAATACCGTGGCGCGCGCCAGCAATCCTGAAGCGGCGATCCCGTGGTCGCTGACGACCAGCGGCCGCCGGATTTGTACCGCGGCCAGTGCATCGGGCAAGGTGGCCAATGCCCCGCGGCCAAATTCGACGGTGGTCAGAAACGCGATTGTGCTCATCGGAACCGGCTCCGGATAGGACATTTTCCAAGTGCTGAAGGGCTTCGCCAGATCGTCGGCGAGGCCTGAAGGCCACGCGATCAGTTCAGTGACGCGTGCCGGCAGGTTGAACGGCGCGCAGCCGATCGGCGAGCGTGCCGCCGCTTTCATCTGTCTCCACATCGCCGACGACGGCCGCCGGTTGTACGACGTCGGCCGGAACCGTGGTGGGAGCCGCTCCTGCAGCGCCAGCCTCCATGGATTGCGTCAGTCGCACAACGCCCATGGCGATTTCATTCAGGCGCTCGCGCAGGCGTCGGTTCTCCTCGCGGTCAGTTTCCCATTCTGCGCCGGCGACCCGCCGGAGTTCCGTGTTCTCGGCCCGCAGCGCGGCGTAATCGTCCTCGAGTGCCGCGACGCGAAGGGCAAGACTTTCTTTTTCGGCCGCTGTTGCGACCATTGCCTTGCGAAAGTTGTCGCCCTCAGCCATGGCGTCGGCACGATGGCGTTCCTGCAGCGCAGCGGTGGTTGCCTCGGCAGCGGCTACTGCCGCGGTGGAGACGTGCAGGCGCGCGGCGAGTTCTTCCTGCCGGGTGGTTTCGGCCCGGATGCGAGCGTTCAGTTCGGCGATCTGATTGCTGCGCTCCGCGAGTTCGCCCGAAATGCGCTCCCGCTCCGCTCTGGTCGCCTCGATCTCACCGGCGAGGCGTTCGCGTGCCGCGCGTTCTTCGGCGATCTCCCGTTCCAGCTCTTTCAAGGCGGCAACCTCGGCGGCGAGCGTCGTTGCCCGCGTTCGCTCAGCCGCTGCGTTCGCGTCAAGCGTCTTCATGTCGGCAGAATTGCGCTCCAGGTCGGCGATGCGGCTGAGCCGTTCCGCCTGGAGTGCTGCAAGTCCGGCGGCAAGTCCGTCGCCGCGTCTCTGTTCCGCGACAATGCGGTCGCGCTCCAGCGCGAGTTCGGCCGTCAACCTGTCCCTTGCCGCTGCCGTCGTCGCTTCATTCGCAGTTGTCGTCGCCAAGCTATCGTTCAAATTGCCTATCTCAGTGACGTGCGCGACAAGTTCGAGGCGCTGCTCCTCGCTCATCAACTGGCTGCCGTTGAAGCGGATCTGCAGGTCGGTCAGATTGGCTTCCAGCCCGATCAGGCGGCTGTCGCGGGCAGCAACCTCGGAATTGGCGGTGGCTAGCTTGTTCTCGGTCGTGGATAGCGCTCCGGCGAGCTCGGCGACCCGTTCTTCAAGGGTGGCGACAGTGTTGGCGAGGGCAGCTCGGCTGCGCGCCAATGCATTGATTTCGTCGCGCCCAAGGCCGACCGTGATGGTGGCGGCGGCAAGCTTGTCCTTCAGCGTGCTGGCATCGAGCTCCAGACGGCGGTTCGCGACGGCGAAGTTGGCCCGTAACTGATCCTTGTCCGCCTCGATCTCGGCGACCGTCATCGGCATAGCCGCCTCGACCCTGGCACGGGTCAAACGCGCCGCGCGCCGCCAGATCGCAGGCGCCAGCAGCAGCGCAAACAGGCCAGCGGTCAAAAGACCAAGCGCAAAATACATTGCAGCCTGAATCAAGCCTTCCTCCGAGCCCAAGCGCCTTGGGTTTTGTGGAAGCGTCTCAGGAAATCATGAACGCTCTTCCCCAAGCCGGGGATTAAAGGCGATCAAGGCGCGGGCCGCAACGAATTCGATCGCGAAACCGCAACAATATCTCGCGACTCCCTAGAAGGGGTTCCAGGTCGGATGATCCGTGAACTTGAGGTAGCTGAGATTGAGGCCAAAGCGGGCGCCGACGCCGGAGACGATCGGCACCACGAATACATCCCGGTTGCTCAGCACCGTCATCCCAAAGCCGGCAACCACATACGCGGAGCCCGCCACGCCATAGTAGCGCCGATAGACAGAGTTCACGTCGGGGAGATTGTAGACCAGCATCATGACCCGGTCGCCGTTGCCACCAACGTCGACGCCGATGCTCGGGCCCTGCCAGAAAATCTCGCATTGGCCGGCATTCTTGGTACTGAGCGTGCCTTCGCCATAGCGCAGGCCGCCGATGATGGCGCCGGAGCCTTCCTGGCCGAGGATGTAGCCGTTGGGCAGGCCATGCTGCGAAACCGCTCTCTCGACGATGCTGGCCAGCCCCTGCGAGACGCTGCCGAAAAACTTGTGGCCGGCATCGAGGATTTCGTTGGACGAATATTGGCCCGCCGGGTTCGGCCCGGAGACGCACTGGCCGCGGGCGGCGGCGGGTGTGACCCCGGAAAAAGCGACAAGAGCGAGGGAAAACGCGGCCGCGGCCGCGCCAAGTAGGCGATTCATGAACAAGACTCCCGACGATGGTTCGATTCGATCAGCATTTTAGCGGAAATATGGGCGACGGCGTGGCGCCCAAACGGGCCGCAGGGCCGAATTCAGCCGATTGGCAACCGCGTGGACCGCAGTGTATGCCCGAAGTGGAGTTCGCAGGCGATTCGAATGTTTCGTGCGGCTTGAGACGTTGCGGAGGAATACTTGGCTGAACCGCTGGAACTCGGCGCACTCGATATGGCGGCGCTCCTGTGCAGCCGCGTCTGTCACGATATCATTTCGCCGGTAGGGGCCATCATCAATGGCCTAGAGGTCCTCGACGAGGACAATGGCGAGGAAATGCGGGAGTTTGCCTTCAATCTGATCCGCAAGAGTGCCGGTCAGGCTTCGGCCAAGCTTCAGTTTGCACGCCTCGCCTTCGGTGCTGCTGGATCGGTAGGGGCCGAAATCGATCTGGCGGACGCGGAAAAGGTCGCCCGAGGCTACATGGAGGGGGAGAAGGCGGAGTTTGCCTGGGAATCGCCGAAGGTGCTGATGCCCAAGAATCTGGTCAAATTGCTCCTCAACCTGATCCTGCTATCAGCGACCGCCATCCCGCGCGGAGGCCTCGTAAAGGTGACGGTCGAGGGTTCGGCACCGCCGCGCTTTATCCTGCGCTCCTCGGGGCCGAATGCGCGGGTGCCGCCGGCCTTCGAAAAGCTGGTGCCCGGGGACATCGAGGGCCTGGCGGTCGATGCACAGTCTGTGCAGGCCTATTATGCGGGTGCGCTCGCGCGGGTTTGCGGGATGAAGGTGAGTGCCGTCCTTGATGGAGCCGATGTCGTGGTCGAAGCGAACGCAACCACAGCAGCGGCGTAGCCTTGGCTTTAGTCGACGGCCTTCAACCTCCGTTAACCCGCCCGCCGTAGCCTTCCCTGAGCGTTCCGCCGATTTTGCCGGCGACCGCCACCCGTGAGGCACGCAATGCGCCACTGTCTGATTGTCGATGACTCCAGTGTCATCAGAAAGGTGGCGCGGCGAATCCTTGAGGATTTCGAGTTCTCCGTGTCGGAAGCCGAGGACGGCAGGGCGGCCCTCGAAGCATGCCAACGCTCTATGCCCGACATGATCCTGCTCGATTGGCACCTGCCGGTCATGGACGGTCTCGAGTTCCTCGCAAGCTTGCGGCAGATGGACCACGGCAATCAACCGAAGGTGGTCTTCTGCGCCAGCGAGGCTGACGTTTCCCAGATCGCGCGCGCGCTCCGCGCCGGCGCCGATGAGTACATTCTCAAGCCCTTCGACCGGGCTGCCGTGGAGGTCAAGCTCCACGAAGTAGGAATGCTCTAGCAGTTTCGGAGAAACTGCCTTCAGCCCCGGTCTCGCGGACCGAAATAAAAAAGCCCCGAAAATCGGGGCTTTTTTGTCTTTTGCCTAGGGAAGGGCGCTCAGGCGCTTTCGCGGATCTCGTGGGCGTCGGGCTCGCGCAGCACATAACCGCGCCCCCAGACGGTTTCGATATAGTTCTGCCCGCCAGTTGCCGCGGCAAGTTTCTTCCTCAGCTTGCAGATGAACACGTCGATGATCTTGAGTTCGGGCTCGTCCATGCCGCCATAGAGATGATTGAGGAACATCTCCTTGGTGAGCGTCGTGCCCTTGCGGAGCGAGAGCAGCTCCAGCATCTGGTATTCCTTGCCGGTCAAATGAACGCGCTGGCCGGTTACTTCCACTGTCTTGGTGTCGAGGTTGACGGTCAGGTCACCCGTGGTGATGACCGATTGGGCATGTCCCTTCGAGCGACGCACGATCGCATGAATACGCGCGACCAGCTCATCCTTGTGAAACGGCTTGGTCATGTAGTCATCGGCGCCGAAACCCAGGCCGCGTACCTTGTCCTCTATTCCCGCCAGGCCGGAAAGAATGAGGATAGGAGTCTTGACCTTGGCGACGCGGAGCGTGCGCAGAACCTCATACCCGGACATGTCGGGAAGGTTCAGGTCGAGCAATATGATGTCGTAATCGTACAGTTTGCCAAGGTCGACGCCCTCTTCGCCGAGGTCTGTCGTGTAGACATTGAAGTTCTCGGACTTGAGCATCAACTCGATGCTTTGCGCCGTGGCGCTGTCGTCCTCGATCAGAAGCACTCGCATGCTATTCCCCCTGGCTCCTCCGGCATTGACATGGGGCGTTGCACGCCCGTGTCGACGTCCGGTTAACCCCGATTCGCCAAGCTACGCGCCAATGGTTAACAAACTCTGATTCAACGGCACAAGCGAATTAATCAAATGTCTAGGCGAGCGGGCTACTTCGTTGAGAAAACGACTATTTCTGCTTCTTAACTACTTCTTAAGCTAGTTTAGGAAATTCCGCTAAGCGATTCACGAGACTCGCAGAATCCTGATCGATATTCGCCTGGGCAATTTACTTCGAATTAAGCGATCGAGGCCCATGATTAACGCTAGACGTAAACGAAAGGTTACCGGCGGCAGGCGCAGGCAAAGAATTGCGCGTGAGGACCGGGCGTTGTGATCGACGCTTCCGGACGTTTACTGTCCGCTGGCGAAAGTTGTAGGGAGTAGAGTATCCATGAAGTCGCGCGAGGCCCTCATTCGCCTGAAGCGTTTTCAGGTCGAGGAAAAGCGCCGCCAGACGGCGCAGATCCAATCCATGATCTCCGAGTTCGAGCGCATGGAAAAAGAACTCAACGATCAGGTCCTCGCGGAACAGGAGCGCAGCGGCATCCATGATGCCGGGCACTTCGCCTATCCGACGTTTGCCAAGGCCGCCACCCAGCGCCGCGATAATCTGGCGGCATCCGAGCACGCACTGAAGGAACAACTGGCAGCCGCCAAGGCGGCCTGCGAGGAAGCGGAGGCGGAACTCGCCAAGGTTGAGGCGATCGCGGAGCGCGATCAGGCCAACGACAAACATTCTTCCCATCAGCGGACGGTGCCGGCGCACGGCTGACCGCCAAAACTTGATGGGCCTGGGGCCGGATCAGCGGCACGTAGGGGGCGGCGTCCTCGGGCAGTAAGCCGCTCAGCCGCGGATCGTCCGAAACCTCGATCGCAAATTTGAACCCACGGAAACCGTGCCGGCGGTAGAAGCGCACCGCGGCGGGATGGTCGAAGGTGCAGGTGTGCAGCCACACCCGGCCGACTTCCCGGGCAAAGGCGTGGGCAAGGGCGCCCTCCATCTGAAAATGGGCGGCGCCGGTGCCTGTTTCTTCCGGAATGACCCCAAACGTCACGATCTCGACTTCGCCCGGAACCGAATAGTCAAGTTCGACAAGACCGGAGGCATGCTCGCCACGCTCCGTGCCAGCACGGTTGTCGATGGCAGGGATAAAAGTCGAGCAAGTGCCTCCTCGGGCATCACTGCTCGCGAAAACCATAACCAGTCCGTTCCGATGCGCCTGTAGAGTTCGCGATAAAGCGTGGTGCCGGGTTTTCCGATCCAGCGGAGCGATAAGCCCTGGGCCTCTGGCGGCGGTCCCGCGGGCCGCTCGGTTCTTTCCAGATAGGTGACCACGTTCGCGATCTTGCCGCGCGGCAGCTCCGTATAGCCGTCCAGCGAGAGCGGGATCGTGGCCCTGGGCTCGCGGCTAATCATTGCTGCCTCCGAGGCTTTGCCGGGCGGCGGCAATCCGCGTCGGCGGAATCGCGGCCCGTTCGGCGTAAGCGACCAGCAGCCGCTCGTCGGTCAGGAAGAAATCCAGAACCCCCGCCAGAAACCCCGGTTCCGATGAAGCCGCGCGCAACGTTTGAGGGCTTATTCCGGAGAGGGCCAAAAAGCGCTCCAGCAACTCGGGCTCGCTGGCCAGATAGGAAAACGCCTCCACCGCAACAATTTCGGCTGCCTCATGGGTTAACTTCGCCCTTCTTTCCGAGGTCATGTTTGCCTTTCCGCAACGTTTCCCGTCTACGTTGCCGACCGGACATCGGTCCGAAGGGGACCTTTCAGGTTCCAGGGCCAGCACTGGATTCAGGTACTATGGCGAAGACGGTGCTTGTGGTGGAAGACAATGAACTGAACATGAAGCTGTTCCACGATCTGCTTGAAGCGAACGGCTATAACATCGTGCAGACTCGCAACGGTCTGGAGGCGATCGATCTGGCGCGCGAACACCGGCCCGACCTCATCCTGATGGATATCCAGCTACCGGAAGTGTCGGGTCTCGAAGTGACGAAGTGGATCAAGGAGGACGACGATCTGCGTTCGATTCCGGTGATCGCGGTTACGGCGTTTGCCATGAAGGGCGACGAGGAGCGCATCCGCCAGGGAGGGTGCGAAGCGTACCTGTCTAAGCCAATTTCGGTGACGAAATTCCTTGAGACGGTCAAGACTTACATCGGCGACGGCTGAGGAACGGGCAACTCAATGACCGCGCGCGTCCTCGTCGTCGACGACCTTGTTGCCAACATCAAGCTGTTGGAGGTTCGGCTCGCCGCCGAATATTTCGAGGTGGTAACCGCGCTCAACGGTCCGTCGGCACTCGAGATCTGCGCCCGTGGGCAGTGCGATATAGTTCTCCTCGACGTGCTGATGCCGGGTATGGACGGCCTCGAGGTGTGCCGCCGGCTCAAGCATAACCCACGGACCGCCCACATTCCGGTAGTGATGATCACGGCGCTCGACCAGCCGGCCGATCGGGTAGCAAGCCTGGAAGCGGGCGCCGACGATTTTTTGACCAAGCCAGTCAACGACATCGCGCTGATCACGCGGGTGAAGAGCCTGGTGCGGCTGAAAACGCTCACCGACGAATTGATGGTGCGGGCGTCCACGTCGAACGAGATCGGTCTCGACGACACCTTCGATCCGATGAGCCTCGGAGGAGAGGGCGGCAAGGTGCTGGTCGTCGATGACTCGCCCGCGACCGCCGATCGCATCAAGAGCATCCTGTCGCCGCATCACACGGTCGATCTTGAGCCCGAGCCGCAGGAAGGTTTGTTTCGGGCAGCCGAGGGCGACTACGACCTCGCCATAATCAGCCTAAACCTCAAGCAGATCGACGGCCTGCGGCTATGCTCGCATCTGCGCTCGCTCGACCGTACGCGTCTTCTGCCAATTCTTGTCGTCGTCGATCCGGAAGATAATGTCCGCCTGTTGCGCGGACTCGACCTCGGGGTCAACGACTATCTGGTGCGACCGATCGATCGTAACGAAATGCTGGCGCGGGTGCGCACCCAGGTTCGCCGCAAGCGCTTCTCCGATCGCCTGCGCGACAGCGTCCAGATGACCATCGAAATGGCAGTGACCGACGGGCTGACCGGTCTCCACAATCGCCGCTATCTGGAGCGTCATCTGGCGACGTTGGTCAACCAGGCGATTGCCCGCGAGAAGCCGTTGTCGGTACTTGTCCTCGATATCGACCACTTCAAGGCAATCAACGATAGCTACGGCCACGCCGGCGGCGACGACGTGCTGCGCGAATTCTCGCGTCGTGTGCGCAAGGCCGTTCGCGGCATCGATCTCGCCTGCCGCATGGGTGGAGAGGAATTTGTCATCGCCATGCCCGATACCGACGCGGCCCTGGCGCTACTCGTCGGCGAACGCCTCCGCCAAAAGATTGCAGTCGAACCTTTCCGTCTCTTGGAGAGCGATGAGAACATCGAGGTGACCGTTTCGGTTGGTATTGCCTCCCTCGGATCCCATGAGGATACCCCCGAAATCCTGCTCAAACGCGCGGATGAGGCGCTCTACGAGGCCAAACGGGCGGGTCGTAACCGGGTTTCCGCCGCGGCCTGAGCCGCTCGATTGGCGGAATGCTTGCTAATTCATGATTAATCTTAGCTAAATATCTAGATACAATGGCTTTTCCGGTCGTTGATGGTTTGCTAACGCTATGGACGGCGATAAGGTCAACCAGTCGTTCAAGCGAGGAGAGCAAGCCACAACGACACATAGCGAATCAGGCGACTGTCACATGCGTGTCCTGATCGCAAGCTAATTAACAATTCAGATACCCTGCGGAGTGCTCAGGTCCGCCGCATCTCCTGGGTCCGTAGGGTAGGCCGGCCTCAGAACGGATTGAGTGGCCTCCTCGTACAAACCCGTTCTGGGCCGGCCACTCTTTCCGTGGTCGGACAAAAGGCCGCAAAATGAAAAGCACCGCTGAGGCGGTGCTTTTTTTATGGGCCTGGCGGACGGGCCGAAGCCAGGCCTACTTGATCTTGGTCTCGCGGAATTCGACGTGCTTGCGCGCAACCGGGTCGTACTTCTTCATCACCAGCTTGTCGGTCTTGGTGCGCGAATTTTTCTTGGTTACGTAATAAAAGCCGGTGTCGGCGGAGGACACGAGCTTGATCTTGATGGTGGCGGACTTGGCCATGGCAACACCCTTGGAGGCGCGATTGAATTGGCGCGCACACTAGGATTGGCGCTTCGAATGTCAAGCAAAAGGGCGGTCGGAGCCTTGGTCGTCGCCGCGGTGTGCTTGGCGATTGGCCCAGCTCGCGCGTCGACTGCCGACGACCGCGTCGTAGTAAACCCCCGATCGGCATACCCCGAGGGCCCGGTCGTTGCCGGCAAACTGGTTTACTACGCCGAGATGGGCTCCGACCGGGTCATGCGCTGGGACGGACACGCCAACACGGCGATCTGGTCGCGGGCGGGTTGCGGTCCGACGTCGGTGGCACGGGGAGGCGGCGACGCGCTCGTCATCCTCTGCGACGAGGAGCAAGTTCTGGTCAGAATTACCACTGCAGGTAAAACTGTCGAGGTCATAAAGGCGGATTCTGCCGGTCACCCGTTCCTGACGCCGAATGCCTCGATAAACGACACGAAGGGCGGTATCTACTGGACGTCGTCGGGCCTGTTCTCGCCGACAAGCCCTTCGCAGGGCGCGGTTCTCTACCTCGACAAGTCCGGCGGGCTGCGGAGGCTGGCGGAAGGTATTCACTACTCCAACGGCGTCGGGCTCTCGCCGGACGGCAAGATACTCTATGTTTCGGAGCATCTCTCGCGGCGTGTGTTGGCCTACGACGTTGCCGCCGACGGGTCGCTGTCGCACACGCGGATATTTGTGAAACTCGACGATCTTGTGCCCAGGAACGCCAAGCGGGGCTGGGAGGTCGGCGCCGACGGTCTCGCCGTCGATCACGCCGGCAATCTCTATATTGCCGAATACGGCGGTGGTCGGATCATCATCGTCGATCCCAGCGGTCGCCTGAAAGCTGTTGTCCTCTTCCCTGAGCAATACACAACGGCGGCCGCTCTCATCGACGGCGATCGACGGATTTTCGTGACCGCCCCCGTATCGTTCGTCGATCCGAAGGCCTACGGCGAGGTTTATTCGGTGGCTAACCCGGTCTACGGAAAGAACTAAGGAAATTCCACGCCGGGCTCGTCGCCCTGCGGGTCGAACCCGTGCATGCGCAATGCCCATTGCAGCGCGATGATCGCGCCCTTTACCGGCTGGAGCAGCCCGATCGTCAGCGCGCCGGTGACCGGTATCCAGATGAAGAGCTGGGCGACCACGGGGAAATTGGTGGTGAGTTCCACCGCGAGGATGACGGGCACCAGAATGTGACCCACGATGACCATCGTGAAGTAGGGCGGCGCGTCATCGGCGCGCTGCGCCGTGTAGTCCTCGCCGCACACAGCACAGTTCGCCACCGGCTTCAGGTAGCGGCCGAACAGCCTCCCCTTGCCGCAGTGCGGACAGCGGCCCAGAAAGCCGCGCAGCATCGCCCGATAAAGCGGTCGGGGCCCGAGAGCCTCGACCGCGGCAATGTCATCTGAGGTGGGGAGGCCGACTGCCATGACCTTCAAATGAGCGCTTTCGCTGGTTCTTACAATGCGCTGGTTTGTCCCTCAGGTCAGCGGTCGGCGAATCGCTTCAGCGGCGGCGTTTGTCGCTCTTTCGAGGCGGTAGCTTGGGCCTGGAACTCGGCCGTTCGTTCCGTCGGGGCGCGGTAGGCCGGTCGCGCCGGCCAACAATCCGCCCCTCGGAAATCATCTCAAAGCGGAGCGCGCCAGCGAGAGGCGCGACCTCGACCAGTTTCACCTCGACCTTGTCGCCGAGGCGATGCATCTCCCCGGTCCGGGAACCGACGACCGCGTGCCGCGCCTCGTCGTAGACGAAATATTCCGAGCCCAGCGTCCGCATGGGAACGAAGCCGTCGGCGCCCGTCTCATCCAGCTTCACAAACAGGCCGGCGCGCGTCACTCCGGAAATGCGTCCGCGGAATGTTACGCCGACCCTGTCGGCCAGCCAGTGCGCCACGAGGCGGTCGACGGTTTCGTGTTCGGCCGCCATCGCCCGACGTTCGGCGGCGGAAATCTGTGCGGCGATCTCGGGCAGCTGTGTCTCGATGCCGTCAGGCAACCCGCCGGCGCCAAGATCGAGCGCGCGGACGAGGGCGCGATGCACGATCAGGTCGGCGTAGCGGCGGATGGGCGAGGTAAAGTGGGCGTAGCGGCGAAGGTTCAGGCCGAAATGGCCGATGTTCGCAGGATTGTATTCGGCCTGGGCCTGGCTGCGCAGGACGACTTCGTTCAGCAACGGCCCATGCTCGGAGCCGTTGGCGCGTGCCAGAATCTGGTTGAAATGCTCAGGGCGCAGGTTGCCGCCTTTCGGCAGGCTCATGTCGATCGACTTCAGGAAATCGCGGAGCGCCTCGAGCTTGGCGAGCGAGGGGGAGTCGTGGATGCGGTAGACCAGCGGCGACTTTCTCGACTCCAGCGTTTCCGCCGCCGCGACGTTCGCCTGGATCATCATTTCCTCGATCAGACGCATGGCTTCCAGGCGTTCCGGTACCACGATTCTGTCGATGGCGCCGTCGTTGCCGAGGATGACTTTCCGTTCGGGAAGGTCGAGGTCGAGGGGTTCGCGGGCGTCGCGGCCGCGCTTAAGGATTTCGTAACCAGCCCAAAGGCTTGACAGGGCAATCTTCACATCTTGAGTCAAGGAAGTCGGCTTATCGTCGAAGGCTGCTTGCGCTTCGGCGTAGGAGAGCTTCGCCGCAGAGCGCATCAGGATGCGGTGGAAGCGGTGGGATATCTTGCGGCCGTTGGCATCAAAGACCATCCGCACGGCCATGGCGGGCCTGTCTTCGCCCTCCCGCAACGAACACAGATCGTTGGAAATCCGCTCGGGGAGCATCGGTACGACGCGGTCGGGGAAGTAGACCGAATTGCCCCGCTTTAGCACCTCCCGATCGAGGGAGGTACGGGGGCGCACGTACCAGGCCACGTCCGCGATAGCCACTGTAACTACCGTGCCACCGGGGTTGGTATGCGATGTATCGGGCCGTGCCATCACCGCGTCGTCGTGATCCTTGGCATCGGGGGGATCGATGGTGACGAGGGGCTGGTCGCGCCAGTCCTCCCGGTCCTGGAGGGTGACGGGAGCGGCGGCGTCGGCCTCGGCAAGCACATCGGCGGGGAACAGGTGCGGGATGCCGTGGGAATAGATGGCGATCATGGAGACCGCCTTTTCACTCTTGACCGAGCCCAGCACCTCGGTGACGCGGGCACGGTCGAGGCCGAAGCGGCCGGAGGGTACGACGCTGAGGGTGACGAGGTCGCCGTCGTTCGCCTTGCCGATATCGGCGAGGTCGAGGATCAGCTCCTTCTGCTTCTTGTCGATCGGCACGATGCGGACGCCGCGCTCGCCCATGCGGACGACGCCGAGGACGGCGAGGGGCTTTTTCTCCAGCACCTTGATGATGCGGGCGGTCATATCGGCGCCGGCGCGCGACAGCCGGGCCAGCACCCGGTCGCCGACCCCGGCGGCCGGCGTCTTGCCACGCGGGTCGCGGCGGGCTTCGCTGAGGACGATGCGCGGTGCCTCGCCGTTGATGGGCGGCCATTCGACGGGCAGGGCGACGAGCTCGCCGTCGGCATCGCGGCCGGTGATTTCCAGCACGCTGACCTCCGGGAGGTCGGTCGGCCGCTTCAGCTTGCGATGCTTGCTTTCGACGACTCCCTCGGCGGCCAGATCCTTGATCAGTGCCTTGAGGGGGATGCGCGCGGCGCCGGTGATGCCGAAGTGGCGGGCGATTTCGCGCTTGCCGGCTTGGCCGGGATGCTCGGCGATAAAGGTGAGGAGTTGTTCGCGGGTGGGAAGGCTTTGCCGGCTCGGCTTGTTCTTCTGGTTCGGGTTCTTGTCAGTAGGCAATTTGGTTTTCGTTTCTTTCCGGGGCGCGTGTCGCGCCGCCATCAGCCTTCCACGGGCTCAGCCGCGGCGGGCTTCTTCTTTGGTTTGGATTTGGGTTTGGCCGTGGGCTTTGTGCCCTCGGCTTTGGATTTTGCCGGCGCGGCCTTTTTGGCGCGCCCGCGTGACGGTGTCTTGCCGGCGCGCGCCGCGATCAGCTCAAGCGCCTGCGCGACGGTGACTTCCGTCGGCACCATGTCCTTGGGCAGGGTCGCGTTGACCTTGCCGAAGTTGACGTAGGGACCGTATTTGCCGTCGCGAACGGTGATCTTGCCGCCACCCTCAGGGTGGTCGCCGAGATCCTTCAACGCCTTTGGCGTGCCACGGCCGCCACGCCGTCCGCCGCCGGCTACCTTCTCGGCGATCAGCGTCACGGCGTGGTTCAGGCCGACGGTGAACACGTCCTCGACTGATTCAAGATTGGCGAACGTGGCGTCGTGCTTCACGAACGGGCCGTAGCGGCCGATGCCGGCGGTGATCGCCAGGCCAGTCTCCGGGTGCAGCCCGACCTCGCGCGGCAGCCGCAGCAGCGACAGAGCCTTTTCGAGGTCGATGTCGTTCAGTTCCCAGCCGCGCGGGATGCTCGCCCGCTTGGGCTTCACGTCCTTGTCCTCGCCTTGGTCGCCGAGCTGCAGGTAGGGGCCGAAGCGGCCGGAACGCAGCGTGATGTTGAGGCCGCTTTCCGGATCGGTGCCAAGCAGCTTGCCATCGGCGCCAAAGTCGGCGCCGCCTTCACTGACGGCCAGCTGGCGGGTGTAACGACATTCGGGATAGTTCGAGCAGCCGATGAAGGCGCCGAACTTGCCGAGCTTCAGCGACAGCTTGCCCGTGCCGCAGGTCGGGCACTGGCGCGGGTCGCCGCCGTCGGCGCGAGCCGGGAAGATGTGTGGACCGAGCAACTCATTGAGGACGTCGAGCACCTCGGAGACGCGAAGCTCCTTGGTCTTGTCGACGTCGGCGGAGAACCGCTGCCAAAAGTCCCGCAGCACGTCCTTCCACTTCAGGTCGCCGTTGGAAATCTTGTCGAGCTTCTCTTCAAGATCGGCCGTGAAGTCGTACTCGACGTAGCGGTCGAAGAAGCTCTGCAGGAAGGCCGTCACCAGCCGGCCCTTGTCCTCGGGAATCAACTGGCGCTTGTCGAGGCGGACGTAGCCACGTTCGCGCAGCACCGAGAGGGTGGCGGCGTAGGTCGACGGGCGGCCGATGCCAAGTTCTTCCATCTTCTTGATGAGCGTCGCCTCGGTGTAGCGCGGCGGCGGCTCGGTGAAATGCTGCTCGGTCTCTATGCCGTGCTCTATCAGAGGATCGCCGGCCGCCATCGGCGGCAGGCGGCTTCCGTCCTCGTCCTCGGCGTCCTCGTCCTTGCCTTCCTGGTAAAGCGTCAGGAAGCCGTCGAAGCGGACGACCTGGCCGGTCGCGCGCAGCGCCACCGGATGGGCGACGCCGGCGGCGATGTCGACAGTGGTGCGCTCCATCTCGGCGGAGGCCATCTGGCTGGCGGTCATCCGCTTCCAGATCAGCTCGTAGAGCTTTGCCTGATCGGCCTCGAGGCCGTGCGCCTCGCTATCCGGCGTGCGGGTGAGCTCGGTCGGGCGGATGGCCTCGTGCGCTTCCTGCGCGTTCTTCGCCTTGGTCTGGTAGAGGCGTGGAGCGTCCGGGACGTACTGATCGCCGAAGCGCTTGGCGATCATGGCGCGGGTGGCGGTGATCGCCTCCGGCGCGCTCTGCACGCCGTCGGTGCGCATATAGGTGATGAGGCCATCCTCGTAGAGGCGTTGGGCGACCTGCATGGTGCGGTTGGCGGCGAAGCCGAGCTTGCGGGATGCTTCCTGCTGCAGCGTCGAGGTCGTGAACGGCGGCGGCGGATTGCGGCGGACCGGCTTTGCCTCGATCGCGGTGACCTTGTAGGCGCCGGACTTCAACGCGCCCTCGATACGGCGCGCTGTTGCCTCGTCGGGAATGTCGAGGCGGCCCAGCTTGTTGGAATTGAAGCCGACGACGCGGGCGACGAAGCGGCCGCCGTTCGGCGGCTCCAGCGTAACCGCGACCGACCAGTACTCGCGCGGCTTGAAGACCTCGATTTCGTTCTCACGCTCGCAAACGAGGCGGAGCGCCACCGATTGCACGCGGCCGGCGGAGCGGGCACCGGGAAGCTTCCGCCACAGGACCGGGGAGAGGGTAAAGCCGACCAGATAGTCGAGAGCGCGACGGGCGAGGTAAGCGTCGACCAGCGGCACGTCGATCTTGCGCGGGTGCTGCATCGCGTCGAGCACCGCGTCGCGGGTGATGGCGTTGAACACGACCCGCTCGACCGGCTTGTCGCCGATGACACGCTTGTTGCGGAGGACTTCCAGCACGTGCCAGGAAATCGCCTCGCCTTCGCGATCAGGGTCGGTGGCGAGGATCAGCCGGTCGGCGTCCTTCATCGCCGTGGCGATGTCGGAGAGGCGCTTCTGCGACTTGCCGTCGACCTCCCACAGCATGGCGAAATCGTCTTCCGGATCGACCGAGCCGTTCTTGGAGGGCAGGTCTCGGACGTGGCCATAGGAAGCCAGAACCTGATAGTTCGGCCCCAGGTACTTGTTGATGGTCTTGGCCTTGGCAGGCGATTCGACGATGACGAGATTCATTGAGGCCGCGTGACTGGGGTGGCGGAGCGGTACTTCATTTGAAGCTCCGGCCCACGGAAAACATGCATCCTGCCGAGGTGGGGAGCCGCTTCGGCATGTCCTGACCGACCGCCCGAACGGGGGCAGGACATCCCAGATATAGGCTTGTCATGTCAAATCTTGCCGCGAAGGCTGTCTCGTGGGGCGGACTGTGGGGATGGCCCGATCAGGCCGAGGCGCACTGCCCAACCGCCTGATTTCACCCGCAGATGGGGTTTCCCGGCGCCGCTTTCAACCCGGTATTCCCTTGCCCCGGAAACTCGCCAAGGTTATGCTTTGCAAGTAACAACTACTTATAGTTGTATCTATTTCAGCCGATCTTGAGCTGATCTGACTTGGCGGGCGGGGCAAGGAATTGGCGCAATCAAGCGAGGACAGCGCGGACTCTCATACCGCGCAGTATATCGAAGGCATGGCAAAGGAACTCAGGATAATGGCGGCCAAGGCGGATATGGGGTTCCTCGCCTACCTCCTGTCGATGGTCGAGCAGAAGCGCGGCGCACGACCAAATCGGACGATCTGCTTCAGCGGCACTCCGGCCTTTGATTTTCAACCCTGGCTGGTAAGCGACACGCGGCCGCCGCCGTGATGTTCGATGCGTCCGGCAATATCGAGTTCGATCAAGACGAGGCGGACGATTGCGGGCTTCAGTCCGGTGAAGCGAATGATCTCGTCGACTTCGATCGGCGTGGCGGCGAGGGCTTCGACGATTCCGGCGCGATCGCCGTCGTCGGCGTCATTCGCAGGCGTTTCGCCACCGTCCTCGCTGACAGACAGCCGCACAGGCGGCATCGGCGCGGTCAGCATCGGCCGGACCTCGGCGATAATATCGTCGATGGCGGTGACGATGGTCGCCCCATCCCTGATCAGCTGATTGGCCCCACCGGCGCGCGGGTCGAGCGGCGAGCCGGGAACGGCAAAGACGAGGCGTCCCTGCTCGCCGGCGAGGCGCGCGGTAATCAGAGAGCCTGACCGCAGCGCCGCCTCGACCACGACCACGGCCACCGAGACACCGGAAATCAGGCGATTGCGCCGGGGAAAATCGCTCGCCCGCGGCTCCCATCCCATCGGCATCTCGCTGATCAGGTTGCCGCCGCGTTCGACGATGGCATCGGCGAGCGCAATGTTCTCGGGCGGATAGGGACGATCGAGGCCGCCGGCAAAGACCGCGATGGTGCCGCGGGCAACGCGCCCGCGTGGGCGGCGGCGTCGATACCGCGCGCCAGGCCCGAGGCCACGGCCATGCCCGCCTCACCCAGGGCCACGGCAATCTGCGCGGCGAACTTCCGTCCCGCCACCGAGGCGTTTCTGGCGCCGACCACCGCGATGATCGGGCGGAGGAGGCAATCGCTGCCGCCGCGCACGGCGAGGAGGGGCGGGGCGCCGTCGATGGTGCGCAGCCAAGCGGGATAGTCGGCTTCGCCCAGCGCCACGAAACGGGCGCCGACGGCGGCCGCCATCGCCAGTTCGCGCTCCGCCTCTTCAAGCGAGCGCAGGCGGATGTCGCGGCCGCCCTTGCGGGCCAACCCGGGGACGCCGGCGATCGCCGCGGATGCGCTGCGAAATGATCGATGAGTTCGCGGAAGGTGACCGGGCCGATGTTGTCGCTGCGGATGAGGCGAAGCCAGGCGAGGCGCTGCTCGTCGCTGAGCAGGTCCGCCCGCGGGCTCATCGCTTCTCGCCGATCTTCGTTTCCGTTCCGGCGAGCAAACGGCGGATGTTTTCCGCATGCCGCCACCAGAGGAGCGCGCTGAGCGCCGCAAAAAGAGCCGCGAGCGTTCCGTTGGCGATGAAGAAAAGCAGGATCGGCGCGAGCAGGCTTGCCAGTAACGCGCTGGCTGACGACAGGCGGGTGGCAAGCGCCGTCGCGATCCACACGGCGCAGAAGAAAATCGCGGCGGGCCAGAAGAGCCCGGCGAGCAGGCCGATGTAGGTGGCGACGCCCTTGCCGCCGTTGAAGCGCAGCCAGACCGGGAAAAGATGCCCGAGGAAAGCGCCCAGCGCGGCAAGGATGGCAACCGCCGGACCGCCGATGGCACCGCCGAGAAGTACGGCGACCGTGCCCTTGAGACCGTCGAGGAGAAGTGTCCCGGCGGCCAGCGGGCGATTGCCGGTGCGCAGCACATTGGTGGCGCCGATGTTGCCGGAGCCGATAGCGCGGATGTCGCCGAGACCGGCCAGGCGCGTCAGGATCAGGCCGAAGGGGATCGACCCCAGCACATAGCCGATGACCAGCCCGACGATGTCGGTCGGGACATTCCCCCAATTCATCGACGCGCTGCCCCCGTTCTGCCGTCAGGGGGAAGCGTATTCATAGACGGTGCGGCCGGCAACCAGCGTGCGCAGCACGCGGCCCTGGAAGCGGGCGCCGTCGAACGGCGTGTTCTTCGAGCGCGAGCGCAGGGTTTCTGCATCGCAGACCCATGGTGCGTCGGGGTCGAAGACGATCAGGTCGGCGGGGGCGCCCGGCGCGAGGCGGCCGACTTCGAGGCCGAGGATCTCGGCCGGACGAGTGGAGAGGGCCCGGAAGAGGTCGAGAATGGCGACCTCGCCGGAATGGACGAGGCGGAGCGCCGCCGGCAGCAGCGTCTCCAGGCCGACGACGCCGTCGGCGGCTTCGGCGAAAGGATGGCGCTTGGTGTCGACGTCCTGGGGGTCGTGGCTCGACACGATCGCGTCGATTGAGCCGTCGGCGATGCCGGCTACCATCGCCAGCCGATCATCCTCGTGGCGCAGCGGCGGCGACACCTTGAAGAACGTGCGGTAGGGGCCGATGTCGTTCTCGTTCAGTGTGGCATGGGCAACGGAAACGCCGCAGGTGACGGCGAGGCCGGCGTCCTTGGCGCGGCGAATGACCTCAAGCGAGCCGGCGCAGCTGATCTGGGCGGCGTGGTAGCGGCCGCCGGTGAGCGCGACGAGGCGGATGTCGCGCTCGACGACGACGATCTCGGCCTCGCGCGGGATACCGGGCAAGCCGAGGCGGGTGGCGACCTCGCCCTCGTTCATGACGCCGGAGCAGATGAGATCGACGTCGGCGGTGTGGTGCATGATGAGGGCGCCGAAGTCGCGGGCGTAGGTGAGGGCGCGGCGCATGACGGCGGCGTTGCGGACGGTCTGGCGTCCGTCGGTGAAGGCGACGGCGCCGGCGTCCTGCAGCAGACCGAACTCGGTGATCTCCTTGCCGGCGAGGGCCTTGGTAAGGGCCGCCGTTGGAAATACGCGGACCTCGGCCTCGTCGCGAGCACGGCGGGCGATGAAGTCGACCAGGGCGACATCGTCGATCACCGGATCGGTGTCGGGCATCGTGACGATGGAGGTGACGCCGCCGGCGGCGGCGGCCTGGCCGGCGGAGGCAAACGTTTCGCGGTGCTCGGCGCCGGGTTCGCCGACGAAGACGCGCATGTCGACAAGGCCGGGGGCGACGACGGCGCCCCGGCAGTCGATGACGACGGCGTCCGCGGGCCGGGCTTTTGCCGCGTCGGGGCCGGCGGCGACGATGCGGCGGTCAGCGACGACGACCTCGCCGGAGGCGTCCATGTTACGCGACGGATCGATGATGCGCGCGTTCCGGAAGACGATCGGACGGTCGCTGCCGTTCGGACGCGGGGCGTTCATGTCAGTCGTTCGGCAGGTGGGCGGCGAGGGCTTCGAGCACGGCCATGCGCACGGCCACGCCCATCTCTACCTGCTCGCGGATCAGGCTCTGGGCGCCGTCGGCGACCGCCGAGTCGATCTCGACGCCGCGGTTCATGGGGCCGGGGTGCATGACCAGCGCGTCGGGCTTGGCCCAGGCAAGCTTCTCGGCGTCGAGGCCGAAGAAGTGGAAATACTCGCGCACCGAGGGGACATAGCTGCCGTCCATGCGCTCGCGCTGCAAGCGCAGCATCATGACGATGTCGGCGCCGGCGAGGCCGGAGCGCATGTCGGTGAAGGCCGTGACGCCCAGCCGCTCTATGCCGCGCGGCACCAGCGTCGAGGGACCGATGACGCGCACGGTCGCGCCCAGCGCGTTGAGAAGCAGGATGTTGGAGCGGGCGACGCGGCTGTGGGCGATGTCGCCGCAGATCGCCACCACCAGCCCGGCGATGTCGCCCTTGTGACGACGGATGGTGAGGGCGTCGAGCAGCGCCTGCGTCGGATGCTCATGGCTGCCGTCGCCGGCATTGATGACCGAACAGGAAACCTTCTGGGAGAGAAGCTCGACGGCGCCGGCGGCGTGATGGCGCACCACCAGGATGTCGGGGCGCATGGCGTTTAGCGTCATCGCCGTGTCGATCAGCGTCTCGCCCTTCTTCAGGGCGGAATTGCCGACGGCCATGTTCATGACGTCGGCGCCGAGCCGCTTGCCGGCAAGCTCGAAGGACGACTGGGTCCGGGTGGAGGCTTCGAAGAAGAGATTGATCTGCGTGCGACCGCGCAGAACCGCCTTCTTTTTCTCGATCTGGCGACTGACTTCGACGGCCGCCTCGGCGAGGTCGAGAAGCCCGACGATCTCGGCGGCCGACAGTCCTTCGATGCCCAACAGGTGCCGATGCGGGAAGCTGAGAGCCGGCGGGAGTGGAGGGGCGTTCATTAAAGGCACGCCTATAGGCGGAGTCGGCGGGTGTTGGCAAGCAAGCGGGGCAGCAAGCTGTGGGTTAACCCTGACGAAGTTGGCGCCGCGCCGCCCGGGCTGGCGCGCGGCCCATTCGCGTGCGTGGTAGTTTAGCGAGAGAACGAATCGCTGGCCGTCGCCCGCGATCGGAGGGGCATTTTGGTTTCGGCTGCCGACACCCACGAAGTCTTCAACCAGTCGCCGCCGTTTGCCGGCTTGAATCTTTTCTCGTCCGATCCCGGCCTCGGCGCGCTGGTCGAAGGCCTGCCACAGCCGGTCATCGACCAGTTGAGCGAGCACGGCGCGCAGTGGGGAACGCCGGAGACCTTCGAGCTCGGACGCATCGCCAACGACCAGCAGCCGGTGTTGCGCGCGTTCGACGCCAACGGCTTGCGCATCGACGCGCTCGAGTTTCATCCGGCCTATCATGCGCTCATGCGGCGCAGCGTTGCCGCCGGCTTGCAATGCTCGGTGTGGGACGCGGCGGGCGATGAAGCGAGTGCGCGGGCGGTGGCGCGGACGGCGCGTCTTTATATGACCGCCGAAGTCGAGGTCGGTCACCTCCGCGCCATCACCATGACCAATGCCGCGGTCGCGGCGCTGGCACACGAGCCGAAGCTCGCCGACATCTGGCTGCCGCGGATCCGCACCCGGCGCTATGATTCCTCGCCGCGTCCGCTCGCCGCCAAAGCCAATGCTCTCATCGGATTGGGGTTCACGGAGAAGCAGGGGGGCAGCGACCTAGCCTCGAACACCACGGCGGCGGTGGAATCTAGCGGGCGGACGTGGACGGTTACCGGCCACAAGTGGTTCCTGTCGGCTCCGGCAAGCGACGGTTTCCTCGTGCTGTCGCAAACCGTCGACGGACTGACGTGTTTCCTCGTGCCGCGTTACCTGCCGGACGGCACGCTCAACGGAATCCGCCTGATGCGCCTGAAAGCAATGCTGGGAGATCGTTCCAGCGCCACCGCGGAGGCAGAGTTCGATCGCGCCCAGGGTTGGCTGGTGGGCGAGCCGGGCACGGGCGCCGCCACGATTGCAGATCTGGTGACGTTGACCCGTCTCGATGCATCGATCGTCTCGGCCGGCATGATGCGTGCCGCGCTCGCCGAGGCGGTTCACCATGCGCGTCACCGCAAAGCCTTCAGCCACGGCCTTATCGAGCAGCCGCTGATGACGCGCGTTCTGGCGGACATGGCGCTCGATGCGGTCGCCGCGGCCGCGCTCGCTTTCCGCCTGGCGGAATCCTACGACCGCGCCGCGGACGATCCTATGGAAGCCGCTTTCTCGCGGCTGATGACGCCGGCGGTGAAGTACTGGGTCGCCAAGGTGGCGCCCGCCATGATCGGCGAGGCGATGGAGTGCCTTGGTGGCAACGCCTACGTCGAGGACAGCCACATGGCGCGGCTCTATCGCGATGCGCCCTCCAACTCGATGGGGGAGGGCGGCGGCAGCGTGATGGCGCTGGAGGTCATGCGAGTGCTGCGCAAGTCGTCCGACCCGTTGGAGGTCGTGCTTGCCAATGTCGAGGACGCGCTCGGATCAACGGCAAAATCTACGCTCAACGTGCTGCGGGCCGCCACTGCCGTGGCGCTTGCCGACGAGGGCTCGGCGCGTATCCTGACGGAGCAGCTCGCCATGACGGTCGCCGCGGCGGCACTCCGCCGGCGCTTCCCCTCGGTGGTGGCCGACGCCTTCCTCGAAACGCGCCTCGGCAAGCCATGGCGCTCGACGTACGGCATGCTCGACTCGCGCTTCGATGCCAAGGCGTTCGTCAATTACCTGTGCCCGGAGGGGTAAGGCATAGATTGCCGCCGAGCATGAGGGCGGCGGCCATCAAGCAGGGCGACTTTTCCGAGCGAAAACGTTGACGACATTGCCGTCGGGATCGCGAAGCAACATCGAGCGATTACCCCACGGCCTATCGGTGGGCTGCATGACGTAGTCGACGGCTGCCTCGCCAAGTCGGGTGCGCTCGGCATCGACGTCGTCAACCTGGAACTCAATTATCGCCGAATGGTTGGCTGCCGGTATTGCCGCTCCGGCATTGAATTGCCGGACAAGTCGCTCGGATGAGATCGCGAGCGCGCTCCCATTGAATCTAAATTCCGCAAATTCTGGGCTTGGCCTGGTCGCCTTGCCACCAGTGAGCCTGGTATAAAAAGACACGAGCCTGTCGACGTCGCGCGTGACAAGTCTGACCGAAGCGAGGTTCATTTCACTCTCCTGTTGCCGAACGAAGGAGAGCTTGGCGCCCGCACACCGTCAGTTTGTGGCAGCAGGTCGCGTCGCGGCTGCCGGCGTTCGAATTGGGCGCCCCGCCGACAGGGGTGACCGGCTAGCCGAACTACAGCTTCGCCAACCGGTCGAGCACGCCCTGCAGGATGTAGGCGGCGGCCATTTTGTCGACGACCTCGTCGCGGCGCTGGCGGCTGGCGTCGGCGGCGATGAGCGTCCGGGTGACGGCCGCGGTCGACAGGCGTTCGTCCCAGAAAAGGATCGGCAACCCGGTCAGCGCCGCAAGGCTGCGGGCGAAGGCCCGCGTCGCCTGGACGCGTGGACCCTCGCTGCCGTCCATGTTGAGGGGCAATCCGAGGACGAGCGCCGCGATTTGATGGGTCGCTGCCTCGGCCAGCAGTGCCTTCGCGTCGGCGGTGAATTTTGTTCGTGCGATGGTGCGCAGCGGCGACGCGATCTGGCGACCGATGTCGGAAATCGCAAGGCCGATGGTTTTGGTGCCGAGATCGAGGCCCATTAGCGCCGCCTTCGGCGGCAGCAATGCGGCCAACTGCTGCACGGAAAGTTGTTCGGCCGGCACATTGCTCATGCCACCATTATCCCCGTCATTGGAGCGGACGGATAGGCGTCAACGCCGACGCGGCCAGGAAGATACAAGGGGACAGACATGAAGCTGACCTGGTTTGGACATTCCGCTTTCCGCATCGACTACGCCGGCGCGGCGATCATGCTCGATCCATTCCTCGCCAATCCGACATTCAAGGGAGACGTGAAGGCTGCGTACAAGGGCGCGACCCACGTCGTGCTCACCCACGGTCATGGCGATCACATCGGCTCGACTGTCGAAATCTGCAAAGCGACCGGCGCGCTGCTGGTCTCGAATCCCGAGGTCTGCGGTTACCTGGGCAAGCACGGCGTCGCCAACGCCTCGCCCATCAATCACGGCGGCGAGCTTCACCTTGGCGCCTTTTCGGTCGCCTACGTCCCGGCCTGGCATTCGTCGGCTGCGGACGACGGAACTATCTCGGCAATCCCGGTGGATTCGTATTCATGGCGAAGGGCGAAAAGACGCTGCTTGCCATGGGCGATACCGGCATTTTCGATGGCATGAAGCTCATCGGTGAAATCTATGAGCCGAAGATCGGCCTTGTCCCGATTGGCGACCGCTTCACCATGGGCGCGCGGATCGCGTCGATTGCCTGCAAGCGGTTCTTCACCTTCGAGACGGTGGTGCCATGTCACTACGGCACGTTCCCGCTGCTCGACGCCACGCCTGACAAATTCATCGCCGAGATGCAGGGCGCCAAGGCGCGTGCTCGTGCCGGAGCGCGGTACGACGGTGACGCTTTAGCGATCGGGAAGGAGATTACTGGCGGTACTGCTGGATGCGCGTGGTGCGCAGGCCGGCAAGCCCGTGGGAATCGATCGACTGCTGCCAGGAGAGGAATTCCTCGACAGTGAGCGTATAGCGGGCACAGGCCTCCTCGAGGCTCAACAGTCCGCCGCACACCGCCGCGACCACTTCGGCCTTGCGACGGATGACCCAACGCTTGGTGTTGCGCGGCGGAAGGTCCGCAATAGTGAGCGGGCTGCCATCGGGGCCGATGACATACTTTACGCGCGCGCGCATCTGCTCGGTCATTCTACTCTCACACAAAACCTGACCTGATCCAGCCTCACCGTACCCCCGCCGCCTTAAAAATCGGCTAAGCTGCGGGAAAGAAATCGCTAAGATTTCCCGGCGGATTGGCTGGATTTCAGGGGGTTCCCAAGTGCAATTGACCTTGAAGAGCCCACCACCCTCACTATGGTCAGGCGCAATTCCCGGCAGCGCGGCTGGCGCCAGGCCGGGAAACGTCGACCGCCGCCAAGGGCCCTTACCGGGTACAATTGAAATGGCTCCTGACCTTGATCTCTCCGGGGACCCGGCCCGCGCGCGCGTGGTGGTCGCCATGTCCGGCGGGGTCGATTCCTCGGTCGTTGCGGGCCTGCTTAAGCGGGCGGGATACGACGTCGTCGGCATTACCCTGCAGCTTTACGACCACGGCGAGGCGACGCACCGGAAGGGAGCCTGCTGCGCCGGGCAGGACGTCCATGATGCCCGCCGGGTGGCCGAGACGCTTGGCATTCCCCACTACGTGCTCGACTACGAGGATCGTTTCCGCGCGTCGGTGATCGACAGCTTTGCCAACAGCTACATCGCCGGCGAGACGCCAGTGCCATGCGTCGCCTGCAACCAGACCGTCAAGTTCGCCGACCTGCTAGGCACCGCGCGCCAACTGGGCGCGCAGGCGCTGGCCACCGGCCACTACGTCCTGTCGAAGCAGCGCGGCAACCACCGGGCCCTCCACCGGCCGGTCGATCTCGACCGCGACCAGAGCTACTTCCTGTTCGCCACCACCCAGGCACAGCTAGACTTCGTACGCTTCCCGCTAGGCAGCATGACCAAGGCGGAGACGCGCGCCGCGGCGCGTGAGTTCGGCCTCGCGGTTGCCGACAAGCACGACAGCCAGGACATCTGCTTCGTGCCCAACGGCAAGTACAGCGACGTCATCGAGAAGCTGAGGCCCGATGCGGCTTCGGCGGGCGATATCGTCCACATCGACGGCCGCCGCCTCGGTCGCCACGAGGGCATCATCCACTACACGGTCGGCCAGCGTCGCGGCATCGGTGTCGCCGTCGGCGAGCCGCTCTACGTCGTCCACCTCGATCCCGCCGGCAAGCGCGTCATCGTTGGGCCGCGCGAGGCTCTTGCCACCCATCGGCTGCATCTCCGCCAGGTCAACTGGCTGGGCGATGGCGTGCTGCAGGAGATTGCGCCGGAGGGCCTCGACGTCCATGCGCGTGTCCGCTCGACACGGGCGCCGCTGCCCGCCCGGCTCGTGGTCGCCGGCAGTTCGGTGTCCGTCGAGCTCGCCGACGGCGAATCCGGCGTGGCTCCCGGTCAGGCCTGCGTGCTCTACGACAGCGATGGGGCAGGGGCGCGCGTACTAGGCGGCGGCTGGATCGACAGGGCCGAGCGCGATGGCGCCGCCGAAACGGCGCTTCGCCGTATCATTGCCACGCCCGCCGCCGTCCCCGCCTGATGCGGCAATGAACGCCCGGCTCGACGACGCCGCGGTCGTCGCCGCCTATGCGCGCTGGGCGCCGATCTACGATCCGATCTTCGGCGTCATCACCGGCAGGGCCATCCGCGCTACGATGCGAGAGGTAAATGCGCTGCCCGCCGGCCGTGTGCTGGAGGTTGGCGTCGGTACCGGCCTGTCGCTGCCGCTCTACCGATCGGATCACACCGTCGTCGGCATCGATCTTAGCCCTGACATGCTGCGGCGCGCCGAACGCCGCGTCGCGGAACTGAAACTGCGAAACGTCGAACGCCTCGTCGAGATGGACGCCGCCAAGCTGGCGTTTGCCGATGGCAGTTTTGACGCTGCGGTGGCGATGTTCGTCATGACGGTCGTGCCGGACTACGCCCGCGTGCTGGCGGAAATGACACGCATAGTGCGGCCGGGCGGGCGGATCGTCGTTGTCAATCATTTTTCGGCGGACGGCGGTCCGCGCGCTGCGGTCGAGCGCTGGCTCGCCGGATTCGCCACGTCACTCGGCTGGCATCCGGAGTTCGACAAGCGGCAGATGCTGGGCCGGCCGGGCATGAAGCTCCTGGCTGAACGCAATCTTTCGCCGTTCGGGCTCTACACCCTTCTCGTCTTCGAGCGGACGGCGGTGGTATAGGTCGCGCTTCGATCGGGCGCAGGCGGGCGATGACCGGACGTCTTTTCCTCGGCGTTGATGGCGGCGGCAGCCAGAGTCGTGCGCGCCTGCGCGACGAGTCGGGCAACCTCCTGGGCGAGGCAACGGCGGGCCCCGGCAATGCGCGTCTCGGAGACACGGCCTACCGCGAAATCATGAAGGCATGCCGGGCGGCGGCCGCGGCGGCGGGTCTGGCGGAAGGCGATCTCGGGCAGGTCCATGCCGGCTTCGGCCTCGCCGGCACGCAGCAGGATCCCGATCGCAATGCAATCCGCGCGGGGCCGTGGCCGTTCGCGTCGCTCATCATCGATACCGACGCCTACGCCTCTTGCCTCGGGGCCTTTGGCGGCGGGGACGGCGCTATCCTCATCCTCGGCACCGGCTCGGGAGGGCTGGCCATCGTCAGGGGCAAGCGTCTGAACGTTGGCGGGTGGGGTGCCGACATCGCCGACGAAGGCAGCGGCATGGCAATCGGCCGGCTCGCCATCCGCAAGTCGTTATGGGCGCTGGAGGGCATGGCGCCGCTGACGCCGCTTGCCGACGACATCCTCAACGAATTCGAGCGCAAGCCGGCGAACGCGGTGATCTGGGCGGGCAAGGCCACGCCGGGGGACTTCGCCCGCTTCGCGCCCCGTGTCTTCGCATTCGCGGCGAGGGACGATGCGCTGGCTGCCGACATCCTGCGGCAGACGGCGGCGGAGGCCACCATGCTCATCGACCGGCTGGTGATGCTAGGCGCCCCGGTCGTGGCCATGATCGGCGGAATTTTTCCGCACCTCTATCCGTGGTTTTCCGCCGAAACCCAGACGCACCTCGTCAAGCCGGCGGCGGACGCGATGGACGGCGCGATTCTCATGGCCGAGCGCGCGCTGCGCGGCATCGGCACCGGGCGCGTGTAACTCCCGGCAATCAGTCCAGGTAATGGAAGCGCGTCATCAGCGGGCGGTTCGCGTCCGTTACCGCCTGCACCTGCGCCGCGGTAAGTTTGTTGCGCCAGCTTCCGGCCTTGCCGACGGCGAAGAAGCGCCCGGCGCGCGGCGAAACTTCGCGGAAACCGAGGTCTTCGTCCTGTCTCTTGAGCTTGTCGAAGGAAGAGAGCTCGATCGCCTCGGCAATCTGCTCTGCCGTTGCGGCCTGACCGATATGCCGGGTAATGGCGGTAAATGTCTCGGTTGGCATGCCCATCATGTCCTCGTAACGGACAACGAGCAGCGAAGGGTCGGGATTGGTGGTCCAACTCTCGACATGCTGGCGCCAGCTTCCCCAAATCTCAAAAGCAGTCTCTGCTTCGTTCCCGGTGACGAAGCCCGGTGAGTTCATGACGGCTATCGCCTCGTCAATCGTCGATCCGAGATGGCGGGTCAGCGACACGGCAACATCGCGCGGATCGCGCACGATGTAGATGGCGCCGACCGAGACGGCCGTGTTGACGGTCGGCATGCCCTTGATCTCGCCCATGAGATTGTGGGTCTTGAGCATAGCGATCGCCGGCATGCGTTCCGCCACGGTCGCATGCACCAGAGCGCGGACGCTCATCACCTCAAGCGGCGTCGCCTGTGCCAGTGGCTTGCCGAGGAACTGGTCGAAGAGGCCGAAGAGCTTGGCCTCGTAGCCACTTGCCCGGTCGAGCTTGTTCAACTCATGCTCCTCGCGGGGGTGGCCGCCGAGAATTCGCACCAGCTGGTAAAGATACACGCGCAGCCAGGTGTTGCCCGACTTGGGGTAGGACGCCAGCCAGATTATGCCTTTCGCGTTCGTCGGGTCGACCCTGATCATTCCATGCTCCGTCACGCCGTGCTCTTGTCGGCGGACCATAGCCGAACCCGCATGGCGGCGCACAAGCCCCGCAGCATAGTCGAATCCGGTTGGCAGGCGGTCAGGCAGCCGCGTCGGTCAGGGCCGCAACCAATTCATCGACAATCGAGGCGATGACGTCGGGATCGTCGCCTTCGGCCATCACGCGGATGACCGGTTCGGTGCCGGACGCGCGCACCACCAGCCGCCCGCGCGCGGCGAGGCGCACGTTAGCGTCCTCGATGACGGCGCGGACGCGGCGATTCTCCAGCGGCCGGCCGCCGCCGGTGCGCACGCTCTTCAGAAGTTGCGGTACAGGATCGAAGCGGTGGCAAACCTCGCTCACCGGCCGGTTGCCACTCTTGACCACCGCCAACAGCTGCAGCGCGGCGACCAACCCGTCTCCGGTAGTGGTGAAGTCGGTCATGATGATATGACCGGATTGCTCCCCGCCGAGGTTGAAGCCACGTTCGACCATAGCCTCGCTGACGTAACGGTCGCCGACCGGCGTGCGAATGACGGCCAGCCCGATGTTGTTGAGGAAACGTTCGAGGCCGAGATTGGACATGACGGTGACGGCTATGCCGGCCTTGGCGAGCCGACCGTCGGCGGACCACGATTCGGCGATGGCCGCGAGCAGCTGGTCGCCGTCAACCAGCTCGCCCTTCTCGTCGACGACAACGACGCGGTCGGCGTCGCCATCAAGGGCGATGCCGATGTTGGCATTGACCTCGACCACCTTGGCGGCAAGCGCGGAGGGTGCGGTCGAGCCGAACTTCTCGTTGATATTGAAACCGTCCGGTTCGACGCCGATGGCGATGACCTCGGCGCCGAGTTCCCAGAGGACGTTGGGCGCGACTTTGTAAGCGGCGCCATTGGCGCAATCGATGACGACGCGGAGGCCCGCGAGGGAGAGATCGCGCGCCAGGGTACGTTTGGCGAATTCGACGTAACGGTCCTGGACGCCGTCGATGCGCTGGGCGCGGCCGAGTGCGGCCGGCGCGGCCAGGCGGTTGGACAGATCCGCGTCCATCAGCGCCTCGATGCCCGTTTCGACTACGTCGGAAAGCTTGAACCCGTCGGGGCCGAAAAGCTTGATGCCGTTGTCGGCGTACTGATTGTGCGATGCCGAAATCATCACGCCGAGATCGCAGCGCATGGAACGCGTCAGCATGGCGATGCCGGGCGTCGGAATCGGGCCTGTCAGGAGGACATCCATACCCACCGACAGAAAACCCGCGGTGAGCGCGTTTTCGATCATGTAGCTGGACAGGCGGGTATCCTTGCCGATGACGACCCTGTGGCGGTGGTCGCCGCGCTGGAAAACCAATCCGGCCGCCATGCCGGCGCGCATGGCCAGATCCGGCGTTATCGGGAAGCTGTTTGCCTGTCCGCGAATGCCGTCGGTGCCAAAGTATTTCCGCGACCCTGCCACGATTTTGGCGGCTCCTTTTTCTTCAGGTCACCCTCATAGCGCGATCCGGACAACGTTGCGTTGAAAAAAGACGAACGGCGGCAAGGGTGCGTGAAGTGTCGGACGCACGGCATCACCTGATCAACAGGAACAATTTTCGCGGTATCGCGTTTCTGGCATCACGGCGACCCCTTGGAGAAAACGCATGAAGTCAATCAACATCGCTGCCGTCGTCGGCCTCGGGTTGCTTGCGGCATCGGCAACGCCGGTGTTCGCGGCATTCTCAATGCACGGATACGCAACGGCAAATGTCAACGAACGCTCTGGCCCGAGCACTGACTACCCGCCTATCGTCGTGATCCCCGCGGGTTCGCCCGTGGTGATTTATGGCTGTCTCTCCGATGACAGTTGGTGCGATATTTCGTGGAATGGAAATCGGGGCTGGATGGCGTCGGACTATCTGCAGGCGAATTACAACAATCAGCGCGTCGTGCTGCACGACTATATCGGTGACCTGGGCGTACCGTTCGTTACTTTCGACCTCGGCAACTATTGGGGTGACCACTACCGCGGCAAGTCGTTCTATGGACAGCGCTCGCAATGGCGGAATTTCCATCCCGCTACGGGTGGCGGGCAATTCAACAATCCGCCTCCGGGCGGTTCGCCGCCGGGCAATAATCCAGGTGACCATCACTGGTCGAAGTTCAAGACCCGTACCCTGACTACGCCGGCCACCGGCGGTACCGGGCAGAATTCGAACGGCCAGAATGGAAATAGCAACTACCACGGCCCGAAGTACAAGCCTGCGGGTACCGGTGTCACCGGCCAGAATCCGAACGGCGGCGGCAGTGGCAAGGGCAAGAGTGGCTTCTGCGTCAGCCACCCAGGCGATGCGCGTTGTCGGTAGAAACTAAGCGGCGGCCAATTCGGCGGCCGCTTTTTTCATCTCAAGTTCAAAGCGGGTGGCTGCACGGACTACCATGAGTGGATAGTTTTCGGGCGGACCGCCATCGCCGCATGACGAATCGGCTTGTACAAGTGAATGCACGGTCCACCGATCGGCGCACCGGCGACCAATGAAACTCGTGCGTTAGTGAGGCCTGCGATCCACTTACGTTCCGTTCGTCCATTGCTGCCGCTCGCGTTGGCAATTGATCGCTCTCGCCTATTCGTCCGAGGGTCTGGCTGCCTCCCGCATCCTCCGACGGCGGCGGCCGTGATGCACGATATGCGACATTGGGGGTCGCTGGCTTCCACACCCGATATTCGGCAGCGACTTACGAGATCCCACCACTGACATTCGCAAACCACTTGCTGACAAACTCCAGGTCTCAACCACGGCGGGGGGGCGGTCGGAACGCCCATGAGTCCGTGGTTGACGCCGTCGATGAGTCGCACGGAAACCTCAACACCGGAGTTCTGCAGCCGCTTGGCGAAGGAAAGGTCGTCGTCGCGAAGCACGTGGGCTGCTGCGACGATTAACGTAGGTGGCAGGCCGGAGACGTTGACCGCCAGTGCCGGCGAGCATCGCCAGTCCAGCCGGTGAGCAGGATTGGGAGCGTAGACGGTTCAGAACCAATCCGTATCGTCGCGCGACAGGCCAAACGAGCCATCCCCGAAAATCTCGTAGGACGGCGAAGCGACATGGCTGAAGTCGACTCCGGGATAATAAGAAATGACGCCGGCCAGCTGAGCAGTTTTGGATCCTCGTAGCGCGAGGGCGGCGGCAAAGGCTAAAGCTTGACGAGCCCTCGCTCGGTCTCTCGCCGGCCATCGCAGAGCAGATTATGACGCGCGTGGGCAAGCTGGTCGCGGACGGGACGTCGGTTGTGCTGGTTGAGCAGAATATTCCGGCGGCGCTCAGTGTCGCGTCGCGCGTCTACGTGCTGAGGTCGGGCAGGATCATCCTCGACGGGCCTGCGACCACGCTGGCAGCCAAGGGACCCCTCCAACTGACACCGGGTCCAGACGTTGTGGGTTGCGCGACGGACGGCCTATCCGCGGATCAGGGGACTGTGCCCGAACCATCCGATCGGCTGCGTAGGACAGCGGCATGGCGCGCGTGATCGTTGCGGGCGTCATTTCGAGTAAAGGCAAATCTCATGAACCGACTTTCCAAGATCGCCATCGTCGCTGCGGTTGTCGCCACGGCTGGGGGCGGTGTGGCTTATGCCAGGTGGGGCGACATGCCCCGCGGCCCTATGGGACCTGGGCGTGGCGGCCAGATGATGGACCGCCTCTGTGGTGCTGACGTTGCCTACCGCGTCGGCCAGATCGGGGACCGGCTC
>DATCBY010000044.1:0-39318 GCA_036511595.1 Bauldia sp.
GCTGCTGGCACGAAGTTAGCCGGAGCTTCTTCTACGGGTACCGTCATTATCGTCCCCGTCGAAAGAGTTTTACAACCCGAAGGCCTTCATCACTCACGCGGCATGGCTGGATCAGGGTTTCCCCCATTGTCCAAGATTCCCCACTGCTGCCTCCCGTAGGAGTCTGGGCCGTGTCTCAGTCCCAGTGTGGCTGGTCGTTCTCTCAAACCAGCTACCGATCGGAGCCTTGGTGGGCCGTTACCTCACCAACTAGCTAATCGGACGCGGGCCAATCCTCTGGCGATAAATCTTTCCCCAGCCCCTAAATGACATTTCGTTCCAACAGTCTGTTCGTTCCAAAAGGTCATTTAGAGGCTGGGCACATACGGTATTAGCTCAAGTTTCCCTGAGTTGTTCCGTACCAAAGGGCATGTTCCCACGTGTTACTCACCCGTCCGCCGCTCCCCTTGCGGGGCGCTCGACTTGCATGTGTTAAGCCTGCCGCCAGCGTTCGTTCTGAGCCAGGATCAAACTCTCAGGTTGAACTGAGAACTTGTTCTCGGCCGATCACTACGTTTCTGACTTGTCAGTTTTTGACGAGTTCCCAAGCGTTCCATTCCACTGCTGTCGTGAGACCGCAGCGAAACGTCATAGCTTGAAATAAACGTAGGTACCGCCGAAGTCTCTTTTCGACATCCAACCCCCACGAGCTTTTGGCCCGCAAGAACCGGACATCCGCAAGGACTCCGCCGCCTACGTTTCTCTTTCTTCCTATTCACTTTTCAAAGAACCCGACGACCGCCCGGATAAATCCGGAAGACCGTCGTCTGGTGCCCGGCTTTTGGCCGGAACGCCATGCGAGACGAATGCTCGCCGAAGCGAACGCCGTCACGACTTTCATCGAGAGAACCCGAGGAAAACCTCAGAGCCGCCAGCAGCGGCGCCGCCCTCGTGTGGACGCGTATATAGTCGGTGGTGTTCGCAAGTGTCAACACCGTGACATCAAAAAACCCGGCGATTTTTGCGGTTCTTCCCCCACGTTCGCGCATGGCTCGCCAAGCGGGGCCGTGGCCACATTGGCGCCCCAAAGGGGGCCACTTCTGGACGCAACGGCAGCGCCTGAACCTGCGTTGACTTTGAAATCACCGGTGGGCAAGTTGGCGCACCGTTTTTGCTTTGCTTTTCCGGGGCTTGCGGGCGCCGCTTTCGGCGCCGTCTTCAGCCACGCGGCGGGCCGGTAACCAGTCGGGGGATGCGAGCATCGTGAGGGGGGCAGCGCGGCTGGGCATCATCATGTACGGGGCCGCCGCCGGCACCATCGACCTCGGCAACGATCCCCCGATGATCGTCGGCGAGGACGACGAGGACAGCAAGCTTCCCATACCGAGAGCCGTATCCTGGCGCTGGATGTCGGGCACCGTGCTGACCGGCGTGACGTCAATTTTCCTCATGGGCGCCGCGCTCATGGGGGCGCTCAGCAACCCCAATCAGTTTGCCTCCCTCCCCGATTCTTTCGCCGGGAACGTCGTGGACGAAAGCGGCCTGGTGTATGGCCGCAAGGGCGACCGCGTGCGGCCGGTCGAGGAGCATGTTGCTTCGCGCCAGGTACTGCAGGTATCGACCGTCACGCGCCAGGGCGAGCGCGACCTCATCAAGCTTAAGCCGTTCGCCAAGATCAACGCGACGCTGACCCTCGCCAGCCCGCAGATCGCCGCACAGGTGCCGCCGTACGACGCGGTGCGCCTGTTTGCCGACAACACCGAGCCGGAGGCGCCGACGCCGGTGCCCGTCGCCTCCATTGCCGGCCCGCAGGATTTGCCGAGTGCCGCGCCGGCCGGCGGCGAAGTCTCGATCAAGGTCTCCGACTTCCCGGTGGGCGCTCCCGACCTCGATCCGGCCGTCACGCTCGAGACGCCCGAGGTCGAACAGATCGTGCGCGCCGCCGCACACATCGCCGGCGGCGATAGCACCGCGGTGGCCATGCTGCCCGCGGCCGACCCGGGCAACCCGACTGGCGCCGGCGCGCCCGCGGTTCCGGCGGGCGTCAAGATCGTGCCGGAAAATGTTTCCAGCATCGCCAAGACCGACACCACCCAGACGCTCGACGACGGCTATCAGGAAAAGATCGTCGCAGTAACCAAGAGCGAGAACCTGCGCGCCCTGTTCCAGGACAACGCCATCACCGGCGACGACGCCGACGAGATCATCGCGGCCCTGTCGCAGCTCGTCGACGTCAGCCGGCTGCGGTCCGGCCAGAAGGTGCGCATCGCCTTTGCCACCGATCCGGCAACCGCCGCGCTCGACCAGCCCGACGCCGACCAGGATGCCGCGCCCGCCGCGAACGCCGCGGACGCCACCGCTGCCGGCGGAGACGACGCTGCCGATGATGGTGGCGATGCGGCGGCTCCTGCCGCTGCCGCCAAGGCGCCGCAGCGCCCGCTCCGCCCGATCCGCGTTTCGATCTACGACAACGGCGCGCACCAGGCGACCGTGGCGCGCGCCGACAACAACGCCTTCGTGCGCGCCGACGAGCCGACCGCCACCCCCGATCTGCTCGCCGCCGCTCCCGCCGCCGAGGCCGTTGATGCCGGCGCCCCGCCGACACTCTACGACGCCCTCTACCAGACAGCGCTCGCCCAGGAGGTGCCGAAGCCGCTCATCGAAAAGCTCATCAAGATGTTCGCCTACGACGTCGACTTCCAGGCGCGCGTGTCGCCGGGCGATTCGATGGAGGTGTTCCACTCGATGCCCGATCCGGCGGACACCGAGAACGCCGATGCCGAGGTCCTGTTTGCCTCGCTGACGCTCGACGGCGTCGAGAAGCGGCTCTATCGCTTCCGCACGCCCGACGACAGCATCGTCGACTACTATGATGAGAACGGCACCAGCGCGAAGAAATTCCTCATCCGCAAGCCGGTGCCGATCGGCCGCATTTCCTCGCCCTTCGGCTGGCGCGTCCATCCGCTGCTGGGTTATCGCCGCCTGCATGCCGGCGTCGACTACGCCGCCCCGAAGGGCACGCCGATCGTTGCCGCCGGCAACGGCATCGTCGAACGGGCCGGTCCCTCCAATGGCTACGGCAACCTGGTCGAGATCAAGCACACCAACGGCTACGAGACCCTCTACGGCCACCAGGCGGCGTTCGCCAAGGGCATCGCGGTGGGCGTCACCGTTCACCAGGGCCAGGTCATCGGCTATGTCGGCTCGACCGGCCTTTCCACCGGCCCACACGTTCACTTCGAGGTGCGCATCAACGACCAGCCCGTCGATCCGCTACGCATCCGCCTGCCGCAAGGTCGCGTGCTCGGCGATGATTACCTGAACGACTTCGAGAAGGAACGCGCCCGCATCGACAACCTGCTCGGCAACGACGCCACGCCGGCGACGGTGGCGAGCGTGGCGACGCAGTAGCCGGCGCGCCGGTTCATTCTTCCAGGCCGCTCAGCGCGAACGCCTGCTTGCGCGTGCTGTCGCGAAGCTCGGCGGCGAGATCGTCGTCGTCGACGGAGCGCGCCAGCACCATGCCGCCGACCACCATCGCGACCAGCGCCAGGGCGCGCTCACGCTCGGGGGCGTCGCCGGGCTCAAGGTTGGCGGCAAATGCGCCGACCATCATTTCCATCACCTGACGGAACGCCGCCTTCACCGAGTCGGCTCCGCGCGACACATCGGAGGGCAATGCAATCAGCGGACACGAGCCGTCGCGATCGTCGAAATGGTCCCGCGACAGGTAGGCATTGACGATCATGCGGGCGAGTTCGGCGCCTTTGGCGGCAGGATCGACATGGCGTGCCTGCCAGGGCTCCGGCTGTCCGCGCAAATGAACTGAAGGACCGCCGCATGATAGAGGTCCTCCTTCGCGGCGAAATGCTTGTAGAAGCCGCCGTGCGTAAGGCCGGCCTCGCCCATGATGTCGTCGATACTGACGTCGGCGAAGCCGTTGCGGTTGAACAGCCGCCGCGCGCTCTGGATGATGCGCGTCCGCGTTTCCTGCTTGTGCTCGCTCGTGTAGGGCATCTCGTCTCCTCCGATGGACGGAGCATAGGCAGAAGCCAAAAGATGTTCTTGAACATCTTTTGCGGGACACTCTTATGGGGAACCTCGACGCCCGGCAAATGGCTGCCGGCGGCCTATTTCAGGAGGTTCCCATGACGACCCTGCCCTTCAAGCTTTCCGTAGATCCCGCGCCCACCCAGTTCCTGCTCACCGTTCGCGGCAGCCTTGCCGCGTCCACCCGCGACGCCGGCCGGCTGGCGCACAACCAGGTCGCCGGCTCCGATGAAGCCGTGGCGATGGCCCGCTCGTTCGGCGACCTCAGCCACGCGGTCTACGTGCCGACCGATGCTCCCGCTGCGGGCGCCGGCGAACTCCTCATCATCGACTACTGGAACAGCGTCGAGGGACTGATGACCTTCTTCACAAACGAGCAAGTACAGACCGGGGGCAAGCTGGTCTTCAAGGCCGACCGCGAGAACATCATCTGGCAAAGCACACCGGGGCTGCCGGACTTCAACCTGCCGGCGCCGATGGGCAAGAACGAGCGCTACGTCGGCCTGGCGCAAGGCCCGATCAAATCACGCGAGGCGGCGGAGAAGGTGCTGTCGGAAATGATGCGCAAGGCCGCCAACACCAACCGCGCCAAGGGGCTGATGTCGCGCGAGTGGTTCTTCCGGATGAGCCGGCCCGGCGAGAAGCCGTCGCTGGAAGCCATCGGCGTCGACGTCTGGTTCGATGCCGCGGGCATGCAGGAGGTCTATGCCGATCCGGACGAGTTCGCAGGCTTCGGCGATCTCTTCACCGCCCGCCCGGCGACCTCTGCCTGGCAGAAGCCGTCGGGCGCGTGGGTGGAGTGGTAGTCAGTGACCGCAGCGGCAGGGTCTACGCGGCCTTGCCGCTTTTCTTGCCGCCGTCGACGCGCGGCAGGAAGAGCAGCTTGTCGGTGCCGCCGGTGATGCGCACGCGGGCGCCGTCGGGAATCTCGCCGGCGAGGATCTTGTCGGCGAGCGGATCCTGCACCTCGCGCTGGATGACGCGCTTCAGCGGACGGGCGCCGTAGACCGGGTCGTAGCCTTTCCCGGCGAGCCACGCCCGCGCGCTTTCGTCGAGGTCGAGCGTGACCTTGCGGTCCTCGAGCAGCCTGGCAAGCCGCGTCAACTGGATGTCGACGATCTCCGCCATGTCGCGCCGCTTCAGGCGGTGGAACAGGATGATGTCGTCCAGCCGGTTGAGGAACTCCGGCCGGAAGTGGGCGCGGACCATGTCCATGACGGGAGCGCGGACCGAATCGACGTCCTCGTTCTCGCCGAGATTGGCGAGGAACTCGCCGCCAAGGTTGGAAGTCATGATGATGAGCGTGTTGCGGAAGTCGACCGTGCGCCCCTGCCCGTCCGTCAGCCGCCCGTCGTCGAGAACCTGCAGGAGCACGTTGAACACGTCGGCGTGCGCCTTCTCGATCTCGTCGAACAGGATCACCTGATACGGCCGCCGGCGCACGGCTTCGGTGAGGGCGCCGCCTTCCTCGTAACCGACGTAGCCGGGCGGCGCGCCGATCAGGCGGGCGACCGAATGCTTCTCCATGTATTCCGACATGTCGATGCGGAGGAGCGCCTGCTCGTCGTCGAACAGGAACGCCGCCAACGCCTTGGTCAGCTCCGTCTTGCCGACGCCGGTCGGCCCCAGGAACATGAACGAGCCGATCGGCCGGTTCGGATCCTGCAGACCGGCGCGGGCACGCCGCACCGCGGTCGAGACGGCGTGCACCGCTTCCGGTTGGCCGACGACGCGTTTGGCCAGGTCGTCTTCCATGCGCAGCAGCTTGTCGCGCTCGCCCTCCAGCATCTTGTCGACGGGGATGCCGGTCCAGCGTGACACGACCTGCCCGATGTGATCGGGCGTCACCGCCTCCTCGACCATGTCGCCGGCGGGCCGTTCCTTTTCGTCGGCCGCCTTCAACTGGCGTTCGAGATCGGGGATACGCCCATAGGCAAGCTCGCCCGCCTTGGCGAGGTCGCCAGTGCGCTGGGCGCGATCGAGATCGGCGCGCGCCTGATCGAGCGCCTCCTTGATCTTGTTGGCGGAGGCGAGTTTCTCCTTCTCCGCCATCCAGCGCTGGGTGAGCGCATTGGATTGCTCCTCGAGATCGGCCAGTTCCTTCTCCAGCCGCACGAGCCTGTCCTTCGACGCCGTGTCGGTCTCCTTGCGGAGCGCCTCGCGCTCGATCTTGAGCTGCATGACGCGGCGGTCGAGTTCGTCCAGCGCCTCCGGCTTGGAATCGACCTGCATGCGCAGCCGCGACGCGGCTTCGTCCATCAGGTCGATGGCCTTGTCGGGCAGGAAGCGGTCGGCGATGTAACGGTTGGAGAGCGTCGCGGCGGCGACGATCGCCGAGTCGGTAATGCGCACCCCGTGGTGCAGCTCGTACTTCTCCTTGAGGCCGCGCAGGATCGATATGGTGTCCTCCACCGACGGCTCGGAGACGAAGATCGGCTGGAAGCGGCGGGCAAGCGCCGCGTCCTTCTCGACGTACTTGCGATACTCGTCGAGCGTGGTGGCGCCGACGCAATGGAGGTCGCCGCGCGCCAGCGCCGGCTTCAGCAGGTTGGAGGCATCCATGGCGCCGTCCGCCTTGCCCGCGCCGACCAGCGTGTGCATCTCGTCGATGAACAGGATGACGTTGCCTTCGGCGGCGGTGATCTCGTTGAGGACGGCCTTCAGGCGCTCCTCGAACTCGCCGCGGTATTTCGCGCCGGCAATGAGCGCGCCAAGATCGAGTGCCAGCAGCTTCTTGTTCTTCAGGCTTTCCGGCACGTCGCCGTTGACGATGCGGAGCGACAGGCCCTCGGCGATGGCGGTCTTGCCGACGCCGGGCTCGCCGATCAGCACGGGATTATTCTTGGTGCGCCGCGCCAGCACCTGGATGGTGCGGCGGATTTCCTCGTCGCGACCGATGACCGGATCGAGCTTGCCGTCGCGCGCCGCCTGGGTGAGGTCGCGGGTGTATTTCTTCAGCGCGTCGTACTGGCTCTCGGCGGAAGCCGAATCGGCGGTGCGGCCCTTGCGGATTTCCTCGATGGCGGCGTTCAGCGTCTGCGGCGTCACGCCGGCGTCGGCGAGAATCTTCGCCGTGCCCGCGTCCTTCTCCATCGCCAGCGCCAGCAGCAGCCGCTCGACGGTCACGAAAGAGTCGCCGGCCTTCTTGGCGATCTTCTCGGCGGTATCGAAAACCTTGGCCGTCGGCGGCGCCATGTAAAGCTGGCCGTTGCCGCCGCTGACCTTCGGCATGGCGGCAAGCGCCCGCTCCGTCGCGGCGAGCGCATCGCGTGCCCGGCCCCCGGCCCGCTCGATAAGCCCGGCCGCCAATCCTTCCGGATCGTCGAGCAGGACCTTCAGGATGTGTTCCGGTGTGAATTGCTGGTGGCCGGCCGCCAACGCGCCCGCCTGGGCGGACTGCACGAAGCCACGCGCCCGTTCGGTGTATTGATCGACGTTCATCATTCTCCCTTTCCCGGCTCAGGGCTGACGTCCGCCAAAGCGGCACGGCAACCGTTTCCGTTCGCCCCGGCAGGAGCCAGCGGTGGCGCCGGCCCCCACGCGGGCGATCCGGCACCAAACAGATAGGTGCGGATCCGGGCGCCAAAAGCCCCTGCCCCGCTGCTTTCGGCAATATTTAACGCGGGCCCCCTATCGTCCGTGCTGCAAGAAACACCGGGAAAAGCATGGCCACGACCAGCATTGCGGCGGAGCGCGATACGGAGACATGGGCGCCTGCCCTGCCCTGGCTCGCCGGCGCCTTCGTCTATCTGGTGGTGATGCTGGTCGGGAACAGCCTCCTCAACGATTCCGACAGCTACTGGCACATCGTCGTCGGGCAATGGATTCTGGCGCACGGCTTCCCGCACACCGACCCGTTCTCCTTCACCTTTGCCGGCAAGCCGTGGATCGCCAAGGAGTGGCTGTCCCAGCTCCTCTATTTCGGCGCCTTTCGCCTCGGCGGCTGGCCTGCGGTGGTAGCGCTCGCCGCCGGCGCGATCGCCGCGGCCTTCGGCCTGCTGACACGCTTCCTGCAGGACCGGCTGGCCCTGTTGCAGACCGTCGCGTTCGTCGCGGTCGCCTTCATCCTGGTCACCCCGCACGCCATCGCCCGGCCGCACGTTCTGGCGTTGCCCTTGCTTGTCGCCTGGGTGGGCGGGCTGCTCCGTGCCGCCGACCGCGGCAAGGCGCCGTCGCTGGCGCTGCTTGCGCTGATGGTGGTCTGGGCAAACCTGCACGCCGGCTTTTCCCTCGGCATCTTGATGGCCGGCGCCATCGGTCTCGACGCCATCGTCTCTGCCGACGCCGCCGCCCGCCGGCAGGTCGCGTTCGTCTGGATACGCTTCGGCGTGCTGGCGCTGGTCGCCGGATGCGTAACGCCCTATGGGCCGCAATCGCTGCTCGTCACCGGGCAGGTGCTGAGCCTCGGACCGGCGCTGTCGATCATCGGCGAATGGAAGCCGGCCGACTTCAGTCACCTCGCCGGCTTCGAGATGGCGTTGCTGCTCGGCGGCGGCTTCGCGCTTTATCGCGGCGTCGTGCTGCCGCCCGTGCGCATCCTCATCCTGCTCGGCCTCCTGCACATGGCGCTGTCCGCCGAACGGAACGGCGAACTGCTCGGACTGCTCGCGCCGCTCCTGCTGGCAGCGCCGCTGGCGCGGCAGTTCGCGCAACTCCGCAGTCCCGATCAGACAGCGCACCGTGTTCCTCTGGGCGTCGTCGCCGGCCTCGCGGTCGCGCTTGTGGCCGCCACGGCCGGGCTCATGTCGTTCAGCGCCTATCAGCCAAACGCCCGCATTACGCCAGCCGGCGCCGTCGCCGCGCTAAAGGCAGCCAAGGTCGGCCGCGTCTTCAACGACTACGACCTCGGCGGCTATCTGGTCTTCGCCGGCGTGCCGACCTTCATCGACGGGCGCACCGAACTGTTCGGCGGCGACTTCACGGCGCGGGCGTACCGCGCCGCCACGCTTGCCGACCTCAACGATTTCGTCGCGCTGCTCGACGAATACAAGATCGACGCAACCCTGCTGGAGCCGTCGGTCCCGGCGGTGGCGCTGCTCGACCGACTCCCCGGCTGGAAACGCCTCTACGCCGACGAGACTGCCGTGGTGCATATGCGCCTGCCACTCCGCGGCACCGTCCAATAGCTTGACGTAGCGCCCATGCTTGGGCTCCGCTGCGCCAATGCACACCGTCGCCGCGCTCTATCGCTATCCGGTGAAAGGCCTCACGCCCGAGCCGCTGGCAAGCGTCGCGCTGGCGCCCGGCGAGACGATACCGTTCGATCGCGCCTACGCCATCGAGAACGGCCCGTCTCGGTTCGATCCGGCTGCGCCGCGCCACCTGCCCAAGATCGCCTTTCTCATGCTCATGCGCAACGAACGGCTGGCCCTGCTGCGCTCATCGTTCGACGACGCGACACGGACGCTGACCATACGGCGGGACGGGGCGATCGTAGCGGAGGGCTGCCTCGAAACCCAGGCAGGCCGGCAGGCGATCGAGGCGTTCTTCGAAAAGTTCGCGGCCGAGGATCTGCGCGGGGCGGCGAAGATGCTGGTGGCGCCGGGGCACTCGTTCTCCGACACCGCCGGCAAAGTGCTGTCGCTGATCAACCTGGAAACGGTGCGCGCCATCGGCCGCGAGATCGGCGCCGAAGTCCATCCCCTGCGCTTCCGCGGCAATCTCTATGTCGAAGGTTTGCCGGCGTGGGAGGAATTCGCCTGGGTCGGCGCGCACATCGAGGCAGGCGGGACAGGCTTCGCGGTCACCAAGCGCATCGAGCGATGCGCCGCCACCAATGTCGATCCCGAAACGGCGGAACGCGACCTGACGATTCCGAGAAGCCTGCTGCAGATCTACGGTCACGCCGACTGCGGAGTGTATATCCGCGTCATCACCGGCGGGACGCTCGCCGTCGGCGACAAGCTCAGATCGGTCTATCGGTCCTAGTCGTCGCCGGGCGCGTCTTCGGCACCGCCGACGTCGCCACCCTGCTGGACCGGCGCTGCGGGACGATCGCCACCGGCGTACTGGTCACGGAACGGCCGCCGCCGGCGCTGGCGGAAGTTATTGCCGCCGTTACCCTGGTTGCCGTTACCCTGGTTACCGTTGCCCTGGTTACCGTTGCCCTGGTTACGATTGTCGTAGTTCTGCTGCGGCTGGCCGCCCTCGTGGGACGATTCCTGTCCGCCGTTGACGGCCACGGGCGCGGTACCGGCGACCGGCGTGTTATTGCCGTTGAGGAACGCCGGCGCCTGGTCGGGGCTTCCGTAGGCGGCATGTCCACCCGGCTGGCCACCCTGCTGCGGCTGGCGATTGTTGTTGCCCTGGTAGTTGTTGTTGTTGCCACCGCCGTAATTGTTGTTGTCTCGGTAGCCACCGCCGTTGCCCTGGGGGTTGCCACCCTGGAAATTTCCGCCCTGCTGATTGGGCAGCGGATTGCCGAACTCGTCCTCATCCTCGCCGTCGCCGTCGTCATTGCGATAGATCTGCTGCGGCTGCGGCATCTGCGCCTGCGCCGCGGCGACGATGCGATAGTAGTGCTCGGCGTGCTGGAGATAATTTTCGCCGGCGACGCGATCGCCGCTCGACTGCGCGTCGCGCGCGAGCTGCACGTATTTTTCCGCGACATGGAGCGCGGTGCCCCGGATCTTCACGTCCCCGCCATTGCTCTCGTAGGAACGTGTCAGGGGATTCGGCCCCTTCCGATTGCGGTTGCGCATGCGTTTATTGTTCTGTTGTCCTTGCCTCATTGAAGGCTCTCTTTGAATGACCCGGAATAGTTAAGGTACTGCCCCCGGCGCTTCCCGCGGACTTGCGGGTTGTATCGGGAATCGCGGAGCCGGCTGATGCCGGTCCGTCTTTGGCCTCTGTCGACGTTGACTCACCCGGTCAAGGTTTCCCCACGCGGGAGTCCCGCTGGCGCCGGTCTGTTCAAACTGAGAAACCGTCCGAACGTCTGGGGGGTGGGTCGGTTGCTCTCGTCCCGATGGGGTTGGCTTCCCATCGCCCGATGCCGCAACCTCGTCCGCGCGAACTTTCGCTCTGGACGCTCCCGTCTTGTTCGGCGGGAGGAACTTAGCCGGTTCGCAATTGATTTCCAAGCGCATTTTGCGCTGAACCGGTGGTTAACCAACAGCCTTGCCAGGGCCGCTCGGTGGAAAGCTTTGCCGCCTGAGGATCGCAACCCGGTCGATGCTGCCAAGATCGCGCTGGAAAGCACAGGCGAAGCCATGTTCCCCGGCCAGCCGCCGCACTTCCGGGGCCTGATCGAAACCGATCTCGACGAAGGCGACCCCATCAGCGGCCAGCAGCCGGTCGAGGTCCGCGAGAATCGCGCGAATCGCCGCAAGACCGTCCGCGCCGCCGTCGAGAGCAACGTGGGGATCATGGTCACGAACTTCAACCGGCAGACCGGCGATTGACCCGCTGGCAACGTAGGGCGGATTGGCGACCACCACGTCGAAATGCCGGTCGATGCCGCGGCCCCAGTCGCCGGCAACGAACACCGCCCGGGGCGCGACACCCAGCTTCTCGGCGTTGCGCCGCGCTGTTGCCAGTGCGCCCGGAGAGACATCGACGCCGACGCCGGTGGCACGCGGCAACTGCGTCAGCAGAGCCACAAGTATCGCGCCGCTGCCCGTCCCGAGATCGAGGATGGCGGCCGGCGTGTCGGCCGCGACCGCGGCGAGAACCGCATCGACCACTGTCTCCGTGTCCGGTCGGGGCACCAGCGTCTCCGGGGAGAGGTCGAAGACCAGGCCATAAAATTCCTTTTCGCCGACGACGCGCGCGACCGGTTCGCCGCCGGCCCGGCGACGGGCGAGCGCCTCGGCGGTCAGTACCGCCGCGTCGTTGATCCGGTCGCTATCGCGGAGCAGCACGTCGTTCGGCGCCCAGCCGAGCACGTGGGCGACGACGAGACGCGCATCGAGCGCCGCCGTCGGACTGGTCGCGGCGAGCATCCCGGCGATCTCACGGCGCAAGGCCGCCACCGTCGTCGCCGTGACGGCGGCCTCACGCACCCTGCGCCGCCAGCAGGGTTGCCTGATGGTCGGTGATCAGCGCGCCGATCAGTTCGTCGAGCGCATCGCCGGAAAGCACCTTGTCGAGCTGGTAGAGCGTGAGGTTGATGCGGTGGTCGGTCACCCGCCCCTGCGGGTAATTGTAGGTGCGGATGCGCTCCGAGCGATCGCCCGAACCGACCTGACCCTTACGCGCCGCCGAACGCTCGCTGTCGAGCTTGTCGCGCTCCGCCTCGAAGAGACGCGAACGCATCACCTGGAGGGCCTGGGCCCGGTTCTGGTGCTGCGAGCGCGAGCTGACGGTCACCGAGATGCCCGACGGGATGTGCGTCATGCGCACCGCCGAATCGGTAGTGTTGGCATGCTGTCCGCCCTTCGATGAGGCGCGCAGCGTCTCGACGCTGAGATCCTCGCTTTTCAGCTCGATATCGACATCTTCCGCCTCGGGCAGCACCGCCACGGTCGCGGCGGAGGTGTGGATACGGCCCTGCGCCTCTGTGGCCGGCACGCGCTGCACCCGGTGCACGCCCGATTCGAACTTCAGGCGGGCGAACACGCCCTTGCCGGTCACGTTGGCGATGATTTCCTTATAGCCGCCGGCCTCGCCCTCGCTCTCCGACAAGACCTCGACCTTCCATTTGTGCAGGTCGGCGTAGCGCTGGTACATGCGGAAGAGATCGCCGGCGAACAGCGCCGCCTCGCTGCCGCCGGTACCGGCGCGGATTTCGAGGATGGCGCTCTTCTCGTCGGCGGCGTCCTTGGGCAGGAGCAGCATCCGGATCTTTTCTTCCAGCTCCCCGATGCGTGTCTCAAGCTGGCGCGCCTCCGTTCGCGCCATCTCGCCCATCTCGGGATCGTCGAAGAGCGCCACGAGGTCGGCGCGCTCTTTCTCGACCGCCGTCAGCGCGCAGTTGGCGACGTTGATGGGTTCGATTTCGGCGCGCTCGCGCGCCAGCTTGATGCGCGCCTCGCGGTCGAGCGGCTGCGACAGGCGGTTGTCGATATCCGCCAGGCGCTGGACGAGGCCGTTTATCTTCTCTCTGGGCAGCATCGGTCGTTAATACGGGATGCCTTCGGCATCGGCAAAGGCCGTCAGTGCCGGCCGCAGCGCACTCGGCTCGCCGCTGCCATCGAGAGACGCGTCGAGCTGGCCGGCCAGCTTGCCGGCGTCGAGCGCCAGCGTCATCGCTTTGACCGGCCCGACGGCCGCCGGCGACATGGACAGCGACCGGTAGCCAAGGCCGATCAAGGCCATCGCGGCGAGCGGATTGCCGGCAAGTTCACCACAGAGCGTAACCGGCATCGCTTCACCGGCGTTCCGCACGATGGAGCGCAACGCCCGCAGGAACGGCTTCGACAGCGGATCGAAACGCGAGGCAACGAGCATGTTGCCGCGATCGCTTGCCGCCATGAACTGCATGAGATCGTTCGAGCCGACCGAGATGAAGTCGGCGACGCCAACCAGCCCGTCGAGCTGCCAGAGCATCGCCGGGACTTCCAGCATGGCGCCGAGCTTCAACGTAGCCGGTTCGGCATAGCCGTGGCGGCGCATGTGGGCGAGCTCGCGATCGATGATCGCCCGCGTCCGCCGCACCTCGTCGAGCTCGGTGACCATGGGCAGCATTACGCGAAGCTCCTGCCCCGCCGCCGCATGCATGAGGGCGCGCAACTGGGTCCTGAGCAGCGCGGGCCGGTCGAGCCCCAGCCGGATCGCGCGCCAACCCATAGCCGGATTCTCTTCCTCGGCGGTGCGCATGTAGGGCAGCACCTTGTCGCCGCCGATGTCGAGCGTGCGGAAGGTGATCGGCCGCGAGCCGACGCCGGCTATCACGGAAGAATAGAAAACCTTCTGCTCCTTGAGCTTCGGCATGGTTGCCGCGATCATGAACTGCAGCTCGGTGCGGAAGAGGCCGATGCCTTCGGCGCCGGATTCTTCCAGGTGCGGCAGGTCGACGAGCAGCCCGGCGTTCATCAGGAGCGTGATGCGGGCGCCGTCGCGGGTGATGGCCGGCTGGTCGCGGAGCAGCCGGTATTGCTCCTGTCGCTTTGCCCGGAACCTCACCTTCTCGGCGTAAGCCGCCTCGACGTCCGGCGTCGGCCGCAGATGCACCTCGCCGGAAACACCATCGACGATGATGGCGTCGCCATTCTCGACCAGCGACACGACGTTCTCGGCGCGGCCGACCGTGGCGATTCCGAGGGCGCGGGCGACAATGGCGACGTGGCTCGTCGGCCCACCCTCCTCCAGCACCAGCCCGCGGATGCGCTCGCGGCCGTAGTCGAGTAGTTCGGCGGCGCCCATCGTACGGGCCACGATGATGGCGTCCTTGGGCAGCGCCGCATCGCCCGGCCCATGCTGCTTGCCCATCAGCACGCGCAGCAGCCGGTTGGTGAGATCGTCGAAATCGTGCAGCCGGTCGCGCAGGAACGGGTCCGACTGCCTGAGCAGGCGGGCGCGCATGTCGCTCTGCACCTTCTCGACCGCCGCCTCCGCCGACAGTCCGTTGCGGATCGCTTCGTGCATGCGGCGCACCCAGCCGCGGTCGTACGCGAACATGCGATATGCCTCGAGCACGTCGCGGTGCTCGCCGGTCTCGCCGATGTCGCCGCGCGAAAGCATGTCGTCGACGAAGAGACGCAGGCCCGAAATCGCCTCGTCGAGACGTCCCGATTCGTGCTCGACGTCCTCGCCGATAAGGTCGGTGACCACGACGCGCGGCTCGTGCAGCACGACGTGGCCAAGGCCGACGCCATCGCCGAGGCCGACGCCGGTCAGCATGATCGGACGCTTCAGGTCGAGCGAGGTGCCGGGACGGCCGAGGCTGGACAGCTCGCCGACCGCGATCATTTCGGCCAGCACCATCGCCGTTGTCTGCAACGCCTCGACTTCTTCCTCGTGGTAGGTGCGGTGCGCCCGGTTCTGGACGACGAGGACGCCGAGCGTGCGCCCGGCCCGCAGGATCGGCACGCCGAGGAACGATGAGTAGATCTCTTCGCCCGTCTCCGGCAGGTACTGGAAAGCCGGGTGGCTCTGCGCGTCGTTGAGGTTCAGCGGTAGCGCTTCCTTGGCGATGGTTCCGACGAGGCCCTCACCGATGCGCAGCGACGCATGGTGGACGGCCTCGCGCTTCAGGCCCTCGGTGGCGAACAGCTCGAGGACCCCATCGGAGCGCAGCACATAGGCCGAGCACACCTCGGCGACCATGTTGCCGGCGATCTGGGTCACAATCTTGTCGAGCCGGGCTTGTGCGCTGATCGGCTCCGCCATGACCTCTCGGAGGCGGCGGAGCAGGACGCGCGGCCCGGCGGGGGGGGCCCGCATGTCCGCTATCCTCGAAAGAATGGCCGGAACCGGCCGGCCGTGGCGCGCCCGTAAGCGCCGTTAAGTCTTGTCCAGCCCGTATACAGAATGCAAAGTGCGTACCGCAAGCTCGGTGTACGACGCGTCGATCAATACCGATATCTTGATCTCGGACGTCGTGATCGCCCGGATATTGATTCCCTTCTCGGCCAGCGCCTTGAAGCAGTCCGCGGCGACACCTGCATGACTGCGCATGCCGATGCCGATGACCGAGACCTTGGCGACATCGGTCGAGCCCTGCAGCTTCTTGTAGCCGATACGCTCGCGCGCGCCCTCGAGAACCTTGCGCGAGCGTTCGTAGTCAGCGGTCGGCACGGTGAAGGTCATGTCGGTGAGGGTACCGTCCTCGGATACGTTCTGGACGATCATGTCGACGTTGATGCTGGCGGCGGCGAGCGGCCCGAAAACAGCCGCCGCCACCCCCGGCTTGTCGGCCACGTCGCGGAGTGAAATCTGGGCCTCGTCCTTCGAATAGGCGATGCCCGACACGAATTGCTTTTCCACGATCTCGTCCTCGTCGCAGATGAGCGTTCCCGGCGGATCGCCGGCGCTGCTCGAATCGATTGTCTCCGGGTCCTCGAAACTCGACCGCACGAAGGTCCGCACGCCATGCACCATGGCCAGCTCGACCGAGCGCACCTGCAGCACCTTGGCGCCCAGCGAGGCCATCTCCAGCATCTCCTCGTAGGAGACCTTGGCCAGCCGCTGCGCCCGCTGCACGATGCGCGGATCGGACGTATAGACGCCGTCGACGTCGGTATAGATATCGCAGCGGTCGGCGTTGAGCGCGGCCGCCAGCGCCACCGCGCTGGTATCCGAACCGCCGCGGCCGAGCGTGGCAATGCGGTTATCGGGACCGATGCCCTGGAACCCGGAGACCACCGCGACCTGGCCTGACTCCAGACGGCGGACCAGCTCGCGGCCGTCGATCTCGGCAATCCGCGCGGCGCCGTGGGCGGCGTCAGTCTTGACCGGAATCTGCCAGCCCTGCCACGAGCGGGCATCGACTCCAATGTCCTGCAGCGCGATCGCCAGCAGCCCCGAGGTGATCTGCTCGCCGGCGGCCACCACCACGTCGTACTCGCGGGCGTCATGCAGGGGCGAGAGTTCCCGCGTCCAGCCGACCAGCTGGTTAGTGGTGCCGGCCATGGCCGAGACCACCACGGCAACCTGGTGGCCTGCGTCGACTTCGCGCTTGACGTGGCGGGCGACGTCCCTGATGCGCGCGACGTCGGCGACCGAAGTCCCGCCGAATTTCATCACCAGCCGTGTCATCGGATGAGCGTAGCTCGCACTTGGGCCTCGAAAGGCGCGCTTTCATAGCGACTTGGCCGGGATGCCGCAATGGCGCGCCGGGGCCTCCGCCACGGTTCCGCCATGACTGCAACAGCCTTGTTACACGGAAGCCGGCGATCGGAAATTTGCGGGTTACAAACCATTGGCAGGGATTGCGCCGCTGGGGACACACCCCCCACCAGCGATATGGAGACAACAGCATGCGCAAGATCCTTCTCTCGGCCGCCGCCCTGGCGATGGTCGTTTCCTCCTCGGCCGCCTTCGCCGCAACCATGGCCAAGCCGGCTCCCGCGCTCACCGACACCGGCGCCATCACGGCGATCGACAAGGCCTCCGTCACCCTGGCCGATGCCAAGGTGTTCAAGGCGTCCAAGACCGTTCTCGGCAAGTGGAAAGTCGGCGACAACGTGGTCGTGACCTACAAGGTCAAGGGCACCGACAACGACGCCACTAAGATTGCGGCGGCTCCCAAGGCCTGAACCGCGGCTGCCTGAGCAGACTGCGACGGCCGGGGCTTCCCCGGCCGTTTCGTTTTCGGGACCGTCGGCGCTACAGTCGCCGCCATGTCTTTCCCCTCCTCCGCTCCCGCAACCGACACCGTCGACCCCGGCGAGATCGCCCGCTTCGCGGCTATGGCGGCGAAGTGGTGGGACGACGACGGCCCGATGCGCCCGCTCCACAAGCTAAATCCGATGCGGCTTGTCTGGATCAAGGAAGCAATCGCTCGCCGCTTCGCCCGTGCGCCCAAAGCCGCCGACGCGCTGACGGGCCTCCGCATCCTCGACGTCGGCTGCGGCGCCGGACTCATCTGCGAGCCGCTCGCCCGCATGCGCGCCACGGTCGTCGGCATCGACCCGTCCGCAGCGGTGATCGAGGCAGCGAAGCTGCACGCCCGCCAAAGTGGCCTTACCGTCGACTATCGCGCTGCCACCGCCGAGACGCTGGCGGCCGCCGACGAGCGGTTTGATGTCGTCCTGGCGCTGGAAGTGGTCGAGCACGTCACCGATGTCGGCCGTTTCGTCGCCACGTGCGGCGAAATGATCAGGCCCGGCGGGTTGCTGATCGCATCGACCATCAACCGCACGCCGAAAGCCTTCGTGCTCGCCATCGTCGGCGCCGAATACGTCCTGCGCTGGCTGCCGCGCGGCACCCACACCTACGACAAGCTGGTGACTCCGGATGAGCTGAAGGCGGCCTTCCGCGGCGCGGGGCTGACGCCCGGCACCGAGAGTGGCGTCATGTACGTGCCCTTCGTCGACGAATTCCGGCTGACGCCCAACCTCGACGTCAACTACATGATGACCGCAGAGCGGGCCTAATGTGCGTGGGCGTGTACCGGCTCGGTCAGAAAACGCTCCGATAAGGTCGGCCGCGCCGGTTCATCGACGACCGGCTGCGTTCCGCTCGATCCCGCCAGCAGCAGTCCGAGGTTCTTGAGCGACTGGTCGAAGTTCGCTTTGAACCCAGGCCCCGCCGCCTCCAGGAACGCCATGTCCTTCGGCTTCGGCTTGCCGACACGAATCTCAACGCGGGTGCCGTTCGGGATTTCAGCAAACGCGTAGGTCACTATCACCTTGGGCGCATCCGGCATCGGCACCAGCGTCGCCATCGTCACATAGTCGAACGGCCGCCAGTCGAGCACTTCTTCGATGATCGTCGCCTTGCCGTGCATGCAGTGATTGGTGGTGCCGGCGCCGCGCCGGCCCTTGGCCACGGTCTCGACAACCGCGTCGGACCCCTGCCATTTCGGCCGGTGGCCGGGAATGGTGAAATGCTCCCACACGGTCGGCCGCGGCGCCGCGATCTCGTAACTGTAAACGGCTGCGGCGCTGTCCGCAGTGACTTCGGTACGGCTGCGCTCGCTCTCCTTTTGCCACGCATCTTCGAGATCGCGCACCCAGCAGGTCACCTCGCCTATAATTTCGATGGTTTCGCGATGCTCGACCAGTCCTTGCGCGGCCGGATCGATATCCATCGCCCGGATGCAGGCGTCGGAATAAAACGCGTAGGCGTGGCCGCCGAAGCGGTCGTTGACCGAGTTCTTGAGCAGCCGGTGGACGAGGATCACGTCCCGGCCGGCCAGCTCCTGCCGCCCGCCCATCGTATGCTTGAAGAATTCGCCGTGGTGGCTGACGAACTTGAGGTTGAGGTCCTGCATCGCGCGGCACGCGTTGCACTCGCAGGTCGTCGCCTGCTTGATGGTGCGCAGCCGCCGGCGGAACGCGAAGTAAGCCGCCTCGATGGCGTCCTGCAGCAGCGAGCCGTCAACCTTGCTGGTGACCGCATAGACGAACGCCGCATCGCCCTCGAACTTCGCCAGCCGGAATGGCGGACGCAGCCCCCGCACCACCGTGTCCATGACATCGGCGATGACGAAACACGCGGATTCGGGCTTCGGCAGCATGGGACAACGACTCCCCTTCTGCGGGCGATATTCTCACCCACAGCGTCCGATTGTGCCACGTTTTTGGGTTTTGGCCGAGCGGCTGGCCGTTGCGGCCCGCTTCTAGGCGAGGCGCTCGATTTCCGCCGGGTTGCCGACCGTCACGCCGAGATCCTTCACCAGACCGTCTGCCAGCGAATAGACCCAACCGTGGACGTTGAGCGTCTGGCCGCGTGCCCAGGCCTCCTGAACGAAAACATCCGAGGCGACGTTCTTCACCTGGCGGATGACGTTGAGTTCGCATAACCGGTCGAGCCTCGCCGACTCCTCCAGAATGGCATCAAGCTCGTGCTTGTGGTCGTGAGCAACCTCGCGGATCGGGTGCAGCCAGTGATCGACGAGGCCGCGCCGCTGGCCGTCGACGGCGGCGCGCACGCCGCCGCAGCCGTAGTGGCCGACCACCATGATGTGCTTCACCTTGATGACATCGACAGCGAACTGCAGGACGGACAGGTAGTTGGCGTCCTGCGGCGGCGCCAGGTTGGCGACATTGCGGTGGACGAACAGTTCGCCCGGATCCAGATCGACGATCTCGTTGGCGGGGACGCGGCTGTCCGAACAGCCGATCCACAGGTACTCCGGCGCCTGCTGCCCGGCGAGCCGCGTAAAGAAGCCTGGATCGTCGGCGACCATGCGCTTCGCCCAGGCGCGATTTCTGGCTTTGAGGTTATCGAGCATCGGCCGCCATTTCATTTCCCGTGTGCCGCAGGTTCGGGCACGCCCGGGCGCGCGTCAATTCTGTTCTTCCGGCAACGACGGCAGCGGCTGGAAAGCGATCTCTTCCTCGGCGAGCTGGCGCGCTTCCTCGATGGTCGCCTCGCCGTAGATGCCACGCGGCTCGGTTTCCTCGAAATGAATCTTGCGCGCTTCCTCGGCAAACTTGTCGCCGACGTAGTCGGCGCCCTCGGTAACCTTCTTGCGAAATTCGCGCATCGCCTCGCGCAGGATCGCGCGCCGCGGATCGGGCGCCGCCAGGCTCACCGTCGACGATTTCCGGGTTCCGGCCACGGCCGGCGCCATCAGCGCCTTTTCGACCTCGGTCGAACCGCACACCGGACAGGCGTTGCCGCCGGCCCTGGCGGCGCGATCGTAGTCACCGCCAGAGCGGAACCAGGCCTCGAACTCATGGTCGCGATCGCAGCGAAGGGTGTAGCGGATCATGTCAGGATGCCGACTTCAGGCGCGGCCCGGCGGGATCGACGGGCACGACGAACGCGCGCTCGTTGGCGAGCGACGGCACGCGACCGCGCACGGCGGCGCTCATCGCCGGGTCGATGTCGGCGACGATGAAGCCGGGCTCGGTACCGCTCTCGGCGAGAATCTTCCCCCACGGATCGACGATCATCGAATGGCCGAAGGTATCGCGGCCGTCGGCATGATGGCCGCCCTGCGCCGCGGCAACTACATACGCGCCGGTCTCGATGGCGCGGGCGCGAATGAGGATCTGCCAGTGCGCCTCGCCCGTGGTGCGAGTGAAGGCGGCGGGAATGGCGATGACGTTGGCTCCGGCCTTCGCCAGCGCCCGGTAAAGCGCCGGGAAGCGCACGTCGTAGCAGACCGACAGGCCGAGCCGCGTCCACGGCAGGTCGGCGACCACCGCGTTGTTGCCGGCATGATAGAGGCGCGACTCGCGATAACTCTCGCCGCTGCCGAGATCGACGTCGAACATGTGAATCTTGTCGTAGCGCGCGACGATGTTGCCGTCGGGCCCGAGCAGGAAGCCGCGGTTGGCGACGCCTTCGCCGGCCAGGCGGACCGCCATTGAGCCGATATGAAGATGGATGCCGAGTTCACGCGCCAGCGCCCGGAAGGCGGCCAGCGACGGGTCGCTTTCCTCGGTCGAGATGGCCGCCAGCAGACGCTCGCGGTCGCGGTCGAGGATCGTCGTCATTTCGGGGGTCAGGACGTACTGCGCGCCCGCCGCTGCCGCCGCTCGGATGAGTCGTGTCGCGTCGGCGACGTTGGCGGCGACCTCGATGCCGCTCCGCATCTGCACGGCCGCTGCCCGGAAGGCGCTCATGCCGAGACGACCTTCTCGCCGGCCGGCAGCGGCACGAGTCCGCCGGCGCGATGCAAAGCATACAGATCGTCGCAGCCGCCGACATGGCGATCACCGATGAAGATTTGCGGGAAAGTCATGCCGCCGTGGCTCCGCTCGATCATCTCCGCCCGCAGTTCCGGCCTGCCGGTGGCATCGTGCTCGATATACGGAACGCCAAGATCGTTAAGGAGCGCCTTGGCGGCGGAGCAGAATGAACAGAACTGGCGGGTATACATAACGACTTCAGGCATGGGGCAGCAGTCCGGACGAATCCTTGGTCTGACATATATCGGTCAAAGCTGCCCGCGGACAACCCGGGCAAAGACCAGGACATCGACCGCAGTCGCCCCCACCCGCAGCAACGCCCGGGTCGCCGCCTTCACTGTAGCGCCCGTCGTGTAGACATCGTCGACAAGCAGGGCGCGCCGGCCGGCGACCGCGATCTTTTCGGCGACGACCGGTACCTGGAAGGCGCCGCGCACGTTGCGGTCGCGCTGGTCGGCAGACAGGCCGACCTGCTGCACCGTGTGGCGGATGCGGACGAGGGCGGCAGGAGCGAGCGGCCTGCCGGAGGCGGTGGCGACGGCCTTTGCAAGCAGCACCGACTGATTGTACCGCCGCGACCAGAGGCGCCGGCGATGGAGCGGAACCGGCACGATGATGCCGGCATCGGTGAGCAGGTCGTCGCCGGCGCGGAGCATCCAGCGTCCCATCCACCGGCTGAGATCGAGCCGGTCGCGGTATTTCAGCCCGTGGATGAGCTGGCGGGCAATGTCGTCATGGGCGGCCACCGCGCGGCAGCGGTCGAACGGCGGCGGATCGGCGATGGCCTCAGCCGAAAGCGCCCCCGCGCCGAGATCAAAGGTGGACGGCGTGCCGAGGCGAGCACAATACGGCTTCTCGATCAGGCGAAGCCTCGACCAGCACGTCGGGCAGAGCGATCCCGAAGCCGCCACCGGCTTGTCGCACGCGAGGCACTGCGGCGGCAGGGCGAGATCGGCGACGCCGCGAAGCAATTTCTTCGCACCGGCCACGAGCCGGACGAACGAAGCCGGACGGGCGAGAACTGTCTCGTCGCTGTCAGGCACGAACTGCATCCGGCAAGACTACCGTGCCGGTCGCGGGCACGCCATGCGGCTTTGACACAGCGCCGCGGCCATCCCATAACTCCGGCCATGAGCGGCCCTCCCCGCCTGTTCGACCATGATCTCCTCGACCGACGCCGCACCCGTGCGCTGGCAGCCGACATCGAGGGCGCGGATTTCCTGCTTGCCGCAGTTGCCGACGACCTCGCGGAGCGGCTGGCCGCCGTGCAGCGGCATTTTCCGCTGGCCGCCGATATCGCCAGTCCCCTCCCGCTGGTGAAATCGCGGCTGCTGGCCAGCGGACAGGTCGATCTCGTCGTGCGCCTCGACCGGCTGGCCATGAGCCGACCGGATATCGTCGCCGATCAGGAAGCGCTACCGCTCAAGCCGGCAAGCATCGACCTTGCGGTCTCGGCGCTGGCGCTACATTGGGCCGACGATCTGCCCGGCGCGCTGGCGCAGATACGCATCGCGCTGAAGCCGGACGGCCTGCTGCTCGCCGCCCTCCTCGGCGGCGACACGCTGACCGAGTTGCGCCAGTCGCTGGCGGCGGCGGAGTCGGAAATTCGCGGAGGCGCATCGCCGCGCGTTTCGCCGTTCGCCGAATTGCGCTCCGTCGGAGCCCTCCTCCAGCGCGCCGGCTTCGCGCTCCCGGTGATCGACATGGACCGGCGCACGGTACGCTACGCTTCGTCGCTCCACCTCATGCGCGACCTGCGAGCGATGGGCGCCACCAACGTGCTCATCGAGCGCGACCGCCGTCCGCTGCCGCGCCCGGCGCTCCTGCGCGCCGCGGCGATTTATGCCGAGCGGTTCAGCGATCCGGACGGGCGCGTGCGTGCGACCTTCGACATTATCTCGCTGTCAGGATGGGCGCCGCACGAAAGCCAGCCGAAGCCGCTGCAGCCCGGAAGCGCCAAGACTCGGCTGGCGGACGCGCTTGGCGCGGCGGAGAGGCCGGCGGGCGAAAAGGCCGGCGGCTAGTCGTCGAGCATCAGCAAAGCGCGACGCTGGTCGGCAGGAGCCGCGATGGCGCCGGTCACGATCGGATCGACGCCGGTGGCGGCGTTCTGGCCGTTCGTCGCGTGCGTCGTGACGCCGCCGAGAAGGATTGCCGCGATACCGATGAGCGCCAGCGCGATCGGCACGAACGCGGTGAGTTTGCTGCGGCTGACACCGGAAGCGGTGACCGCCTCCGGCAGAAGAATGTCGGTGAGTGACATGCTGAGAAAATCCCCGAACGCCGTCCGCGCGGCCCCACCGGCCGGGTTCGGCAATTCGGCGCTAATTCTCGTCAATGATCATAAATGATCCATTAACGCGGGGATCAACGGCAGGTCGGCGGCCGGCATCGGATAGCCGCGGAGATCGACCGCATGCACCCATTTCAGCGCCTGGCCCTCGCGCCCCTGCGGAATCCCCGACCAGCGCCGGCAGACATAGAGCGGCATCAGCAGGTGGAAGTCGTCGTACGCATGGCTGCCGAAGGTGAGCGGCGCCAGACATTTCGCGGTCGTCTCAACGCCGAGTTCCTCGCGGAGCTCGCGCACCAGCGTCGCCTCCGGCGTCTCGCCCGCCTCGACCTTGCCGCCGGGAAATTCCCACAGCCCCGCCATGGATTTTCCCGGCGGCCGTTGCGCGATGAGGATGCGGCGGTCGACATCGACCAGCGCGCACGCCGCGACGAGGAGTATCACGACCGGTAGTCGCCGTTGATGGCGATGTATTCCTTGGTGAGATCGCATGTCCACACCGTGTCGCAGCCGGTGCCGATGCCGAGGTCGACGGTGATGACGATCGCATCGCGCTGCATGATCGCCGACACGGCTTCCTCGGAATAGGCCGGGTCGCGCTCGCCTTTCACCGCCACCCGCGTGTCGCCGAAATAGATCGACAGGCGGTCGCGGTCGGCGGGTTCGCCGGCCTTGCCGACCGCCATCACGATGCGGCCCCAGTTGGCGTCTTCGCCGGCAATCGCCGTCTTGACCAGCGGCGAGTTGGCGATCGCCATGCCGATGCGGCGGGCGGAGGTTTTCGACACGGCGCCACGCACGCGCACCTCGACGAACTTTCGCGCGCCCTCGCCGTCGCGCACCACCTGATGGGCGAGATCGCGCAGGAGATCGTTGAGCGCCGCCTTGAACGGCGCCAGGCGCTTGTCGGTGGCCTTGGTGATCTTCGGCGCCTTCGGCGCGGCGCCCGTGGCGAAGAGCAGGAGCGTGTCGGAAGTCGAGGTGTCGCTGTCGACGGTGATGGCGTTGAAGGTGTCGCGCACGCCCGCCGCAAGCAGTTTCTGCAAAGCGCCGGCCGCGATCGGCGCATCGGTGACCACGAACGACAGCATAGTCGCCATGTCGGGCGCGATCATCCCGGCGCCCTTGGCAATGCCGTTGATGGTGACGGTTGCCGAGCCCAGCCGCACCTGACGGGTGGCCCCCTTCGGGTAGGTGTCGGTGGTCATGATCGCCGACGCCGCGTCGATCCACGGGCCGGGCGCCGCGCGCCTTGCCGTCGCGGCCAGCACGCCGGAAAACTTCTGCGCGTCGAGCGGCTCGCCGATGACGCCGGTCGAGGCGAGAAAGACTTCGTTCGGCTTGCAGCCGACGACCTTGGCGGCCATCGCTGCGGACAGCTTGGTGGTTTCGCGGCCGCGTTTTCCCGTGAACGCGTTAGCGTTGCCGGAGTTGGCCAGCAGCGCCCGCGCCTTGCCGGACTTCAGCGCCGCCTTGCACCAGTCGACCGGCGCCGACGGGCACCTCGAGCGCGTGAATACCCCGGCAACCGTCGTGCCCTTGTCGAAGACGGCGAGCAACACGTCGCGGCGGTTCTTATACTTGATGCCCGCCTCGGCGGCGGCGAAGCGCACGCCGCCGATGGCGGGAAGAGACGGAAAGGCAGCCGGAGCCAGCGGAGACTTGGCTGCCATTCCGGTGTTGCCCTACGGCTTGGTCGCCGGCGCTGGTGCGGCCGCCGCTGGTGCCGCCGGAGCCGGGGCGGCAGGTGCCGCATCCGGCGCCGTGACGACAACCTTGGCCGCGTCGTGGAGCTTGCTGATCTCGGCGAGGATCACCTCGTGGGCCAGTTCGTCGCGGATCTCGTCGTGACGATCGGCCAATGTCGGCGGTGCCTGCTTGCGCTTCTCCAGAACCTTGATGACGTGATAGCCGAACTGCGTCTTCACCGGCGTCTTGGTGTACTGGCCGACGGCGAGAGCGAAGGCCGCGTCCTCGAATTCCTTCACCGTCGCACCGTGACCGAAGAAGCCGAGGTCGCCGCCAGCCGCGCCGGAGCCGGTATCGGTCGACTTCTGCTTGGCGATCGCGGCGAAATCGCCGCCCTGGTCGAGCTGGGCGATGATGGCCTTGGCCTCGTCCTCCGTCGCCACCAGGATATGCGTGGCGTGGATTTCGTCGCCCGGCACGAACTTGACGATGTCTTGCTGGAAGCGCGCCTTGATCGCGTCCTCGGTGACCTGCGTGGTTAGCTTGTCTTGCAGGAACGCGTTACGCAGCGTCCGGTCGTGCTCGTAGACCAGCACGTGCGCGGTCTCGTCTTTCTTGTCCAGACCCTCGGCCATGGCCGCTGCGGACATCAGACGAATGTCGATGAGCGCCTTGAGCAGGGCGTCGGCCTGCTTACCGGCCGGCAGCTGCTGCAACGCGCTTTGCAGGTCGGGAGCGGCGACCTCGAGATCGAGTTCGGTGATCGGGCTGCCGTTGACCGTCGCGACGACCTTCTTTGGATCCGGCGGCGGAGCCTCCGCGGGAGCTGCGGCGGCATCGCCGGCCGCCGCCGCAGGGGCGGGCGCGGCTGGCGTGTCGTCCGCCAGGGTGGGCAACGCCGGGGCGAATGCGAGGGCAATTACCGAAGCGAAAGCCGCGACGGCCAGTCGGCTCGGGGACAAGCGGAGGTTGGTCATGAAACTGTCCAGTTCAGGCTGTTGGATGAATATCGCGAGGGCACCGATTGACCCGCCGCCAAGCGCAATCGGGGCGCCACTCGCGCCGTTGACATGGGGTGACCCCCCTCTTATCTGTCTCTACGCTTGGCGTCAAAGAACGCTTCGTATTCTCTACAGGTGACGGCGGTATGATCGCCTGCCGGCGTCGGCAGGTACTGATCCGCTGCTCATCGGGAAGCCTCAAGGATCACCGATGGCCGGCCTCGGCTCGCTCGCGCGCAAGATTTTCGGCTCCGCCAACGATCGCCGCGTCAAGGGTTACGCGCCAAGCGTGGCCGCCATCAACGCCCTGGAAAGCGAAGTGCAAGCGCTCTCCGACGAAGCGTTGCGCGCCCGCACCGATGAATTCAAGGCGCAGGTAGCCGCCGGCACCGACCTCGACGATCTGCTCATCCCTGCCTTCGCCACCGTGCGCGAGGCGGCCCGCCGCACGCTCGGCCAGCGGCATTTTGACGTACAGCTGATGGGCGGCATGGTGCTGCACGAAGGCTCGATCTCGGAAATGAAGACCGGCGAAGGCAAGACGCTGGTCGCCACGCTGCCCGTCTATCTCAATGCCCTCTCCGGCAAGGGTGTCCACGTCGTCACCGTCAACGACTACCTCGCCAAGCGCGATGCCGAGTGGATGGGTCAGGTCTATAAGTTCCTTGGCCTCAGCGTCGGCATCATCGTCCACGGCCTCGACGACAACCAGCGCCGCGACGCCTACGCCGCCGATATTACCTATGGCACCAACAACGAATTCGGCTTCGACTATCTGCGCGACAACATGAAGTATGAACTGGCCACCATGGCGCAGCGCGGCCACAACTTCGCGATCGTCGACGAAGTCGATTCGATCCTCATCGACGAGGCGCGCACGCCGCTGATCATTTCCGGCCCCCTCGACGACCGCTCCGAGCTTTACAACACCATCGACAAGTTCATCCCGCTGCTGGCCGCGGATGACTACGAGACCGACGAGAAGCAGCGCACCGCGAACTTCACCGAGGCCGGCAACGTCAAGCTGGAAGGCATCCTCAAGGAAGCCGGCCTGCTCAAGGGCGACTCGCTCTATGACGTCGAGAACGTCACCGTCGTCCACCACATCCAGCAGGCGCTGCGCGCCCACCGCCTGTTCGAGCGCGACAAGGACTACATCGTCAAGAACGGCGAAGTCATCATCATCGACGAGTTCACCGGCCGCATGATGCCCGGACGGCGCTACTCGGAAGGCCTGCATCAGGCGCTGGAAGCCAAGGAACATCAGCCGATCCAGCCGGAGAACCAGACACTCGCCTCGATCACCTTCCAGAACTACTTCCGCATGTACGACAAGCTCGCCGGCATGACCGGCACGGCGCTCACCGAAGCCGACGAGTTCGCCGACATCTACGGTCTCGACGTGGTCGAGATTCCCACCAACCGCGACATGGTGCGCATCGACGACGACGACGAGGTCTATCGTTCGGCGGAAGAAAAATACAAGGCGATCGTCCGCCTGATCCGCGAGTGCCGCGAGCGCAACCAGCCGATCCTGGTCGGCACCACGTCGATCGCCAAGTCCGAGACCCTCGCCGAACTGCTGACCAAGGAGAAGGTGCCGCATCAGGTGCTGAACGCCCGCTACCACGAGCAGGAAGCGTTCATCATCGCGCAGGCCGGCGTGCCCGGCGCGGTTACCATCGCCACCAACATGGCCGGCCGCGGCACCGACATCCAGCTCGGCGGCAACCTCGACATGCGCATCGCGCAGGAACTGGCGGACGTGCCCGAGGCGGAGCGCGCCGGGCGCGTCGCCGCCATCGCCGCCGAGATTGCCGTCCTCAAGCAGAAGGCGCTGGCCGTCGGCGGCTTGTTCGTGCTCGGCACCGAGCGTCACGAAAGCCGGCGCATCGACAACCAGCTCCGCGGCCGTTCCGGCCGTCAGGGCGATCCCGGTCATTCGAAATTCTTCCTGTCGTTGCAGGACGACCTGATGCGCATCTTCGGCTCTGAACGCATGGACGGCATGCTGCAGAAGCTCGGCCTCAAGGAAGACGAGGCGATCATCCATCCGTGGATCAATCGCGCCCTGGAAAAGGCGCAGCAGAAGGTCGAGGCGCGCAACTTCGACATCCGCAAGAACCTGCTCAAGTACGACGACGTGATGAATGACCAGCGCCGCGTCATCTTCGAACAGCGCATCGACCTGATGGCCGAGGACGCCGTGACCGAGACGGTCAACGGCATGCGCCACGAAGTCGTCGATGCGCTGGTCGCCAAGCACGTTCCCGAGAAGGTCTACGCCGAGCAGTGGGATGTGCAGGGGCTGCACGACGACGTCGCCGCCTCGCTCAATATTGATGTGCCGGTGGCCGAATGGGCGAAGGAAGAAGGCATCGGCGACGACGAGCTGCGCGAGCGCCTGCAGCGCGCTGCCGACGAGGCGGCCGCCAGCCGCACCGTGCGCTTCACCCCCGAGATCATGCGCCAGATCGAGAAAGCGGTGCTGCTGCAGACCCTCGACCATCTCTGGCGCGAGCATCTGGTCACGCTCGATCACCTGCGCCAGGTGGTCGGCTTCCGCGGCTATGCTCAGCGCGATCCGCTGAACGAATACAAGACCGAATCCTTCGAGCTTTTCCAGGCGATGCTGTCGCGCCTGCGCGAGGCCGTCACCAACCAGATCATGCGCGTCGAGCTTGTGCAGCGGCCGCCGCCGTTGGCGCCGGAAGGCGACCTAGAGCGCATGGAAGCGAGCCATGCCGATCCGCTGACCGGCGACACCGACGTCGAGACGTGGAGCGGCAACGGACAGGCCGACGGTGGGGTCACCCGCGCAAGCGCCGCAGCGGTCGGGACCGCCACCGCCACGCAGATCGACCCGGACAATCCGGCGACCTGGGGCAAGGTTCAGCGCAATGCCCCCTGCCCGTGCGGCTCAGGCAAGAAATACAAGCACTGCCACGGCCGCCTCGCCTGAACGCCGTCACCAGGGAGAATCGGCGCTAGAGCGACTTGCCGGTGCCGGGATCTGATACCGCCGCGCCAGCGGGAGGCGAGGCGTCGTCACCCGGCCATGCGAATTTCTTTTTCACGAATGTGCCGACCGTCGGCGTGGCGGGTGCCGCCTGGACGGTGGTCGGCAAGGACTGCGTTTGTGGACGAAGCCGCGGCTCCGGCACCGTCACGGCGACATTGGTGTTCACCGAAGTGGTCGTGACCGGTGCGGCGGGCGTGGCCGGATCTGCCGGCGTGCCGGCCGTGCCGGCGTCTGTCTTGTCCTTGCCGAGCAGGCGATCGAGGACCGACGGCAGCGCCTGTTCTTCCTGCACAGCCAGCGCATGGTCCGCCGCCTCCTTCTGCGCCGCCTGCAGCTTGGCAACCTCCTGGTTGAAGCTGGCGTCGTCGGTGGCCTGCTTCTGCGTCAGCGCCGCCGTGAGCGCGGGCGCAACGGTATAGGGCGGGCACTTCGCGTCAGGGTCGAAAGTCACGCCGTTGCTGTCGGCGTTGAAGACGTATTGCCGGTCGCAGACGTCGACTTTCGGCGGCCTGAGCGTCAGGTCGAATTCGTCCGAGGCAACCTTCAGCGTCCGCCAGAACGACATGTTGGCATCGTCGCGATGGCGCGCGAGATTCGCCGCGGTCATGCGGAAAGGCAGCGCCTGGATCTGGAAAGCCGTCTGGCCGCCCCGGAAGGAATCGCGGGCGAGCGCGAAAATCTCGCCGGCATCCTCGTCGCTCATCGAATAGCAGCCGGAAGAGGAGCAGGCGCCATGCACCATGAGATTGGAGCCGGTGCGTCCGAGCGAGCGGTCGTAGGCGTTCGGATAGCCGATGTTGAACGAGAGGTAATAGTGCGAGGCGGGATTCATCTGCGCCGGGGTGACGATGTAGATGCCTTCCGGCGCCTGTCGGTCGCCTTCGACCTTCTTCGGCCCGAGCGCCCCCGACCATTTGCAGATCGGATAGGTCTTCAGCAGCGCATAGTCGCCGTTCCGCTTCTGCTTCCAGATTTCGAACTCTGACGTCTCCTTGTAGAGACGGATGAAGATCGGCGACTGCGGGTCCATCCCCTCCATTTGCATCTTGGCGCTGAGCCCGTAGGGAACCGGCTTCTGCGCCTTCGGGATATCGGATTCCTGGCAGGCGGCGAGGCAGACGACGGCGGCGCCGATGCAGACAAGGCGCCAGAAAACGGCCATCGGGAACGGCTGCAGCCCCATGGGGCACCCCTCGAGAATTCAGTCCGCCAGCCTTGACGGTTTAGACCGGGATTCGAGCAACCCGTCAACCGTCCCGGCATATTGCGGCGATTGCGCGGGCGGCCCTAGAGCGAGCGCCCGATAGCGAGGTATTTCTCGCGCCGCTGGCGGCGGATTTCCTGCGGCGGCAGGTTGTCCATCGAGGCCAGTGAATCGGCGATCGCGTCGCCGGTGGCGGCAATCGTGACCTGCGGCTCGCGATGCGCCCCGCCGACCGGCTCGGTGATGATCCTGTCGATGATGCCGAAGCGCTGCAGGTCTTCGGCAGTGATCTTCATGCCGGTGGCGGCATCCTGCGCTCGGCTGGAATCGTGCCACAGGATAGAGGCGGCGCCTTCCGGCGAGATGACCGTGTAGATGGCGTGTTCCAGCATCATCACCTTGTTGGCGGTGGCGATCGCGATGGCGCCGCCCGAGCCGCCCTCGCCGATGATGATGGCGACGTTGGGAACGCCGAGCCTGAGGCAGGCCTCCGTCGAGCGCGCAATGGCCTCCGCCTGGCCGCGCGCCTCGGCATCGATGCCCGGATAGGCGCCGGCCGAATCGACCAGCGCCACCACCGGCAGGCCGAACTGGTCGGCAAGGTGCATGACGCGCACCGCTTTGCGATAGCCCTCCGGGCGCGCCATGCCAAAGTTGTGCTTCAGCCGGCTCTCGGTGTCGTTGCCCTTTTCCTGACCGATGACCGCTACGCGCCGGCCGCGAAAGAAGCCAAGGCCGGTGACGATCGCTTCGTCTTCGCCGAAGGCACGGTCGCCGGCGAGCGGTGTGAAGTCCTCGATAAGCTGCTTGACGTAGTCGCTGAAATGCGGCCGGTCGGGATGGCGTGCGACCTGTGTCTTCTGCCACGGCGTCAGCCGGGCGTAGATTTCCGCCAGCGCCTGCGCTGCCTTCGCCTCGAGCTTGGCGACCTCGTCTCCGATTCCGACCGCATCGCCGTTGTCGCCGAGCGAGCGCAATTCCTGCACCTTGCCCTGCAGGTCGGCGACGGGCTTTTCGAAGTCGAGGTAACTGCGCATCAAGGCTCGCGGAAACTATGGAAAGGAGAGGTCAAGGGGCGGCCACTGCCCCCTGCCGCAAAAAGCGGCGGCAACGTGACCTTACGACGTGCGGGGTGTCAAGGCGGCAAGCGCCTCATGAGCGCCGGTTCCCAGCGAGCGGGTGATGTTCGCTCACCAGCGCCCGCAGGCGCTCCTCCAGCACGTGCGTATAAATCTGCGTGGTCGAGATGTCGGCGTGACCGAGAAGCTGCTGCACCACGCGCAGGTCGGCGCCATTCTGCAGGAGGTGGCTGGCGAATGCGTGGCGAAGCACATGCGGCGAAACCCTGGCCGACGCGATGCCGGCAAGCGCCGCGAGGTCCTTGAGATCGCGGGCGAAGACCTGACGCGTGAGATGACCGCTCTCGGCTCCCGCCGGAAACAGCCAGCGGCTGTCGCCGTGACCGGCATCGGCGCGCGCCTGCAGATAGACATTGGCGGCGACGTGCGCCTTGTCGGTAAGCGGCACCGTGCGTTCGTGGCCGCCCTTGCCACGCACCATCAGGAAACGCTGGCCCTGTCGGGCAGCGGAAGCCGGCAGCGAGACCAGTTCGGAGACGCGCAGGCCCGTCGCGTAAAGAAGCTCCATGAGGGCATGCAGGCGAAAGGCCCGCAACCGGCCGCCGGCCGCCAGATCCTTGCGGGCTGCCTCGCCCGCGGCCGTCTCGATCAGGCGCTCTACGTCCTTCTCGCTGAGGATTTTCGGCAGGTGCTGGCGCTTCTTCGGCCCGGCGATGATGCCGGTCGGATCGTCGGCGCGGATCTCCTCCGACACCAGGAACTGGTGGAACTGCCGGATCGCCGACAGCCGGCGCGCGGCCGAGCTGGCGGCAAAGCCGCGCCCGTCGAGATCGCCGAGATAGGTCCGCACCGTTTCCGCCCCGGCCTCCGTCATGCCGACGCCGGCGGTGGCGAGGAAGCCGGCATAATCGTCGAGGTCGCGGCGGTAGGACTCCAGCGTGTTCACCGCCGCGCCGCGTTCCGCGCTCATCATCTCGAGGAACGCCTCGACGTGGTGGAATCCCGGTTTCTCCGCCGACCCGCGCTTCATGGACCTTCGACCCCGAGCTTCGCCGGCGGGATGCGAATCGTCATCGTGCGGGTGCGTGGCTGCACGAAATCGGCCAGATAGATGACGGTGGCGGCGCCGACCGCCACCAAAATCGCAACGACGACTAGGAATCGGACCAGACTGGGCATCGAAGCGCCGATATACGCGGGATTTGTCGAGTGTGGGGTTACTATTTCGCCGGGGCGCTGGAGGCGCCACCCCGCCATCCTTGACACACCGGCCGGAAAGCGGGTCTACCCTCGCGCTGGTAACCAGGGCACGCGCGAGGCGGACAGGTGGCAAGGGACGGGACGGCCAGGGACATGGGCGAGCCGATCGAAACCAAGGTCGCGCGCCTTCTGGCCGGGCGGACCATCGTCATGGTTGGCATGATGGGCGCCGGCAAATCCTCCATCGGCCGCCGTCTGGCAAGTCGCCTCGGCATGGCTTTCGCGGACGCCGACAGCGAGATCGAGCAGGCCGCCAACGCCACCATCTCGGAAATATTCGAGGAGCACGGCGAGGCCTATTTCCGCGACGGCGAGCGTCGCGTCATCCGGCGCCTCCTCGATGGCAAGCCGAAGGTGCTGGCCACCGGCGGCGGCGCCTTCATCCAGCCGGAAACCCGCGCGGCCATCCAGGCGGCGGGCATCTCGATCTGGCTGAAGGCCGACCGCGACTTGCTCCTTGCCCGCGTCAAGCGGCGCAGCAACCGGCCCCTCCTCCAGGACGGCGATCCCGCCGAGATCATCGAGAAGCTGATTGCCGAGCGCTATCCGATCTATGCTGAAGCCGCGATCCACATCCAGTCGCGCGACATCGCCCACGACGCCGTCATCGACGACATTCTCACCGCCCTCGCCGATCACCTCGAGCGCGAGGCGGTGAAAGAGGTTTGAGCCGATGGCCGACGAAGGAGCGCTCGCCCACGCGCCGGTGACCGTCCCCGTCGATCTCGGCGGACGGTCCTACGATATCCTGATCGGTCGCGGGCTGATGACGCGCGTCGGCACGGAGATCGCCCGGCGATTGCCGGGAGCGCGCGTGGCGATCGTCACCGACGAAACGGTCGGCCGGCTGCACCTGGCCGCACTGACCGCCAGCCTCCGCGCGGTCGGCATCGACCACACGGCAATCACAGTCGCCCCGGGCGAGGAATCCAAAAGCTTCGCCACGCTTGCCAAAGTAGTCGACGGAATCCTCGCCGCGCGCATCGAGCGCAACGACATCGTCGTCGCCTTCGGCGGCGGTGTCGTCGGCGACCTTGCCGGCTTCGCCGCCGCGATCGTTCGCCGCGGCATGCGCTTTGTGCAGGTGCCGACGACCCTCCTCGCCCAGGTCGATTCTTCAGTCGGCGGCAAGACGGGCATCAACAGCCCGCGCGGCAAGAACCTCGTCGGCGCCTTTCACCAGCCGGCGCTCGTCATCGCAGACTGCGGCATCCTCGATTCGCTTCCCCCCCGCATTTTCAATGCCGGCTACGCCGAGGTCGCCAAGATCGGGCTGATCCAGGATGCCGGCTTCTTCACCTGGCTGGAGAGCAACTGGCGGGCAATGGCGGCCGGCTGGCCGGAGCGCGACGAGGCGATCGCTATCGCCTGCCGCGCCAAGGCGGCGACCGTGGCCGCCGATGAGCGCGAGGAAGGCGTGCGCGCCTTGCTCAACCTCGGCCACACCTTCGGCCACGCCCTCGAAGCCGGCGCCGGCTTTTCCGACCGACTGCTGCACGGCGAGGCGGTCGCCATCGGCATGGTCCTCGCCCACGAATTCTCCGCGCGCCTCGGCATGGCGCCGCCGGAAGACACGCGCCGCGTCGTCGCCCACCTGAAGGAAGTCGGGCTGCCAACCGCAATCGGCGATATTCCGGGTCCGCGGCTCACCGCCGCCGCGTTGATGGAACTCATCGGCCAGGACAAGAAGGTGACACGCGGCAAGCTGACGTTCATCCTCACCCGCGGCATCGGCAAGGCGTTCATCGCGCGCGATGTGCCGTCGACGGCGGTCGCCGCGTTCCTTGCGGAGAAGGTCGCCTGAGATGAGCGCGCTCGAGATCTGGGTGACGGCAGGGGCGATCATCGTGCTGATCGCCATCTCGGGCTTTTTCTCCGGCTCGGAGACGGCGGTGACCGCCGCCTCCAAGGCGCGCATGCTGCAGCTCGAGAAGGCCGGCGACCGCCGCGCCGGCATCGTCGGCCGCCTGATCCAGGAGCGCGAGCGGCTGATCGGCGCGCTGCTACTCGGCAACAACCTCGCCAACATCCTCTCCTCGGCACTCGCCACCACCGTCTTCGTCGCCATCTTCGGCGACGCCGGCGTCATCTACGCGACGCTGGTCATGACCGCGATCGTGCTGATCTTCGCCGAGATCCTGCCGAAGACGCTGGCGATCACCCGGCCCGACGACGCCGCCCGCAGCGTCGCGCCTTTTGCCAGCCTTGTGGTCGCGGTCTTTTCGCCGGTCGTCAACGCCGTGCAATGGATCGTGCGCGGCGTGCTGCGGCTTTTCGGCTGGGATGCCTCGGCCGGCGCGACCGTGTCGCCGACCGACGAAATCCGCGGCCAGGTCGACCTCCTCCATGCCGAGGGCAGCGTGGTGAAGGTCGAGCGCGACCGTCTCGGCGGCCTGCTCGACCTTGGCGAGCTCGATGTCTCCGACGTGATGGTCCACCGCACCACCATGGAGACGATCAACGCCGCCGACCCGGTCGGCAAGGTCATCGACGACATGCTGGCCAGCGCCTACACGCGCGTGCCCATCTGGGAGGACCAGCCGGAGAACATCGTCGGCATCGTGCACGCAAAAGATCTGTTGCGCACGCTGAAGGCGGCGGGCGGCGATGTCTCCCAGCTCGACATCCGGGCGATCGCCACGAAGCCGTGGTTCGTACCCGACACCACCAGCCTCACCGACCAGCTTGCCGCCTTCCTCAAGCGCAAGCTTCACATCGCGCTCGTCGTCGACGAATACGGCGAGGTGCAGGGCCTGCTTACACTGGAGGATATCCTTGAGGAGATCGTCGGCGACATTGCCGATGAGCATGACCAGACCGTGGAAGGCGTGCGCCGCCAGCCGGACGGCTCCGTCAATGTCGACGGCTCGGTGCCCATCCGCGATCTCAACCGCGTCATGGACTGGCACCTGCCCGATGCGGAAGCGACCACGGTAGCCGGCCTGGTCATTCACGAGGCCCGCATCATCCCCGAGCCCGGGCAGGCCTTCACGTTCCACGGCTTCCGCTTCCAGGTGCTGCGGCGCAACCGCAACCGCATCACGGCGCTCCGCGTGACGCCGCTCGATCAGGTCAAGCCGGCGCTCACGCCGGCGCCCGCTACCACCGGCACTGCGCAAGAGTAGCGCCTCGATGCCGGCCGCTTGGGAAACTTTCTATTTCATGGTCGGCTCGTCTTCGGCCGGGCTGATCGGCCTTCTCTTCGTGGTCGTGACTCTGAGCGCCGACACTACGGTTCGGCGCGCGGAGATCGCCTCCAAGACGTTCGTGACCCCTACCGTGTTTCACTTCGGCGTCATCTTCTTTATCAGCACTGTCGCGGTGATGCCCGAGGTTCCGATCGGCGCCATGGCGCTCGCCATTGCGGTGATCTCCTTTCTCGGCGTCCTCTTCGCGGGCGCCGTCATCGCCCGCCTGGTGCGCGGCGCCGTGGCAATAACCCACTGGTCCGACTACCTTTTCTATGGAGCGTTGCCGGCCGTCGCCTACGTTTGTCTGATCGCGGCCGCGGCGGGACTGTGGCTGGATGCGCCATTCGCTCTCCACGGCGTCGCGGCGGCGATGCTGTTTCTTCTTTTGCTCGGCATCCGCGACGCCTGGGATCTGGCGACGTGGCTTTCGTATCATCGCAACGACGGCTGAACTCTCAGGGCGCTTTCGCCTCGATGGCGAGCGCATGCACGCCGTCGGCGATCTCGCCGGCGAGCGCTTCGTAGACTAGGCGGTGCGTGGCGACCCGGGTCTTGCCCCGGAAGGCCGCGGCCGTGATCTTCACGCGGAAATGACTTTCCCCGCCTGGCCGGTGGCCGGCATGGCCCTTGTGAAGGTGGGATTCGTCCACCACCTTGAGTTCATCCGGGGAAAAAGCCTCGGTTAACTTCAACGTGATCCTGTCTGCTACCGAAACCGTCACGGCGCTGCCTCATGGGAGCGCCTTGTCGCAGGCGCTTGTGGCGACCATAGTCCGACGATGAATCTGAACTCCAAATATTTCGACCGCATCCGCATTAACCCGGATGGGCCGGCTGTGGAGACCGCGGACACCCAGCCCTGCGAATGGCACGGCTGCGGCCGGTTGGGCGGCTATCGGGCTCCCAAGGGCCGCGACCGGGAGGGCCAGTACTACAACTTCTGCATCGACCATGTGCGCGAGTACAACAAATCCTACAACTACTTCTCCGGCATGAAGGACGACGACATCGTCGCCTACCAGCGTTCGGCCTCCACCGGCCATCGTCCGACCTGGACGATGGGTGTCAATGCCGAAGGCATCGAAGCGGCCCGCACCCACCCGAACCAGGCGTGGGCATCGGCGTTTACAGACCCGTACGGCGTTTTCGGCGGCGGCCGCGAGCGGCGGGCGCGCGGTACCGCCCACGAGCCCGAAACCGAGCGGCGCCCGTTGCGCAATCTCGAGCGGCGTTCGTTCGCGGTCCTCAATCTGGACGGCGGCGAGAGCGGCATCGAGATCAAGGCGCGCTACAAGTCGCTGGTCAAACAGCTCCACCCCGATGCCAACGGCGGCGACCGTTCGTCGGAAGACCGCCTGCGACAGATCATCCAAGCTTACCACTACCTCAAGGCGGCTGGATTTTGCTAAGACGACTGGTGGCTGTCTTCGCGAGACGGCCGCTTTCCCGGAAACCCTTGCCGCGCTGCTATCGCGCCCAGCGGATGAGACATGATTGAAGCTTCTCCCCTGCCCGACATGAAGATCTCGGTGCGTCAGGTTTTCGGGCTCGACACCGATCTCGAGGTGCCCGCCTATTCCGAGGCGGACGAGCATGTTCCGGACATGGACCCCGATTATCTTTTCGACCGCGACACGACGCTCGCCATCCTTGCCGGCTTCGCCCATAATCGCCGCGTGCTGGTCACCGGCTACCACGGCACCGGCAAGTCGACCCACATCGAGCAGGTCGCGGCCCGGTTGAACTGGCCGATGGTGCGCGTCAACCTCGACAGCCACATCAGCCGCATCGATCTTGTCGGCAAGGACGCCATCGTGCTGAAGGACGGCCTCCAGGTGACCGAGTTCCGCGACGGCATCCTGCCATGGGCGCTCCAGCACAACATCGCGCTCTGCTTCGACGAGTACGATGCCGGCCGTCCCGACGTGATGTTCGTCATCCAGCGCGTGCTGGAAGTTTCCGGCCGCCTGACGCTCCTTGACCAGAACAAGGTCATCCGCCCGCACCCGTCGTTCCGCCTGTTCGCCACCGCCAACACCGTCGGCCTCGGCGACACGTCCGGCCTCTATCACGGCACCCAGCAGATCAACCAGGGCCAGATGGACCGCTGGTCGATCGTCACCACGCTGAACTACCTGCCGCACGACAACGAGGTCGACATCGTCGCCGCCAAAGTGCCGACGTGGCGCGATGCCAAGGGACGTGCGATCATCGCCAAGATGGTGCGCGTCGCCGACATGACCCGCAACGCCTTCATCAACGGCGACCTGTCGACCGTGATGAGCCCGCGCACGGTGATCACCTGGGCCGAGAACGCCGAGATCTTCGGCGACGTCGGCTTCGCCTTCCGCGTCACATTCGTCAACAAGTGCGACGAACTGGAACGCGCCCTGGTCGCTGAATTCTACCAGCGCTCGTTCAACGAGGAACTGCCCGAGTCGACCGCCAACGTGGTGATGAGCTGAAGGGAGCGCCGGTGGCCATCCCCAACGACCCGGCCCCGCGGGCAAAACCCACCGAAAGTCCGACCGAGCCGTTCAAGCGCGCGGTTGTCGGCTGCATGCGCGCCATCGCCGGCAAACCCGATCTGGAAGTCGCCTTCGCCGCCGAACGGCCGCTGCTCTCGGGGCTGAAGGCGCGCCTGCCCGAGCCGCCGCGCAAGATGACGCGCACCGACGTCGCCATGACACGCGGGCTCGCCGACTCGCTGGCGCTCCGCCTCGCCTGTCACGATGCCAACGTCCACCGTAAGAACGCGCCGCAGGGCAAGAATGCCCGCGCCGTTTTCGACGCCGTCGAGCAGGCGCGGGTCGAGGCGCTGGGCTCGCTGCGCATGGCCGGCGTCGCCGACAATCTCGCCGCCATGCTCGAGGAGCGTTACCACCGCGGCAACTACCAGGAGATCACCGAGCGCGCCGACGCCCCGCTCGAGGATGCGGTCGCCCTCATTGCGCGCGAGCGGCTGACCGGCCGCCAGCCGCCGGCCTCGGCCCGCAAGATCGTCGACCTCTGGCGTCCGTGGATCGAGGAGCGCGCCGGCGAGGACCTTGCACGTCTTGCCGCCACCGTCGACAACCAGTCACGCTTCGCTGACGCGATCCGCGAAATCCTCTCCGCGCTCGACATGAACGACGAGAAGGGCAGCGAGGCGGGCGACGATTCGGAAGAAGGCGACAGCAACGACGAGCAGGACGAGTCCGAGGGAGCTTCCGATTCGGCCGAGGGCGCCGATGCCGCAAGCCCCGAGGAAATCGAGGCGTCCGCCGAGGAGAGCGAAGCCGGCGAAGGCGAAACGAGCGAAGCCGACGCCGAGGAGACCAGCGACGACAGCGAAATGTCGGACACGCGCGAGGCGGGCGAA
>DATCBY010000045.1:0-65176 GCA_036511595.1 Bauldia sp.
CGACCGACTATTGCCGCCGCACGGTATTGCGGGGTGCGGTAAGCGCTGCCGGGACTGTCATGCTGTTGGCGCTCGGTGGAGCGGCAGATTCCGCGCTTGCTGACAGCAAAGTCTCACAAAAAGCCGTTGCCTATCAAGACATGCCAAACGGCACGAAGAACTGCTCGGGCTGTTCACTTTTCCAGCCGCCGAATGCCTGCAAGACCGTCGACGGCGTCATCAGCCCACAGGGATGGTGCCGAATCTGGCGAGCTAAGGCCTGATACTAAGTTTTGGCTGCCGCATACACCCGGCGAGAAACCCATGATGGCCGAGGCGTTCGCCGAACTTACCGAGCCCGCCGCTGACGTCGTTCTTCACCGCGCCGCTTTGGCGGCGGGCAAAGCGTTCGGCGGAGCGACGTTACGAAAGGCTGCGTTGGGCGAAACTGCGGCGTTGCTTGGATGGCTCAAGAGCGATCGTCCGATCGGCCGCGGCGAGCGGCTGATCCAGGCGAACCTGATCGCGGGTCACTATTGCGCTGCAGGCCGTCCGCGGATCGAAGCCGATCCGAGGCGCGCATATCGGGCTCTGATCAAGAAAGCGAGGAGCCTGCGGCGCAGTCTGCGGGACGGCAGACGAGGAACTCAAAACTGCAGTCCGGAATGCCATGCACGCCGCGGCCCGGTCGCGACCCTGATACGCAGGTCGTCCTATTTAAGAGTCCCCTCCCCGATCCGCCCGCCGACGTCGAACTGTATCGCGCCGCTTTGTCGGCTGGCAAGGCGTTCAGCGGAGCGGATTTGCGAAGGGCGGCGTCGGATGAAACATCGGCGCTTATCGATTGGCTTAAAGGCGATCACCCGATCGGCCGTGGTGAGCGGTTGATCATGGCCGCACTGCTCGAAGGCGAATACTGCGGGGTCGAGTTCATTGGCAACCCTTTTGATCGACCGGGCGTTCGCAGAAGATGCAATGACAAGTGAGGCAGCGACAACTCGGGCTTACGGCTTGTTTTGACACCGTGACCGCAGCCAACCATCTACCCGGGGCTAGCGGCCGTCCGGGGTCCGCAGGCCGCCCCACTTGTCGCGAACTTGTGCGTAGTGCTCGACCGGGTCGTACATGGTGACGCTTAGGCCGAGGGTTTCTGCATCCAGCCTGCCGATATCGGCGAGCAGCGTATAGGACGCTACGACGCGATTGTGCTGTGCGGTGACCAGTGCGACCCGCGCGCTCAGCAGAGTCTGTTGCGCCGTGAGGACGTCGAGCGTGGTCGCCTGACCGACCTGCTGCTGCTCGACTACGCCAGACAGAACCAAATTCTGCGCGTTGACCTCGGAATCAGCGGCGCTGATTTGGGCACGCGTCGCATCGAGCACGCCCCATTCCGAGATCGCTTGTTGCCGTACCTGGTCACGCGCGACGTCGAGCTGAATCCGCGCCTGATCGAGGGTTTCCTTTGCCTGGCGGACTTTGGAGGAAAGCGCTCCGCCGCTGTATATCGGCACGTTCAGGCTCACAACCGCCGAAGCCGCGTTTCCGCCAGCGCTCCCACTGCCCTCGTTGTTGGAAACCGAGCCCTGCAGCGACACTGTCGGTAGCAGCGCGCCTTCCTCGACCTTCACGTTGAAATCGGCGACGTCGACGTTGTAGCTCGCCGCAAGAATCGCCGGATGGTAGTTCATCGCGTCGTCGAGCGCGGCGTTGAGACTCTTCGACAGCAGGCTCTCGATCGGTTTGGCGGAGCCGAGCGCCCGCGGCCGGTGACCGATGACCTGCTCGTAGACCGCGATCGCGGTGTTGAGAGCCGCGACCGCGGAGTCGACGCTTGCCTGCCCTGCCGCCAGACTGGCATTTGTCATCGCCAGGTCGGTGCGGGTGGCTGTGCCGACGTCCAGCTTGTCCTGGGCCGTTTTGACCTGCTGGCTAGAGAAAGTCGACGTTCTGCAATTGAGCGTTGCCTGCGCCTCCACCAGATCCATGAATGCCTGGGCCGCGGCAAGCAGCGTGGTCTGCTCGGTCGTGCGCAACACTTCGCGCCCGGCCAGCACCGCTGCCTCCGCGATTTTAGCGCCGTTCAGCGTCCTGAAGCCTGCAAAAAGCGGCTGGGTCACCGTCAGCGACTTAAATGCCGCGGCCAACGAAACGCCAACGATATACGTGAATAGATCAAGAACAGTCACCGTAGCTTCGTCGGGATTTCGATTGAAAATACTCGCAAATCCAGCGAGAGAGACGCGCTCATAACGATCTGGTTGCAGGTTCGAGTCCTGCCGGGCCCACCAATTATTTCAACGCCTTCTGGGATGGGGGTAGGTTCAACCGGCCTCACAACCAACGATTCAACCAACGTTTCAACTCGCCGCGGACGGTACCCGATCGCTAACGCAGCGCTCCGGAGGTGGGCAGGATGATGATGGCCGTAGACCCGCTCAAGGATCTGCACGCTCATGCCGAGGAAGCCCGCGGCCTCCCAGACGTCGACACCTGCCTGCATCAGCCAGGTCGCGGCGGTGTGGCGTAGGGTGTGGGCGGTGACCTTCCCTGAAAGCCCTGCCTGCCGGACCCCCGACGCAAAGGCTGTCTTCACCGACGGAACCGGCTGGCGGTTCCATTCGACGAATTGTGCACCCGCGATGTCGCGCTCCCTCCAGCGCCGGAGATGAGCCAGCAGCCGACGCTCCGGCCCGAGCTTTGATCAGAGCTTCGATTTCCACCGATCGCTCCCGTACGCTTCGCGATTCGGGGCGGGTTGTTTCCCTAATGTTAAGTGCGGCAACCCGCCGGGCTCCTGCTTCAATATGAGCCAGGTGATCTGTCATGGTCGCTGCCGCTCGGTCGGAATCACCCGCCGCAATCGCGTCGACAATGAGCGCATGTTGGGCGGCGCTCAGCTCGATCACGCCCGGCGCTGCTGTCGATCGACGGCGAATATCCAGTCCAAGATTGTAGAGGCCGTATGATATGCGTTGAAGCACGGCGTTGCCGGCGACGACGGCCAACTCGCTGTGAAACCAGCTGTCCAAAATTCGAAATCCGATCGGATCTCCATGGACTGTGGCCTGCGCGTCAATCATCGCCCGCAGCTCGACTATACCCCCACGTGTCGCATTTCTTGCGGCGTTGCGCGCGATCTCGACTTCGACAATGCGTCGACTCTCGAAGGCGTCATCTAAGTTCGATTGGGACAGCGACAGAAAGAAGTCGAGAGGCGCTAAAAGCGTGCGCGCCTCCAAATCGGTTACGTAAGCTCCCCCGCCGTGCCGAACTTCGACAACACCCAAAATCTCCAGCGCGCGAAGGGCCTCACGGAGGCTGGGTCGGCTCATGCGAAAAATCTCGATCAGTTCTCGCTCGGGAGGTAGTCGATCCCCGGGCCGCAGGTTACCTGTTCGAATAAGCTTGAGAATCCGGTTGACTACCTGCTGTGCAAGACTTTGTTTTTGCGAAGGTGGGACGACGATGCCGTCAATGCCCTTGCTTTTGCCCGTTTTCCCATCGTTTTGGACGTACCGTTTCTCCAAACCTGCGGCCGCAAATACAGAGGAAAGGTTTTCCTGATGTATTCCGGCCGTTGTAACGATCATTCGCCACGTGATTTCGCAATTAAGCAAGTCGTCGCGGAGTCGTCTGAGCACCTCGGAAGGCGACCTTCTGCGAGCTGATGCAAATTCCGGCGGCCTATAGAAGGACGCGGCTACTTAGCGCGCGCTGATCCAGGCTGGGTCGCGATAGTTATCCCAAGTCGCGCCAATGCCCGCATCTACCGGGATTGCCGTGCCGGTGATTCCCGTCGCCATGCTCGACGTAACAAACGCGATCGCTGAGGCGATGTCGCGCGGATTGAGTACGCGCCCGAGAGGATGGCGCTCGGCGTAGGAGGCCAGCACCTCATCGCCGTTAGGGATGGTGGCGAGTCGTCCTTCGAGCAGCGGCGTCACCGTCACGCTCGGGCAGACGCAATTGACCCTTACGCCGTCGCGGGCGAGGTCAAGGGCTGCGGCGCGAGCGAGGTTGAGCAGCGCGCCCTTCGACGTGCAGTAAGAGAACATGCCATGCTCGGCCTGCAGCCCGTCGAGGCTGGACAGCAGCACGATCGCGCCGGATTTTCGCGGACGCATCTGCTTCGCCGCCTCGCGCGTGACAAGAAACGAGCCTCGGACGTTTACGCCCATGACGCGCTCGAAATCCGCGACCGAAGTGGTAAACACAGGTCCGCCGTCGCCCAGCACGCCGGCGCATGCCACGGCGACGTCGACAGGTCCGAGTTTCGTTTTCGTAACCGCGAAGGCATTAACTACCGTTTCCTCGTCTCCGGTATCCCCCTCGAAGGAGAGCGCCTTACGCCCCATCTTGACGATCTTCTTGGCCGCGGCCTCGGCGGCGCCCGGCGTCCAATCAAGAATCGCCACGTTGGCGCCGAGGTCGGCGAGCGTCAGCGCCGTCTCCAGGCCGATGCCCGAGCCGCCGCCGGTCACCAGCGCGACCTTGCCTTGGTGGGTCAATCCGGGATGAGGCGTGCGCGGGCTCATGATCGCGCCTTCGTGATGCTGCCGCGGATAGTCGGAGCGCCGCCGCCGGGGATCGTGAGTCGCCAGAGCTGGCCTTTCAGGTTTGGCTCGGTGCCGGCGGCAAGCACCGAGGCATCCGTCACCCACAGCGTCTCGCCGTCGAAGGCGACGTTGGTGGGCGCCCCGCCCACCGGAATGAAGCCGTCCACCTTGCCGTTCGGCTGGACCACATGGATGCCCTTGCCGACGAGATCGGTGACATAGAGCCGACCGTCGGCGCCGATCGTCATGCCGTCAAGAATCGGATTGTCGCCGGGCATCTTGCCGAGATCTTCAATCCTGCCGTTCAGCCGTTTGCGGCGGACGTGACCGGTGTAGGATTCGTCCCAAACGATCGAGCCGTCGGCTTCCACCGCCACTCCGTTCGGGAATACCGGTTTGGGAAAATCCATCACCACGCCGGGTTTGCCGTCGGGCGATAGGGCGAAGATGTAGCTCGGGTCCGCACTCTCGGGATTGTAAGTGCCCGGATCGGTGAAGACGAGGCGGCCGTCCTGGTGGAAGACCAAATCGTTCGGTCCGTTGAGTTTGATGCCGTCAACGCCGGTGCAGAGGATCTCCGCCTTGCCACCAGGCCGCACCTTCTGGATGGAGGGTGCCACCATCTCCGCCGCCCGCCATGGGCCGACCGTGCCGCCGTTCTGGCAGACGTAGAGAAACCCGTCGGCGCCGAGCACGCAGGAGTTCGGCGATCCGGCGGTATAGGCGATCTTTCGCGCCGCGCCGCCTGTCTTGGCGACGACGCTTAACTGGCTGCGGTAGCTTTCGACGAACACGACGCTGCCGTCGGGTTGAACGGTGGGGCCTTCTGGCCAGCCAAGATCACCGGTAACCAGTTCCGGCTTGCCTATCGCAAGATTCATTTCACGGCTCCTGCGGTTAGGCCACGCACGATGTAGCGCTGGACGAGTAACGAGAAGATAAGGATCGGAATGACGGTCACGACGCCGACCGCTGCGGCGATGTTCCAGTCAATTGGCCGCTGGGCGCTTACCAAGGTCGCGGCGCCCAGCGATATTGTCTGGAAGGCCCGGGAGTCGATGACGTAGAGGGCAACGAGAAATTCGTTCCAGATGAAAATTGCGGCGAACAGCGCAGCGGTCACGAGGCCAGGGCGCATGACCGGCAGCATGACCCGCCAAAGCACGCCAATTCGCGTGCAGCCATCGACCATCGCGGCGTCGTCGAGTTCTCGCGGTACCTCGTCGAAAAAGCCGATCAGAATCCAGATGATCAGCGGCAGGGAAAAGGCGACGTAGGGAAGGATCAGGCCCGGGTAGCTGTCCTGGAGCCCGACACCTTTGACCATGAGATAGAGCGGGATGGCGACTGCGATGGGCGGCATGAACCGCATGCTCAGAATAGTGTTGATCAGGCTCTCGTCGCCACGAAAGCGCAGGCGCGAAAAACCGTAAGCCGCGGGAGTGCCAATGATGAGCGCGATGAAAGTCGCCGCCCCCACAACGATCAGCGAGTTCTTGGTGAACGCGAGCATGCCCTGGCTGTAGAGGACCTCATTGTACGTCCGCGAAATGGTGCTCCAGTCAAAGGTGAGATGCGGCGGCACCTGGGTGAGTATCTCGATCCGCCGTTTTGACGACAGGACGAGCAGGTAGAGGAAGGGCGCAGCGCCGACCATGCCGAGCAGGATCAGCACGATGTAAGCAATGAACCGTCCGACCGGATTTCTCATCGCACACGCCCCGGCCGTAGCGGAGCATAGCGCAGCAGCACGGTCGTGCCGATCATGAGAACCAGCAACATCATGTACGCCACCGCGGCGGCATAGCCGTAGTTCTGGAACTGGAAGCCGTTCTGGAACGAGAAGAAGGCCAGCGTCGTGGTTGTCCGCGCGGGCCCCCCGTAGCTGAGCCCGTAGATCAGGTCGAACGAGCGGAAACCATCGACGGCGCGGAAGATCGCGGCGAAGAGAAGCGCCGGTGCCAGCAGCGGCAGGGTTACGTGCCAGAGCGTCGCGAAATACCCGGATCCGTCGACCTGGGCCGCCTCGAACACTTCCTGCGGCAGCGTCTGGAGCCGTGCGTAGACAATGATGAATACGAACGGCGTCCACTGCCATGTGTCGACGAGGATTAGCGTCCGCATCGCCCATTCGGTCGAGCCGAGCCAGTTCGGCGGCGTCAGCCCGATGGCAGCGATCGCCCAATTGACCAGCCCCCAGTCGGGGTTCAGGAGCGCCCGCCACATCACGCCGACGACAATCGGCGTGATCAGCATCGGCAGAACGAGGATGCCGCGGACGATCCAAGATCCCTTGAGCTGGAGATTGAAGAAGAGCGCCAGGATCGTGCCGAGCACGAGTTGCAGCGAGACAGTCGCGATCAACATGATCGCGCTGTTCATCGATGCGTTCCAGAACTGGCTGTCGAAAAGGAGGTCGTGGTAATTGTGCAGCCCGATCCACGTCCCGGTGCCGTCGGCCGCCGTGAGATCAGTGAAAGAGAGCCGAAGGCTGTAGATCAGCGGATAAATCGCGAAGGCGAGCAGATAAAGCAGCGCCGGCCCGACGAACATGAAGACGACGAGGTTATGGCGGTCCGCCCTGATCCGCGTCTCTGTCCGTCCCTGGCCAGCTTGTATCGCCACGCTCATTTCGTGACTCTCGTGACGATCGGCGTCAATGCCGTAGAGACGCGTTGTGGCTCAAGGTGCGCACACGCCGCTTAAAAATCCCGGCGGCCTCCGCCGCCGGGTGCTTCCCTAACAGTCTGGCCGGAGCCGCGGCGCGAATGCCCTAGGTCAGGTGGCCCGCCTTGCGCAGGACATCTTCCCACTGCTTCTGAATGTTGGCGCAGGCAGTCTTCGCATCCTGGCCGCCGATCAGCGCCTTGTTCAACTCGACGTTCATGATGTCGTTGAGCTGGAAGAACTCCGGGATCCGCGAAGTGTCGATGATCTCGGCAGTCGAGGCGGCCTTTAGCGCGTCCGACAAGTAGGGGAACTGCTTCACCAGTTCCGGATCGGTGAACGCCGAAGTGCGGCTGGCGTCGATCTGGTACTTGGACACCTCGTACTTGTTGAACGCCTTGCTGGTCATCCAGGTCAGCGCCAGCCAGGCCGCCGGCTTCTTCGCCGGGTCGATATTCTTGGGGATGCCCATGCCCCAGCCGCCCTGAATGGCGCGCGGCGTCTGGCCCGCGGCCGCAGGAACGGCGGAAGTGCCGGTCTTGTCGGCGACCATCGAGTTGTCCTTGTTGAAGATCGGGCCGGCAATCGTCGACCAGAAGATCATCTGTGCGATCTTGCCGGTCGAGAAGCCGTCAACGTTCTGGGCGAAGCCGTAGGTCGTTACGTTCTTCGGTGCGTAGGGCAGGACGTCGATCAGCATCTGCAGGGCGCCGATGCCTTCCGGCGAATCAACGTTCGGCTTGAAGTTCTTGTCCTTCGGCGTGCCCGACATGAGCTTGCCGCCGGTGGTGATGAAGCGGGTGTACCAGTCCACCGCCGCCAGAGAGAAGTCGTTGGCGCCGATGAAACTGCAGCCGGCGACGTCCGCCGAATTCAGCTTCATCGCGGCTGCCTTGAACTCATCCCAAGTGGTGGCCGGCTTCAGTCCGGCCGCGTCGAAGAGATCCTTGCGGTAGAAATAGATGACCGAGCCGGAGTGCAGGCCCGGAATGCCGTAGATGGCGTTGCCGACGCCGACGTTCTGGGTTGCCATATCGAAGATGCCGACGTTGGCCATCGCCGGCGGCAGAAAATCCTTTACATCCCAGTCCGGCGGCGTCTGGTTCGGGTCGTCGATGTACTGGTTAAGCTGCTCGTAGTAACCGGCGCCCACCTGCTGGGTGGTGAGGAAGCCCAGGTACTCGATCAGTTCGAAGGACGACTTGTCGGCCTTCAGATTCTGAAGCGTCTTCTCGATCAGCGGCCCGAGCGCCGGCGACGTGATCTCAAGCTCGATGCCGGTTTCGTCCTTGAGCTGGCCGAGCAGATCGCCGAGCGCGCGGTGATCGTTTTCGTCGCCGGTCATCAGGATGCTGAGCTTCGTGCCCGCGTATTTCTTCGGGTCGTAGCCGGCCGCAACCGCCTGCTCGAAAGTCGAGCCGAGCAAGCCGCCGCCGAGCGCGGTCGTCGAGAGGCCGAGCAGCGCCGCGCGCTGCATCAATTGGCGGCGATTCATCGCCGTCAGCGATGCCTCGCCGCCGCGGCGACCCGTGTCGTCTGATTTCGTCATGATCCCTCCCAGGGCATTTGTTGTGAGAGCGACGCGCATCCACAGGGCGCGCTGCCGAAGGCGTTTTCGCCATCGGAACGCTATGCGGCGTGCCTTGGAAAGTCAATCTTTCTGCGAAGTCAATCGTATGATACGAAAGGGCCTTGAAACGCTGACCGCGGGCCATGTTCGCCAAATCGCGTCTTCGCGTCGTCGAAGATTTTTTGGGACGTCGAACGCAGAAACAGCAGTGGGGGAGGATCGGAATGAATCCGGCAAGTGTGGTGGTAACGGGAGTGGGAACCGGCATCGGTCGGGCGATTATCACGCGTCTCGCCGCCGACGGATGGCACACCGTCGGCATAGAGATCAACGGGACACACGCGGACGATGCGCGCAGGCAATTGGGCTCCGGCCATGATGTAATTGCCGGCGACGCTTCCGACCGGAAGGTGCTGGCCGCGGCGCGCAAACGCGCGGAGGAACTGGCGCAGCTCGGCGCCTGGGTCAACAACGTCGGCGTCGCGCTGATGGGCAATCTTCACGAGCCGAAAGTCGAGGAAGTCGAGCGCGTCATTGCCGTCAACCTGATGTCGCACTTCTGGGGATCTTCGGAGGCGATCCAGACGTGGGTTGGCCAGCGCCGTACCGGCGCCATCGTCAACGTGTCGTCCGTACACGGCCGGGCTGCCTTCAACATGTGGGCGGCCTACGACGTGGCCAAAGCCGGCATCGACGCGCTGACCCGCTATATCGCCGTCGAATACGGTCCGATCGGCATTCGCGCGAACGCGGTAGCGCCCGGTGCGATTGCCACCCCGCTGGTCAAGCAGGTCATCCAGTCCAGTCCCGACCCGGCCGAGGCGGAGCGCGAGATGTCGGTTATTCACCCGCTGGAGCGTATCGGCCAGCCGGAAGAGGTCGCCGCCGCAGCGTCGTGGCTTCTGTCGGAGGAAGCGTCGTTCGTGACGGGCCAGTCGCTGGCCGTCGATGGTGGACTGACCTCGCGAAGCTACCGCTACGCACCCGATGCGGAATTGCTCAAACGTTACGGCAAGCCGGTCAGGTAGGCCCGGCGACCACGCCTTCGTCGTGCAGGCGCCCGATCTCCGCGGCCGGCAGCCCGAGGATTTCGACGAGAATTTCATCTGTGTCGGCGCCCAGCCGCGGTGCGGTGGCGGGTGCCACGCGCGGCGCTGAACTGAAGTCGAGCGGGGAGCCCGGCGTCAGATACGCGCCGGAGCCGGGGTGCTCGATCCGCGCAAACATCGGATTGCGGGTCGAGGCGCGGGGATCTTCTCGCAGTGCTTCGGCGAACGTCCGGTAAGGTCCCCATGACGCGCCGGCGATGGTGAGTTGCCGCTCGACCTCCGACATCGTCCGTGCCGCGAACCACGGCGCGAGTGCATCGGCGATCGCGTGCCGCGCGTGGAAGCGGCCAGTCTGTGTGTCGAGGTTCTGGCCGGTCTTTCGCGCCAGCGCCGCGGCGTCGGTTCCGGTTGCGGTGACGAGCGCCCGCCATTGCCGTTCGGTCAGTCCGACCACCATGATGCGCCGGTTGTCGCGTGTCTCGAAGTCGCGTCCGAAGGCGCCGTAGAGATAGTTGCCGTCCTTGTTCGGAGTGCCCGCGCCAAGCTCGGCCTCGGCCAAACGCCCGAGATTCGCCGTCATCGCCAACGCTACGTCGGAGAGCGCCAGCTTGACCAATGACCCGTCGTGGGTCCGTGCCCGATGGCGGTCGGCCGCGAGAATACCCACCGCCGCAAGTGTCCCCATCGCGATGTCCCACGCCGGCAAAATACTGTTTACCGGTTTGGCAGTGTCGGCCGGGCCGGTGATCGCGGGGAAGCCGGTGGCGGGGTTGACGGTGTAGTCCATCTCGCTCGAGCCGTCGTGGTTGCCGCTGAGGACCATCATGATGAGGTCGGCGCGCCTCGCCTTCAGCGTCTCGTAGCTCAGCCAGCCGCTTGCTGGAAAGTTGGTGAGGAAGATACCCCCGTCGGGGCCGGGGTGCGCGATGAGCGCCGTCGCAATTTCCTGTCCGGCGGGGTTGCGCAGATCGATCTGGATGGAGCGCTTGCTCTTGTTGAGCCCCGCCCAGAAAAGACTGTTGCCGTTCTTGTCGAGGGGCCAGCGCCCGGCGTCGAGGCCGCCGCCGATCTGGTCGAAACGGATGACTTCCGCGCCAAGCTGCGCCAGCGTCATGCCGCCGAGTGGCGCCGCGACGAAGGCGGACCCTTCGACGACGCGCATTCCGGCGAGGATGCCGCCGGTCATGCCATCAATCCGACGAGGCGCCAGTCGAGAACCGGCGTGCTCTCGGTGGTTCCTGCACCGCGTGCATTGACCTGCACACGGAGATGGACGAGGCCGCCGACCGGCAGAGCCTCGCATTTCTCGACCGTAATCTCCGAGTTCAGTGTGTCGCCCTCGTGCACCGGTCCGGTGTGATCGCAGCTGGCCCAGCCGAGAAACGTGACGAGGCCGGGCAGGGCGCGGGTTACCTGGGCCGCCGCGAGCCCGATCGTGTGGCCGCCATAAACCAACCGCTTGCCGTCGGCGGTTGCGGCGCTGTCGTGGTGAACCGCGGCAAGATTGAGCGTCAGGCGCGCCAGCTCCGGCGCGCTGGAAACGAGATCGCCGGCTTCGACCCGATAGGACACTCCGGATTCGATCGCCGTAAAGTGGGGGCCGGGAACGCCTTCGCGAAATGCCGCGAGGTTCCAGGCGGCGATCGCCGGCGCCAAGGACGTTTTGTCGAGCGGTGTCAGCGGCGGTTCCATCTCGCCGCCCGTCTTGATTGGGGCACTGTCCCGCGCCGGCAGTAGCGCACAGCGATGATAGTCGAGCACGACCGCGCCGTTTTGGTCCGTCGTCACAATCTGCATCACGACCAGGCCGCGGGGCGATCGCCCCGGACGCGCGGTCGACGGTCGCAATCCGACGATCCGCGTCTTGGTTCGCAGGGTGTCGCCGATCGCGGGGTGCCGGCGAAGGATCAGGCCGCGATAGAAGAGATTGGCGATGGCGCGACCGGTGACCAGCGTTGATTGACCGATGGAGGTGTCCCAGACGAGCATCGGAGGCGCCAGCGCCATGCCGGCAACCTTTTGCGACAGCTCGCTGTCGGAGGCAAGATGCAGGCGGCCGCCAACGATGGCGCGATGCGCCGCGGTGAGTCCGTCCGTCAGCGTGATGCCGGGCGCGTCATCAAAGCGATCACCGACGGAAAGGTCGTCGTACCACGGCCCGCCGACGGCGACTGCCGGCGCGCTCACGTTGGCTCCGTCATGCCGGCGCGGCGGAGCGTGCGTTCCGCCATGAGGCGCATGGCCTCGTCGACCATGCCGCTGCCGACCCGACTGGCGCCCCCGCCGCTCCGCCGCAATTCGTCGAGGACGGCGCGGGCACGATCGACCTCATCCGCCGTCGGCGTCAGTATTTCATTGATAACGGCAACCTGCGTCGGATGGATGGCCCATTTGCCCTCGAAGCCCTGGTCGCGCGCGCGCGTTGCTTCGGCCCTCAGCGGCTCTGGCGCATCGAGCTTAAAGAACGGTCCATCGATCGGCTGCAGGCCGTGCGCACGGGCAGCGATGACCACCAGATCCTGGACCGTTCGCCACGATGCAGTGGAACTAGTCGGCCGCCCGAGGGAGGAGGCGAGGTCGGCGTAACCGAGGATCAATGTCTGCAGTTGCGGCGACGCCGCCGCGATGAGGGTGGCGTTGGTGACTCCTTTCGCCGTCTCGATCAGCGCCTGTAGGCCGACCGCGGCGCCGGCGAGGTAGGCCGCCGTAACTACGTCGGAAGGCGTCTCGACCTTGGGGATGACAACCGTAAGTCGGTCGTTGGCGACCTTGGCGACCGCGGCGATGTCGTCGCGGCCCCATGGGGTCGTCAACCCGTTTACTCTGACGCTCACAGTGCGATCGCGCCAGGCATCGCTCGCCACGGCACTGGCAACACGGGCGCGTGCCGCAGCCTTGTCGGCCGCCGACACCGCGTCTTCGAGGTCGAGGATGATCTCGTCGGCGTCGAGCGTCAGCGCCTTCGCCATCATCTTGTCGGATGCGCCGGGCACTGAAAGGCAGCATCGTCGCCGCCGCAGGGGATGCATCAGTCGCGCCTCAGAGCGATAGAGCGGCCGGCGAAGCTACGCCGTCCACTGCCGCGGGTCGTTCGGGTGCGCCGCCATCGGACGGACCTGCACCTTCAGCCAAGGATAGAACGGAAGCGAAGCGATTGCCTCATGTAAGGCGGTGGCATCGTCCGCTTCCCACAGGCCAACGTTCTTCCATTCTCCCGGGACGCGCCACACGCGTTTGAGAATTCCCGCAGCCGCCAGCTCGCGGGCGCGCTCGCTTTCCGCGGCGGCTATTGCCGCCCGGCGCTCGGGGTCGCCGTCCGGTGGCCATTGGACGTGGATTTCGACCAGAAATTCCATCGTGTGTCTTCTCCACCCGAGCCCGCGCTGACGTGCGCGAAGATTTCCTTCTGATCAGGCTCCGGCGCGGCAAGCACGCTGTCCGCGTCCTTGTCCACCGCCTTCGCCACGCTGTCTTTCATGGTCGCGAGATCATTGGCGCCGATCGCCTTTTCGTCCACCAGAACCTTCGCGAACAGGTCGATCGGGTCGCGCTTCATCCAGGCATCGAGTTCGCCCGGCAGGCGATAGGTAGCCGGGTCGGAGCGCGAGTGGCCGGAATAGCGGTAGGTCTTCATCTCCAACAGCGACGGGCCGTCGCCCTTGCGCGCCCGGGCCACCGCTTCCGTGACGGCCTTGGCGACCGCGTCGACGTCCTGCCCGTCGACGATCACGCCCGGCATGGCGTAGCTCGCCGCCCGTACCGCGATGTCGCTGACCGGCGTGGTCAGGTTGATGCGGCTGTATTCGCCGTAGAGGTTGTTCTCGCAGATGAACACGATAGGCAGCTTGCGAATCGCCGCAAAATTCAGCGCCTCGTGAAAGGCGCCGATGTTGGTCGAGCCGTCGCCAAAAATAGCAACCGCGACGCGGTCGGTGCCGCGCGCCTTAGCCGCCATAGCGGCGCCGCAGGCGATCGGCAGGCCGGCGCCGACGATAGCGAAAGTCGGCAGCAAGCCGACCGAAGCTTCCATCAGGTGCATGGACCCGCCAAGCCCGCCGGCGCAGCCGACGGTGCGCCCACAGATCTCGCCGAGCACCTGCACTGGATTGGCACCCAGCGCCAAAGCGTGCCCGTGGCCGCGGTAGGTGCAGGTAACGACGTCGTCGGGATCAAGCGAACGAGCAATGCCAACCGACACGGCTTCCTGGCCGTTGCAGAGGTGTGTGCTGCCGCGAACCATGCCGTCCGCGAAAAGCTTCTGAATGCGCGTTTCGACGGCGCGGATTTCGACCATCCGCTTCAGTTGCTCGATGCGATCGCCAAGCGCGGCGCGGCGGGCGGTAGGGACGTCCGAATTGAGAATTGTCATGATGCTTGTTTCCACCAGGCTTGCGGGGACCGTCCGGTCGAGACCAGCGCGTCGATCTGTTGCGTCACGTAGGGAGCATTCGGCAGGTAACGTGCCTCCAGGCCGCCGTTATAGGGAACCGGCGCATCGGGGAGGGTGATGCGGTGCGGCGGCGCCTTCAGCGCGCCGAACGAATGGCTGAGGATGGTCGAGACGACCGTGCCGCCCCAACCGGTGCCCACGGGGGCTTCCTCGACAGTGACCAGCCGGCCCGTGCGCGCCACCGATTTGGTGACGGCTGCCTCGTCCCAGGGCCACAGGGAGAGCATGTCGATCACCTCGATGCTCGCGTTGGATTTCTCCGCCGCCTCAGTGACGACGCGGGTCATTGCGCCGCAGGTAAGGACGGTGACGTCTTTGCCCTCGCGCACCGTCTCGGACTTGCCGAGCGGAATGCGGTATTTCTCATCGACGTCGAACTCCTCGCGCTCGCCGTAGAGTACGCGCGGCTCAAGCACGACCACCGGGTCCGGATCCTCGATCGCGGAGCGAAGCAGGCCGTAAACCGTGCGGGCGCCGCTGGCCACGCAGACCTTGAGGCCGGGGGTGCCGCGAAACCAGTGATCGAGCATCTGCGAGTGCTGGCAGCCGAAACCCTGGCCGGCGCCGGCGGAGGCGCGCATGACCATAGGCACGGTGAACTTGCCGCGTGACAGGTAGCGCATCGTCGCCGCTTCGGTCGTGAGCTGGTCGAGCGCAACGCCGGTGAATTCGACGAACATCATCTCGACGATCGGCTTCATGCCGCAGACCGCGGCTCCCACGGCGGCGCCCATGAAACCCATTTCGGAAATCGGCGTGTCGATGACGCGATCGGGACCGTGCTTCTCGAGAAGGCCCTCGGTCACCTTGAACGGTCCGCCTGCGGCGGCGACGTCTTCGCCCATGACGATAACCAGCGGGTCCTCGGCGAGGGCGTCGTCAAGCGCCTTCATCACCGCCTGACGCATGCGCATCAAAGCCACTTTGTATTTCCTCCCCTGGTGCGGTCTTTGGCCATTACTCTAGCCAGACCCCCGTTTCTTCGTCAATCGTTTGATTCCGCGCGGTCGTGCGGTGGAACCGCGCAATTTCAACTGGGGCGGCGTCCGTACGATCGCGCTTCCGGGCGAGGCGCCGTCGATCAGCTGGATGACCAGATCGACGGCCTGTTGTGCCATCTCGTCGACCGGCAGGGCAATCGTCGTCAGCGTAGGGCTGAGGAAATCGGCAAGGTCGCTGTCGTGCAACGCAACCAGCGACATGTCGCGCGGAATGTCGACACCTATCCGGCGGGCCGCGCGCAGCACGCCCATGCCGATGCCAAACGTCGATGCGAAAATTGCCGTTGTATGGGCGTGGTCGTGGAAGATTTGTTCAGCGGCGGCGCTGCCGACCGCGGCATCGACTCCAGGCTCGTCGAGGGGAATCACGTCGATGCCCGCCTGCGCTCCGGCGGCGACGAAGCCGGCGCGGCGCCGGCGGCTGGTCTCGATCGCCTCGGGACCGAAGACACCAGCGACCGTCTTGTGTCCGAGTTCGGCAAGATGGCGTACGGCAAGCGCCGCGCCGGCCGCGTCGTCGACCGTCACGGTCGGGTGGACGCCGCGCACGCGCCGGTTCAGCATCACCACGGGGCCGAACCCGCCGTTGGCAATGCGGCGAAGAAAGCCGTCGCCATGGACGCCGCTCGCGGTCAGCAGTCCGTCCACCCGGCCTTCCTGAAGCAGGCGGGCGAAAGTCGCTTTCTCCTCCCCGTCGACATGGGTGCCGAAGACGAGGCCGAAGCCGCGTTCGCGCGCCCGTGCCTCCGCCGCGCGGATGATCTCGGCGTACATCGGATTGGTGAGGTTCGGCAGCATGAGGCCGAGCGTCCAGGTACGTGCCATGCGCAGGCCGCGCGCCACGACGTTAGGCTGATAGCCAAGTGTCTGCGCCGCTTCCAGAATTCGCTGCCGGGTGGCGGCGCCGGCGCTCGCCTTGGGATGATTGTTGAGGACGCGCGATACCAGGCTTACGTCAACCTCAGCCAACGCCGCCACGTCGCGGATCGTTATCCTCTTACGGTTTGCCGGTTTGGTCGCCGCGGGCATTGATCGAATTCCTTCGCCGCGGCCTGTTTCCGACGCACGCCCCCGTCTGTCAATTGGCACGGCGAAACGCGGCTAGGTCGGCTTGTAGTCCGCGAACGTTCTGGCCGCCTGGATGAGTTCGACGCGGAACCCATCGGGATCGATCATGTAGACGGCACGGCCGCCCTTGTTCGGCCCGATCGTGGGGGTGACCGGCGGCGATACACTTTTCACGCCGGCCTTCGTCAGCATCTCGTAAATTGGGTCGAGTTCATCGACGTGGAAGGCGATATGGCCGTTGCCGATGTTGCCATTCGCCATATCGACGGTCTTCTCGGGAATGTTCTGGTATTCGAGCAACTCGAAGAACATGTCGGTCCCGGGCACGCGCAGGATGGCGCCATGCAGGCTGACCGTGGGGTAGCCGACCAACTCACTGATGTAGGGTTCCCGGGGGTTCCACCGGAAAACGAGTTCGAGGCCGAGCAGGTCGCGGTAAAACTCCAGCGATCGGTCGATGGAACGGACTGTGAAGCCGGCATGGTGCGTCTTGGTGAGTTTCGCCACGATTTGCTCCTACGCCGTCAGGTAGCCGTCGTCGCACATGATGACGTGCCCGGTAACCAGCTCGGAGGCGTCGCTCGCGAGGAAGACCGCCGCGCCAATCAGCTCACGCGGCAGGCCGAGCCGCGGGCGGAGCATCCGCGCTTTGATGAAATCGGCTGTGATGGAAGTCTTCTGCGCCGCCTGGCGGGTGAGGGGGCTTTCCATCAGTGTCGGGCCGATGCCGTTTACCCGCACGCCCCGTTCGCGCCATTCGAGTGCCAGCCCCTTGGTGAGCTGACGCACGCCGCCCTTGGATGCGAGGTATGCGCTCGCCCACGGATAGCCGATGAACGAGCCGATCGACGCCATGTTGATGATGCTGCCCTTACCCTGCTTCAGCATTTTGTTGCCGAAAGCCTGGCAACAGAGGTAGGTGCCTTTGAGGTTGAGCGCGATGATGAAGTCGAAGCGGTCCTCGGGAAACTCTTCGGCAGGGCTCCGGTGGGCGGAACCCGCGCTGTTGACGAGGATGTCGACGTGGCCGTGGTTGGCGACGACGATATCGGCAAGCGCGAAGCTGTCGTCGCGTTTCGTCACGTCGAGGTGCGCAACTTCCGCCTTGCCGCCCTGCTCCGTGATCGTGGCGAGCGTTTCCTCGGCGCCCTTGTCGTTAACGTCGGCGACGATGACGGTGGCGCCGAGCTGCGCGTAGCCGATCGAAATGGCGCGCCCGAGCCCGCTGCCACCGCCGGTCACGACGGCGACCCGGCCCTTGATGTCGAACATGGTGGTCGCGTAGCCGGCGGGGACGCTGAAAAGTTCTTCGTCGGTCATGTCGATCTATCTCGCAGAGGCTGCTGTGCGGCCCGCCATCTAATCTGAAAGAATGTGGTCCGGATCGATGTGCGGCTGGCTCCGGCACCAATGCTTGTCGATCATCTTGCCGAAACCTGGCCCCTGCGGCAGCGACTTCATCAGTCCTCCTGCCATGATCTCGGGCTGCGCGAGGGCATCGTCGTAAGGATGCACCCCCGTCCACGGCACGCCCCACTCGATCGGCTTGTCGTCGAAACCCCAGGCGCTAAACACCTGGCTGTGGGTGTGCGGGAACATGTGCGGCCCGAAGTCAACTTTGGCGGCGAGGCACTCGTCGATGATTGCGCGTCCACCGGTGATACCGCCCATGCAGGTCAGGTCAACGCGGACGCGGTCGACCGAGCCCGCCAGGATGAACGCCTCCGGATAGTACGAGCCGCCCTGTTCGTCGCCCTGCCAGATCGGCATTGGGACGCGCTTGCGAAGCGCCGCAAGCATGCCGGCGTTGCCGGGCGGGAAGATGTCCTCGATGCAGCCCATGTTGAGGTCGGCGATGCTGTTGGCGTAAGCGGCCGCGTCGTCGACGGTCTTGAACATCCAGACCAGATCGGTGCCGAGCCAGGCGTCGGGGGCCGCCTTGCGCGCTGCACTCAGCCGCGCCTTCGACACTTCCCATGTCGCTCCCATCGGGGCTTTGAACCGCCGCCATCCGTTGGCGTAAAATTCCGCCGTCTGTGCGCCGGTCTTATCGGGCGGCATGATCGCCGGCGGATAGCCGATGATGGACGTAGCCGGCATCGGCTTCACCGTGCCGCCGAGGAACTCGGCAATCGACTTGTCGGCAATCTTCGCGGCCGCGTCCCAAGCGGCGAGGTCCACGATCGAAAGCGCCCGGAGGCCAACGCCGGCGCTGTGCGAACCGTAGGTGCGTCCCTTCGTGGTTCTGAACGTCGCCTCGCGCTGGGCGATGTCGGTGCCGACGTAAACCGGGACGATTGTCTTGCGGATCTGCTCGGCCACGGCGCCATCGCGGGTGAGCGTGAACGCCCAGCCTTCGTGTCCGGAAGACGTGCGTACGCGCACGGTGGCGAACTCGCGCATCTTCATCACCCAGTCGCCGAAGACCACCGGAGCCGGTAGCTGAGCCTGGATGGTGGCAACGCTGACGTCGGTGATGGTAACCTCTTTTGCCATAGGCAAATCCCCGAAGAAACGGTGCGTGTGCCGGTTATGGCATCGCGGGCGAGCGGCGACCATAGGTCCCCGCCGGTACCCAGTCAACCGATTGATCTAGGCCATAGTCAAACGATTGACACGACAGAGAGGCTGGCCTACGCTTTCGTTCGAGCTTCGGCGTCTTCCCTGGGCAGCGGAATTGTCTTTTTGCGGCCTGAGACGGCAATGTCGTCGGGCGATTCTTAAATCCCGCTCGAAACATTGAAGGAGTTGGTTTGTGCGCACGACGCTGAAGATGCCCAAGGTCGGCGACGCTGTCGACGAAGTCGTCATCATGGACATCCTGGTGAAGGCCGGCGACGCGGTCACTGAAGGTCAATCGCTGTTCGTCGCGGAGACTGACAAGACCCAGGTCGAGGTGCCGTCGCCGTTCACCGGCACTGTGGTCGAAATCAAGATCGCCACCGGTGACGAGGTCAAGACAGGGGCCCCGACCATGACGATAGAGATGTGAAGATGCCGCGGGTTCATTCCGCCCGCGAGGAGCGCTTCGGGGGGTACCTGGAGGACTATGAACCTGGCGAGATTTTCCGGCACTGGCCCGGCAAGACCGTGACAGAGGCCGAGGATCACATGTTCTGCCTGCTCACCATGGCCGCCAGCCCGCTACACGTCGATCGTCACTACGCCAGTACGGAGACTGAGTTCGGCAAGAACATAGTAGTTGGCACGTTTGTTTACTCGCTGCTGCTCGGCATGAGCGTTCCGGATATTTCGGGACGCGCCATTGCCAACCTCGGCGTCAGCGAGCTTCGCCACGTCGCGCCGCTATTTCACGGCGATACGCTCTACGGCGAAAGCGAAGTGCTGTCGGGGCGTCCCTCGCAGTCACGGCCGGATGCCGGCGTCCTGACGGTGCGCACCGACGGCTTCAATCAGGACAAGCAGAAAGTGTGCACTTTCACCCGGGCGGTATTGCTGCCCAGACGGCCGAGCGGAGTATCCTCGTGACAGAGCCAACGCCGCCGCTCGCGGGTGTTCGCGTCATAGAGCTGGCGACGGTTGTCGCCGGCCCGGGCGCGGGCAAATATCTGGCCGATTTCGGGGCCGAGGTAATAAAGGTCGAGCCGCCGGGGGGCGATCCTACGCGCAGGATGGGTTGGGTCGGGCCGAACGAGAAGGACTCGTATTTCTGGAAGCTGGTCAATCGCAACAAGCAGGTCATCTCGCTCGATCTCAAGACCGAGACGGCGCGCGAGAGCCTGTGGGCGCTGCTTGCCGACGCCCACGTCATCATCGAGAACATGCGTCCCGGCAAGCTCGAAGCGCTGGGTTTCAGTCCCGACGAGTTACTGAAGCACAATCCACGGCTTGTCATCCTGCGCGTCAGTGGGTTCGGCCAGGACGGTCCGTATGCACTGCAGGCGGGCTTCGCGACTATCGCCGAAGCGCTCAGCGGCTTCTCGGGAATCCTCGGCGAGCCCGGCGGGCCTCCGCTGCTGCCGCCGATTGCCGTCACCGACGAAGTTACCGCGCTGGTCGGGGCGTTCGCCGTCATGCTCGGGCTTCGCCACGCTGACAAGGCGGGCGAGGGACAGGTGATCGACGTCAACCTGCTCGAATCAATGTTCCAGATCATGGGTCCGCTGGTGTCCGCGTACGCCCACATGGGCTACCTGCAGCCGCGCCTCGGCTCCGGTATTCCCTACACCGTGCCACGCGGCACCTATCGCTGCGCCGATGGCGTGTGGGTGGCGGTATCGAGTTCCGCAGACAGCGTAGCCGAGCGCGTAATGGATCTCGTCGGGCTCTCGGGCGACAAGCGCTTTGACTCATTCCAGGGCCGCACTGCGCATCGTGAGGAAGTCGAAGGCCACGTGCGCGCCTGGATCGCGGGGCGCAATTCCGAGGAGGCTATTCGAGAGTTCCGCCGCGTCGATGCGGCGATCGCGCCCGTCCTCGACATGAGCGAGATTTTCCTAGATCCGCATTATCGCGCTCGCGAGATGATTACCGAGGTCGATGGCGTGAAGATGCAGAACGTCATCGCCCGCCTGTCAAAATCGCCGGGGAAGATTCGTCACGTTGGCCGGCCTTTCGGCGCCGATACCGAGCGGGTCCTCGCGAACCTGCCGAAAACGCCCCGCACCTGATCAACGCTGCGTCGCCGCGACGAGCAAGCGACGGAGCAGCTTGCCGTTGGCGGAGCGGGGTAGCGCCTCCACGAACAGAACCTTTTTCGGCCGCTTGTAGGGCGCGAGTTCTCGCTCGCCGTGGGCCAGGATTTCCGCTTCGTTCGCAGAGGCGCCCGCACGCGGCACCACGAACGCCGTGATGCCAGTGACCCCGGGCTTGAGCGCCGCCTCCGCCACCGCGATCTCTGCGATCGCAGGATGGCCGGCAAAGGCGGCCTCCACCTCGAGCGGCGAAACGCGATAGCCGCCGGCATTCATCACGTCGTCGTCGCGCCCGCGCGGCCAAACGTAGCCGTCCGCATCAATGGCAACGAGGTCGCCGCCGGTGAACCAGTCGCCGCGCCAGGTCGCCGCGTCCTCCTCCGGCAGCCGCCAGTAACCCAGCATCAGTCCGGCTTCGCGCCGGTGGATGGCGAGCAGGCCGGTTTCGCCCGGGGGAAGAGGAGCGGTGCCGCCCTCGAGCGGCAGCACCGCAATTTGGCGACCCCGCTGCGCCTTACCCGGGCTGCCGGGCCGTATGGGAGTTCCGGGTCGGGTGGAGATGAATGTCGAGCACTCGCTCATGCCGAACGCCTCGTAGATTTCGAGGCCGGTCGCCTTGCGCCAGTCCTCGAGCATCGCCGGAGGCAAGGCCTCGCCGGCAGCCAGCCCGTGGCGCAGTCGTGCGAGGTCGGCTCGCGCGAAGTCGCCGTATTTTAATATCTGCCGGAAGAGAGATGGCACTGCCGCGAAAAGTGTCGCGCCGGTGGCGCCGAGAAGCTTCAGCCACACCGCGATGTCGCGAGGGCCGGTATAGAGAATGGCCGTCGCCCCGTTCGCCCACGGGTCGGTCAGTCCGGCGCCTAGGGTGTAGCTCCAGTTGAAGGCGCCGGCATGCAGGACGATGTCTTGGGCAGAGATGCCATACCAGTCGTCGTAGATCGGCCGGCGACCCCATGCGCTCCGTTGTGCGTGCAGCACGCCCTTGGGGCGGCGACTGGTGCCGGAAGTGTAGATGAGGAATGCCGGCTCATCGGCGCCGGTATCGGCATAATCGGCTGCGGCTAAAGAACGGCGCATCGCGGCGAGGTCGGTCGCTTCGATGCGGCTGACGACGCCGGAGATCGCAAGTTCAGGGGTGGCGATCACGGCGGCGGCCTCGGAGTTTTCCTGCAGGAATCGCGCCTCACCCTCGGTCAGTTGTGGTGAGGCAGGAATCGGAACCAGTCCCGCCGCGATGCTGCCGAAAAAGGCGAGGGCGTAGTCGCTACCGTTCGGCAGGCGGAGCAGCACGCGGTCGCCGCGCTTCAATCCGCGCGCCTGCAACCCGGCGCCGATCCGGCGCACCGCATCGTCAAGCTCACCATAGGTCCAGCGTTCGGCAATCTCGATCGGCGCCGCGACGTCCTTGACCACGATCAGTGCGAGCTTATCCGCGCACTCCGCGGCGGGGCGGCCGATACAGTAGCGCGCCATGTTGAAGCGAGGCGGAATGGAGTCGGACGCCGTCATTCTCAACCGGTGAGTTCGGGCTTCAGCGAATCCGCGATATGCACCATCCCCTGGATTGTCCAACCGCCGTCGACCACGATTGTCTGGCCGGTGATGTAGCTGGCCTTGTCGCTGGCGAGGTACACCACCGGGTCGGCGATCTCGCGCGGTTCGGCCAGCCGGCCCATGGGAATGCGCTCGATCTGCCACTCGGACTTTATGGTGCCGTCGCGGATGCCCTGCTCGATCAGCTTGGTGCGGGTCGAGCCCGGTGCGACCGCGTTGACACGGATTTTTGCCATCGCAGTCTCGGCGGCATAGACGCGGGTGAGGCTCTCGATGCCGGCCTTCGCGGCGCTGTAGGGGCCGCGCCCCTGAATGGCGACGATGCCCGCGGCGGAAGCGATACTGACGATCGCGCCGCCCCGGCCTTGGCCGCGCATTCGGCGGATGGCTTCGGCACAGCAGAGGTGCATCCCGGTCAGATGCGTGTTGAGCACCAGATGCCAATCGGCGACCGGCATGTTCTCGGCGAGATTGACACGCTGAACGCCGGCATTGTTGACGAGCACGTCGACCCGGCCGGCCTTGGCGTCGATTTCCCTGAATGCGCTGGCTACGCTGTCGGGATCGGCGACATCGGCTTTGAGGTAAGTAACGCCGTTGCGCGGCTCAGCAGGGTCTCCGAGGTCGAGTGAGAAAACCCGGGCGCCTTCCTCGATCAGTCGTTCGGCGATGGCGTCGCCGATGCCGCGCGCGGCGCCGGTAATCGCCGCGACCTTGCCGGTGAAATCACCTGCCATCTCGGTTCTCCTGCCGGCATCAGTACATTAGCCAGCCGCCGCTGACGTTGATCGTCGCGCCGGTGATATAGCTGGCGTGGTCGGACGCAAGAAAGAGGACGGTCCCAGCCAGTTCCCCCGGCTCCGACATATAGCCAAGCGGAATCTGCGCGATCGTGGCGGCGAGCGCCGCGTCCGTCATGCCGCTCCGCATCATCGCGGTGTCGGCAGCGCCGGGGGACACCGCGTTTACGGTGATCTTGTCCTTGGCGAAGCTGCGCGCGAGGCCGCGAGTCATCGAAACGACACCGCCCTTGCTCGCGGCATAGGCGACAGAGCCGCCGAAACCGCCGCTCCACCAGCCCTGCGAGGTGAAATTGATGATGCGCCCACCGCGGCCCTGCTCGCGGAATAGTTTACCCGCAGCCTGGTTGAGAAAGAACGCCGACTTGAGGTTGACGTCGTGCTGCAGGTCCCAGTCGGCCTCGGTCACATCATCGACATGGGCCCGGCGGACGAGCGCGCCGGCGACGCAGGCGAGCACATCCAGCCGGCCGAACACGCTCCGCGCCTTCGCCAGCAGGTCGGGCAGGGCACCGAACTTGCGGAGATCGAAGCCGACAGCGAGATGTGGACCGCCCTCGCACTCGCCGATCACCGCATCGACCGCCTCCTGCTTCAGGTCAACCGCGGCGACCCGCGAACCCGCGGCGGCAAATGCGCGAACGACTTCGCGGCCGATGCCGCCGGCTGCCCCGGTCACGAGGATGCCCTTGCCCTCAAGTCCCGATGCGAGATTGAAACCCATCGCCGTTTCCCTTAATCCCCGCGCCGCCTATCAGAGCGGCGGTCGTAGTGCCGTGTGCTCCTCGACGAACGCCACCTGGCCCTCGCCGAGAAAGTGCGCCCGGTCTGCCTTCAATCGGCTGGCGTGAGGTTCGGCGGCGAAGGCCTTCTCCGCTGCTTCGATGCTGTCGAACCATAGTTCGCCGATCCCGTCCCAGGCCGCGCCTTCCGGCGTCCAGCGCTGAGTATCGCCGAAGCGCAGGCCGCGCAGGCCCGGCAGCTGCTTCACGATTTCGGCGTGCGGCCCCATCCAGTGCGCGATGAAGGCTTCATGCGTCCAGTCGGGCTTGCGGCGAACGAGGCTGACCCGCTTGATCATGACTTTCCTCCTCAGGTTCTAGCTGGCGGCGGCTGCAGGAATTCGAGCGTAATCCCGTCGTGGATACGCAGGTAGGCGGCGCGCGCGCCGGTGTTAGGGCCGTGGGTCACCTCGATCGGCCCCTCGGGGACGATCGGCCGCGCGCCACAGGCAACAGCGCGATCCCATGCGGCCCGGCAGTCGGAGACCGACAGACAGAGATGCACATTCCCGGGGTTCGCAGTGGCATCGGAGATCGACTGCTTGTCCGTGCGATAGTCGAGCAGTTCGATCACGCCACCGCCCGGCAAGTCGATAAACGCCGCGTCGATGGCGACGCCGGGATAGCCGACGTGGCGGCCGAGATATGGCTTGTCGAGCACGGTTCGCCAGCGCGCCGGCTTGCCCAGAAATTTTTCCCAGAAGGCGAGGGCACGTTCGATGCTTGCCACACTCATCCCGATGTGGTGGACGCCGGTTACGGCGTTGGCGGCTGCATCGATCATTGGCGGGCTCATATGCGGAACAGCCGTTCGGCGTTGGCGGAAAACATGGTGCGCTGCTCGTCCCTGCTGAAGTCCTTGATGATCTCGGCGTAGGCGTTGATAACGTCGGGATAGGAACTGAACATCCGGTCCACCGGCCAGTTGGTGCCGAAAACCACACGATCGGTGCCGAACGCCTCGATGCACCCCATTACCCATGGCCGGATGCTTTCGACCGTCCACATGCGGTCACCCATGCCGAGTCCGGAAATCTTCATCCAGATATTGCTCGCCTTTGCCATCTCGGTCAGGCCGTTCCGCCACATGCGGAAGTACTCCGGCGTGCGCTCGCGCGGGAAGCCGCAGTGATCGATGCAGATCACCGTCTCCGGCACTTTCCCGGCAAGCGCTAGGACCTGCGCGAAAAGCTCCGGCCGCGTGTCGAGGCAATAGACCAGGTCATGTCGGGCGAGCAGCCTGAAGCCGGCCTGCCATGCCGGATCGATCAGGTAATCGCCGCGGCCAAAATCGCGGATGCCGCGCACATTTCGATATTGCATCTGCCCCTCAAGCACCGCTTCCGCGTCGGCATCCTGCAGATGACACTCGGCGATGATGCCGTGCGGATAGCCGGTCCTGTCGGCGAAGGCCTGAACCCATTTCGTCTCTTCGACCGGATCCTTGATTCCCAGCGCCGCCTGGACGTGAATCGCCTTCGGCACGTTGGCGAAGCGGATTTCGGCGATGTAGTCCTCGATCCAGTAGTGAACGGGCTTGATCGCATCGATATTGCCGAGGAAGCCGTGGATCGCCTCCCATTCCAGCCATGCATATTTGAGGTCGGGATTCTTCAGGTCGTGCAGGTGGAAGTGGGTATCGACGAACGGAATTTCGGCCATCGCGTTCTCCCCGTGATTGCCTGCGCTAGAGCGCGTCGAGAATGGCCTGTCCCATCTCGATGGTCGAGGCAGTTCCGCCCATGTCGCCGGTCATCACCCTGCCGTCGGCAAGCACTCGCTCGATCGCGGCCACGATCCGGTCCGCCGCAGGCTTGGCGCCAAGATGCTCCAGCATCAACGCCCCTGACCAGATCTGGCCAACCGGATTGGCAATGTTCTTGCCGGCGATGTCGGGCGCCGATCCGTGCACTGGTTCGAACATCGACGGAAATTTCCGCTCGGGATTGATGTTGGCCGATGGCGCGATACCGATCGTGCCGGTCACCGCGGGCCCGAGGTCGGAAAGAATGTCGCCGAAGAGATTGCTGGCGACCACGACGTCGAAACTCTCGGGACGGCGGACGAAATGCGCCGTCAGGATGTCGATGTGATACTGCTCGGTCGCCACGTCGGGATAATCCGTGGCGACGGCGCGGAAGCGCTCGTCCCAGAAGGGCATCGAATGGATGATGCCGTTCGATTTGGTCGCGGACGTCAGCTTCCGTTTCGGGCGTTTCGCGGCGAGTTCGAAGGCATAGCGCAGTATGCGATCGGTGCCGCGGCGCGTGAAGATCGCCTCCTGCACGGCGATCTCGTCTTCGGTACCGGCGTACATTCGCCCGCCGACTTCGGAATATTCGCCCTCATTGTTCTCGCGAACGATCAGGAAATCGATCGAGCCGGGCACCTTGCCGGCGAGGGGCGTCGGTACGCCCTTGAACAATCTTACCGGGCGGAGGTTCACGTACTGACGGAAGTCCCGCCGGATCGGCATGAGCAGGGTCCATAGGGCCGTGTGGTCGGGCACCGTCGGCCAGCCGATGGCGCCGAGATAGATCGCATCGTGATTGGCGATCTGCTCCAGCCCCTTTTCGGGCATCATGCGGCCGAGGCGGGCGAAATGATCGCAGCCCCAGTCGAAATGCTCGAAGGCGAGGCCCGTCCCCTCACGTTTCGCCGCTGCCGCGACTATCCTCAATCCCTCGGGAACGACCTCTTTGCCAATTCCATCGCCGGCGATAACTGCTACGCGCAACGTCGACATGGAACTCCTTGAACAAAGCTGGAGACTGCAGGGGTCGGCCAACGAACCTGTGTCAAGGCGTCGTTGGCATCGTTTCCAAACATATCGGGCAGGCTTGGCGGTCGCAAGTCGGAGGCGTGATTTGATTCTTTGTCGCCTCGGAAATATTGCCGGCTACCGAAACGCCAGAACGCTGCCGATTGCACCGGCCTGTGAAGCTGAGACGATTGCTTGCGCAATTGGCGTGAGAAGGGCTTGCGACAACTGATATCGTTTCAATATAGTGACCCAAAAGCGAGACGGCCTGATGAAAAGGCTGCCGCCTGAGGTCGGAAAGGGAGGGTGGTTTGGCGCAAGCCGCCACTACAATTCGCGATGATCGCCGGGGCGTCGTCACTGGTGCGGCGAGCGGCATTGGTCGCGCCGTCACCGAGCGGCTGCTCCGGGAGGGCGTTTCCGTCCTCGCTGTTGACATTGCGGCTGACCGCTTGGCGGAACGCGCTGCGGCCGGTTGCCAGACGCTCGTCGCCGACCTCTCCGACCCCGCCGGCCGCGACAAGCTGGCCGCCGCTGCCGATGGCTACGATTTTCTCGTCAATGCTGCCGGCATCATCCTGCTGAAGCCGATCTTCGACGTGACCGTCGATGAGTGGCGCCGCATCCAGACCGTGAACAGCGAGTCGATTTTCTTCCTCTGCCAGAAGATCGGGCCGCGCCTTCGCGCGGGCGGCGCTATCGTGAATCTCTCGTCAAGTTCGGCGAAGCTTGCCACTACCGTCGAGGCGGCGGTCTACGCGGCTTCGAAGACGACCATCACTTCCATCACCCGTTCGTTTGCCTATGCGCTGGCCGACCGGCCGGTGCGCGTCAACGCTATCTGCCCGGGCATCATCGACACGCCGATGCAGGAAGCGGTGCTGGAGAAGGTAGCCGCCGTCCGCGGTACGAGTGCCGCCGAGTTGAGCCGCACGCGCAACAAGGCGGTACCCCTCGGCCGGGCCGCGTCGCCGGAAGAATGCGCCGGCCTGATCTGGTTCCTGCTGTCGGACGAGGCCGGTTACATGACCGGCCAGTCGATCAACTACACCGGCGGCATGGTGACGTGGTGAGTTTCAACGGAGCGATGCGATGAAGAAGTCGATCAAGGTCTGCACCACGGGTCTTGGCCATCCCGAAGGGCCCTACGAGCTCGACGACGGCCGGGTGATCTACGCCAACTCCTATGCCAGCGCGATCGGTGTCTGGGACCCGAAAACCAACAAGGCCGGCGTCTACGCCGATGTTGGCGGCGGGCCGAATGCCTGCATGCTAGGCAGCGACGGAGCGGTCTATTCGACCCAGTACGCGACGATCGGCGGATGGAAAGCCCCGGTGCAACGCCCGCCATCGATCCAGAAGACGAGCCCGTCCGGCAAGGTCGAGGTGCTGGTCAGCGATGCCGACGGCGTCAAGTTCGACGGGCCGAACGACCTGACCTTCGCTCCCGACGGACGGCTGTGGTTCACCGATTCCGGTGACTGGGCGCCCGACACCAAGCCGCACCCCGGCCGCATCTGCGTCATCGAGAAGAACGGCAAGGCGAAGATCGTCGAGGAGCTGAACCACGTCTACCCGAACGGTATTGTCGCCGAAGCCGACGGCTCGATCGTTTGGGTCGAGTCCTACACACGGAACGTCGTCCGCCGGAAACCGGACGGCAGCAAGAAGGTGGTCTGCAAGATGCCGGAAGGGCACATTCCCGACGGCCTGAAGATAGACGAGAAGGGCAATTTCTGGATCACCGCGGTTGCCGGCGGTGGAGTCGACGTCTTCGACAAGAACGGCAAGCACCTCGACTTCGTCGATACTGGCGGAACCATTCTCAACTGCGTCTTTGGCAAGGGCGGCAAGCTCTTCTGCTGCGACATGGGCCCCTTCGATGTTACGGGTTCGGCGATGACCGGCCGTCTCATCCAGGTCGATGTCGGCGTCGAGGGCATGCGCCTCTTCCGCGGCGCCATCGGTTAGGAAGCCGGCAGAATGAAAATCGCCAGCATCGAGGCTATCCCCGTAAGCTACCCGGAGCCAAACGACTTCAACGCGCTCCGGCATCTCTGCCTCGCGAAGATAACGGCCGACGACGGGCAGGTGGGCTGGGGCGAGTCGATCACCCAGTTTCCCGAGGCGAACTTCGCCGTCAAGGCGATCATCGAGGGTATGTCGCCGAATCTCATCGGCAAGGATCCAGTCCAGACCGAGACGTTGTGGCGGCAGAACAAGCAGCAGGCGTGGTGGTACGGCTACCACGGCGGCGTCGCGTCCTATGCCACGGCGGCAATCGACATTGCGCTATGGGACCTCAAGGGCAAGGCGCTGGGCAAAAGCGTGCTCGATCTCTTGGGCGGTCCGGCGCACGAAAAGCTGCCGGCGATCGCTTCCTGCCATGCTCACTACGAGTCGATCCCGGAAATGGCGGCGGAGACGGCCGAGTGGGTGTCGACCGGGCTGCAGGGCCTAAAGACCGGCTTCGGGAAGCGCGGCAACGCCAATCTCGGTTATGACCACAATCGCGATGTGGCCTACGTCAAGGCGATGCGTGAAGTGCTCGGGGACAAGATGCTGATGATCGACAACGGCATCAACATCAAATGGGACGTCACCGATGCAGTACGCCGTGCCAGGGCAATGGAGGAATACAATCTCGCGTGGATCGAGGAGCCGCTCGGCGCGTGGGACCCGGAGGGTTACGCCAACTTGCGCGCCAAGACGACGACCCGCATTGCCTATGGCGAACGCGAATGGACGCTTGAGCAGTTCGAGCGCGTGCTGGCAACCGGCACCGTCGACGTGCTGGGCGTCGATCCGGGCCGCGCCGAGGGCATCACCGGCTTCAAGAAGATCACCGAGCGCTGCGAGTTCTATCGTCGTCAGGCCAATGCCCACGCGTGGTCGTCGGCGATCGTCACCGCAGCCAGCCTCGCCATCTCGTTCAACTCGCCATCGTGCAAGCTGTTCGAGTTCAAGCCGCTGCGCAATCCGATGCAGCACGACCTCGTCACGAAGCCATTCGAGCACGTCGACGGCTGGGTGTATCCGCCGACCGGTCCTGGCCTGGGCATTGAAGTGATCGAGGACGTTGTCAACGGCTATCGCAGCGAGAAGGTGTTGTCCCGCTGAGAGGGAATTTGGAAGCAAAATATCAACTGGCAAACAATGCCAATTTTGGGAGGAACGAGAAAATGAAGCTGAATACGAAAATGACTCTGGCGATGATCGCCCTGATCGGCGGCATGGGCTTTGCTCTTGCCGACGACAGCCAGTCGCAAATCCCAACAACCGGCGAAAGGGCGGACGGCGCGCCGCAGACGGTGAAACGCGACTGGGGTACGTTCAAGCTCGCCGACCGCATCGCGGCGAAGCTCAAGGCTGGTGAGCCCATCAACTATGTCTTCTCCTATCAGGCATCCGGCATTCCGCTGTTTTCGCCGCAGTTCGCCGCCGGCTTCCAGACCGGCTGCAAGATGGGTCAGGCGATACTATCCGGCATGACCTGTGCCTCGATCGCGCCGGTACAGACCGACGCCAACCAGCAGGTGTCGCAGATCGAAGCCAAGCTCGCCGCCGGCGAAATCGACTGCATGGGCATCGAGCCGGTCAGCTCCGACTCGACCACGGCGATCGTCAACAAGCTGATGGACCAGGGTATTCCGGTGTTCACCTCGGGCGTTACATCGCGCGGGCATGAGTTCACCAACTTTACCCAGATCCCGATGCTCGAAGGTCAGACGGCCGCAAAGATCGTCCTCGACTGGATGAAGGCGAACAACAAGAACCTGAAGGTGTTCGCGGTCTCGGGCGGCGACCCGACCCAATTCTGGGCCCAGGGCCGCATGAAGGGTTTCCATGAGGGCATCATGGCCGCCATTCCGGATGCGAAGTTCGTCACCACGGAAGAAAACGGTCTCAACGTCAGCTACGATCCCGGCCAGACCTACGACGCCTACCGCACCTTCCTGTCGGCAAATCCCGATGTGCAGTTCATCGAGAACGTCGACATCGGCGCGGAGCACGCCAACCGTGCCATCGACAGCCTGAACAAGGCCGGCCAAGTGTACACGATCGGCTGGAACGTCTCGAAGGGTCAGCTCGATGGCATCGAGAAGGGCACGCAGGTGGCGGCGCTTGACCAGCGCTGGCCCGACCAGGCGGCATTCGGCGGCGCGGCTTGCGCGCAGTTCTTGAAGAACGGCACCATACTGCCGAACACGCAGACCCTGAAGCCGATCATGAAGGATCAGGTCGCCGACCAGCGCAAGGAACTCGACCGCATCCTCGGTCAGTAGTAGTCCTCTTGAACGACCCCGGGGGCCGGTCTCGCCGCCCCCCGGGGATTTTTCTTCTCTTCAAGATTTGCGGAAACTGCCATGACTAGCGCCGAAACTCGCCCGCCCGTTCCGGTCGACGCTTCCAGAACCACGCTGGCCTCGGCCGGTCAGGCTACCTTCGACATGGCGTTGCGCATGGGCGGCCTGTTTGCCGCAATCATCGTGGTCGCCGCTGTCATCTTCATTCTCAAGCCAAGCTCCTTCAACGTCGACGTCGCCATCTCGGTGTTACGCGCGATGAGCTCGGTCGCGATCATGTCGCTTGGACTGACGCTGGTAATTGTCGTCGGCGAGATCGACCTGTCCTTCGGCGCCATGTACGGCCTCGGCGCCAACGTGCTGGCCGTGCTTTGGCTGGTCGCCGGCTTCTCCGTCTATTCCTCGCTCGTGCTCGCCATCGTCGCTGGCGCCGTCCTCGGTCTGTTCAACGGCGTGCTGGTGACGCGGCTGAAAATCCCTTCGTTCATCGTGACGCTCGGAAGCTACAACCTGCTTTACGGCGTCTCGTTGTGGATCACCCACACCTCGACCTTCAATCCGGCGTACCCGCCGCCCGGCGCGGTCGTCCCGGACGCGCAGTTGAATTTCTTCACTGGCCTTACGGCGAGCTTCGGCCAGCATCCGATCTCCTCCGAAGTTCTCTGGATGATTGGATTGGCGATCGCCGTGGGCCTTTTGCTGCATCGCTCGCTGTTCGGCTTTCGCTTGATGGCCATTGGCGGTAATCCGATCGCCGCCAATCTCGCCCGCCTGCCGGTCGCGCGCTACAAGGTTATCGCGTTCATGCTCTGTGGCGTTCTGGCGGCCATCGCCGGCATTCTCGACTTCTCGTTCATCCAGACGGTGCAGCCGAATAGTGGCCTGTCCTTCACCTTCCCGGTCTTTGCCGCGGTCATCATTGGCGGCGCCAGCCTCTCGGGCGGCAAGGGCACGATCATCGGTACGGTGGGTGGCGCGTTGCTGCTCGCAGAACTGCAGCAGGGATTGGCACTTCTCAGCCCAGGTCCCCATGTCCAGCAGCTCTTCCTGGGCTTCGTGACCATCGGCGCCGTGGCGCTCGACCTCGCCGTCACTAAGCTTCGCGCGCGCAGGGCAGCGTGACCGTGGGCGCACCGGTCGCCACTGCCGTCGGCACCGTCTCCGTTCGCGGATTGAAGAAGCGCTATGGCAGCACCATCGCGCTCGCCGGAATCGATCTCGATCTGGTTCCGGGCGAGATCATCGGTATCGCCGGGCCGAATGGCGCCGGCAAGTCGACGTTCGTTCGCATCATCGCTGGCGAGGAGCCGGCGGACGAAGGCACCATCACAATGGGCGGCAAGCCTTGGTCGCCGCTCGCCAACTGGAATTCAGTCGCCGTCGTTCACCAGGAACCGCAGCTTTTCCCTAATCTTACGGTTGCGGAGAATATGCTGGCCGGGCGCGAAGGAACGAGCGCACGGCGTCCTCGGCTGGGCGAGTCGGACCGGGCCCTGATGGATGCGCTGCAAATCGGCCATCTCGCGGATGTTCCGCTCGCAAATTGCTCGCTCGCTACCCAGCAGCGAACCGAAATCGCGCGCGCACTTGCCCGCGATGCCCGCATATTCCTGTTCGACGAACCGAATTCGGCATTGACCCATGAGGAATCGAACAAGCTGTTCCTTGAGATGCGTAAGATTGCCGACGCCGGGCGCATCGTCATTCTCGTCACGCACCGCCTGAGCGACTTCGTAGAGAATTGTCGCCGGGTTGCCGTCGTTCGCGACGGCACCGTTCGGTCGATCCTCGAGGGCGCGGCGCTGACCGAGGATGGTGTCGCCCAGCAGTTGGTTACCGGATCGGTTAAGGAGGAGACTGCGGGCGATCGCCATCTCACCGGGGAAGGGGACGAGATTTTTCGCGTCCGCAACTGGTCGCACGCGACCGAATTCAACAACGTGGAATTCGCGTTGGCGAAAGGCGAAATCGTAGCGTTGATGGGCGTCGAAGGGTCCGGCGCCCGCGAGCTCCTGCGGTCCTTTGCCGGCCTTGAGCGCTGCACGGGGGATGCAGTCCTTGACGGCAAGACCGGGGATTTCTTCCTGCGGGTCGCGACGGCCTACGTTCCGGCAACGCGGCAGCTCAGCCTCTACTCGAATTTTTCCGTCGGCGAAAATCTTGTCGCCCGCCTCGGTCGCCCCGAAATTGCCGGGCCGCTGTTGGAGTTGCGCAAGCAGCGCATGAAGGAAATTGCCGAGTCGGCGGTCAGCCGTTTCCTGGTGAAGACGCGCAATCTGGTGCAGGGCATCCGTGCGCTTTCTGGTGGTAATCAGCAAAAGGTCGCCATCGCTCAGGCCCTGGTTTGCGAGCCGCACCTGATCCTGCTTGAGGAGCCCACCCGTGGGGTGGACGTGCAGAGCAAGCGCGAGATTTATCGTCTGCTCCATGACTTTGCCCGGGCCGGCAACGCCGCGGTCATCTTCTGCACAGAGGTGCTGGAGGTATTCGAGGCGGCGGATCGCGTCGTCGTGATTTCCGATGGCCGGCTCTCGCGCTCGCTGCGCATCCGCGACTACGACCAGGTCGAGAAACTCGCGACCGACGTCAGTCAACTCGAACGCCACGCGCGTCAGCCGGCTGCCGCCTGATTACCCAGCATGGAAACGATACCGTCGCTTCTTGCAAGCCATTCCGGCACGACTGCGGGCGAGATTGACAGTCGATTTTGAAACGATATTAATCGAAGCTTGATCTCGCCGGACGCTGCGCGGAAGGGCCGATGCGTGGATTGAAGGGAAAGATTGCAGCGGTTACTGGCGGCGGCTCCGGCATCGGACGCGGCGGTGCCAAGCGTTTGGCTGAGGAAGGCTGCAGCGTTGCGGTCATGGATTGGAACGAGGCGGCAGCAGTTTCAGTCGCCCGCGAAATCACCGATGCCGGCGGTCGTGCGGTTTCCATACACGTCGATGTCTCCGAGGAAGGTCAGGTCGAGGCGGCGTTCAAGCGCGTCGTCAAGGAATTCGGCTGTCTCGATATTCTGGTTTCGAATGCCGGCATCTTTTCCGCCGAGCGCGACGGGAAGGTCGGCGTCCTGCCGAAATCCGTCTGGGACGAGATCGTCGGCGTCAACCTCACCGGCATGTATCTCGCGTGCAAGCATGGCATCAACGCCATCCGCGCGACCTCAAAGAAAGGGTGCGTGGTTATCACCGGCTCACCGACCGGCATGTTCGGGGTCACCCCACAGAGCATCGCCTATAGTTCGAGCAAGGGCGGCGTACATGGCATGGCGCGCGTCATGGCAGTTGACTATGCGCCCGAAGGCATTCGCGTGAACGTCGTCGTACCGGGCTTCACGTTGTCGCCCATCGTTGCCGAACTGGTCGCCGATCCGGCCGTATACGAGCCGCTGGTGGCGTCCATCCCATTGAAGCGCGGCGCCCAACCGGAAGAAATGTCCGGCGCCATCGCCTTCCTGGCGTCCGACGACGCTTCGTACATGACAGGTTCGATTGTGATGGTGGACGGGGGGCTCACCGCCGTTTGACGCGGAATAGGGGCAGTTTTCTGGATTTTGTCCAAGGGAGGGAATGTAATGAAATCTAATACCGCAAAGTTGATGATGTCCGCGGCGATCGCACTGGCTGCGTCGTTCTCGGTCGCCCGTGCCGCTGATCCGATCAAAGTCGGCATCGTTGCCCATGCTCAAGGCAATCCGTTCATCCAGCAAATCGTGGACGGGGCCCAGGCTGCTGCCAACGATCTGGGCGCCACTCTCACCGTCTCGCAGAACGCGGGCGGCGATCCGGAAGCCGAACTGAAGGCGGTTCAGGATCTCGTCAACTCGGGAGTGCAGGGTGTCGCGACCTCGGTGCCCGGCGAATCGATGGCCAAGGGCCTGAACGAAATCATCGCAAGCGGCGTGCCGATTGTGCAGTTCAACCTGCTCGGCGCGTCGGTCAACGCGCCCTACGTCGGTGAGAAGTCGACGCAGAGCGGCCGCATTCTCGGCAAGGCGATCGTCGATAAGCTCGGCGGTGCAGGGGCCACCGGCACGGTCATCATTGGCAACTGCTTCCCGGGTTTCCCGGTTCTTGAAAATCGCGCCAAGGGCGTCAAGGAGTCGCTGGCTGCCGCTCCCGGTCTGAAGGTGCTCGGGCCGTTCGACGTGAAGGTCTCGGCCGTCGAGAACTATAATCACTGGGAGCAGCTCTACGCCGCCAACCCGGACGCCAAGGCTTTGGTCGGCCTTTGCGCGCCGGACGTCGCCAGCCTCGGCAAGCTCAATGCCGCGAACGGCGACAAGTTCATTGCCGGCGGCTACGACCTGACCGCGGAAAACCTGGCCGCGATCAAGGGCGGCCACGCATACATAACGCTCGGCCAGAGCGCCTTCGTGCAGGGCTACCTGCCGATCGCGATCCTCATCAACGCCATCAAGTCGAAGACGGTTCCGGGCCCGGGCTTCTACAATTCCGGTACGCAGATGGTGACCGCGACCAGCGTCGACATGGGCAACAGTCTGCCAGCCGTCACGTATGACCAGGCGCAAACGATGGCAGGCGACCCGAAGTCGACTGCCGACTATTACAAGGCGTGGACGAAGACGCTGACCCCGGACCTACTCGGCAAGGCGCCCGCGCCGGTCTCGGCCGAAGGCGAATAGCTCGTTGTCGGATGGGAAATGGACTATGAGAGGGGCGGCCATTCGGTCGCCCCTTTTCTGCAATGAATGACGGTGCCCCTCTCGTTTCGGTTCGTCACCTCGCCAAGCGTTATGGCGGCGTGGTCGCCATTGCGGACATGAGCCTCGACGTCTCGCCGGGTGCGATTCACGCGGTCGTTGGCGAGAATGGCGCCGGCAAATCGACATTGATGAAGATCCTTGCCGGGGTCGTGCCGCCGGACGCCGGCAAGATCCTCTTCGATGGCGAAGAGATCGAGCATAGCTCGCCGCAGGCGGCGCGGCGGCGCGGCATCGGCATCGTCTACCAGGAACTCAGTCTTTTCCCCCAGCGCTCCGTTCTGGCCAACCTGTTCGTCAATCGCGAGCCGGTGCGGGGCGGCTTTGTCTCCACGCGCGTCATGGAAGACGAGAGCCGCGACATGCTCGATCGCCTCGGCCTGAGCGTCGATGTCCATGCGCTGGTCGGTTCGCTGACGATCGGCGAGCAGCAGCTGGTCGAGCTCTGCCGCGTCTTGTTGGAAGCGCCGCGCCTTCTCATTCTCGACGAGCCCAATTCCGCCCTCAGTCAGCGAGAGACGGAGCGGCTGTTCGCGATTTTGAAGAGTCTGTCGGCGCGGGGAACGACCGTCCTCTACGTGTCGCATCGCCTGGAAGAGGTCTTTGCCATTTCCGATCGCGTCACCGTCACACGCAACGGGCGCGACGTTTTCACAGCCAACATCGGCGAACTGACCATCCCCGCAGTAATCGAGGGCATGATCGGCGTGCATCAGGAAGAACTCTTTCCGCCACCTCTGCCGGCACGGGCGGATGGATCCTCGAAGGAGCTTTCCGTTTCCGGCCTTAGCTCGCCACAGCTTCGCGAGATCAATCTTTCGGCGCGAGCGGGCGACATTGTCGGCCTCGCCGGCCTTGAAGGTTCTGGCGTCGCCGACCTTCTGGCGATTCTGTTTGGGACCGAAAAGGCGCGGTCCGGCGCGGTCCGCTACCCCGATGGCCGCGGCTTGCCACGCAACCCAACCGACGCCGCCCGCCGCGGCATTTGCATGGTTCCGGGCGACCGACGGCGAAACGGCTTGATGCTCGACAAGAGCATCCTGTTCAACATCAGTCAGGTGATCTTTGGTGCGCAGAAGGGCGCGCTGTCCTGGTACAGCCAGAGGCTGGCGCGCGAACGCGCCAACCGGCAGATCGCCCAGCTTCGCATCAAGGCGAACTCCGCCGCTTCGCTCGCCAATGAGCTTTCCGGCGGCAACCAGCAGAAGATAGTGATCGGCAAGTGGCTTGAGATCGGCCCGCAGGTTTTTCTGCTTGACGATCCCACTCGTGGCGTCGACGTCGGCGCCAAGCGTGAGATTTATGCGCTCATTCGTGAGATGGCGGCGGCCGGAGGCATTGTGTTGTTGAGTTCGACCGAACTCCCGGAGCTGATCGGCCTTTGCGATCGCGTGCTCGTCCTCTATCGCGGCAGGCTGGCCGGCGAGCTGAAAGGTGAGAGCGTCACCAGCCGCGCGCTTCTCCATCTGATTAACACGGGGCTGCTGGAGCCGGCAGAGACCATCCCCCGGGAATCCATGGCAGAGCGCCTCCAATGAGCACTATAGCCCCACCACCGGCGCCTGCGGCGCGCAGTCAAAGACGCCGCGGCTTTCGCCTTCCCGATGAAATCGGCGTCATCGTCGCGCTTGTCGTGATGATGGTCTTCATCGGCGTCGCGCGGCCGCACTTCCTCAATCCGCTTAATCTGCTCACGCTTCTTGGCCACACGACCTTCCTCGGCATGCTCGCCGTCGGAATGGTCTTCCTGCTCGCAATCCGCGAGATAGACCTCTCCGTCGGCTGGATGTTCAACCTGTCCGCCGTCGGTACGGCACTGCTGATGGTTGCCGGCGTCAACCCGTGGCTAGCGGCATTCGCCGGCCTGCTGTTCGGGGCGCTGCTTGGCTTGGTCAACGGTCTGCTCGCCATCACGCTGCGCCTGCCGGCGATCATCATCACCCTCGGCACCTACTCGATGTTTCAGGGCCTGTCGCTGGTCATCGACCGCGGTCGCGCCGTCGTGCCGCCGGACCAGTCGACCAGCTATTTCACTCTCGCGTCGGAGAAGATCGCCGGCATCCTGCCGATCACCGGTGCGGTTTTTCTGACGCTTGCCATCGTCATGCATTTCGTTCTGCACCGGACGCGGTTCGGCTATCGGGTACAAGCGGTCGGCAGCAATCCAGAAGCCGCGGCGCTTGCCGGCATCTCCAACGCAACGGTGCGGCTGCAGACGCTCTGCCTGATGGGAGCAATCTGTGGACTCTCCGGCGCCCTCTACGTCGGCTTCCGCGGCGCCATAGATCCAAACGAGGGGTCGGATTTCGTCCTGGCGGTGGTCGCCGCCGTCATCATCGGAGGCACGCCCCTGTCGGGTGGCGCCGGGACCGTCATCGGCGCCGTCATCGGCATGCTCATCATTCAGGTTATATCGAGCGGCCTGATTTTCTTCGGCATCGACGCGACATGGAGCACTTTCGTCACCGGCGCCGTGATCGTGATCGCCGTGTCTCTCGATCAGTTCGTCAAATACCAGCGTACCCGTCGGCTGCAAAGGCTGAAGGAGCGGGCGTCGGCCTAGTTGATGGCGCTGCTGCCCTGGGCGCTGGCCTGGCGCGGCGTGACGCCCGCGATCTTGCCGTCGACGCGGTAGGTGGCGATTACCGCCGGGTCGAGCTCAAGCCCGAAGCCCGGACCCTGGGGCAGTGGATACCATCCTGCCTTGAACGGAGCGCGGTTTGCCATGAGGCGGTAGAACAACGGATCGCGGTCTGGGTGGAAGGTCTCCATGTAGGTGCCGTGCGCGATGGAGGCGAGCAGGTGCGCAGAAATCTGAGGCTCCTCATGGTGGCCCATCTCGACGTTGAAGGCCGACGCGAGAGCAGCGACCCGCCGCCACTCCGTCGGTCCTCCGCCCCAACTGGCGTCGAAGTTGCAGACATCGATGGCGCCCGACATCATAAGATCGCGGCAGCCGGCGCGGCTGATTTCGCTTTGGCCCGCGCAGATCGGGATGCCGGTCATCACCCGCGCGGACGCCATGTCGAGGCGGTCGCTGTACCAGCGCACCGGTTCTTCGAACCAGCGGATGTTGTCACCCTCGACCAGGCGCGAGAACTCCACCGCCTGGCGCAACGTGTAACCCTGGTTGGCGTCGACGGTCAGGACAAAGTCGTCGCCGACGGCGGCCCGGGCCGTCTTCACCCGTTCGGCGTCTTCCTTCGGCGTGCGGCCGCCGACCTTGAACTTGCAGCCGGCGTAACCGTTGTCGCGAATCCATTCCATCTCGCGGCCAAAGTCGGCAAGGGTCTTGCCTTCCTCGTAATAGCCGGCGATGCAAATGACCTGCAGCCTGTCCCGGAAGCCACCCCAGATTTTATACAGCGGCACGTTCAGCGCCTTGCCGACGGTGTCCCAGATGACGCTGTCGACAAGCGCCTGCGCGCACATGGCGAGCTTGCGGTCGCGCAGGATGTTGTAGCTTGGCTTCCGCATCGCTTCCCAGCAGCCCTCGACGTTGAACGCATCCATGCCAATGAGTTTGGGGGCTATCTCCTTTTCGACGATGCCGACCACTTCCGCTTGCGTTTCGAACTCGTCGCCGTTGTAGCACTCACCAATGACGCCCTCCTTGGTGTAGAGGCGGGTGATGATCGTGCACCGGTGCGTCATGAAATAGTTACTGCCGCGGAATGTGCGGGGCAGGGGCATCGACAGGGGAATACACTCAATCCTCTCGATCGTCAGACTCGACATCGCAACGCCCTCCGCATGAAATCGTTTCCAAAATCTACGGCAGACCCCGGCGAGCGTCAAGATAAATGGCTGTTTCCGGCCGTTCTCGGCTAATCGCCCGGCTCCTTGGTTCATGGCGTCGCGTGCGGGGACTTGCCGGCGAGCGCGGTAACCGAGACCTCGCAATTTGCTCCGTCAAACCCGTTCACCGCGTTGAGTTTGGCCGGCTGGCGGGCTACGCCTTGGGCATGATCGCTTTGTCGGCATTGAAAGCGTGGCATGCCCCAGGATTTTGAACGTTCCGCCACAATCCGCGACGTCGCTGCCGTTTCGGGTGTTTCCGTCGGAACCGTTTCACGCAGCCTGAATGCGCCGGAAACCGTGCGACCCGTGACACTGGAAAAGGTGCGTGCAGCGATTCAGGAACTTGGCTTCCGTCCCGATGCGCGAGCGCAGAACATGCGGCGGCGCAATACGATGACGATCGGTTTCATCGTCAACGACATCCTCAATCCCGTCCACGCCATGGTCTTCAAGGGCGCCGAGGCGGAACTCCGCGAGAGCGGCTACTCGCTTCATCTCATCAACACCGGCGGCAAGGCGCGGCAAGAAGCGGAGGCGATCGAACTCCTCCAGCACGGTCGCGTCGACGGGCTGCTGATGACGATCAACAGCGAACAAGATCCTCGCTGTATCGAGCGGCTGGAGAAGCTCCGCGTTCCCTCGGTGCTGCTCGACCGCGAGATTGCTCTGGAGACGGACGCTGTTCGTACCGACCATGCCTGGGGTATGGAGCAGGCGATCAGCTATCTGCTCGACCTTGGCCATCGCCGCATCGGTTTGATAACCGCCGGGACCGAGATCCTGCCCGGCCGCGAGCGCATTCGCGGTTTCACCAACGCGTTTGTCGGTCGCGGCATGCCGGTTCCAACCGAGCTTATCCGGTCGCAGAGTCTGTCCGCTGATTTCGGCTTCCGCGAGACTGTGTCGTTCCTGCGTTCGCCCGACCGCCCGACCGCGCTGGTCGCCGGCGGCAATCAGTTGCTGGTTGGCGTCCTGCGCGCCATCGAGCAGCAGGGCGTTTCGATCCCGCGCGACCTCTCACTGGTAACGTGCGACCGCACCGATCTTGCAAGCGTGTATCCGGGCTCGATCACCGCCATCGACCGCGACATTCCGGAAATCGGCAGGACCGCTGCGCAGCTACTGCTTGAGCGCATCAACGGTCCGGCAAATTGGCCGGCACGCAGTGTCATGCTGCCAACGCGCCTGGTGCTCGGCAAGTCCTGCGCGCCAGCGGGGGCGGTACGTCTGGCGGCAACCGCGTGAGCCTCAAGAGGCGGCGCGCAGATGCCTGATCGGACGGCCCGGCGCTATCGTCTGCGCCGCGCTGACGATCGCCTGGGTGTCGATGCCATAGTGGTGATAGAGGTCGGCGATCGTGCCGGTCTGGCCGAAATGCTCGACGCCCAGCGACCGGGTGCGATGCCCGAAGACCGAGCCGAACCAGGCGAGCGTCGCCGGGTGTCCATCGAGAACGGTGATCAGCGCCGCCTGCCTTGGCACCCTGGCCAGCAGCCGCTCGACGTGGCTTTGCGCGGTCGCGCCGCGCTCGCGCGCGCGGCTGGCCGCGGTCCACCCGGCGTTGAGCCGGTCGGCGGAGGTTACCGCAAGCAACCCGACGTCGCGCCGGTCTTCCGCCATCAGCCCGATCGCCGCGATCGCTTCGGGAGCAACCGCGCCGGTGTAGGCGACGACCACTTCGGCGTTCGGCCCGGGCTCGCGCTGCCAGTATCCGCCGTTGACGATGTCGTCGGCGAGCCCGGGCGTCATCTGTCGCGTCGGCTGTTCGATGCTTCGCGTCGTCAGGCGGAGATAGACCGAACCGCCGACCGTGTCGCGCAGCCAGGTCGTGGCGTCGGGCTCGCCTTCTCCTGAGCGCTGCATGTAGTCGAACGACCAGCGCAAGATCGTCGCCAGTTCATCGACGAACGCCGGCTCGAAGCTGGCGAGGCCGTCCTGTGCAATGCCAATCAGCGGTGTCGCGATCGACTGGTGGGCACCGCCCTCCGGCGCGAGGCTGATGCCGGAAGGCGTTGCCACGACGATGAATCGTGCGTCCTGGTAGCAGGCATAATTCAGCGCATCGAGACCGCGCTGGATGAATGGGTCGTAGAGCGTGCCGATCGGCAAGAGGCGCTCGCCGCTGATTGAATGCGACAGGCCAAGGGCGGACAGCATGATGAAGAGGTTCATCTCCGCGATGCCGAGTTCGAAGTGCTGGCCGCGAGGCGAGAATGTCCAGTCGAACGTCGAGGGAATGCGTTCCGACTTGAAAAGATCGACCATCTCCTCGCGCGCGAAGAGGCCGCGGCGGTTCACCCATGCGCCGAGATTGGTTGACACGGTGACGTCGGGCGAAGTCGTTACGATCCGCCGGGCGAGCTCGGTTTCGCTTTTACCGATCTCATGCATCAGCAGGCCGAAGCCCTGCTGCGTCGACATTACCGGCTGCGCCGGTGTGACCAGCGCGTCGGGCACGGCGACGGCGGGCGCTATGTGTCGCCGCGACCCGCCCTGGACGAAAGGCACCGCGGCCAGAAACGCCGCCAGCTTGTCGGTTGGCACGTCGAGGCCCTCAAATGCGTCCCACTCGTGATCGGGCCGAACCGCCATCGCGCTCCGCAGCGTGTCGAGTTGAGCCACCGTCATCAGTCCGGCGTGATTATCCTTATGGCCGGCCAAAGGCAGGCCGAAACCCTTGATTGTGTATGCGATGAAGCAGACCGGGCGATCGTGCTTGCGCGCCGCCTCGAACGCCTCCAGCAGCGAGGGCAGGTCGTGGCCGCCGAGATTGCTCATCAGCGCCGCGAGTTCGTCGTCGCTGCGCCGCTCGATCAGGCGCGACACCGGTCCCTGGTCGCCGAGGTCGTCGCTGAGCCGCTTCCGCCATGCGCCGCCGCGCTGGAAGGTGAGGGCCGAGTAAAGCTGGTTGGGGCAGGCATTGATCCATTCGCGCAGCTTGTCGCCTCCCGCTTCCGCAAAGGCTGCCTGCTGCAGCGATCCATATTTAAGAATGACGACATCCCAGCCGAAGTTGCGGAACATCGACTCGAACTGTGCCCAGAGGCCTTCGCGAACGACCGCGTCGAGGCTCTGGCGGTTGTAGTCGACTACCCACCAGGTGTTCTTGAGTCCGTGCTTCCATCCTTCGAGCAACGCCTCGAAGATATTGCCTTCGTCCATCTCGGCGTCGCCAACCAGCGCGACCATGCGGCCGGGTTTCGCTCCGCCACCCCATCCTTTGGCGAGCACGTAGTCCTGCACCAGCGACGAGAAAAGCGTCTGCGCCACGCCGAGGCCGACGGAGCCCGTCGAGAAATCCACGTCGTCGCTGTCTTTGGTGCGAGAGGGATAGGATTGCGCGCCCCCGTATCCGCGGAAGTCCTCCAGCTTCTCGCGCGTCTGTTTGCCGAGAAGGTACTGGATGGCGTGGAAAATCGGGCTGGCGTGTGGCTTGACGGCGACGCGGTCCTCGGGACGCAGCGCGGCGAAATAAAGCGCCGACATGATCGTCGCCAGCGAGGCCGAGGACGCCTGGTGCCCACCGACCTTCATTCCATCGCCCGATCTCAGATGATTGGCGTTGTGGATCATCCAGGTGGCGACCCAAAGCACCTTTCGCTCGAGCGCGGCGAGTATCGGCAGGCGGGGATCAGACATTGGCGCGCTCCAATCTTCGAATCGAAGCTACGCCGATGCCTTTGGCGCTGGGAACTAAACGAGGCTTGCAATAAGACCGATGTTGGCGGTATCAGCTAATATGCCGCGCAAAAAGTCGCCAATCGTGCCAATACGCGTCCTGGACGCCATTGATCGCAAGATTATCGTCGCTGTCCAGAACGATGGACGAATCTCGACCCACGACCTGGCCGAGAGGGTCGGGCTTTCGCCATCGCCCTGCGCCCGCCGCCTGCGATTGCTGGAGGAGGCAGGGATCATCAAGGGTTATACGGCGGTCATCGACCAGACCAAGGTCGGACTGCCTATAAGCGCGTTCGCTTCGATCAAGCTCGAACGCCAGCGCGAAGAGAACCTCGACCACTTTGCGCGTGCCGTTGCCGACTGGCCGGAGGTTGCCGACTGCTATTTGATGACCGGTCAACGCGATTATCTCATGCGTATTGTCGTCCCTGATCTTCCCACCTACGAACAGTTCCTGAAAAGCAAACTGACTCGGCTTGAAGGCGTCGCTTCGATCGAGACGAGCTTTGCGCTCGGTCAGGTGAAGCGCTCCGACACGCTGCCGTTGCGTTGAGTAGAATATTCGGGTCGAGAGAGAGGACCAATGCCTCAGGCGATCGCCGTCGGAATGGTCGGTTGCGGGTTCTTCGCGCAGAACCATCTGAACTCATGGCGCGACCTGAGAGACGCCGGCGCTAATCTCGTTGCGGTCTGCGACGTCGACGCTACGAAGGCCAAAGCGGCGGCCGATAAGTTCGGGGTGCCCCACTGGTACACCGATGCCGCCATGATGTTCCGAGAGCAGAAGCTCGGCCTTGTCGACATCGCAACGCGAATGGAAACCCACTTGGCACTGGTGACCCTCGCCATCGACCAGGGAATTCCTACCATTGTTCAGAAGCCCTTCGCTCCGGTTCTGGCGGAGTGCATCGCGATGACAGAGCACGCGCGGAAAGCTCGCGTCTTTCTAGCCGTGCATGAGAATTTCCGTTTCCAGGTGCCGATGCGCGAGGCATTGAAGGTCGTGCGTTCCGACGCGATCGGCGCCCCGACGTGGGCGCGCATCAGCTTCCGCACCGGTTACGACATTTACACCGGGCAGCCATATCTCCTTGGCGAGGACCGCTTCGCCATCATCGACGTGGGGGTCCACGTCCTGGATGTGGCGCGCGTCTTCCTCGGCGAGATAGAGCATGTTTCGGCGGAACTCCAGCGCCGCAATCCGAAGGTTCGCGGCGAGGATACCGCTACCATGCTTGTGCGACACAGCTCGGGTGCCGTGTCGGTGGTCGAGGTCACCTATGAGTCGCGCCGGTTGCCCGATGCCTTCCCGGAGACGATCGTCGAACTGGAAGGTCCGGCTGGCGGCCTGGCGTTGAAGGCGGGCGCCACGATGGAGGTGACGACCGAAGGCGCGATGCGCGCGACCAGCGTCGACGCGCCGGTCTTGCGTTGGGCGGAGCGCCCTTGGCACGTCGTGCAGGAGAGCGTCTACGCCACCTGTGCGCACATGCTGGCGGCCGTCCGTGAGGGCCGGGAGGCCGACACAAGTGCCGCGGACAACCTCAAGACATTTGCCGCCGCCGAGGCAGCGTACGCCGCCGCCGCAAGCGGACGCGCTGAACGGCCGCAGTTGTAAGCCGGAATCGCCGGAACCCCATTGTTGTTGGTCGACAGGTCGCTCATAACGATCTGGTTGCAAGTTAGAGTCCTGCCGTACCCCGGCAATTCCTTCGCTACCGCGCGCCGTGAGTTTGATGACCAAGCGATACTTCGAGGATTTTGCGCCGGGGCAGATTTTCGAGTTGCCCGATGTGGCGGTTTCGCGCGCGGACATCATCGAGTTCTCGCGCCAGTTTGACCCGCAGATCTTCCATCTCCAGGACGAAACGCCGATCACCGAGTTCGGGGGTGGCCTGATCGCATCGGGCTGGCAGGTGTGCTCGCTGTTCATGCGCCTGCTCGACGACGGGCTGCTGATCAATTCGAGCTGTGCCGGCTCTCCCGGGGTCGAGCACTTGAAATGGCAGCATGCCGTGCGTCCCGGTGACCATCTGACTGGACGCACGACCGTAGTGGAGACGCGTGGCTGGATCGGCAATCCGAAACTCGGCCTGGTACGATTTCACCACGAAATCTTCAATCAGCATCGCGAACGCACGATGATGATGGACAACGCCATTCTCTTCCGCCGGCGGGACGCGGCATGAACGCCTACGAGAAAATCGGCATCGGCGACGTCCACGTTTTCGGCTCGCACACTTTCACCGCCGAGAGCATCAAGCGCTTCGCGCGGAAATACGATCCGCAGGTGTTTCATGTCGAGGAGGTCGGCGCGGGAGAGACCTCGTTCGGGCGCCTTTGCGCCAGTGGCTGGCATACGGCATCCGCCATGATGCGCCTGCTGGTGAACCACTTCGAGGCGGAAGAGGCGAAGGCGCGCGCTGCCGGCGAGCCGCTACTGGTATCCGGACCGTCGCCCGGCTTTGACGATCTGCGCTGGCCTAACCCCGTCTATCCCGACGACACCGTCACCTTCACGGCCCGCATCGTCGGCAAGCGCATTTCGAAGTCGCGTCCCGGCTGGGGACTGCTCAGCATGACGACAACCGGCGTCAAGCAGACGGGCGAAACGGTCTTTATGGTCACCACGCATGCATTCGTGGAGACCGGCGCTGCGGTCTAGCCGGAAGGGCCGCCCTTGATGTCGGCCAGCATCGCCAGCGTCTTCAAGGATGCCCGGTGGGCATCCATGTCGGCCGAGGCGCAGCAATCGGCGAGAATGACAACGCGATAGTTCATATCCGAGGCGGCGCGCACCGTGCTCTCGACCGAGAACTGCGTCGCCATGCCCATGACGTGCAGCGTGTCGACTTTGCGCCGGCGGAGCCTGGCCTCAAGCGTGGTGTTGTAGAACGCGCTGTTGCAAGGCCGCGTGATGACGATCTCGCCGGTGCGCGCTTCGAAACCCTTGTAGGCGGCAGCGCCCCACGAGCCGCGCCTCACTGCATGGAATTGCTCGGCCTTGCGGAAGAGGCGGCTGTTTCTCGGCAGATCGCTGTAGTCCTTTGCGAAGCCGATGTGGACGTGCGCGATCGTCCATCGCTTCCGGCGTGCCGCGGCGAGCGCCTTGCGGCTGGCAGCGAGAAAAGCCTCCGCTTCAGGTGTGTTGCGGTTGAGCGAGAAGGGGATGGCGCCATCCGGATGGCAGATGTCGTTCTGAAAATGAAGGGCGATCAAAGCATCGCTCATACGTGTCTCCGGGGCGGCCCGCGTCTTGACGTTTTAAGCTTAAAGTGTCCAACTCTGTGGCGCCAGAGATGGCGATCGGCGCACATGCACGAGGACGTTTCCCGAGATGAGTGACGCATCCTTGAGCGACGGGCCGCCGCCGCCGGACGTGAAACCGGAGACCATTCGCGAGATCGCCAGCGGCGTGTTTGTCATTCCCGACCATCGCGTGCCGCTGGTTCCGAACGTCGGCGTGGTGCTCGGTCGCGATACCGCACTCGTCGTTGACAGCGGCATGGGGTCGAGGAACGGCGCGCGGATTCTGGAAGCGGCCCGCAAAGTGGCGGGAGACCGGAAGCTGATCCTGACTCTGACCCACTTTCATCCGGAACACGGCTTCGGCGCGCAGGCGTTCAAAGGGAAAGCCGACATCGTCTACAACCGCGCGCAGCGCGACGAACTGAAGGCGAAGGGCGAAGGCTACATCGGTATGTTCAAGGGCTTCGGCCCGGCAGTTGCGGCAGCGTTGGAGGGCGTCGAGATCGTCATGCCCGACAGCGTGTACGAAGGCGGTTCCCATGCGCTCGATCTCGGCGGGCGCACGGTCGAACTCCGCACGTGGGGTCCGGCGCATACAGCCGCCGATGAGGTTGTCTGGCTGCCCGCCGAAAAGATCGTGTTCGTCGGCGATCTCGCCGAAGAGCGCATGTTTCCGATCTTCCCGTGGTTCCCGCCACACGATGCCGATCTCGACGCCGCCAACTGGGTGAGGGTGCTCGACGAGGTGATCGGCTGGAACCCGTCCATCGTGGTTCCGGGTCATGGCTCCGTCGGTGGCGCCGGGATTCTTAAGGTCGTGCGCGACTATCTGGTCGATGTCGGCCAGAGGGTCGCCGCCAGGCGCAAGGCGGGTGAAGAACCCGATGCCATCGTCGCATCGCTCGCTCCGGCTATCCGTGCCGCCTATCCGGAATGGGATTCGCCGGAGTGGATCGACTTTGCCATCCGCTATCACGCGGCGCGGAACTAGGGCGTCGACCGGCCGAACGGCCAGCCAATTTCCTTGCCGCCGGCGATTCCCTTCGGCCTGAAGATGATGATGAGCAGCATGATCAGGGCAAGGATGGCATCTCCGGTGCCGGCGGGTGCGGCTATCGTCGTAGCGCCGAGCGTGAGGCCGATCTCGGCCTGACGCAGCAGCTCGGTGAGCGCGGCGATGACCACCGCGCCAAGTACGGCGCCGGTCAGACTGCCCATGCCGCCGATCACCAGCATGGCGACGATCAGGAACGTCAGGTCGAGATAGAACGTCTCGACACGGACGGTTCCAAGAAAATGGGCCAGCAGCACCCCGGCGATGCCGGAGATGAAGCCGCTGATCGTGAAAGCGATCAGCCGATGACGGACGACGTTGACGCCGCTCGCCTCGGCCGCGGTTTCGTCTTCGCGCGAGGCGCGCAGCAACAGCGCCGACCGGCTTTCCTGATAGACGAACGCGACGACGATTGCGGCGATCGCCCAGCCGAGCCCGGTCCATACGCCGACGTAGATCGGCAGTCCCATCAGTGAGTTCTGGCCGCCGGTGACGGACGTCCAGTTGCCGAGCACGGCGTAGGTAATGACCAGCACGGCGAAGGTTGCGATGCTGGCCGAAATGCCCGAAAGGCGCATCAGAGGGAGGCCGACGAGAAAGGCCAGAAGCGCCGCGGCGATTCCGCCGGCGAGCGCAGCGGGGAGCGTCGGCCACTCGAGGGCGGCGATGAACGACGGAAGATCGGGCAGGAACACCGACTTCGCGGCAGCCTTCATGGTGAGCAATGCAGACACATAGGCGCCGACCGCCATGAAGGCGACGTTGCCAAACGACAGGACGCCGGAGTTGCCGACGAAGACGTAGAGCCCGACGACGGCGACGAGGTTGACCAGCCCTTGTGTCGTCCGTCGCTGCAGCACGTCCGGCGCGAACGAGGCAATTGCGACAATCATGGTCAGCAGCAGCGTGAGCGCGACCAGCGGCCAGACCCGGCGAACGGCGTTCGTCATCACACCCGCTCGCGCAGCCCACGCGCGGGAATGAGCCCCTGCGGCCGGAAGAGGATGACCAGCGTCACGGCGACGAAGACGAAGGCTTCGCGGAAGACGCGCAGGTCGGGCGGCAGCAGCGCCTGCAGCAGGATTGTCGCAGCGCCGACAAGGAAGCCGCCGAGCGCCGCACCGGTCAGGCTGCCGAGGCCGCCGATCACTGTGCCGACGAACGCGATGATGACGAGCTGCGCTCCCATTCGCGGCTGCACTATGCCCGTCTGTGCGACCACGAGGCAGGAAACTGTTGCGGCGAGGATGCCGCTCAGCGCAAAGGCGATGGCGATGACGCGATTGGCGCGCACGCCGAGGACGCGGGCCATGCGGAAGTCTTCCGCCGCGGCCCGCATTTGCAAACCGACGGCCGTCGCGCGCAGGAACCAGGTGAGGGCGGCGAGCAGAACTACGCTGACCGCGATGATGACGAGCTGCAGGATCTGCAGGCGCACACCCACGACCTCGATCTGCCGGCCAAGCGCGGGGAGGAAATCGATGCCTTTCGGCCGCGAGTCGACGAACAGGATCAGCGTCTTCTGCAGCAGGAATGAAACAGCGAACGAAGAGATGAGCAGCGTCGCGGGATTGGCGTTGCGCAGCGGCCGGAATGCGACCCGCTCCGTCACCAGGGCGAGCACGATGGCGGCCAGAAAACCGAACAGCAGCACCAGCGGTAGCGGCAAGGCGAAGGCCGCCAGCAGCGCGTAGCCGGTGACCATGATAAGTTCGCCGTGGGCGAAGTTGATGAGGCGCATCACCCCGAATATCAGCCCGATACCCAGCGCCGTGAGGGCGTAGAGGCCGCCCACGCTAAGGGCATCGACGAGCGTCTGGATGATGCGGTCGATCACCGCCCCGCCTGTTCCGACTGCATGCCGATGCCGAAGTAGGCCGCGTCGAAGTCGGGATGGGCGCCGAGTTCCGCCGGCGTTCCACCGAGCACGAAGACGCCGCCGTTCATCACCAGCGCGCGATCGGCAAGGGCGAAAGCGCGCTCGGCATTCTGCTCGACGAGCAGAATTGCTACGCCGCTCCCCCGGATCGACCGAAGCACCGCGTACGCCTGATCGACCATCATCGGTGCGAGGCCGAGCGAGGGCTCATCGAGCATAAGGAGTCGCGGCCGCGAAAGCAGCGCGCGGGCGATGGCAAGCTGCTGCTGCTCGCCGCCCGATAGCTGTCCCGCCGGCTGTTGGCGGCGGCGGCCAAGGATCGGAAAGGTGCCGAAGAAGCGGTCCATGTCGGCGCGCACGGCGTCACCGTCGCCGCGGGTGGTGGCGCCGAGCATCAGGTTTTCCTGCACGGTCAGGCTGGCGAAGATGTGCCGCCCCTCGGGAACCAGCGCGATGCCCCGTGTCACAATGTCCTCGAGCACCACGCCCGCCAGCGATCGGCCGGCAAATTCAATCGTTCCCGCGGCTGGCCGCTCGATGCCGGCGATGGCCGATAGCAATGACGTCTTGCCGGCGCCGTTCGGCCCGACAATCGCGACGATTTCACCGGCGCCGACCGTGAGATCGACATCGCGAACGGCCGCTATTGGACCGTAGCGAACGGCGACGCCGGAAACGCGGAGGAGCGGATCGCCCTTGCTCATGGACGGGCGGTCGAGCCGAGATAGGCGGTGCGCACGCCGGCATGGGCGCGAATGTCCGCCGGCGTGCCGCCGGCTATGGTGCGTCCGCCGTCCAATACATGGATGCGCTCGCAGAGGTTCATGACCAGCGCCATGTTGTGCTCGATGACCAGGACGCCGCAGTCGTATTTCGTGCGAAGGCCGGCGATCAGGTGCCGCAGCTCTTCGGCTTCCGCCGGGGCGAGGCCCGCTGCCGGTTCATCGAGCAGCAGGAAGCGCGGGTTGACCGCCAGCGCGCGAGCAAGGCCAACGCGGCGCTCCTCGCCGTAGCTCAGGCCCGTTGCCGGGAACCCGGCCTTTCCACCGAGACCGAACTCCTCGAGGATCAACCGCGCACGACGACGACCCTCGGCGCGGCCAAGACCCTGCGAGACGTATCCGGTCTCGACGTTTTCCCCGACCGTCAGCCCCTTGAAAAGGCGCACCGCCTGGAAGGTGCGGGCAACTCCGGCGCGTGGGAAACCGTGGCGGGAGGCGCGGGTGTAGTCGCCGGAGCCGATGCGCACCGTACCTGCGGTGGGCCTCTGAAAGCCGGACAAAACGTTGACGAGCGTGGTCTTGCCGGCACCATTCGGGCCGATCAGCCCGAGTATTTCGCCGCGTGCCACGTTGAGGCTGACATCCTCGACGGCGGTGAGGCCGCCGAAACGGACGGTGACGGATATAGCCTCAAGCTGGTCGTGGGCGTTCATCGGTCTTTCGTCCCTCTCCCCGCACCGGGGAGAGGGACCGATTGTGACAGGTTTCCCGCGGCGATCTAGAACGGCGGGAACTTCTCAACCGTGAAGCGGCCGACCGCGGCGAACTTGCCCTTGTCGACGCCGATGATCGACATCGGCCGGGTCGTCTGGATGTGCAGGTCCTTGGTGTAGGTCGTCGGACCGAGAACCAGCGGCTGCTTGTCAAAGGTATCGAGAACCGCGGCAACCTTGTCGCCGTCCAGCGAGCCAGCCTTGTTGGCCGCGGCCGCCCAAGCCTGCACCGCGGAATAACCGCGCAGGCCATAGGAGACGTCCGCCTTCTTGCCGTACTTGGCCTCGAAGCGCTTGAAGAAGTCATTCACTGCCGGATCGGGATCGTCGCCGTATTTCGAGCCGTAGTTGACGACGAAGAAGTTGCTGAGGTCAGGGACGGTGCCGATCCAGTAGTCGCCGTCAAGAGATTCGCCCGTAAGGATCGCCGACTGGATGCCGGCGGCGCGGAGTTGGCGGATGGCGCTCGGACCGCCGGGAGCATAGGAGCAGAAGAAGATGACGTCCGGCTTGGTCGGCAGACTCGTGATCCGGGTCACCTGTGCGGCGATGGAAGCGTCACCGTTCAGGAAAGTATCCTCGCCGAGCAGACCGGCATCGCCGGCCAGCTCCTTCCAGCGCGTGCCCATGCTGGCGCAGAGCGACTTGGTATAGGCGATCGTGTTGTCGAGAAGAACGTAGGCCGTCTTCCAGCCCTTCTTGTTGTACGCCCACTCGGCCATCAGGCCGCCCTGCGCCTGGCTGGCGTTCGAGGTGGAGTAGGCAAGAGGTCCAACGCCTTGGACACCAAACTTCGGATCGGAAGCGCCGGAGAAGGCAACCACGTTTTTCTGCTGCGCGACATAGGCGCCGGGGGCGCCGAAGTCGAAATCGCTTGGGAAGAGAATCGCCTTGGCGCCTTTGCCGATCACATCGACGGCGCCGTCGGCGCCGAGTGCCGGCTCTGACTTGTTGTCGAACTCGGCGACCGAGATCGGCTGGCCGAGCACGCCGCCGGCGGCATTGATTTCATCGACCGCGAGCTTGGCGCCGGCGATGGTGTCGGCGTCGATCGGCTGGAACCAGCCGCTGAACGACATGACGAGGCCGAAGACCGGCTTGTCGGCGGCGAAGCCCGGCGAGGCCGTTACCAGGGCAAGCGCAGATGCCGCGAGCGCGGCCAGTCCGAATTTCCTGATCATCTTGTTTGATCCCCACTCCGATACGTTGATCGAACATTCCCCGGACAGGCCACCGCATGAAGACTCGGTCGCGGGCGATCGCCGCACTCGCTATCCCGAGGCCCTCGCATATGATCGCCGAGGACACCTTTTTATCGTTTCAGATGCCTAAAAAAACTTCAAGCTTAAAGTTGTTGCGACCGCGTGCGCCGTCGCCCTATTCGGCGGCGTGGGAAATCTGATCCGCGACATCGCGCAAATCGCCCCGCGATTTCGGCTTGAGCTTGCGCTTCAGGTCTTCCAGTTCGTCGCGGTCGCGTTTGGTGTTGCGCAGGAGTTGATCGCGGCCGGCGAGGTATTGCGGCGGACAGGCGACGTCGTCGATGCCGTACCAGGCGGCGGCACGCAACGTGAAATTCGGATCCATCAGGTGCGGACGCGCCAGCGCGACGAGATCGGCGCGTCCTGCGGCGAGGATCGTATTAACCTGATCGGCGGTGGTGATGTTGCCGACACACATCGTCGCGACCTTGGCCTCGTTGCGTATCTGGTCAGAGAATGGCGTCTGGAACATGCGTCCGAAGACCGGGCGCGCGTCGCTAACCGTCTGCCCGGTCGATACGTCGATCAGATCGACCCCTGCTTCGGCGAAGGCGGTGGCGACCTCGACGGCGTGGTCGCCGGTGATGCCGCCATCCGCCCAATCCGTCGCGGAAATGCGCACCGACATCGGCTTGTGCGCCGGCCAGGCCTCCCGCATGCGGCGAAAGACCTCCAGCGGAAAGCGCAGGCGGTTGTCCAGAGAGCCGCCGTACGCGTCGGTGCGATGGTTAGTGAGCGGGGAAATGAAACTCGCCAGCAGATAGCCGTGCGCGGCGTGCAACTCGATCATGTCGAAGCCGGCGCGCTCCGCCCGCTCGGTCGTGGCGACGAATTCCGCGACCAGCCGGTCCATGTCGGCGCGGTTGATCGGTCGCGGCACCTGGCTGACCTCAAGGTAGGGGAGGGGTGACGCTGAAACCACCGGCCAGTTGCCCTCGGGCAGCGGATGAACGTCTTCCTCCCACATGAACTGGGTCGAAGCCTTGCGTCCGGCGTGGCCGATCTGCAGGCAGATTTTTGTCGCCGACTGGGCATGAACGAAATCGACAATACGCTTCCAGGCGGCCTCCTGCGCGTCGGTCCACAGGCCGGTGCAGCCCGGGCTGATGCGGCCCTCCGCGGAGATGTCGGTCATTTCGGTGAACATAAGCCCGGCGCCGCCGATAGCGCGGGCGCCGTAGTGAACAAGGTGCCAGTCGCCGGGCACCCCGTCGTCAGCCGAATACATGCACATCGGGGAAACGACGACACGATTGGCGAGCGTCATGTTGCGCAGGCGGAAAGGCTGGAACATCGGCGGCTTCGGCTTGGCGATGTTTACCGCGAAACCCTGATCCGCGACGCCTTCGGCGAAGTGCCGGTCGACATCGGCGACAAATTCCGACGCTCGCAGACGCAGGTTGTCGTACGTGATCGCCTTGGCGCGCGTCATCACGCCAAAAGCAAACTGGACCGGATCGAAATTCCAGAAGCGACCGAGATGCTCGAAGAAGACGAGCGATACATCGGCCGAATGCTGCGTGCGCTCGACTTCCTCGCGCCGGCCGGATTCGAAAGACGAAAGCGCCTCGCTCACGGTTCTTGTCTTTGTCAGGGCATCGTGCAGCGAGATGGCGTCTTCCATGGCGAGTTTGGTACCGGCGCCGATGGAAAAATGCGCCGTCGCCTTGGCATCGCCGAGCAGGACGACATTGTCCTTCACCCAGCGGGCGTTGCGCACCATCGGGAAATTCCGCCACAAGGAGCGGTTCGTCAGCAGATGATGGCCGCGAAGATGGCGCCGGAAGATGCGCTCCATGACACGCGCGGATTCCGCCTCGTTCAGGTTGGCGAGGCCGGCGCGTTCAAAGGTGTCGTTGTCGGTCTCGAAGACCCAGGTCGAGCCGCCCTCTTCGTACTGGTAGGCGTGCGCGATGAAGACGCCGTGCTCGGTCTCCTCAAAGGCAAACGTGAAGGCGTCGAGTTCGGCCGTCGATCCCATCCAGGCGAATTTGTTTGGCCTGAGGTCGACGGTCGGTTGGAAGTGCGCTTTGTAGCGGTCGCGGAATTTCGAATTGATGCCGTCGGCGAGCACCACGAGATCGTGGTCCTGCGCCAGCGGTTCGATGCCGTCGATCTCGTGCTGAAACCGGAATTCGACGCCCAAGCTTTTGGCGCGTTCGTAGAGAATAAGCAGCAGCGTTCGCCGCGAGCAGCCGCAGAAGCCGTTGCCGCCGATGCGATAGCGGCTGTCCTTGAAGTTGATCTCGATGTCGTCCCAGTAAGCGAAGGCGCGGGTTATGCGCTCGTAGCTCTCAGCGTCGCGCGCCTCGAAATTGTCCAGCGTCTGGTCAGAGAAGACGACACCGAAACCGAACGTGTCGTCGACCTTGTTACGTTCGTAAACGGTGATCGCGTCGCCGGGGTTCGCCTTCCTGGCGAGAATGGCGAAATAGAGACCGGCCGGTCCGGCGCCGACGATCGCGATCTTCATCAGAAGAATGCCTGGATGCCGGTCTGGGCGCGGCCAAGGATCAACGCGTGAACGTCGTGGGTACCCTCGTAGGTGTTGACCGTTTCGAGGTTCACGAGGTGGCGCATGACATGAAATTCTTCGGATATGCCGTTGGCGCCGTGCATGTCGCGTGCGGCCCGGGCAATATCCAGCGCCTTGCCGCAATTGTTGCGTTTCATCAGGCTGATGGCCGCGGGGTGCGCCTTGCCTTCCTCCATCAAACGGCCCAGGCGCAACGCACCGGCGAGCCCCAGCGCGATCTCGGTCTGCATGTCGGCGAGCTTCTTCTGGACGAGCTGGTTGGCGGCGAGCGGGCGTCCGAATTGCTTGCGATCCAGCACATAGCGGCGGGCGCGGTGCCAGCAGTCTTCCGCCGCGCCCATCACGCCCCAGGCGATGCCGTAGCGGGCGCGGTTTAGACAACCGAAGGGGCCGGACAGTCCCTTCGCGTTGGGTAGAATATTCTCTTCGGGAACGACGGCGCCATCGAGCACGATCTCGCCGGTGAAGGACGCGCGCAGCGACAGCTTGCCGTCGATCTTCGGTGTCGAAAATCCCTTGGTGCCGCGCTCGACCAGGAAGCCGCGGATGACGTCGTCCAGCTTGGCCCACACCACCGCCACATCGGCGATCGGCGCATTAGTGATCCAGGTCTTGGCGCCATCCAGCCGGTAGCCGCCCGCGACCTTGGTGGCGTGTGTGAGCATGCCGCCGGGATCGGAACCGAAGTCGGGCTCGGTGAGGCCAAAGCAACCGATCAGTTCGCCTTGCGCCAGACCCGGCAGCCATTTCTGCCGCTGGGCGTCGGAGCCGTAGGCGAAGATCGGATGCATGACCAGCGACGATTGCACGCTCATAGCCGAGCGATAGGCCGAATCGACTGTCTCGACCGCGCGCGCAATCAGACCGTAGGCGACGTTCCCAAGACCAGCGCCGCCGTATTCCTCCGGCAGCGTCGCGCCGAGCAGGCCAAGCGCCCCCATCTCCTGCATGATGGCGCGATCGAAGTGGGCGTCGCGATTGGCGGCAACCACCCGGGGCAGCAATTTCTCTTCGGCGTACCCCTGCGCCGTCTCGGCGACCATTCGCTCCTCCTCGGTGAGAGAAGCTGCCAGCGCCAGCGGGTCGGCCCAGTCGAAGGCCGCCGTCTCGGGTTTGGGAACGCCTTGCTCCACGGGTGACCTCACGGGAGAAGCTTTAAGCTTAAAGTAATAGCGCGAAACCGATCCATGGGCAATAAGACCCGCGGGTTATTCCGGTACGACCGCCGTCGTCTCAATCTCGACCATCGCGGCGACCTCGACGAGACGCACCACCTCGACCAGCGCCATGGCAGGATAAGCCCGGCCCATGGTCTCGCGATAGGCGGCGCCAAGCTCCTTCGCCGAAGCAAGGTAGGTGTCCATCGCGGTGACGTACCAGGTCATCCGGACGATGTGCTCGGGACCGCCTCCCGCGGCGCGCAAGACCGCCAACGTGTTGGCCAGCGTCTGCCGCACCTGGCCGACAAAGTCCGCAGGAAATTTGCCGGCGGCATCCCAGCCGATCAGTCCGCCAGTGTAGATCGTGCGCCCGCTGGCCGCGACACCGTTGACATAGCCGCGCGGCGCCGGCCAGCCCGCCGGCTGCAGAACCTTGTGAACGATGGCGTTGTCCTTGTTGGTCACGCACTTTTCTCCCAATAAGCCGTGGCAGCGGCGCGAATGTCATCGGGCAGCGGGATGGCGTTGCCCTTGACCAGATCCGTCGACACGATAACGAGCCTGGCTTCGAGGATTTCGTCGGCGCGGCGCCGCGCGGCAATGCGCAGCGGCAGCGATTTATTGCCGACCCGCTCGACCTGGACCGCATAGGTCAGAACCTCGCCCATCCGCGCCGGCAGACGGAATTCGCAAGAACTGTGGGCGTAGCCGAGACCGGTCTGCCGTCGGCCGACGATGTCGTAGTATGGGAGCGCCAGCGCATTGATGAACCAGTCCTCGATGACGCCGTTGAGGATATCGAAGTGGCTGGCGAAATAGACGATGCGGGCAGGATCGCAGTGCGAAAAGCGAATGGTCACGTCCGTCGACCAGAGTTTCGCGCTCATGGCGCCGTAGCCGATTGAGCGAGTGTCGCGCGCGCGATGATCACCTTCTGGATTTCGGTCGAGCCTTCGTAGATGCGCAGCGCCCGCACGTCGCGGTAGAGTTCCTCGACCCTGTGGCCTTTGACGACCCCGGCGCCGCCATGGAGCTGCACGGCCTTGTCGACAACGCGTTGGGCGGCCTCGGTCGCCACCATCTTGGCCAAGGCCGCTTCGCGCGTGATCCGCTCGGCGCCGGCATCCTTGGCCCACGCGGCGCGATAGACCATCAGCGCGGCGGCATCCACGTCAGCAACCATGTCGGCAATCGTGCCCTGGGTCATCTGCAGGTCGGCAAGCACGCCGTCCAGCATCTTGCGGCGGCGCACATGGGAGATGGTGTCATCCAGCGCGCGCCGGGCGAAGCCAAGCGCGGCAGCTCCAACCGTCGGCCGGAAAACGTCAAGTGTCGCCATCGCGATCTTAAAGCCGTCGCCGCCCTTGCCTAAGCGCTCGGTGAGCGGTACGCGGCAATCGGAAAAAGCGAGGCGGGCGAGGGGATGCGGCGCGCTTGTCTCGATGCGCTCGGCGACGGTAAGTCCGGCAGCGTCCGCATGAACGACGAAGGCGGAAAGTCCGCGGACACCGGGCGCTTCGCCGGTTCGCGCAAAGACCACGTAGCTGTCGGCGATGCCACCGTTCGAGATGAAAGTCTTGCCGCCGCTGAGGCGGAAATGATCGGGCCCGTCGGGCGTCGCCGTCATGGCAATCGCGGCCACGTCGGAGCCGGCTTCGGACTCCGTCAGGGCAAACGCCGCGAGGGCCTTGCCGCTCGCCACCGGCGGCAGCCAGCGCTCGCGCTGCTCCTTCGTGCCGAAGAGCGATATGGGACCGCTGCCGAGGCCCTGCATGGCGAAGGCAAAGTCGGCAAGGCCCTCGTGGTATGCGAGCGTCTCACGCGCAAGGCACAGCATGCGCACGTCGAAACGTCCGCCGACGTCGCGGATGACGCTCGCATCGAGCAGGCCGGCGTCGCCCATCGCTCCGGCAAGCCGCCGGCAGGACCCATCGACATCGTCGCGGTCGATCAGACGCCCCGCGCCCTCCGCAAATTCGGCGATCCGGTCGCGCCAGTTGCGGTGGCGCGGCTCGAAGAATGGCCAGTCGAGAAATCCGAGGTCCGGCATCAATCGCCCTCGAAAAGGGGCTTCTGTTTGGCGGCAAACGCCTCATAGGCGCGCCTGAAATCCGCGGTGGTCATGGTCAGTGCCTGCGCGATGGCCTCAGCTTCGATCGCGTCCGGCACGCTCATCGCCCATTCCATTTCCAGCATGCGCTTCGTCATGCCGGTGGCGAAGGTCGGCCCGCGCGCAAGCGTCCCCGCCAGCGCCGTCGCGTCCGCAAGAAGTGCAGCAGGGTCGCACAGCCGGTTCAGGAAACCCCAGCGCTCCGCTTCATCACCCGACAGATTGCGGCCGGTGAACAGCAATTCGGCGGCGCGCCCCTGGCCGACTATTCTTGGAAGCACCGCGCAGGCGCCCATGTCACAGCCGGCAAGGCCCACACGGTTGAACAGGAACGCGATCTTCGCGCGCGCCGTGCCAATGCGAATGTCGGAGGCCATTGCGAGGATGGAGCCGGCACCGGCGCAGATTCCGTCGATGGCGGCGATGATCGGTTGCGGGCAGCTGCGCATCGCCTTGACCAGATTGCCGGTCATGGTCGTGAAGGCGAGCAGTCCCTTGGTGTCTTTTTCCAGCAGTGGGCCGATGATCTCGAACACGTCGCCGCCGGAGGAAAAATTCTCGCCAGCGCCGGTGACGACGAAGGCGCGCACGGATTCGTCGCCGGCGGCAGTTCGGAATATCTCGACCAGTTCGGCGTAAGATTCGAACGTAAGCGGATTTTTCTTTTCGGGCCGGTTGAGCAAGATCGTCGCCACCCGGTTGGCCACGCTGAAGCCGACGTGCGCCGCATCGTAGCCGGCGAGCGCTGCGGGGGGCTTCACTTGTCATCCTCTGTCATGGCGCCGAGGGCACGGCTCACCGACTTCTTGACCTTGGCAAGTTCCGCCATCGCCGCCGCCATATCCTTGGCGCGGAGATCGCCGAGCAGTTCGGCCACCCACTGCTCGTGACCCGCGGCCATCCTGCCGAAGTGGGCGCGTCCGGCACTGGTCAGTCGGATGAGTTGCGAGCGCCGGTCATTAGGCGCAGTACGCCGCTCCAGGTGACCGTTCTGAACAAGCCGCTCCACCAGGCTGGTAACATTGCCGGCCGACACCATCATCCGTCGCGATACCTCGCCAAGCGTCATGCCGTCCTCGACCCGCTCGAGCTGCGCCATCAGGTCGAAGCGCGGCAGCGTCTCGCCGAACTGGGTCCGCAGGCGCTTGCGTACCTCGGTCTCGATCAGCGTCGTGCAGGTGAGCAGACGCAGCCAGAGGCGCAGTTCGGCCTTGTGGCTGGTCTCGGCGACCTTGGTCTCCGCGTCGAGCGGCGGGCGGAGCCTGGTGTCACTCATGGCGCGCTCTCCCCGCCGCTGATCGCGATCGCCTGACCATTGACTCCGGCAGCGCCGTCGCCGCAGAGCCAGGCGACCGTGTCGGCAACCTCCGCAGGGGCGATCAGCCGGCCCTGCGGATTGTCCCTGGTAAGGTGCTGCAGAACGTCCGCAGGCAGGCGGCCGGTGCTCGCTGCGATGCGCGCGACGCTGTCGCTGACGAGATCGGTATCCACGTAGCCCGGGCAAACCGCGTTGACCGTTACCCCAGCCTTGGCGACCTCCAGCGCGAGCGCGCGGGTCAGGCCGACCACGGCGTGCTTTGAGGCGACGTAGGCACTGACGTAAGGGTAACCTTTTACCCCCGCCAGCGAGGCGATCGATATGACGCGGCCGAAACCGCGCTCAGTCATGCCCGGCAGCACGGCGTGTGTAGCAATGATGACGCTGTCGAAATTCACCGCCATGACGCGATGAAAGAATGCCAGATCGGATTTGGCGAAGGGCGCGCTGTCCGCGATGCCGGCATTGTTGACCAGAATGTCGACCGGGCCGACTTCATCGAGCCTCGCGGCAAACGCGTCGCGGTCGGTCACATCGACACCTCGCCAGGCAATCGCGTCGCCCTTGGCTACGGCGTCCCGCAAGGTGTCCTCATTGCGCCCAAACACGGTCACCTCATGGCCGGCCCGCGAAAGGGCCGCCGCCACCGCCCGGCCGATGCCACGTCCCCCACCGGTCACGACCGCGCGGCGCGTCGTCTTCATTCGGCAAACTTCCGATGGAAAATCATTTAAGATTAAACTATCTACCTGAGGCGGCGTCACAAGTGAAGGCCGTCAGCTGACCACCGGAACAGCGCAGGAACCCGGGAGCTTTGCTCAAGATGGCCGGCCAATCCAAGCTCGGCGACTATCGGCCCGCCCCCTACGTGCGGCAACTGGTGCTGGATGATCCGGACATGCGGAACGCGCTCGGTCTTGAGTTGCGCGGCGCGTTGGTGGAGGCACTGACCAGTGCTGCTGCCGACAGCGATTGCCGCGTCGTCATCGTCACCGGCAGCGGCAAGATTTTCGCCTCGGGCTCCGACATCCGCATACTCGCCCAATCGACGCCCGCCGATGTCGGACGCGCGGAGATTCGTGAGATGTGGGAGGTGCTCGCGGGCTTTGCGAAGCCGCTGATCGCGGCGCTGAACGGCCATGCGCTCGGCGGAGGATTGGAGTTGGCGCTCTGCGCCGACATCGTTATCGCCGCCCGCGGCATCAAGCTCGGCAACCCCGAACCAAAACTCGGCATCATGCCGGGCGGGGGCGCGACGCAGAGGCTGACGCGTGCGGTCGGATTGCAGCGCGCGGCGTACCTGCTGCTCACCGGCGAGGCGATCGATGCCGACACGGCCGAGCGCTGGGGACTGGTGAGCGAAGTATGCGAACCCGCCAGCCTGCCAGCGCGGGTCCTCGCGCTTGCCGGGACCATCGCCGCGTTGCCACCGCGGGCGCTCGCCGCCATCAAGCGGGTCGCGCGCGAAGGTTTCGATCTACCGCTCGACGCGGCGCTCGCATTGGAATTCGAGGCCTTCCTTGAAGTGTTCGCGACGGCGGACAAGCGCGAAGGTCTGGCCGCCTTCCTCGAAAAGCGGTCGCCAAAGTTTACGGGAGAGTGATGGGCGTCATCCGGACCATCGGAGTGATCGGCGCCGGCACGATGGGTCGCGGCATCGCCGAACTCGCAGCACGGAACGGTTTTTCGGTGACGGTGCACGACGCCGCCGATAACGCCGCAGCACACGCCATCGGAACTGTTCGCGACGGGTTGGGCCGGGATATTTCCAAGGGCCGCATGACGCGGACAGAAGCGGAAGTCGTCGTCGGCCGACTGGCGTCGGATAATCTGGCCGCGGCCGTCGCGGCAGACCTCGTCATCGAAGCGGCGCTCGAGGACATCAAGGTCAAGCGGTCGCTGTTTCGGGAGATTTCCCGGCTGGCCTCGCCGGAGGCGATCCTGACAACCAATACCAGCTCGCTGTCGATCGCCGCGATCGCGGAAGGGGTCAGCGATCCCTCCCGATTTGCCGGGCTGCACTTTTTCAATCCACCGACCCGAGTCCGTGCGGTAGAGATCGTTCGCGGGCCCGCGACCGCGGCGGCGACCACCGAGACGTTGCGGTGGTTCGCCGGCGCTCTCGGCCAGCGTCCGTTCGTCGTCGGCGACACGCCTGGTTTTCTCGTCAACCATATCGGCCGCGCCTTCACGGGCGAGTCTTTGCGCATTCTCGACGAAGGTATCGCTTCGGCGACTGAGATCGACCGCATCGTCCGCGACGCGCTGCATTTCAGGATGGGTCCGTTCGAGCTGCTGGACCTTGTCGGGCTGGACATCTCGGCGGCCGTGGCTGAGCAAGTCTGGCGCGCTTTCGGTGGGGAGCCGCGTTTTCGACCTGCCCCGATTGTCGCCGAACGTGTTGGTCGCGGTTTATTGGGCCGCAAGTCGGGTAGCGGCTTCTACGAATACGACAGCAGAGGCCGCCCTCTGAGTGATGGCGAACCGGATTTGCACGGCGTCCCCCAACCCGTGCGGCTGGTCGGGTTCGACGCTAGTTCCGCGCGGCGCGTTGCCGGGCTATTTCCACCAGATATGGTCACGATGGATCCGACCGCGATCGCGCTCGTCGGACCGATCGGCGGCAGCGCGGCGACGGAAGCGGGCCGCCTTGGGCTCGATCCGGCGCGAACGGTCGCGATCGACACCGTCTTCACCGACCGCGTCACGCTCGCCGGGGCGCCCGACATCGCGGCTGCCGTGGCCGCCGGCGTGCGCGCCGCCGGTCACCCGGTGTCGGTCGTTGCCGACGGGCCTGGCCTCCCGGCACAGCGCATCGCAACGATGATGGTTCTGGTCGCCGCCGAGGCGGCCGCAGCCGGCATAGGCACGCCGGAAGATATCGACGTCGCGGCGCGGCTGGCGCTGGCCTATCCGCGGGGTCCGTTCGAGCTTTGCGACGCGGTCGGCGCGGAGACGATCGCCGCCATGGCTGCGGGGCTCTTCGCGCTCACTGGCGACCGGCGCTGGCGACCGAGCGCATGGCTCGACCGTCACGCCCAAACCGGCGTCGAGTGGCGCAATCTCAGTCAGAGCAGGAACTTACGCCAAATTGACAGCAGCCAAAGCGAAGCCCAAAACTCCTAATTCGGGCAGATAGAAAGCCGAAACAGATGGCCGAGCGTTCCTTCGCCAAGGAAGTCCAGCAACTGAAAATCGGCGCGGGCGAGGAGTTCCGCGGCGAGGGTATTCTGGCCGTCACCAAGGCGCTGCTCCAGTGCGGCGTCGGCTACGTCGCCGGGTATCAGGGCGCGCCGATCTCGCACCTGATGGATGTGCTGGCCGATGCGCAGGACATTATGGCCGATCTCGGCGTGCACTTTGAAGCGAGCGCCAGCGAGGCGACCGCGGCGGCGACGCTTGCCGCCAGCGTTCACTATCCTATCCGCGGGGCGGTCACCTTCAAGTCGACGGTTGGTACCAACGTCGCCTCCGATGCGCTCGCCAACCTGGCATCAAGCGGCGTCAAGGGCGGCGCGGTCATCATCGTCGGCGAGGACTACGGCGAGGGCTCCTCGATCATGCAGGAGCGCAGTCACGCCTTCGCGATGAAATCGCAGATCTGGCTGCTCGATCCCCGGCCGAACCTCGAGTCGATCGTCAAGGCGGTGGAGGATTCCTTCGAGCTTTCGGAAGCGTCGAACACGCCGGTCATGATGGAAATCCGCATTCGCGCCTGCCATCTCCACGGCCGCTTCATCGCCAAGGACAACAAGCGCCCGCCGTTCACCGTCGCCGACGCGCTGGAACACCCGCAGCGTGACACCGCCCGTATCGTGCTGCCGCCGGCCTCCTACGCGCACGAGCACGAGAAGATCAATATTCGCCTGCCGGCCGCGATCAAGTTCATCAAGGAGCGCAAGCTCAACGAGCTCTTCGGTCCGGCGGACGGCAATGTCGGCATCATCCTGCAAGGCGGCATGTACAACGGCGTCATCCGCGCCCTGCAGCAGTTGGGCCTCGCGGACATCTGGGGCGAGACGCAAATCCCGCTCTATGTCCTCAACGTCACCTATCCGCTGATTGACGACGAGGTTGCCGACTTCTGCCGCGACAAGGATGCGGTGCTGATTGTCGAGGAGGGCCAGCCGGACTACCTCGACCAGTCGATCTCGAAAATCCTGCGGAATGCCGGTGTTGGCGCCAAGCTCATTGGCAAGGGGCCACTGCCGATGGCGGGTGAATACACGGCCAAGGTGATGCTCGACGGCATCGGCGCGTTCCTGCGCCAGCAGGCGCCGTCGCTGCTCACGGACCGATTGCGCGCTCCGAACGTCGCAGCGGCGGATGCCGATGACGACATGAAGGCTCTGGCGAAGGAAGTGCCGATGCGGCCGGCCGGGTTCTGCACCGGCTGCCCCGAGCGGCCGATCTTCGCCGCAATGAAGCTCGTCCAGAACGATGTCGGCGAGCATCAGGTGGCGAGCGATATCGGCTGCCACCTCTTCTCGATCCTGCCGCCGTTCAACATCGGCGGCACCACCATGGGTTACGGCCTCGGTCCAGCCTCCAATTCCGCCTTCAACGCCAAGGCAAGCAAGCGTTCGATCGCCGTGATGGGCGACGGCGGCTTCTGGCACAACGGCCTGACCAGCGGCATCGGTAACGCCGTCTTCAACAAGCACGACGGCGTCACCATCGTCGTCGATAATTTCTATTCGGCGGCAACCGGCGGCCAGGACATCCTCTCGTCGCGCGCCAAGAACAAATCGCGAAGCACCGAGCACCCGATCGAAAAGGCGGTGCGTGGCATCGGCGTCAACTGGGTCAGGACCCTCGACCGGACCTATGATGTAGCCAAGATGCGCGACACGCTGAAGGAGGCCCTGACCACGCCCGAGAAAGGCCCCAAGGTCATCGTCGCCTCGTCGGAATGCATGCTCAACAAGCAGCGGCGCGAGCGGCCGATTCTTGCCAGGGCGGTCAGCGAGGGCAAACGCGTCGTGCGTCCGCGCTTTGGCGTTGACGAGGACGTTTGCACCGGCGATCACGCCTGCATCCGCCTGTCGGGCTGTCCGTCGCTGTCGCTGAAGAAGCTGGATGATCCGCTCCGTGACGATCCGGTGGCGGCTATCGACAATTCCTGCGTCGGCTGCGGCAACTGCGGCGAAGTCGCCGACGCGGCGATCCTTTGCCCGTCATTCTATCGCGGCGACATCATCTCCAACCCGACTGGCTGGGATCGTTTCATGGCGCGCGTGCGGGCAGCAGTGGTCGGCTTCCTGCAGCGCCGGCGTGCCGAGCATCGCCTGGCGTTTGCGCCGGAATAGGCGCGCGGGTGAACGCCATCGTCCGTGAGCGGCCGCTCACCATCGCGATCCTCGCCATAGGCGGGCAGGGCGGCGGTGTGCTCGCCGACTGGCTGGTCGATCTGGCCGAGCACAATGGCTGGTACGTGCAGGCGACCTCGGTGCCCGGCGTTGCCCAGCGTACCGGGGCGACAATCTACTATCTGGAGATGGTGCCGTTCAGCGGTCGCATCCCGGTGCTGGCGATGATGCCCGCGCCCGGCGACGTCGATGTGGTCGTCGCCGCCGAATTGATGGAGGCCGGCCGCGCCATCCAGCGCGGTCTGGTTTCGCCGGATCGTACGACGCTCATCGCCTCGTCGCACCGCGCTCTCGGCATCATGGAGAAGACCGCGCCCGGTGACGGCATTGCTAATTC